>NZ_CP062229.1:4012651-4674368 GCF_024707545.1 Mesorhizobium onobrychidis
AGGAGTCGTCCTCTTTCCTCTGGCTTGATTATTCTGTGGCAGCACTTGTCGCCGCTGACATGATTGCCCGGCTGCTTGCCTCCAACGACATGCTGCGCCTGATGAAACAGCCGGCGTCGTGGGTCGATGCCTTTATCCTGCTGACGCTGCTGATGCCTTCGGCGCTGGCCAACCTAGGTTTTCTGCGCATATTGCGGCTGTGGTCGCTGTCACGCAGCGGCGCGCTGTGGCGGTTTTTCGAGATGCGCGGGCTCAAAAAATGGCGCGAGGCGAGCCATGCAGTCATCAATCTCCTGACATTCCTCCTTGTCATCACCGGCTTCGTCTACACCTTCTTTTTCAGCACCGGGGCCGGTCTCGAAGGCTATGTCGACGCGCTTTATTTCACCGTCGCCACGGTGACAACGACCGGCTTCGGCGACATCGTCCTGCCGGGTATCGCCGGCAAGCTCACCGCGATCGTCACTATGATCATCGGCATATCGCTGTTCGTCAGGCTGGCGCAGGCGCTCTTCCGCCCCGCCAAGGTGTTTTTTTCCTTGCCCCAATGCGGACTTCAGCGGCACGAACCCGACGCCGTCCACTGCAAGGCCTGCGGGCATCTCCTCAACATCCCCGACGAAGGCGACTGAAATGCGAGGCTAGAGCGCGGTTTTGGTGGAATCAAAACCGCGCTCTAACTCTTTGCTTTAACGCATTTTGTCGGACGCCAAACGAAGACGTTTGGCTGCAAAATGCTAAGACGCTGCCACTTCCGCAGGTTTGGTCGCTTTTTTCTGCAGATTGAGCAGATTGCCCAGCAGGATCAGCAAGGCTCCGCCGGCGGTGAAAGCGTCGATCTGCTCCTGATACAGCAGCCAGCCGATCAGCGCCGACAGCGGCACGCGCAAAAAGTCCATCGGCGAGATGACGGTCGCGTCGGCATAGGCGAGCGCGCGGGCCATGCAGAAATGCGACGACATGCCGGTGAAGGCGATCAGCAGGAGCCACGGCCACAGTTCGAGCGGCGGGTTGCGCCATTCGTAGAGCGCCGGGACAAGGCCGAGCACGGACTGGATGACCAGCATCCAGAAGATGATGGACACGACGCTGTCCGTCCGCGTCAGCGATTTGACCAGGACCACAGATATACCGAAGCAGACCGCAGCACCCAGCACGACAACATGTCCCGGATCGACGGAGCCGACGCCCGGACGGACGATGATCAGCACGCCGATCAGCCCGAGCACGATGGCCGCAAGTCTGGGCCGGCTTAGTCTTTCACCAAGAAAGCCGACCGCCAGAATGGCCGTCCAGATCGGCGTCGTGAATTCGATGGAGATCAGCACGGCCAGCGGAATCAGCGTCAAGGCGTAGAGCCATGCTGCCTGGCCGACAAAATGGACGACATTGCGGGCGATATGGGCCAAGGGGCGTTTGGTGCGCATCGCCGCGAAACCGCCTGATATCATCACCAGCGGCAGGAGGATGAAAAGGCCGATCACCGAGCGCAGTTCCAGCACCTGGAAGACGTTGAGCTCGGCTGTCGTGGCGCGGCCGGCGACCGACATCGTCAGAAACGACGCGATCGACAGCGCCATCCAGAACGCGGCCTTGGGGATCGACGGTGAGGGTGCCATGCACGCTATGTCGCAAGCCGAGACTTTCATCGCAACCGCTAATCGACGCATTCGGCTGGGCCAGAGGCGGCACGTTGAAAAGCGGTCATGCTGAGGGCGGAACCTGCCGTCACGGCGGGCGTTGGTCCAACAGCCAATTCGTTGGAAACATCGTCGTTCCGATATCAACGAGGAGAGATCCCATGAAATCATTCGCACGATTTGCACTTGCCGCCTGCCTGGCGGCTGCGGCCGGCGCGGCTCATGCCGACGAGGCCGATTTTCTCCGTTCGTTCCGGGGGAATTTCGCCGGCAAGGGCACCGTCAAGGTAACCACCGAGGCGCCGACGGTGAATGTCTCCTGCCGCTTCAATTCTGACGCGACGTCGACCTCCTTGTCGCTGGATGGCAAATGCCGCGGCCTTGTCGTGGTGACACGCGCCATCAGTGCCGATCTGAAGTCCAGCTGGGCGAAGTACAGTGGCACCTATGTCGGATCCCGCACCGGGCCGGCACAGCTCAGCGGCAGCCGTTCGGGCAATGCCATCAATCTCGGCATCCGTTGGGCCAAGGAGGTCAACGGCGATCGCAAGGCGCAAATGACGGTCGAGAAGAACGGCGAGGACGGCATGCGGCTGACCGTTACCGACGTCGACCCGAAAACCGGCGAGAGCGTGGTGACCAGCCGGATCGATCTGCAACGCATCTGACGGTACGGTCTATCTTTTTTGTTCGAGCATGATCTTTTCCGAAAAACGGATTCCACTTTTCGGGGTCATGCTCAGTCCTCGATCGGCTCGGGCGGGTGGGCGTTGCGGCCCTTGCCGAAGGTGTAGCCGGTCTCCACCGCCCTGCGGCCGAACTTGTCGCGCAGCGTGTCGATGGCGCCTTCGGCCATGGCGCGCTTGCGCGACTGGATATCGACGAGGTCGGGCGGATCGGCCTTTTCGTCATTCGAGAGATCGCTGACACCGATGCCGAGCAGGCGGTATCTTGTGCCATCCGCTTCCTTGCGCAGCAGCTCGAGCCCGGTCGAAAAAATGCGGTCGGCCAGCCGTGTCGGGTCGCCGAGTTGGAGATTGCGCGTGCGGGTCTTGAAATCCTGGGTCTTCAGCTTCAGCACGACGGTGCGCCCGGCGATGCCGGATTTCTTCAGCCGTCCCGAGACTTTTTCCGACAGCGCCCTCAGCACTGAAACCAATTCATCCAGGGAATCAATGTCGATGTCGAAGGTGGTCTCTGCCGATACGCTCTTTGCGTCCTGGTCGGGATGGACGCGGCGCTCGTCCTCGCCGCGTGAAAGATGGTAGAGGCGGTCGCCCATCACGCCGTAGCGGCGCATCAGGTCGCCGCGCTCCATGCGCTGCAACTGGCCGATCGTGCGGATGCCGTCCCGTTCAAGCGTGGCGGTGAAGGCTTTTCCCACGCCCCAGATCAGCGTCACCGGCTGCTCGGCCAGAAAGCCAGTCGCCTCGGCCTCGCCGATCACCGAAAAGCCGCGTGGCTTGCGAAAGTCCGACGCCACCTTGGCCAGGAACTTGCAGTAGGACAGGCCTGATGAAACGGTGATGCCGATCTCTTTCTCCACGCCCAGCGCGAAGCGTGCGAGCACCACCGCCGGCGGCAAGCCATGCAGGCGCTCAGTGCCGGCAAGGTCCAGAAACGCTTCGTCGATCGAGATCGGCTCGACCAGCGGCGTCAGCGCCTGCATCATGGCGCGCACCTCGCGGCCGACGCGTGCGTATTTTTCCATGTCCGGCGGGATGACGACCGCTTCCGGACAGGCTTCGAGCGCCTTGAACATCGGCATCGCCGAGCGCACCCCGTGGATGCGCGCGATGTAGCAAGCGGTGGAGACGACGCCGCGCTTGCCGCCGCCGATGATCAACGGCCGGTCCTTCAGCGCCGGGTTGTCGCGCTTTTCGACCGCCGCATAAAACGCGTCGCAATCGATATGGGCGAGATGCAGCCGATAGAGCTCCGGATGGTGGGCAAGTCGTGGACTGCCGCAGCGTTCGCAGCGCCGTGCCTCGCCGCGCTGAAAGGTCAGACAGTCGCGGCAAAAACCGTGATCGGGATTGTTGACAGGAGCCGCCATCGCTGCGAACATAAAGAGAACAAAGGCAATGGTACGTCAGGACGGACGCCACGACAAGGCGGTGGGCCGGGAGAGAGCTCATGAATACGACCATAGCGCCGCTGGTGCCTGAGCTTTGGGCTGATTTCGAAGATCTTTTCGGTAAGCAAGGCGCCTGCTACGGCTGCTGGTGCACACATTTCCGGCTGTCGCCGGCAGCGCGCCGCGCCAGCGACCGGGAGCGCAACAAGGACCACATCAAGGCGCGGATCGAGGCCGGGCCACCACCGGGCCTGCTGGCGTTCGAGGATGGCAAGGCGGTCGGCTGGATGCAGATCGGCCCGCGCGCCGACGTGCCCGAATGGAACAATAAGGGCAGGGGGTCGGCGCCGGTCGATCCTGCCGACGCCACGGATCCGGGCGTCTGGGCGATCTCTTGCTTCTTCATCCGCGTCAAGGCGCGCGGCAGGGGCGTGACGCACCGGCTGGTCGAAGGCGGCATCGAGTTTGCTCGCCAGAATGGCGCGCGGCTGGTCGAGGCGTGTCCGATCGACCTGTCGAAAGATTCGCGTTCGATCGGGCTGTTCGTCGGCTCGTCGCGGGTCTTCGAGAAAGCCGGCTTCGAGAGGCTGGTCGAGCGCAAGGCGGGCCGACCGCTGATGCGATTGGTGCTTTAACCAGTGCTGCTGTGCGCGCCGCTGCCGCGGCGGTCGCTCGGCGGCGGCCAAATCTCGTAGCCGGCCTGCATAATCAGACGGTTGACATCCAGCAGGAATAAATCCGCCTGCGGCCCGTTCCTCCTCGGATTTTTCCATGGAGGCTATCGATGTTTCATTTTTCCCAGACCACTCGCTCGATCCGGTTTGTCTGTCCGCCGGAAGACCATGGCGTCATCGCGCCGCCGGTGGCGGCCAAGACGGTCCTGCCGGACTGGTTCCGCAAATTGCCGCCAGTCGATTCGCAGCCCGCCGTCCCTTTGCCGTTGCAGGCGCCGGACCAGATCGTAGCGACTGGGCTGAGTTCGCCTGACGGCCGAAGACCAGCACCTCCTTCGCGGCGCCGTTTGTTGCCGCCGCAGCGGCGTTGATAAAATCGGCAAACAGCAACGCCACCGCAGCCGACATTCACGACGCGCTCGGCAAGTCGGCGGAAGATCTCGGCGCGCCGGGCAAGGATGCCGTCTTCGGCTGGCGCCTGCTCAATGCCCGGGCCGCTTGCGTCGTCACGGCGAAGAAGGCGACGTGATGCTCCACTGTTGATGCCGGCGCGAAGGATCACTACGGATCGGCTTCTGGCGCCCAAGGAGGGATTGCACCTCGCCCGTTTCTGCTTACGGTGACCTCTGGAGTTTTCTACCACAAGAATAGCAACGGAGATTCTGCGTGAACCGCGTTCTGCCAGCCGTCTTTGTTCTCGCGCTCAGCGCGCCCGCCTTCGGCCAGACCGTTGACAGCGAGGGTGCGAAGCAGCTCTCCGAAAATCTGTCCCGCTATATCGGCAAGCAGGCGAGCGGTCTCCTGAAGGTTTCGGTGGAAGGCGACGCCTACAAACTCGCCGTCGACGTCAAACCTGTCGTGGACCTGCTGGCGGCGCAGCATTCCTTCAAGTTCGACTTCAGCCCCTACGCATTGCTCGTCAAGCCAAGCAGCAACGGGACATGGAGCGTCTCGGCGGATGTGTCGCCAAGCGGGTCCTTCGAGTTCAAGGGGCCGGAAGGCCCGCAGAGCATGCAGTTCTCGATCAAAGACAGCAAGTTCACCGGCGTCTACGATCCCGAACTGGCAGCTTTCACCAGTGCAACACAGTCGATGGCCGGCATGACGATCAATTCCCAGGACGCCATGCAGCGCGCCAAGGTGAGCGCCGGCGCCGGTACTGCCACCATGAACGCAACCAAAGCTGCGAATGGCGGCGTGGATTTCACCGCGATGCAGACGGTCGCCGATTTTGCCGAAGCGCTTGATTTTGACGACCCCAAAAGCGGGCTGAAATTCCCGCTCACGATCAAATCGCCAGAACTGTCGGTGAATGCGACCGGCAAGGGCGTGCGGACAAAGCCGTTTCTCGATCTGCTGGCATTTGCCGTCGCCAATGAAGACGAAGCCAAGCTGAAGGCCAACCAGACGCAGCTCAAATCGCTTTTGCTCGCCGCGCTGCCGCTGTGGGAGCGGATCGACGGAAGCTACGGGCTCAAGGATATCAGTGTCGAAAGCCCGGTCGGACATTTCGGTGCGGCGGAGCTCGGCACCAGCTTCGGGACCGACGGCATCGCCCAGAACGGAGCAGTCAACTATACGATCAAGGCCGCAGGATTGACGATCCCTCCGAATCTTGTGCCCGCCTGGGGTACGGCGTTGCTGCCCACCGACATCAATCTGAATTTCGGCGGCGCCAACATCGATCTCGACAGCATGGCGAAAAAGGCGATCGAAGCCTTTGATCTAAACAAGAATCCGCCGCTGCCGGCGGACTTTGGCGATCAGATCAAAGCTGATTTCATGGCCAAGACGCCGAAATTTGTCATCGGCCACAGCACCGTGAAGAACGGCGACATGGAAATCGCGATGGAAGGCGAGATGACGTTCCCCGGCATGAAGCCGGAGGCAAATGTGACGATCGATATCGCAGGCTACGACAGAATTGTGGAAAGCCTGCAGGCGGCGGCGAAGTCGGAGGCGGAAGCCGCGCAATATGTGCCGGTGGCGCTTGCGATCAAGGGATTCGGCAAGACGCTGCCGGACGGCCGCATCGAATGGGTCGTCAACGGCAAGCCGGACGGTTCGGTCACGGTCAATGGTGTCATGGTGAAGCCGGCCGATCCGGTTGCGAATGATGAAGGCGACGACAGCGAAGAAGAAACGACGCCGTAGGCGTTTTCGCGATCCGATCGTCGCTCATATCGAATGTTCATGGTCGTCGTCGCCAAGCGGCAGCGCCCGCAGCGCCTTGCCGACGGAAGCCGGCGGCGTGCCGGTTTCCTCCGCGAAACGCATGAGCGTCGGCTCGTGGGCGAGGATGAACTGCAGCACGCCGGCCAGGAATCCCGGCTCGCCGGCGGCCTGGCGGATGGAATGCGCCTCAATGCCGGTGATCGCCAGGAAACGGGGCAGAAGTTCCGGATCGGCGGCGACGAAGCCCAATGCCTTCACGGCAATGGTTTCCGCTTCCTCGCGCATTGACGCTGCGTTTGCCATCACTACCTTCTTGCGCGGTGGAATGAGTCTCTTTTTGGCAGTAATCGCAAGCGTCGCCTGCGGCAAGCCATCTAGCTCTGCAATGCGGTGTTCGAGGTGAAATCCGAAGCTTTTCCGGCAACCGGTTTCCGTTTCGTCAATTATATTGCCGTAGAGTCGAGCAGGGTTTGGTGCGTACCGGCGAGGGCGCATGACGGCAACAACCTTCGCGCGGAAGGCAGGCCGGGACGGGAATTTGATGCCTAAGAAGGTCATGATCGTCGAGGATAATGAGCTCAACATGAAGCTCTTTCGCGACCTCATCGAAGCGAGCGGTTACGAGACGGTACGCACACGCAACGGCCTGGAAGCGCTGGATCTGGCGCGACTGCACAAGCCGGACCTCATTTTGATGGACATCCAACTGCCCGAAGTGTCGGGGCTGGAAGTGACCAAATGGCTGAAGGAGGACGACGACCTCCATGTCATACCGGTCATTGCCGTCACCGCATTCGCGATGAAGGGCGATGAGGAGCGTATCCGCCAGGGTGGCTGCGAAGCCTATATTTCCAAGCCGATCTCGGTGCCGCGTTTCATCGAAACCATCAAATCCTACCTGGGCGACGCCTGATGCGCCCTTCCAGCCGAGCCGGAGCTTTATAAGATGACCGCACGGATCCTCGTCGTCGACGACATCCCTGCCAATGTAAGGCTGCTCGAGGTCCGGCTGCTTGCCGAATATTTCGAGGTGCTGACCGCCACCAACGGGCTGGACGCGATCGAGACCTGCGAAAACGGCAAGGTCGACGTCGTGCTGCTCGACGTGATGATGCCTGATATGGACGGGTTCGAGGTGTGCCGGCGGCTGAAGAGCGATCCGGCGACGTCGCACATCCCGGTCGTCATGATCACCGCGCTCGACCAAGTTTCGGACCGGGTGCGCGGACTCGAGGCCGGTGCCGACGATTTTCTGACCAAGCCGGTCAACGATCTGCAATTGATGACGCGCGTCAAAAGCCTGGTCAGGCTGAAGACGTTGACGGACGAGCTGCGCCTGCGCGCCTCGACCACGCGCAATATCGGCATCGAGGAGCTGTTGAGCCGCAACTTCGCATCCGCAGATACCACGCCGAAGGTTCTGCTGATCGACGAGCGCAAATCCTCCTTCGAGCGGGTCCAGAAGATGCTGCGCGGCAGCGCCGACCTCGACATTGCCACCGATCCGCATGCCGGCTTCTTCCAGGCCGCCGAGACGCCCTATGAATGCGTGATGATCTCGACGGCCTTTGCCGATTTCGATCCGCTCAGGCTCTGTTCGCAACTGCGTTCGCTCGATCGCACCCGTTTCGTGCCGATCATCCTTTTGGCGCAGCAGGGTGAGGAGGGGCGCATCGTCCGCGGCCTCGAACTCGGCATCAACGACTATCTGATGCGGCCGATCGACCAGCAGGAGCTGATCGCTCGGCTGCGCACGCAGGTGCGCCGCAAGCGCTACAACGACCAGCTTCGCGCCAGCGTCACCCAGACCATCGAGATGGCGGTGACCGACGCCCTGACGGGATTGCACAACCGCCGTTACCTCGACAGTCACCTGCAGACGCTGTTCGACCGTGCCGTGGCGCGGCGACGGCCGCTGTCGATGATGATCACCGATCTCGACCGCTTCAAGACCATCAACGACGCACATGGCCATGACGGCGGCGACGAGGTGCTGCGCGAATTCGCGCGGCGGCTGCGCAAGAATGTGCGCGGCATCGATCTCGCCTGCCGCTTCGGTGGCGAGGAATTCGTCGTGGTGATGCCGGACACGGACGGCGCGGTCGCCGAAAAGGTCGCAGAGCGCATTCGCGCCGAAATCGCCCATATGCCGTTTGCCGTTGGTCATGACGGCAAGACGATCGAGGTTACCGTCAGCGTCGGCGTGTCGTCGGTGCTGAAGGGCGTGGATACGGTTGCCGGGCTGATGAAACGCGCCGACCTCGCGCTCTACGCAGCCAAGAGCGCCGGCCGCAACCGCGTCGTCGCCAACGCGGCGTAAGGTCCGTTGATATTCAGCTGGCCTGCAAATGGCAGTGTCCTGCGCTTCCGGTACTGGCGTACCCGAACGTGCGCTCCGTTCCGGTTTTCGGAAACCACCTGTTGGTCGCTTACGCGCCTGTCTTCGACTCCGCTCAGCCCGACTTGAATCTCAACAGACCTCAGTTCAGAGGCAGGCGCCGACGCCTGATTATCCAGTCAGTGCGAAAGGGTTACGAATTTACCTTAACGCAAGCGATTCGCCGGCTTGGTTAAGAAATTGTTGATTTTCACGGGCTGTTGCGCAAATGTGCAGACCAATGACGGAACCGGCGCGAGGGTAGATCGCCGGGTCGATCCGAAGAATACCCCATGATTCAGGTCCGCCGCATCTCCTGGGTCCGTGGGGTCGGCCGGCCGGCGCTGGCACATAGTGGCCTCCTCGTACCGCTGCCAAACGCCGACCGGCCCCCATTCTCAAAATGACATCAAGACTCTGCGCCAAGCATTGGAAATTTTGGACTTTTCGAGGCCTTGAAAACGAAAACGCCGCCCACAGGGGCGGCGTTTCGGCTTTAAAGCAGGAAACCAGATTACTTGATCTTGGTTTCCTTGAACTCGACGTGCTTCTTGGCGACCGGATCGTATTTGCGGAACGACAGCTTGTCCGTCTTGGTGCGGCTGTTCTTGCTGGTCACGTAGAAGAAACCGGTGTCGGCGGTCGACAGAAGCTTGATCTTGATGTTTGCGGCTTTGGCCATTGTATCAGTCCGTTATGTTCGTGGAGTTTTGGCCGCTGGAGCACGGGGAAACACCCGGACGCGGGAAACTTGCCGCGACACATAAAGAACACGCCCGGAAAGTCAACCCCGTGAGGCTGCCTCTTCCTTCTCCCCGTGTGGGAGAAGGTGGATCGGCGCGTAGCGCCCAGACGGTTGAGGGGTGCTGGACGGAGTGCCGGCAGTGTCAAGCTGGAACACCCCTGATCCGACCGAGCTTCGCTCGGCCACCTTCTCCCACAAGGGGAGAAGGAAAGGCCCGCTGCTGTCGCAAGCACCGGAGCCAGTCGGCAGCGGAACTGTCCGATTCTATGCCTCTTCCTTAACTGGAGCCGCCTTCTTCCAGTCTCCCGTGGTGTTCCACCAGCGGTTCAAGTTGGAGCGGTCGTCCAACCCCTTGGAGCGGCTGGCAAGGATCGGCTGGATGCGGATCACCGGCTCCTGATAGCTGTGGGCCTGGAATATCGCTTCGACAATGCGGGCGGCCAGCGCTTGATCGTCGGGCAGCTCAAACGACACTTCCACCGTACCCTGCCGTCGTCGCAATTCCGTCTCGGCGCCGGCGGCCGCGCCTTCGAGCGGCCGGTAGCGCTCGATGCCATGCGCCGACTGGTAGGCATTGCTGTCGTATTTGCCCATGGTCAGCGGGGCGATCGCAACCACCGATTCCATGATGCGGTCGACATCGCCGACCGGTGCTTGAAAGGTCACAAGCAGCAGCAATTCCATCCGCACCGATTTCGTTTCGAACCCGGAGTCGATCATGATGGCATCCTCAAATTCGTGGCGTGTTGCTGACAATCTATCCAAGTACTGCTGACACGGTTATGTCAGCAGCCTCGCGCCACATGAGGCATCGATCGGTCTTTCTACAGGATTTTTCGGACGAGCCTCGCGCCGACCAGCGCGATATAGAAGGCGAAGAACATGCCGAGCGCCCAGCCGAAGCCCGAGGGTCCGAAAAGGTCCATGCCGATGCCGATCGCCTGCGGGCCGAGCACCATGCCGACACCGTAGCAGAGCACGAAGGCAGCGTTGGCCGAGGCCAGGTCGTGGCCGGAAAGCTGCGAGCCGAGATGGGCCAGCCCGATCGTGTACATGGCCGCGACCACGCCGCCCCAGACGAACAGAAGCGCCGCCATCAGGTGCCAATTCTGCGCGAAGTGCGGCATGAAGATGGTGCCGGCAAGGCCGATGGTTGCACAAGCCAGAAGCAGATAGCG
This sequence comes from Mesorhizobium onobrychidis, assembly GCF_024707545.1. Classification (NCBI taxonomy): domain Bacteria; kingdom Pseudomonadati; phylum Pseudomonadota; class Alphaproteobacteria; order Hyphomicrobiales; family Phyllobacteriaceae; genus Mesorhizobium; species Mesorhizobium onobrychidis. The sequence continues at coordinate 4,023,518 of NZ_CP062229.1, forward strand.
GCGGTCGCTGACACGGTCGCTGATCATGCCGAGCGGGATCTGCAACAGCACGTTGCCGAGGCCGATCATGGTGAGCAGGAGGGCGGCGTTGGCCTCGGAGTAGCCGATGCGATTGCCATAAACCGGGAACAGCGCAAAGCCGCCGGTCTCGACCGCACCGAACACCAACACCGCGGCGGTCGCCGTCGGCACCAACCAGATGTAGCGCAGGAAGTTACTGGTTTCGCCATTGGAGACGATCGTCGGGCTCTCGTTGCGTGCCGCCAGAACTGGAATGGCGGCCAGCGTCACCAGCGCCATGATGACGCCGAAGGGCAGGAAGCCGGTGCTGCCGAGATGGGCGAACAGCCACGGACCGGCGGCAAAGCCGAGCGACAGCACGGTGGCGTAGATGCCGAGGACAAGGCCGCGCCGGTGAGGCGGCGCCGATGTGCTGATCCAGAATTCCGACAGGATGAACAGCACCGTCAGGGCGATGTGCAGCAGGACGCGCAGCGGAAACCACATCCAGAAGTCCGGCGCGAAGTGGAAGCCGACAAAGGCCAGCACTCCCGTGGCGATCATGGCGAGCATCGTCCGGGCGACGCCGAACCGCATGGCGAGCGGGGTGGCGAGCGGTGCGCCGACGATCGAGGCGAGGCCGGCGACAGCGGTGTTGAAGCCGATCATCGACGCCGAATGGCCGCGGGTTTCGAGGATGACGCTGAGCAGCGGCATGCCGAGGCCGATGGCGATGCCGACGACGCTGATCGACGAGATCGCCGCGATCATCGGCAGCCAATGTACGCGTTCCTCGACGTCTTGCTGGGTATCGACTGTCATGGGATGTGAATGCTCTATGCTCTACAGAATTTCGCGAACGAAGCGATTGCCGACAAGCCGGTAGAACGGCACGGAACCACCGGGGCGCAGCAGCGGATCATCGACGAGCCGCTTTTCCAGCTCCTCGAGGATAGCCCTGGTGATGTCGGGAATATCGGCCTGCCCGGCCTTGGCGAGCGGCAGCCAGACAAGTTCTTCCAACTCGTTGGTCGGACCGCCGTCCGGCAGCTCCACGGCGACATCTTCGCGCCAGGCGCTGAAGAAGCGCGTATCGAAGCGCCGCACCCGGTTTGGCGGCGTGATGGCGCGCGCGATAAAGCGCAGCGCTTCCAGAGAGGGCCTTACGCCGTGCTCGGCAAAACCCTGCCAATCGCGTTTGGTCGTCGCGAAGGCACCTTTCCGGCCGATCAGCAGGCCGGCCTCCTCATAGGTCTCGCGGATCGCCGACAGGGCAATGGCGCGGGCGCGCGTCCGGCTGGTGCGGCCGACGCCGGCGGTCAGCCTAGCTTCTTCCTCAGGGTGCAGCGCGGTGGCGACGGGAATTCGGCTGTCGGCCGGATCGGTGCGGCCGCCGGGAAAGACGAATTTCCCCGGCATGAAGGCGTGACGAGCGTGACGCCGGCCCATCAGCACCAGGAACTCGTCGCCCTTGCGGTCGAGCAGGATCAGCGTCGCGGCGTCGCGCGGGCGTATAGGCTTGGCGTCGAGCGCGATCCGCTCAGCCTTGTCGACTTCCGCCTTGGTCATAACGTCCATGCGCACGACCTAGCGGAATCTTCTCCGATGCGAAAGTGGCGTCCAGCCATGCCGATTTGCGCCAGCCTCGGTTTCAAGCCTCGGGATGCGACTCGATCAGATCTTCTTCCCCGCCGAAGCCATGCATATAGAACGCCCATTGCAGGCCGATGACGGCGCCCTTGACCGGCTGCAGCAAGACGACCGCCAGGAGGATGGTCAGCGGCACCCAGATCGCGATGTGCTGCCAGGTGGACAGGCTGGAGGTCGCTTCGACGCCCATGAAGGCGCCGAGCACGATGTGACCGACGATGACCACCACCAGATAGGCCGGCAGATCGTCGGCGCGGTGGTGGTGAAGCTCCTCGCCGCAATGATCGCATTTATCGACGGTCTTGACGAAGGCGCGAAACAGCTTTCCCTCGCCGCAATGCGGGCAGCGGCCAAGCGCGCCACGCTTGATCGCCGTCCACAGCGGGCGGGCGATCCGGCCCGAGTGATGTTCGCCGCCGAAAACCTGTTGATTCATTTTCAAATCGCTTGGCATTACCGTCTCCTGCCGCGCGAGCCTGGACGCGATTGCGACGCACGGGCGCGGTCTTTGGCCTTGTGAAACGACCGTTTGGAGCCGGGCAGCGGCTTCGGGTCGGTCAGCATCTCGAAACGCATCGCGCCGGCCATAGGCGCCACCTCGATCAGGCGAACCTCGACGCGGTCGGCAAGCTGGTAGCCCTTGCCAGTGCGTTCTCCGAAAAGCGATCGGGCAGTTTCGTCGTATATGTAGTAATCGCCCTCCAGGCTTGACACCGGGATGAAACCATCTGCGCCATACTGCGGCAATTGGACAAATAGTCCCGATTTGGTGACGCCCGAAATGCGCGCATCGAAACGATCGTCGACACGCTCGGCGAGATAGGCGGCGATCAGCCGGTCGACCGTATCGCGCTCGGCAGCCATGGCGCGGCGCTCGGTGGCTGAGATCAGCGCAGAAACTTCTTCCAGCCGCTCCGCCTCATCCTGCGTCAGTCCGCCCGCACCGAAGCCGAGCGCGGCAATCAGCCCGCGATGCACGATCAGGTCGGCATATCTGCGGATCGGCGAGGTAAAATGCGCGTAGCGTTTCAGATTGAGGCCGAAATGGCCGATGTTGCTGGGCGAATATTCGGCCTGCATCTGCGTGCGCAGCACCACCTCGTTGACCAGTCCCTCATGGTCGGCGCCGCGGACGCGATCCAGAATCCCGTTGAACTGGTTCGGTCGCATCTGCGCCCCGCGTGCCAGCGACAGGCCAAGCGTCTGCAGGAATTCGCGCAGCGATTCCTGCTTGGCGAGCGAAGGCGCGTCATGGATGCGGTAGACCAGCGCCTGCCGTTTCGCCTCCAGCGTCTCGGCGGCCGCGACATTGGCCTGGATCATGAATTCTTCGATCAGCTTGTGCGCATCGAGCCGCTCCGGCACGACGACGCGGTCGACAGTGCCGTCCTCCTTGAGCAGGATTTTACGCTCAGGCAGTTCAAGCTCGAGCGGCTGGCGCGTCTCACGGCCGCGCTTCACGACGGCGTAGGCGTCCCACAGCGGCTTCAGCACCGTGCCGAGGATCGGGCCGGTCTTGTCGTCCGGCGCGCCGTCGATCGCGGCCTGCGCCTGCGGATAGGCGAGTTTCGCCGCCGACTTCATCATGATGCGGTGGAACGAATGCCTGAGCTTGCGGCCATCGGCCGAGAAAGTCATGCGGACGGCCAGCGCCGGGCGGTCCTGGCCTTCGCGCAGCGAACAAAGGTCGTTGGAGATGCGCTCCGGCAGCATCGGCACGACGCGATCCGGGAAATAGACCGAATTGCCGCGCTTCAGCGCCTCGCGGTCGAGCGCGGTGCCATAGTGCACATAAGCGGCGACATCGGCAATCGCCACGGTGACGACCACGCCGCCGGGGTTCTTTTCGTCCGGATCCGATATGGCGAACACCGCATCGTCATGGTCCTTGGCGTCGGCCGGATCGATGGTGACCAGCGGCAGCTCGCGCCAGTCCTCGCGGCCGGCCAGCGTCGCCGGTTTGACCGCCGCCGCCTCGGCAATGACGTCTGCCGGGAAAATATGCGGAATGTCATGCGCGTGGATGGCGATCATCGAGACCGCCTTTTCGCTGGTCAGCGAACCGAGCACCGCCAGCACCTTGGCTCTGGGCAGTCCATAGCGGGAGGCCCGTGCCGGCTCGACCTCGACCAGATCGCCATTCTTGGCGCCGTTCTGGAATTCCTTGTCGACGATCAGCTCCGGCTGGCGTCTTTCGACAGGCTCGATGCGGAAGGTACCGTCCTGCAGCACGCGGAAGACGCCGAGAACGGCATCGGTGCGCTTCTCGAATATCTTCATCACCCGCCCGGTATAGGCAGGGCCAGTCACATCGTCGGTCGGAAAGGTCTTGGCCAGCACGCGGTCGCCGATGCCCGGTGTCGGGCCGCCGCCGCCGCGCGACACGCGGATCGCTATGACAGGCGGCTCGCCGTTGCCCACGGCCTCGGTTGGGTGCGCCAGCAGCACGCCGTCGGCGTCGCGGCCAAAGATGTCGAGCACGGCGACATGGGCCAGGGCGCCGACACGAGCGAGCCGCTTGCGCTCCTTGGTCAGCAGCCCTTCTTCCTGCAGGTCGCGCAAAATGTCCTTCAGCCAGATACGGTCCTCGCCGCGCAGCGCAAACGCCTTGGCGATGTCGCGTTTGCCGGAGCGATCCGGGTTTTCGGCGATGTAGCGCAGAATTTCGTCGCGGGACGGGCGGTAGTTGTCTTTGACCTTGGCCCTGGTGTCGGCGGTGCGCAGATCGCCATGACTTCTTCCGGATACCCTGCGCGCCACGATGCACTATCCCTTTTTGTTGGCCACTTTCTTGGCCGCCGGTTTTTGGGCCGCCGGTTTTTTTTTGGCCGCCGCAGGCTTTTTGGCAGGTGCGGCCGCTTTGCGGAAGGGCTTTCTGCCGCCGTTGCCACCCTTGGCTTCCTTCTCGGCAATCAGCGCCACCGCGTCCTCGATTGTCACCGACTGCGGGTCCTTGCCCTTCGGCAGCGTCGCATTGACCTTGCCGAAATTAACATAAGGCCCGTATTTGCCGTCACGCACGACGATCTTGCCGCCGCCCGCCGGATGCTCGCCAAGCTCCTTCAAGGCGGCGGGCGTGCCGCCATTGCGGCCGCCCGGGCCCCTCAACTGCTTCTCGGCGATGACCGACACGGCGCGGTTGAGACCGATCGAGAACACGTCCTCGATGTTGTCGAGATTGGCGTAGGTGCCGTCGTGCAGCACGAACGGACCGTAGCGCCCCAGCCCGGCCGAGATCATCTTGCCGGATTCCGGATGCTTGCCGACGTCGCGCGGCAGCGACAGCAAGGCGAGAGCCTTTTCGTGGTCGATCGAATCGACTGTCCAGCCCTTGGGCAGGCTGGAGCGCTTGGCTTCCTTGCCGTCGCCGCGCTGGATATAAGGGCCGAAACGACCGCTGCGCAGCGTGATTTCCTCCGCCGTGTAGGGGTCCTTGCCAAGCACCTTGGTGCCGTCTTCGCCATTGGCGTTTTCGCCATTGGGGTTGGCGGCGTCGCCGAGCTGGCGGGTGAAGGAGCATTCGGGATAGTTCGAGCAGCCGACGAAGGCGCCGAACTTGCCGAGCTTCAGCGACAGGTTGCCGGTGCCGCATTTCGGGCAGATGCGGGGGTTCGAACCGTCTTCTCGTGCGGGGAACACCAGCGGCGCCAGTTCCTCGTTGAGTGCGTCGAGCACGTCGGTGACACGCAATTCCTTGATGTCGGCGACGGCGCCGGAAAAATCCTTCCAGAAATCGCGCAGCACATCCTTCCAGGCGAGCTTGCCGTCGGAAATTTCGTCGAGCTTTTCCTCGAGCGAGGCGGTGAAATCATACTCGACATAGCGCTCGAAGAAGCTTTCGAGGAAGGCCGACAACAGCCGGCCCTTGGCCTGCGGCAACAGCTTGCGCTTGTCCAGGGTGACGTAGTCGCGATCCTCCAGCGTCTTCAGGATCGCCGTGTAGGTCGACGGCCGGCCGATGCCGAGCTCTTCCAGCTTCTTGATCAGCGAGGCTTCCGAATAGCGCGGCGGCGGTTCGGTGGTGTGCTGGGTGGCGTTGATCGCCTCGCGGTCGAGTTGTTCGCCGGCACGGATCTCGGGCAGACGGCGGTCTTCCTCGACTTCCGAATCCTCGTCCTTCTGGTCGGTATAGGCGGCAATGAAGCCGTCGAAGCGAACGACCGAACCGACGGCGCGAAGCTCCGCTGTGCGGGCGCCGTTGACCGCCTCGATCTCGACCGTGGTGCGCTCGATCTCGGCTGGCTGCATCTGGCTGGCAATGGCGCGTTTCCACACAATCTCGTAAAGCCGCGCCTGGTCGGCATCGAGATATTGCCTGACCGAAGCGGGCGTGCGCATGAAATCGGTCGGGCGAATCGCTTCGTGCGCTTCCTGGGCGTTCTTGGCCTTGGTCGTGTAGTAGCGCGGCTTTTCAGGCAGGTATTTGGGGCCGAACTCTTTTGCGATCGCGTCGCGCGCGGCTGATATCGCCTCGGGCGCCATCTGCACGCCGTCGGTTCGCATATAGGTGATCAGGCCGGTGGTCTCGCCGCCGATGTCCATGCCTTCATAGAGCCGCTGCGCCACCTGCATGGTGCGGCTTGCCGAAAAACCGAGACGCGAGGAGGCGGCCTGCTGCAGCGTCGAGGTGGTGAAGGGCGGACCTGGATTGCGCTTGGTCGGCTTGGCTTCGACCGACAGCGCCTTGAAGGTCGCGCCTTCCAGCATCGCCTTGATGTCGTCGGCCTGCGCCTTGTTCGAAATGTCGAGCTTTTGCAGCTTTTTGCGGTCGAAGGCGGTCAGCCGCGCTTCGAAATTTTCCTTGCGCGGCGTGCCGAGAATGGCGGCGACCTGCCAGTATTCCTCGCGGATGAAGCGCTCGATCTCCAATTCGCGGTCGCAGACGAGGCGCAGTGCCACCGACTGGACGCGGCCGGCGGAGCGGGCGCCGGGCAGCTTGCGCCACAGGACGGGCGACAGCGTGAAGCCGACGAGATAGTCGAGCGCGCGGCGAGCGAGATAGGCGTCGACCAGCGGCGCATCGATCTGACGCGGATTGGCCATCGCTTCCAGCACCGACGATTTGGTGATGGCGTTGAAGACGACGCGGCTGACCGGCTTGTCCTTCAGCGCTCGCTTCTGCTTCAGCACTTCCAGGACATGCCAGGAAATGGCTTCGCCTTCGCGATCCGGATCGGTGGCGAGGATCAGGCCGTCGGCGTCCTTGACCGCCTTGGCGATGTCGGCAAGACGTTTGCTCGAGGCGGTGTCGACAGCCCAGGACATGGCAAAATCCTCGTCCGGACGGACCGAGCCATCCTTGGCCGGCAGATCGCGGACGTGACCGAACGAGGCCAGGACCTTGTAGTTCTTTCCGAGGTACTTGTTGATTGTCTTCGCTTTGGCCGGCGATTCGACGACGACGACGTCCATGAGGTCTCATATCAGCTGTGGTGCGGCAGAAGAATTCCGCTGCGCGCGACGAAATCTCGTACAATTGTCGCTCACATGGCCGCGCTTTTGCATCCGGTCAAGGGGAAGCGCCCAAAATGCAGTCCTGCATTGAGCGCGCAACCCAAGGGTGCGTCACGTGATATCCGCAATCCCAGATAGAGGGAGCGACTGCCCTATCGTTGGACAAGCCGGCAATGAATCCGGGAGAACGGGACAAAATCCTCCGCGGATATAAGAGAAACATCGATCATGCGCCAGCCCTGGCTGAAGAGACGTCCGGCATGATGCGACGCTGGCGCGGCAAGTGGGCTCATGCCCGGCAGGACGGTGCAAGTATGTGACGCGCAAGAAAACTGGCCGTCGGGGTCCCTGGAGGAATGCCCAGCGACCAGCCGATTTCCCGCCGGTCAAGGCGAGGATCCAGGTTCGGGGCTAGTCGGCCTTGGCGATATGCCAGACCTCGCCGACGCCGTCGCCGGTCACATCGCCGGCCTTCTTGTCCTTGATGAATGTGTAGAGCGGCTTGCCCTCATAAGCCCACATCTTGGTGCCGTCGGTGCGGTCGACGATTGTCCATTCGCCCTCGGCCTTGGCGTCGGCCTCAGCCTTCAGCGGCGGCCAATTGGTGGCGCATTTGTCGTAGCAGTTCGATTTGCCCTTCTCGTCCTTGTCGTAGGTGTAAAGGGTCATGCCGTCGGCATCGGTGTAGATCTTGGTGCCGCCAACATCGGCTTCCTTCCACGCCTCGGCGGCATAGGAGGCGGTGGTGCCGAGCAAAAGCACCGCCAACCCAACTGTGATCGATTTCATGAGGTTTCTCCCTGATATGATCGAGAAGCGCGCGGAAAGTCACGGCCTCGTTGCATCAACGCGCCTGGTGTGTCGTTTCTTCCGCGATGCGAGGCGGCAACTTGCCACGCAATGGTGATTGGCGGACAAGCCCGCGCGCCGCTATATCGGCGCCGATACAGTTGGAGTTCGGGAATTGGCATTGGATATCGGCTATGTCAGCGCGATCGGGGCGGGAGCGATCTCGTTCCTTTCGCCTTGCGTGCTGCCGCTGGTGCCGCCCTACCTCTGCTACATGGCCGGCGTGTCGGTCGATGATTTCCGCGGCAATGCCGGCGTCACGGCCAAGGCCGAGGCACGCGGCGCGCTGCTCTATGCTTCGATTGCCTTCGTTCTCGGCTTCTCCACCGTCTTCGTGGCTTTAGGCGCCGGCGCCTCCACCATCGGCCGGCTGCTGCGCGTCTGGCAGGAGCCGCTGGCGATGGCCGCCGGCGTGCTCATCATCCTGATGGGGCTGAACTTTCTCGGCATATTGCGCATCCCGCTGCTGTCGCGCGAGGCGCGCTTCCAGTCGCAGGGCAAGCCGGCCAGTATCGTTGCCGCCTATGTCATGGGACTGGCCTTCGCCTTCGGCTGGACGCCTTGCATCGGACCGGTGCTGGGACCGATCCTGACGCTGGCCGGCGGCCGCGAGACGGTGGGCGAGGGCGCGCTGCTGCTCGCCGCCTATTCGCTCGGCCTCGGCATACCGTTCCTGATCGCGGCGCTGTTTTCCGGCGCCTTCATGCGCTTTCTCTCGAAATTCCGCGTCCATCTCGGCCGGGTCGAAAAGGCCATGGGCGCGCTGCTGGTCGTCGCCGGCGTGTTTTTCCTGACGGGGGGCGTGCAGGCCGCGTCCTACTGGCTGCTGGAGAATTTCCCGGTGCTGGGGCAGTTGGGATAGGTGTTTGCTGCCCATAAAGCCGGAACGTGCGCCCAAGACTGACTGCGGACCCGCTGACCTGGACTGCTCCGCCACCTCACCGGAATTTAACCGCATTGGTGCAGCAAGGCGCCAATGCTAGACATGCCTTGATTCCCAACCCTTATCATATGGTTTCCATTTCATGAGCCAGAGAACCTGCCTGTCCGTCATCCTCGCCGCCGGCGAAGGCACGCGCATGAAAAGCGCTGTGCCAAAAGTGCTGCACCCGATCGCCGGCCTGCCGATGGTCGCCCATGTCGTCAAGGCTGCCGAAGCCGCAGGCAGCGGCGATCTGGCGCTGGTCATCGGCCATGGCGCTGACGAGATGCGCAAGGCAACGCAAAAGTTCGCGCCGAAGGCGGAGACCTTCGTCCAGGACAAGCAGCTCGGCACGGCGCATGCCGTTCTGGCGGCTCGCGATGCGATATCAAAGGGTTACGATGACGTCCTGGTGATGTTCGGCGATACGCCGCTGATCGATCCGGAGGTGCTGACCGCTGCGCGCCGGAAGCTGGCCGAAGGCGCTGCCGTCGTCGTGGTCGGCTTCCGCACGTCAAATCCTTCCGGCTATGGCCGCTTGATCGAAAAGGGCGGCAAGCTCATCGCCATCCGCGAGGAAAAGGACTGCACCGACGAGGAGAAGAAAATCACCTTCTGCAACGGCGGTCTGATGGCGGTTGCCGGCAAGCATGCGCTGCAACTGCTCGACCAAGTCGGCAACAACAACGCCAAGGGCGAATATTATCTCACCGACATCGTTGAGATCGCGGGCGGGCAGGGCCTTGACGTCATCGCCGCAGAAGCCGGCTTCGAGAATGTGCTCGGCATCAACAACCGTGCCGAACTTGCCGCGGCGGAAGGCATCTGGCAGACACGCCGGCGGCGTGAGGCCATGCTCTCCGGCGTCACGCTGATCGCGCCGGAAACCGTGTTCTTTTCTTACGACACCGAGATCGGCGCCGACACGATCGTCGAACCCAATGTCTGGTTCGGACCGGGCGTGAAGATCGCCACGGCCGCCAAGATCCATGCCTTCAGCCATATTGAAGGCGCCACCATCGCCTCGGGCTGCGATGTCGGCCCGTACGCGCGGCTGCGGCCCGGAGCCGATTTGAGACAGAAGGCCAAGGTCGGTAATTTCTGCGAGGTCAAGCAGGCGACGGTCGAGGAAGGTGCCAAGGTCAACCACCTGACCTATATCGGCGATGCCCGCGTCGGCGCCGGCGCCAACATCGGCGCTGGAACCATCACCTGCAATTATGACGGCTATTCGAAGTTCTTCACCGACATCGGCGAAGGCGCCTTCGTCGGCTCGAATTCCTCGCTGGTGGCGCCTGTTACAATCGGTAAGGGCGGCTACATCGCTTCGGGCAGCGTGATCACCGAAAGCGTGCCCGACGATGCGCTGGCCTTCGGCCGCGCCCGCCAGAGGACGCTGGCCGGCAAGGGCAGGGAATTGCGCGAACGTTTTGCTTCGGCCGCGGCGGCGAAGAAGGCCGGTGGATGATCATTCGGCGTTAGCCGGCAAGGTTCGCATCTCTGCCGAAAGCAGCCGTCACCTCGATCCTGCCGACAATTGCCCTGTTGAATTCGGGAAGGTCTTCGGCAGGGATCCAGTACTCCAGATGTGCCTTGCTACCGGCATGTTCGACCTGGTACCGGTCGAGAAAGCTCTTCAAAACGTCAAACCGGGTAACGAAGCCCGAGCCGCTGGCCGGTACGTTCCAGTCACGCGCGATCTGCACGGCATAGGCTTCAGACAGAACGGGGTAGAAAATGGGTTGCTCGGGAAGGCGCGGCGGAAACGCCCGCATGCCCGACTTCTCGATCAGTTTCAGCTCTTTAGGCCCAACCGGACGCCAAAGCGTCACGGTGTCGAGTCGTTTGTTCATGACCGCATCATATCTTTGATGGATTTCAGGAACCACCGAGGCGAGGTAGGATGCGTGCTCGGAGAAACTGAGCGATTGCGGTAACCGGATTGCAAGCGCGTCCTGTCTTGGTGCATCTGTGCAAGATCGTTCCGGCTGATACGGAACGAAACGCAATGTGATTTTCGCGGCAGCCCGGCCAACCCTAAATGGCGCTGGGATTTCATGCCGGAATCGGGGCAAACGTCTATGTGCGGTATCGTCGGAATTGTCAGCCACTCGCCGGTCGCGCCGCTCATCGTGGATGCGCTGAAAAGGCTCGAATATCGCGGCTATGATTCAGCCGGCGTCGCCACCGTCGAGCACGGCAAGCTTGCGCGCCGGCGCGCCGAGGGCAAGCTGATCAATCTCGAACGCCGGCTGAAGGACGAACCGCTCGACGGCATGATCGGCATCGGCCACACGCGCTGGGCGACGCATGGTGTGCCCAACGAGACCAATGCGCATCCGCATTTTTCCGACGGCGTCGCCATCGTCCATAACGGCATCATCGAGAATTTCGCCGAATTGCGCGACGAGCTGATGCGCGACGGCTACACATTTTCATCGCAGACCGACACGGAGGTCGTCGCACATCTGGTGGGGCGCGAACTGGCCAGGGGCCTGAAGCCGGTCGAGGCCGCGCACCAGGCGCTGAAGCGGCTGGAAGGCGCCTTTGCGCTGGCCATCATGTTCAAAGGCGACGAGGATCTCATCGTCGGTGCACGCAACGGCCCGCCGCTGGCGGTCGGCCATGGCGATGGCGAGATGTTTCTGGGCTCCGACGCCATCGCGCTTGCCCCCTTCACCAATTCGATCACCTATCTGGAGGATGGCGACTGGGCGGTGGTGCGCCGCAACGACGTCGGCATCTTCGACATGGACGGCAACAAGGTCGACCGCAAGCGCCAGCAGTCGCTCAGCACCAGCTTCATGGTCGACAAGGGCAACCGGCGCCATTTCATGGAGAAGGAAATCCATGAACAGCCCGAGGTGATCTCGCACACGCTGGCGCATTATGTGGATTTTGTTGGCGGCGTCTCGAAGCCGCTCGACCTGCCGTTCAATTTCGCTGAGATCAATCGGTTGGCGATTTCGGCCTGCGGCACCGCCTATCTGGCTGGCCTGATCAGCAAATACTGGTTCGAGCGCTATGCGCGGCTGCCGGTCGACATCGATGTTGCTTCGGAATTCCGCTACCGCGAGATGCCGCTGTCGAAGACAGACGCCGCCTTCTTCATCTCGCAATCGGGCGAGACCGCCGACACGCTGGCCTCGCTGCGCTATTGCCGCAAGGCGGGGATGAAGATCGGCGCGGTCGTCAATGTCCGCGAATCGACGATGGCGCGCGAGTCCGACGTCATCCTGCCGACGCTGGCCGGGCCGGAGATCGGCGTCGCCTCGACCAAGGCCTTCACCTGTCAATTGTCGGTGCTGGCGTCGCTTGCCGTGCGGGCCGGCGTGGCGCGCGGAACGATTTCGCGCGAGCAGGAAACGACGCTGGTCCGCCAACTGTCGGAAGCGCCCCGCTACGCCAACCAGGTCCTGAAGCTCGACGGCCAGATCGAAAAGGTTGCGCGCGACCTCTCGCACTACAAGAACGTGCTCTATCTCGGCCGCGACACCAATTTCCCGCTGGCCATGGAAGGCGCGCTGAAGCTCAAGGAAATCTCCTATATCCATGCCGAGGGCTATGCCGCCGGCGAACTGAAGCACGGGCCGATCGCGCTGATCGACGAGAATATGCCGGTCATCGTTATTGCCCCGCATGACCGCATCTTTGAAAAGACCGTGTCGAACATGCAGGAAGTGGCGGCGCGCGGCGGCAAGATCATCCTGATCACCGACAGCAAGGGTGCCGCGCACGCCACGGTGAAGACGATGGAGACGATCGTGCTGCCGGACGTGCCGGAAATCATCTCGCCGATCATCTACGCGCTGCCGATCCAGATGCTGGCCTATTTCACCGCGGTGTTCATGGGCACCGACGTCGACCAGCCGCGCAACCTGGCGAAATCGGTGACTGTGGAATAGGGCATCGTTTAAAAATTTCGCAGTTCCAAAGCCGAATGCGGTTCACTAATGTTGCGCCGCAATCAGCGCAGCGGTGAACCATGTCCGATGCTCCCAAGACCTCAGGCATGACCCGGCTGCGGAATTATTTCCTGACGGGCTTCGTCGTCTGCGCGCCGCTGGCGATCACCGCCTACATCGCCTGGTCGTTCATCGGCTGGGTCGATTCCTGGGTGAAACCCTATATTCCGGCGCGCTACAACCCCGATAGCTATTTGCCGGCGCCGGTTCCGGGTTTTGGCCTGATCGTCGCCTTGATCCTGATCACCCTGATCGGTTTCCTGACCGCCAATATCGTCGGCCGCGCCATCGTCTTGTTTGGTGAGCGCCTGCTCGGCCGCATGCCGCTGGTGCGCGGCATCTACGGCTCGCTGAAGCAGATCTTCGAGACCGTGCTGTCGAACAAGGGAGACATGTTTCGCCAGGTCGGGCTGGTCGAATACCCGCGCAAGGGCGTCTGGTCGCTGGTCTTCGTCGCCAGCGAGAAGGAAACCGAGATCAACCAGAAGCTCGACCAGGAAGGCAACCCGCTGATCGCGGTGTTCATGCCGTGCACGCCCAACCCGACCACCGGCTTCCTGATGTATGTGCCGAAATCCGATGTCGTGCTGCTCGACATGACGATCGAGGACGGGGCCAAGCTGATCGTCTCGGCCGGGCTGGTGGCACCGGAGGTCAAGACGAAAATGGTGACGTTGAACGGCAAGCCGATCGGCGTGCAGATCGCCAATCCGCCGGTGGGTGCCGGGCCTCAGCCGGCGCGCAAGAGCCGCACCGCCTCGTCGCGGCCGAACAAATAAAGCAGCATGCGAAGGGCGGCGCCGCGTTCGGATTGCAGCTCCGGATCGCGCGACAGGATCAGCCGTGCGTCGTCGCGGGCGGCTTCGAGCAGGTCGGCATGCGCCTCGATGCGCGCCACCTGGAAGCCCGGCGTGCCGGACTGGCGGGTGCCCAGCAGCTCGCCTTCGCCGCGCAGCTTCAGATCCTCCTCGGCGATGCGGAAGCCGTCCTCGGTCTCGCGCATCACCGACAGCCGGCGCGTTGCCGTCTCGCCGAGCGGATCCTTGTAGAGCAGCACGCAGGAGGACGGTTTTTCGCCGCGCCCGACCCGGCCGCGCAACTGGTGCAGCTGGGCGAGGCCGAAGCGCTCGGCATGCTCGATGACCATGATCGTCGCATCCGGCACATCGACACCGACCTCGATGACCGTGGTGGCGATCAGGATGCGTGTCTCGCCGGCCTTGAAGGCGCGCATCGCCTCGTCCTTTTCGGCGCCCTTCATGCGTCCGTGCACCAGGCCGATTTGGTCGCCGAACAGCTGATACAGTGAGGCAAAACGGTCCTCCGCCGACATCAGCTTGATCTCTTCGGACTCCTCGACCAGTGGACAGATCCAGTAGATCTTCTGGCCATCGGCGACGGCGTCGCGCATGCGGCCGACCAGTTCGTCAAGCCGCTCGAGCGGCAGGGTGACGGTGCGGATCGGCTGGCGACCAGCTGGCTTTTCGGTCAGCTTAGACACGTCCATGTCGCCGAAGGCGGTCAACACCAGCGTGCGCGGGATCGGCGTCGCCGTCATCACCAGGATGTCGGGCGCATCGCCCTTGGCGGTGATGGCAAGCCGCTGGTGGACGCCGAAACGGTGCTGTTCGTCGATGACGGCGAGGACGAGGTCGTGGAACGTCACCGTTTCCTGGAACAGGGCGTGGGTGCCGACGACGATGTCGATCTCGCCATTGGCCAGACCGGCCAGCGTGTCGGTGCGCTCGCGGCCCTTTTCGCGGCCGGTGAGGATAGCAACGCGCAGGCCCGCCTGTTCCGCCAAAGGTGCAATCGTCGCAAGATGCTGGCGCGCCAGGATTTCGGTCGGCGCCATCAACGCCGCCTGGCCGCCGGCCTCGACGGCGCGTGCCATGGCGAGCAGCGCGACAACCGTCTTGCCGGAGCCGACATCTCCCTGCAGCAGGCGCAGCATGCGTTCGGGGTCACCGAGATCGGTGTTGACCTCGGCTAGGGCGAATTCCTGGCTGGCAGTCAGTGAATAGGGCAGGGCTTTGCGCAGTTTGTCGACGATGCGGCCGTCGCCAATGAGCGGCCTGCCGGACAAGCGGCGGACTTTTGCCCGCACCAGCGCCAGCGACACCTGGCCTGCCAGAAACTCGTCATAGGCAAGACGCCGCCAGGCCGCGCCGTCGACGGACACGTCGATCGGGTCGGCGGGATTGTGGATGCGGGCGAGCGCATCGCCGAAGGCAGGAAAGGTCTGGCGGCGCAGAAACTCGCCATCCTGCCATTCCGGCAGCACCGGCAAGCGAGCGAGCGCCTGGCCGATTGCCCGGCGCAGCACTTTTCCCGAGAGCCCGGCGGTGAGCGGATAGACCGGCTCGACCAGCGGCAGGTTTTCCGCCTCACTGGCCAACGCGATGTGGTCGGGATGAACCATAGTCGGGCGGCCATTGAACCATTCCATGCGCCCGGAGACCACGACATGCTCGCCCTCGGGCATCGCCTTTTCAAGATAGGCGGCGTGCGCATGGAAAAAGGTCAGCGCAATCTCGCCGGTGTCGTCATGAGCGTAAACCCGGTACGGCACCGATCTGTTGCCGCGCGGGGGCGGCTGGTGGCGGTCGATGCGCACTTCGAGGGTGACGATCGCGCCTTCGGCCGAACCGGCGATACCCGGCCGGTTGCGGCGGTCGATCACCGTGTGGGGCAGCACGAACAGAAGATCGCCGGCGCGCGCCGCGCGATCGCCGAGATCGGCCGGCACGACCTTTTCGATCAGCGCGCCAACCTTCGGCCCGACGCCGGCAAGCGAAATGATCGGGACAAACAGCGGATCGAGGAGGGAAGGGCGCATGATGTCAGCTTATGTCGCGACAGCCGCAGCGCAAGGCTGACACCGCCCTCTATCCACGCTATATGCGCCGCTTCAGGCAAGGATGCGGCACGATGACCGGAACGAGACGATCAAGCGAGGGGCTCGACGCCCGCCGCCGCAAGCTTCTGTTTCGGTCCTGGCATCGCGGCATGCGCGAAATGGACCTCATTCTCGGCAGTTTCGCAGACGCCGAGATCGGCGCCTTGACCGGCGACGAACTCGACCAATATGAGAGGCTCCTCGACATTCCCGATACCGAATTCCTGCCCGTGGTCACCGGCGAGCGCCCGGTTCCCGCAAATATCGATTGTGCCGTCCTGCAAAAGATCCTGGCATCGCGCCAGGCGATGACATTCTGAATACGTGATTCCATGAGCCTGATCCCCACCATCGGCCTGCCGAAAGGCCGCGCCGGCCAGTTCATCGTCGACGGTGTCGCCGACGGTTACGAAGCCTTTGCGCTGGTGCAGGCGGCACACGAGATCGCGCCTGACAAGCCGGTGCTGTTCGTGGCACGCGACGGCCAGCGCCTGCCTTCGATCGTCGAGGCGCTTTCATTCGCCGCGCCTGGCCTGCCGGTGCTCGAACTGCCGGCCTGGGATTGTCTGCCCTATGACCGCGTTTCGCCCGGCTCGGATGCAGCCGCGCGGCGGCTCGATGCGCTCACGGCAATGATCGCGTTGGCGAAGAAACCGCACCGCGCCGTCATCCTGACCACCGCCAACGCGCTGCTGCAGCGCATTCCGCCGGCAGGCCTTGTCGAGGCGCAGACATTTCACGCCAAACCCGGCAACCAGATCGACATGAACGCACTGGCGTCGCGGCTGGAGATATCAGGATTCGAACGGGTGCCAACCGTGCGCGGGGTCGGCGAGTTTGCCGTGCGCGGCGGCATTCTGGACCTGTTCGCGCCGGGCTGGACCGAAGCGCTGCGGCTCGATTTCTTCGGCGACACGCTGGAATCGATCCGCGTCTTCGACGCCGCCACGCAGCGCACCACCGGCCAGCGCAAGTCGATGGCGCTGCAGGCGATGAGCGAAGTGGCGCTGACGCCGGAGACCATCAGCCGTTTCCGCCGCAGCTACATCGAAGCTTTTGGCGCGCCCTCGCGTGACGACGGGTTGTATGCGGCGGTCAGCGAGGGACGGCGTTTCGCCGGGATGGAGCACTGGCTGCCGTTCTTCTACGAGCGACTGGAGACGGTGTTCGACTATCTGCCGGACACGCCTGTCGTGTTCGACCATCTGGCGCATGAGGCGCTGACTGAGCGCCATGCGCTGATCCTCGACCACTACGAGGCGCGCAGGAAGCAGGCCGACGGCGCACTGAAGGACGCCGTTCCGTACAAGCCGGTGCCGCCGGACCTGCTTTATTTGTCGCCGGAAAACCTGATCGCCGCGCTTGGGCCGCGCGAAGCGATCGACTTCACGCCCTTCGACGCGCCCGATGCCGGCGCGAAGAAAATCTTCCATGCCGGCTCGCGGCGTGGCCGCAGCTTCGTCGAGGAACGCGCGGACCCCAACGTCAACGTCTTCGACGTCGTCGTAAAACACGTTGCCGATGAGCGCGCCGCCCGCCGCCGCGTCGTTATCGCCGGCTGGACCGAAGGTTCGCTCGACCGCCTCGGCCAGATCCTGGCCGAGCATCATCTCGGCAATCTCAAGCCGGTCGCCACGCTGGCCGAGGCCGAAAGGCTCGAACTGGGGCAGGCGGGACTTGCCGTGCTGCCGCTCGAATCCGGCTTCGAGACCGAGAAACTGATCGTCGTCGCCGAGCAGGATATTCTGGGCGACCGGCTGATCCGTCGCTCGAAGCGCAAGAAGCGCCCTTCCGACTTCATCGCCGAGGCCTCGGCGTTGTCCTCCGGCGACATCGTCGTCCACACCGATCATGGCATTGGCCGCTTCATCGGGCTGCGCACCATCGAGGCGGTCGGGGCGCCGCATGATTGTCTCGAAATCCACTATGCCGGCGACGACCGGCTGTTCCTGCCGGTGGAGAACATCGAACTTCTGTCGCGCTATGGCTCGGATTCGGCCGAAGCGACATTGGACAAGCTTGGCGGCGGCGCCTGGCAGTCGCGCAAGGCGCGGCTGAAGCGGCGGCTGCTCGACATGGCCGGGCAGTTGATCCGCATCGCCGCCGAGCGGCATATGCGCGCCGCTCCTTCGCTGGTGCCGGCGGACGGTCTCTATGGCGAATTCTCCGCGCGGTTTCCCTATGAGGAGACCGACGACCAGCAGACGGCGATCGATTCGGTCATGGGCGATCTGGGCGCCGGAAAGCCGATGGACCGGCTGATCTGCGGCGATGTCGGCTTCGGCAAGACGGAGGTTGCACTTCGCGCCGCCTTCATCGCGGCGATGGAAGGCTTTCAGGTCGCGGTGGTGGTGCCGACGACGCTTCTCTCGCGCCAGCATTTCAAGACCTTCTCGCAGCGCTTCTCCGGCTTGCCGATCCGCGTCGCCCAGGCTTCGCGGCTGGTCGGCGCCAAGGAACTGGCAGAGACGAAAAAAGGTATCGCCGAAGGCACGGTCGACATCGTCGTCGGCACTCATGCGCTGCTCGGCTCGTCGATCTCGTTCAAGAATCTCGGCCTGTTGATCATCGACGAGGAACAGCACTTTGGCGTCAAGCACAAGGAACGGCTGAAGGACTTGAAGAGCGACGTGCATGTGCTGACGCTGTCGGCGACGCCGATCCCGCGCACGCTGCAGCTGGCGTTGACCGGCGTGCGCGAACTGTCGCTGATCGCCACGCCGCCGGTCGACCGCCTGGCGGTGCGCACCTTCATCTCGCCCTTCGACCCGCTGGTCATCCGCGAGACCCTGCTCAGGGAGCGCTACCGCGGCGGTCATTCCTTCTATGTCGTGCCACGCATCAGCGATCTGGCGGAAATACATGATTTCCTTCGTGAATCCGTGCCCGAGCTGAAGGTGGCTGTCGCTCACGGCCAGATGCCGCCCGGCGAGCTCGACGACATCATGAATGCCTTCTACGACGGCCAGTACGACGTGCTGCTGTCGACCACCATCGTCGAATCCGGCCTCGATATCCCGACCGCCAACACGCTGATCGTGCATCGCGCCGATATGTTCGGCCTGTCGCAGCTCTACCAGCTGCGCGGCCGCGTCGGCCGCTCGAAGGTGCGCGCCTATGCGCTGTTCACGCTGCCGGCCAACCGCAAGCTGACCGATACAGCTGAGCGCCGGCTGAAGGTGCTGCAGTCGCTCGACACGCTGGGCGCCGGTTTCCAGCTCGCCAGCCACGATCTCGACATCCGCGGCGCGGGCAATCTTCTCGGCGAAGAGCAGTCCGGCCATATCAAGGAGGTCGGCTTCGAGCTTTACCAGCAGATGCTGGAGGAAGCGGTGGCCGAGGTGAAGGATTCCGGCGAGGTGCAGGATGGCGGCTGGTCGCCGCAGATCGCCGTCGGCACGGCGGTGATGATCCCGGAAAGCTATGTTCCGGATCTGCAGCTGCGGCTGGCGCTGTATCGTCGCCTCGGCGATCTCGAAAACACCGAGGAGATCGACGCCTTCGGCGCCGAACTGATCGACCGCTTCGGATCGCTGCCTGAGGAAGTGAAGCATCTGCTGAAGATCGTCTTCATCAAGGCGCTCTGCCGCAAGGCCAATGTCGAAAGGCTCGACGCGGGGCCAAAGGGCGTCGTCATCCATTTCCGCAAGCGCGAGTTTTCGAACCCCGTCGGACTGGTCACGTTCATCGGTGAGCAGGGCTCGCTGGCCAAGATCCGGCCGGACCACAGCGTCGTCTTCAGCCGCGACTGGTCGACGCCCGAAAAGCGGCTCGCAGGTTCCGCTGTCGTCATGACGCAGTTGGCAAGGCTGGCGGAGAAGGCGACCTAGCACGCCGTCGGCCTGAGCCTTTCGCCACAAACATTTCGACGCTTTTCGCCGCGTCACGCCATTCGCCACACATCCAAATCCGGTCTAGAATAGGAAATCGGCTTCGTGTATGGAGCCGCGATCCCCATATTGGGGGCGAAATGGCGGGCGATAGCACCCGCTGGAAAGAGCGTTGGGTGCAACGATGACGAAATGGTCGCCGAATTCGTGGAGAGCAAAGCCGATCCAGCAGGTTCCTGCCTATCCGGACCTGATCGCGCTGAAGAACACGGAAGCCCAGCTCGCCACCTTTCCGCCGCTGGTTTTTGCAGGTGAGGCACGCAAGCTGAAGAAGCAGCTTGCGACCGTCGCTGCCGGTGACGCATTCCTTCTCCAGGGCGGTGATTGCGCCGAGAGCTTCGCCGAGCATGGCGCGGATAACATCCGCGACTTCTTCCGCGTCTTCCTGCAGATGTCTGTGGTGCTGACCTTTGCCGGCGCGCAGCCGGTGGTGAAGGTCGGCCGTGTTGCCGGCCAATTCGCCAAGCCGCGCTCGTCCGACAACGAGACCAAGGGCGACGTGACGCTGCCCAGCTATCGCGGCGACATCATCAACGGCATCGAGTTCGACGCAAAATCGCGTATTCCCGATCCCGCACGCCAGGAGATGGCGTACCGCCAGTCGGCGGCAACGCTCAACCTGTTGCGCGCCTTCGCCCAGGGCGGCTACGCCAGCCTGGAGAACGTGCATCAATGGATGCTCGGCTTCGTGTCCGACAGCCCGCAGGGTGAGAAATACGAGTCGCTCGCCAACCGCATCACCGAGACGATGGACTTCATGAAGGCTGTCGGCATCACCTCGGAGACCAATTACGCGCTGCGCGAGACCGACTTCTACACCAGCCACGAGGCGCTGCTGCTCGGTTACGAGGAGGCGCTGACCCGCGTCGATTCGACCTCAGGCGACTGGTACGCAACCTCCGGCCATATGATCTGGATCGGCGACCGCACGCGCCAGCCCGACCATGCTCATGTCGAATACTGCCGTGGCATCAAGAACCCGCTGGGCCTGAAATGCGGCCCGTCGCTGACGCCGGACGGCTTGCTGCAGCTCATCGACCTGCTCAATCCGGAGAACGAGCCCGGCCGGCTGACGCTGATCGCCCGCTTCGGCTCCGACAAGGTCGCCGAGCATCTGCCGAAGCTGGTCCGCGCGGTGAAGAAAGAAGGCCGCAGCGTGGTGTGGTCGTCGGATCCGATGCATGGCAACACCATCGAGGCCGCCGGCTACAAGACACGGCCATTCGACCGCATCCTGAAGGAAGTGCAGACCTTCTTCGAGGTGCATCGCGCCGAAGGCACGCATCCGGGCGGCATCCATATCGAGATGACCGGCAAGAACGTCACCGAATGCACCGGTGGCGCCCGCGCCATCACCGCCGAGGAGCTGCAGGATCGCTACCACACCCATTGCGATCCGCGCCTCAACGCCGACCAGGCGATCGAACTGGCGTTCCTGGTGTCGGACCTGCTCAAGAAGAGCCACCCGGTCCAGCACAAGCAGGCCGTCAACGGCTGATTTCAGTCGCCATCGGTCAAGAAGCGCCTGAGACACCCGCGCTTGTTGGCAACTGGTGCGTCTGGCTGATCACTCTATGCCGTGGTTCCATGCGCTCATGAAGCACTCGAACGACAATGACGCCGATCGTATCGTCCGAAAGGCGACGCTTCATATAATAAAGGCAATGCGCAGCACCTCCGCGCCTTCTCGCAGCGATCTCCAGGTGCAGCAGTCGAACACCCGCAGCGAGTTCGGCGCGCTCGATGGAAGCTGGTCGATCTGGATCTTCCGAGACTAGCTGGATACCAAGTTCGATGATGCGGGCGTAGGCCCGGACTTGCTGCGGACCGAACATCTGCATCGTATTTCGCAAGATGTCCCGGATATCGCGTTCCGCGGGTTCGGTGAGCTCGTGTCTCATCTCCTGGGCGATTCGAGCATCACCTCATCGAGAATGTCACTGACACTTTTCTTCGAGAAGCGTCCTGCGTTGGCCGCTTCCACCCCTATGCTGATTTCGCGCCGAAGGATGGCGAGTTTCTCCGCCTGTTGGGCCTTTTCGTGTCGCAGCAAGCGCAGCGCTTCTCTGACGACTTCACTCGAGGAACCGTACCCGCCTTGGGAGACTTCATGCTCCACGAATTCGACCATATCGCTTGGAAGGCTTACGTTCATCGTTGCCATGTCGCTTCCTCTGCCTCCGAGCTTCGCCCAATAAATGACGCGTTGGCAATCTTTGTCAATGGCAATTAGCTCTCTGAATTGGGACGACGATGCCTCAAACTTGCAGCTTCTTCAGATCTCGTAAGCAAGTAGAGGTGAGAGATCCGGCGCTTCTTGATCAGCCAGCGCGCCTCATTGCGCCGGTCCCACGAAGTTCCGCATTGAATTCCACGCACCTTGCGATAGACTGATTGCAAAATGCAATTGGTTATGTACCTTTGTGCGAGGACAGACCGGAGGCACCAATGGCCAGGATCGTCTATGCCATGCTGATGTCCCTGGACGGCTACATTGCCGGGCCGGACGGAGACATTGCGCTGCCGGTACCCGAAGAGGAGCTGCACCGGCATTTCAACGACATGATGAGACAGACCTCGGTCGCGCTCTGTGGACGCCGGATGTACGAGGCGATGCGCTTCTGGGACAGTCCGGATCGAGAGACCGGCGCCGCGGAAGTCGAGCTGGGTTTTGCCCGCGCCTGGCGCGAGACCCCGAAGATCGTGTTTTCGACGACGCTTCGGGAAGTTGGACCTAATGCCCGGCTGGTGAACGGCGATGTCGAGAACGTCGTAAGGTCTCTCAAGTCGGAAGCGGATGGCCAGATCACTGTCGCCGGCGCCGATCTTGCCGCGCATCTCGCACGATCCGGTCTCATCGACGAGTACCGGCTCTACATGCACCCGGTAGTGCTGGGCGGCGGCAAGCCGTACTTCCAGTCCGGCCTGTCGCTGACGTTGAAGCCGCTGGGCACGGAAAACCTTACCCAGGGCGTGACGCTGCTGCCTACGCACCCGCCGGTTGAGGCGTGGCTCGACGTTGTTTTGGCGAGAGCGGAAGTTCGTCAGCCAAGGACGAATCGCACAGATGACCCGAAGGCGACGCCCACACGTCAGATTCTGAATGGCAGCTCTGCGCCGATGTCGGACATTGAGATCAGAATTGCCGCTTCCTAAGAGCCGACATCCCAAGCGACCACGCTGAGGGTCGTGGTTGCCGGGAGCAGTCATTCGGTGGAAGCTGGATAAATGTCCGCTTTGCGCCGCCAATTACGGACTTCCGCTGACGCCGGCCCGCTGTCAGGACGACCTGCTCGTGGGCGGTGGCGTAGAAGGAACCAACACCTTCCGGTTTTCCGCCACGGCCGGAGAGGGCGATTTCCCTACGCTCGCGGATTTGGTGGCGCGCTTCGATGGCGCCGCGCTCGACACGAATAATGATTTCGGGTCCGGGGCGACGCGGCGTGACCGGGAGCGTGGAGATCACGCTGGCGGGATCGCGTTGCTCGGCGCCGATGACCTTTTCTTCATCACGTGACCGACGCCCGCGCTCATCTGTTGCACGTTGCGGCTGGCAGGCGCAAAATGGCGGCGACATGGCGAGCCAAGGGCGCGCAGCCGCCACTCGAGCTTCGGAGACAGACCATGGACTGGACCAAGGGACGCGGCCGGCAGATCCTGATTGCGGGTGCGGTGGGGGCCTTCGCCCTCCTGCTCGGCATGGAGGCGGTGAGGGAGGATGAGGTGGTGACCCTCACCGAGCTGTTGACGGAAGCGGCGGGCATTGCACTTCTCGTAGGCTGCTCGGCCTGCGTTGCGCTCCTGTCCTCGCGCCTGCGGGAGCAGGAAGCGGAAAGCTTCGACATGCGCGATGAGATTGCGCGAATCCGTGAGCGCGACACGCAGTGGCGGGCCGGCCTGGATGACCATTTCCAGGAACTCGGCGCCGCCATCCAGCGCCAGTTTGCGGCTTGGGGTTGCACCCAGACGGAGCAGGAGGTCGGGCTCCTGCTGCTCAAGGGCTTCAGCCACAAGGAGATCGCGCGAATCCGGGGAGCAAGCGAAGCGACCATTCGCCAGCAAGCGACTGCGCTCTACCACAAGGCTGAGCTCTCGGGCCGCGCGGCGCTCTCTGCCTATTTCCTCGAGGAGTTGCTTCTGCCGCCGGTGCCGTCGAACTCCTTGGGGGCTCGCAACGGCCTTGCTCGTCCCGAGATGTCGAGCCGGCCGGCCGCATCGCGCCGGGCGTAGCGCGGAGCTAGCTCCAGGGTCACGGGTCGTGCGCTTTCTTGCCTCAGTTCTCACCGGCCTGGGGTTGCTTGTATTCTCAACTCCAGTACTGGCCGAAGATCCAGTAGCGGAGCTGGTCGAGGGCTGCGCGGCGCCCTGTGTCAGTTACGAACTATCTACGGAACTTCAAAACGACTGGATTTTTGCGGCCGATCCGTCATTCCTGACGTCCGACGTGCTTCAACCGACACTCACAGCCGATTTGCTTTTCGCGCCGACGGACTATCTGCAACTGGAGACTTCCATCATCACCGAGCCGGTGGTGGACTCGGCGCCCGGCGAGAATACGGTTCTTGAAGGAATTGGCACCTACGTAGCCGAACTGTATACCGTGATCGAGGCAGGTCCCGCTACCACGCGGGCCGGAAAATTCGATACGATCTTCAGTCTCGCCAGCGAAGTCGCGCCAGGGATCAATGCCACGGAACTGGTGTCGGATTTCGACGCGGACGAACGTCTAGGCGGGGAAATTGTCCTCCGCTTCGAAAACCTCGGGTTGAACCATGCTTTGGCAGCGACTGCATTCACAACCGATCGCACGATCCTAAGCGAGTCGCTCTTTACCAACCGGGGCCGGGCCAGCCTGTCGGATGGCGGCGCGGGCAACACAAAGGGCGTGTCGTCGTTCTCGGTAACTCTTGATGGCTGCGAAGGTTCGGAAACAGCCGATTGCTATTTGGACGGCGAATTTGGCTACAGGTTCGGCTTTCGGTATCAGAGGGCCGGGCATCCTACCGAGGAGGACATCGAAGACGACGTTAAGCTTGGTGACGAACTTGCCTACCTCGCCGCCGCGACCAAGAGTTTCGAACTGGACGAAATGACGCTCAGGCTGCTGGGCGAAATGTCCTATCTTCGGCATTTTGACGGCCGCCAGGACGATGCCCTGGTCGTCACGGGCTCCGCCGCGCTCGACGTAGACTCCTTAACCTATATCGCGACCTACACGGAGCAGACGAACCTGGTCGCCGGAGGTCCGGATACCCGCGATTACCTAGCTGATTTCGAGGTCATATATTCGTCCGACGACAATACGCCGTTCGTTGGATCAAAATGGCAACTCGCCGCCGCCTATACGTTCGCGCGGAATGCGGATCACGAAAACGCTCACATTCTCAGCGTGCGTGCGGTGTTCGATTTCAGCGGAGGTGTGGAGTTCGGCAGGTAGACTGCCGCACGTCGGCACGGAGATAAGTGCCCCAATTGCGTTCACGCATGATGGCCAAGGCGTCCCTTGAAGAAGCCCGTGAACGCCAAAATTGCCCTCCCTCGTTTTGGTCCGCCGCTGGCCAGCTTCAAGGCTTCACGCCCTCAGATACTCGACTGCAGTCCGTGACCGGGAAAGCTGTCATGCTAACTGCCGCCGGCAGGGCACTCACATCCGTAGGATGTGCCGTCTAGGGCTTTGAAAGGCTGAGTCTTTTTACCCGTCACGCCTGCCGGATTCCCGTGAGGCGGGAGCCAAGCCATGCTGGGGACTGCGGCGAGCGTCCGGCCGCGGACGCGCCCGCGACGCGATCCACCTCGGAGGACATTCCCATGGCCATTTTACCCGACTTCGCCGCCGCCACGTTCGGCAATTCCACGAATATCGACAACACGTTCTTCCCGCTGCCCGGAGGCACCATCAACAGCTACGGCGCCGCGCTTATCGATCCCGAGACCGGCGAGGAGGAGACGGAGCGCAACGATCACTTCGCCACGTTCGAGACGAAGATCATCGAGGGCGTCGAGACGGTCGTCGTCCGCGATACGGCCTATGCTGACGGCGTTCTCGTCGAGGACACGCTCGACTGGTACGCGCAGGCCGATGACGGCAACGTCTGGTATCTGGGCGAGATCGCGACGAACTACAACTACAACGACGAGGGCGAGTTCATCGGGACCGACTTCGGCGGATCATGGGAGGCAGGCGTCGACGGCGCTGCGCCGGGATGGATCATGCGCGCAGCACCGATGCCGGGCGACGAATATTTTCAGGAATTCTACGCCGGAGTGGCGGAGGATGAAGGCAAGGTGATCGCGACCGGCCTCACCGTCGAGACCGACTTCGGCTCTTTTGACGACGTCGTGAAGATCCTCGACACTTCGGGTCTGGAACCCGGCGTGGGCGCCTACAAATACTTCGCGCCCGGCATCGGCCTGGTGTTGGAGGAGGAGGTGGTGCTCTCGGAGGATGAGCCCGAGCTCGTCATCGAGATCAGGAACAGGCGCGAGGTCGACGTTTCCGCCCCCGTCGATCCGACGGAACTTGCCTTCGCGGGGGACGGCACTGCCAAGACCATCACCTTCATCAGCGAGGACGCGAGCACCAACGGCGCGATCGGCGCCTATACTTTCGACACGGCGACGGGCGAGATCGGCGAGGCGCGCATCCTCTTCGCCGACACCGAGGACGTTGAGGCGGGCACCAAGGCGACGATGGCAGTCGCGGCCGGGCAGTCGCTCGGCCTGTTCCTCATCCCGGATGTCGAGGAACTCGGCCTCGAGCTCGAGGACTACGAGAACGGCGGCCTCTTCTTCCGCAACTTCACCTCGGGCGATGTCGCCGACGTTTACGACGGCGACGACGCGACGACCTACACGCCAGGCCCGGCCACCATCTACGACCGGGTTGCGCCGGTCGTCACCGATGCCGACGGCAACCTGCTGCCGATCCGGGCATTCCATTCGGTCGGCAACCGCGACGGCTTCAACTTCCTGAACCCGGTGGCCGGCGAGAACGCCCTTGCAAGCGATATCGACGACGGCCTCGCCGGGGTCGAGGTGGTGAGCTTCGAGGATGGCCTGGCCAGCACCGAGGACTTCGACGGCGATTTCGACGATGCTTTCGTTGCCGTTAGCGATGCGCCGCTCAGCGGCGAGACAGTCAATGCCCTGGTTGAAGCAACCGGCATCAGCCGGCGGGTCGGCACGGACGGCCCGGATCGGCTCGTCGGAACCGATGAGGACGATCAGCTCATCGCGCTCGACGGCAACGACGTGATCCGTGGTAGCGGCGGCGACGACCAGATCGAGGCCGGCGACGGCAACGATCGTGCATATGGCGGCGCCGGCGATGACGAGATCTCCGGCGAGGAGGGGCACGACCGGCTGTTCGGCGACGAGGGCGACGACGAGATCGATGGCGACGAGGGTCGCGACAGAATCCAGGGCGGTGCGGGCGATGACGAACTCGCGGGTGGCGAGGGTAACGACCGGCTCTGCGGCGGCGATGGCTTCGACGAGATCAAGGGCGGTGAAGGCGACGACCGGCTCCGGGCCGGCGGCGACGGCGCGCGGATGTCCGGCGGCGCGGACGACGATACCCTCTTTGGCGAGGCCGGCGCCGAGGACGTCTTTGTCTTCGACCTGATACCTTTCGGCAGTGACCTGATCCGGGGCTTCGAGAACGGCGCCGATCGCATCGAGATCGCGACCTATACGGGCGTCGAGAGCTTCGAGGACGTCGCCGTCACGCAGGACGGACATTCGACCGTGCTGAGCTTCGCGGAGGGAACCGTAGAGATCGCCAATTTCGACTCCGCGCTGATCAATGCCTCCGATTTCTTTTTTGTCTGACGCCGGCGAGCGCGGTCACCTTGGCCGCGCCCTTGCCCCATCGGCTGGAAGGAGTCACCTGCAAGCGCTACAAGCGCAGCACGGCTCGTGAAGTTCTGATTAATAATAAGGAATAGGGCCGCATGGGCCGGCGCCGCTTGCTCCGCGGTCATTGGCCCTAAACTTGCGGCGCCTCTCCCGAAAATGAACCGGATGCTTGGCGCGAGCGCCAAAAAAGCCTCTGTCAAAGGAACCATGATGTCCGCTTCAATTGCCCCGCAACCTTTCAATCAGCGAAAGAGACTTCTTGTCGTCCAGGGCTTGAGCATCGCGGCGATCGGATCGCTGTTGTTCTCTCGACCAGGCTGGGACGAAGCATCGACCCTTCATGAACTTATCGAGATGACAGGCTTTGTCCTGATCCTCGTCTGCATATTCGGAAGATTGTGGAGCATCCTATATGTCGGGGGCCGGAAGAACACCGAGTTGGCGGTAAACGGGCCATACTCGATCACTCGCAATCCCCTGTATCTGTTTTCGATGATTGGAGCATTCGGCATCGGCCTCATGTTCGGGTCGATCATCGTTGCCGTCGTTCTCGGAGTGTGCACCTACGCGGTTTTCGGGATGACCGCCAGAAAGGAAGAGGCGTTTCTTCTGGGAAAGTTTGGCCCGAAATACGAGGCGTATGCGGCCAGAACACCACGGTTCTGGCCCAAACTATGGCTCTATCACGACGAGCATCAGCACACGTTCTCCACGAAAGCGCTAAGAAGCACATTCTTCGATGCTCTCTATTTTCTCGCGGTCTTTCCAGCCATCGAAGGCATCGAATACCTCCAGGTGATCGGTTATCTGCCAACCTATTTCTGGCTATTCTAATCCCAAGGTCGAGGCAATCCGCCGTCGCCAACTTGCCTACCATTTAGCCTTTGTAACCCACTAGAACCGCGCCTGTTGCGATCAATATAACACCTACCCAATTCGACAACGACAAGTGCTCCTTGAGGAATGTCACTCCGAACATCGCCACGAGCACGACGCTCAGTTTGTCGATAGGGGCAACGCGTGCCGCATCTCCCAATTGAAGCGCACGGAAATAGCAAATCCACGACGCACCTGCAGCAAGCCCCGACAGGACGAGGAACAGGTAGGTCCTGCTCGAAATAGAGCTAAGCGGCTGGAACTGGTTGGTGGCCGCAAGGATCGTCCCAAGGACTAACAGAATAACAATGGGTACGGATGAAGGTGGCGAAGTCCGAGCTAACGTTCTCCACTCCGACCTTGGCGAAAATAGCGGTCAGAGCGGCGAAGCAGGCCGAGAGCACCGCCCAGGACTGCCACGAGAGGAGAAGGTACTTCACACTTCTTACCCACAAATTGTACCGATCAGGAACGGCGGCGTCCAGCGCGACAAGCAAGTAAGCCGCTGTCGCGAAGAGGTTGAAGACGCGCCCCATCATTACGGCTGTCACGTTCGCCCGCAAAGATGTTGCCGAGCGCAGCCCCGCTTTTTTTGGTGCAACTTGCTCGTTGGGTGGGACAGAAGGCAGCTTTCCACACTAAGCTGACCATCGTGCAGTCCGGCCGAGAGGTCCGGTTCGGTCAGGTCATGACGATGCTCACGCCGACATGAACGTCCGCTCTTGAAGATCCGCAGCCTGAAGCTGCCAGTCCGCTCTCGGCCCCATCAAGACGTTGGCACATTGGCGCCAAGCGTCCGCTCCTGGCGCAGCTTTCCATTTGACCATAGGCGCATCCCACCCCAAGCGGTAGTTTAGCGTCGGATTTTCACTAGTATCTGGTCAGCGCCCGCGTTCCCAGCGCAGTCCGTCCAGCCGGGGATCGGCGGCAAAGGCCGTCCTGGAAAACTCGATCCGCTTTTCCGGGAACTCACAGATCGCCTGCACGCCGAAGCCGCCCAGCCGGATGCGCCAGGTGTGGGGTTCCAGCGGCTTCGGCTTGGCAAAGCCGCTACACGTCAGCAGCGCCACATTGGCGCCTTTCGGATCACGCACGGAGCGATAGCGGATCGCCTCCAGCCCGGCCTCGCGCGCGACATCGGCAATGGTCTGGCAAGCCGCATAGTCGGTCGGGTGCGTCCACGCCGCTGCGTCGCGATCGAGCGGCGGCCGCGTCAGGTCGATCACCCGCGTGCTGCGTATCGCGGCGGCGAAGGCCGTGTACTCGGCGGCGTCGTGCGGCCAGGGCGTATCCGGCGATTCCGCGAAAAACAGCAGACGGTAAAAAGCCATCTCGGAGACGGCGGTCATCATGGTTTCCGCCGCATAGTAGACGCCCTTGGTCCTGCCGGCGCGGCGGAAGCGCGAACCGTGCGGGTAGATCGAGCCGTAGCGGAACGGTGTTGCCAGCAGATAATGGAGGTGCCGGCATTCCAAGGGGATTTGCGGCTTGGTTTCCTCGATCAGGTCTTCGAGGACGGCCTGTTCGTCAAGCGTATCGACGATCTTCAGCGTCGAGACGCGGTGCTGCGCCTCGACCATGCGCCAATATTTGCCGTCGAGCCAATACTTGCCATCGAGTTTGGCGGCTTCAGACGAGAGCGCGTCGGGAGTCCAGATAGGCGATGACATCGACAAGTCCTGCTATCGTCACGATTTTTTCGAGCGGGGTGCCGTCGAAGGCCGTGTTGGCATTCTTCAGCCATGCCCGGGCGACGGTCTCGTCGCCGCCGACAATGGCGTCGAGCGAGCGGAACAGCCGGACGAACAGCACGGCAAGCTCGAATGGCTTGGTCCCACGCTCCAGCAGGAATTCTTGCCTGCGCATGCGCGAAACCGTGGCTTCCGAGACCCCAATAATGGAGGCAAGCATCCTGGCGGTAATGTCCAGCAGATCGGCGGCGCGCAGCGTGGCCTTGGTCAGGACTGCATTTTCGGCTGTGTTGGCGGCGAGATGAGGTTGCATTGTAAGCATCTCTCCTTTCTTGTGAAAATATATGCCATGAAAATTCATATGGAAAGATGCTGGCTTTAAACAATTTGGCGGACCGTCGAGAGGCTGCTCGCGCGGCCCGCCGCTTTGTACAAACCGTGCTGTGCGTGACATGCCCGCCGAATGTCGCATTTGCTGGGACACAGCCGCTGCAAAACTGGAATCCTGGCAAGCACGCCGATGCCATGAACGGCGATTTCAGGGTGGCGACTGAGTTGGGAGGCAAGATGGACGACGCTCATACCGGATCATGCCTGTGCGGGGCTGTGCGGTTCAGGACGCGCGGGCCATTGCGCGGCGTCATCTACTGCCACTGCTCGCAGTGCCGGAAGCAGAGCGGGCTTTTCTACGCTGCAACCAATGTTCCCAACGCAGACATCACAATAGCGGGCGCGGAAAGCATCACCTGGTACGAAGCATCTTCGTTTGCCAGGCGCGGTTTCTGTAAGACATGCGGCTCGCTGCTGTTCTGGAAGCCGCAGGATGATGAATATGTCTCGGTTTTGGCCGGACTGTTCGACAAGCCCACTGGACTTCAGGGCCAATGCCACATCTTCGTCGGCGACAAGGGCGACTACTACACGATCGACGATGGGCTGCCGCAGTTCGAGAAGTCGACGCCGTCGATCAAGGTCGCCGACGAATGATTTTGCAGAGGTCGCCTTATTCCCTTGATCCGGCCATTGCGCTATCCCCTGCCGGTGGTTCGGAAAGGTTTGGCATGCAGCGGCTGATCGATGCTTTCTTCAATTCAGTGCGGGCATTTCGCAAATTGGCTTCCAGCGAGAAAGCCTTCCAGCAGGAGTTGATGCTGTTCGTGCTTGCCTTGCCGCTCGGCTGGTTTGTTTCGGTGTCGTGGCGCGGCTATGCCCTGCTGATCGGCGCGGTGCTGCTCCTGATCATGGTCGAAGTGCTGAACACCGGCATCGAGGCCGCATGCGATGCGTTCAGCCGGGAGTTCAACGTCGATATCCAGCTCGCCAAGGACTGTGGTTCGCTGGCGGTGCTGATTTCGGTGGTGATCGTTGCCGGAGTCTGGGGCATCGCCATCATCGAGCGAATCATGGGGCTACCGATCTAGCGCTCCGGATACTACATGGCGGTTACCACAACCTGATCCCGACCATGATCTATTCCGAAACCGGTATCCACTTTTCGCTTACGCGGACCTTCGGTTCCGGATCATGATCTGAGGAGACCGACATGATCGGGACCGCCGATTCCCTGCTGCTCGAACGCGCAGGCCTGCCGGACGATTTGCGCTGGCTGGCCGAAAAATACCCGCGCGAGGTCTGGCAGGGCCACACCAACATCCATGGCATGGCCACTATGTGGCTGCAGCGGCACGACATGTTCCGCGAACTCGGCGGCATGCTGACCAACGGCATCGGCGACTATCGCGAGGGCAGGCTGACGGCGCCGGAGTTCGCGCGCTGGTTCGCGCCGCGCCTCAACCATTTTCTCGGCAATCTCGACGGCCACCACAATGTCGAGGACAATCATTATTTTCCGGTCTTCGCCAAGGCGGAGACCCGGCTGAAACGCGGCTTCGAGATTCTCGATGCCGATCATCACACGATCCATGAGGGGCTGGAGCGCAATGCCGAGGCGGCGAATGCCTTCATCCGTACGCTTCAGGACGGCGAGCACAAGCAGCGCTTTGCCGCCGATGCCTATGCCGACGAGAACAGCCGGCTGATCGCCATGCTGACCCGGCACCTTGCCGATGAGGAAGACCTGATCATTCCACTGATCCTTGATCGCGGCGACCGCGCGCTCGGCATCGACTAGGATGTGTTGATATTCAGGTGATGCCGGCCTGCAAATGGCGGCTTCCTGCGCTTCAGGTGCTCACGTACCCAAAAGTACGCTCCGCTCCGGTTCTCGCAAACCACCTGTTTGGTCGCTTCGCGCCCGTCTTCGACTGGACTCGGCCTGACCTGAATCTCAACACACCCCGGAGCAAGATGAGGTCAGGTTTGGTCAATTCCTACGTTTCCTTGCTACGCTCCGTCTTGGCGATGGTGTGGGCGATGAACCAGGCAAGGACGGCCACGCCCAACCCAATCGCCAGGGCGATCAGCAATCGCTCGTGACGGGCCAACGCCTGGCCGACGATGCGCTCCGCGCCCAGCCCGAACACATAGCCGATGGCAGTGAACAATCCGGCCCAGACCATGGATGACATAACGTTGAGAATGACAAAGCGCGTCACGGCAATGCCGGACAGTCCGGCCGCGATGCCCCCTACAAGGCGCAGGCCATAAATGAAGCGGTTTGACAGCACGAAAATGTCGGGATGGGTGGAGACAAGACGATAGGCGTGGCTGAAACCCGGCCGGCCCTTCAGTTTGACCACGAACGGATGGTCGGCGAAGCTTCGGCCGAGGATAAAGAAAAAGGTATCGCCGACAAAGGCGCCGATGGCCGCTGCGAGAAAGGCCTGCCACAGGACGAAGACATGCTGATGCGCGAAAAACCCGCCAAGGAGGGCCGCACTTTCACCCTCGGCGACACAGCCCAGAAAGACGGCAATCAGCCCATATTGCTCGATGAGATGGTGGATGGCATCCGTCATGAAGGCGTCCGCTGCTTTGACAGAATCTCGTCGATCCGCTTCACCTGTTCGGCCAACTGCGCAATCTCGTCGCGCATGCCAACGATCTGGCTGTGGCGCAGTTCGTCCAGCTTCTCATGCAGCGCCATGATCTCGATCTCCGCCTTGAGATTGACCTCGTAGTCGTGGGCGGCGTCGATGCGGTCGCGCTCGGCCTGGCGGTTCTGCGCCATCATGATCACCGGCGCCTGCAGCGCAGCGATCATGGAGAGGATGAGGTTGAGGAAAATGAAGGGATAGGGATCAAAGGCATCGCGCGACAGGAGCCAGACATTGCCTGACGTCCACAGGATCAGGAAGGCGATGAAGGCCAGGATGAAGGACCAGGAACCGCCGATCCGGGCGATGGTGTCGGCGAGGCGGTCGCCAAACGTCTGATGAAAAGCGACGGCCTTGTTGGTGTCCTTCGAGATTGTGGTGCGTTCGAGCGTGCTTTGCAGCACCTGGCTCTCAACCTGGCTTAGGCCATCCGGCCTTCGCTTCAGCCAGCGGTTTGCCAGATCTTCGATCGTCTTGTTCATTGTCGCCTCCGTCGTCAGCGTCCGCATAGACCTAGAGGCTGCCGGTTCGCACGGGAAGTGATAGATTGACGCGATAAGGTGAGGAAACAATGATGGATTTTCAGGAAATCCGCGCCCGCGCAGCCAAACGCAAGGGCGGGGAAGCGGCGCTGGCGTCGCTGCTGGGGCCCATGCCCGACAATGCCGCGGTGGCTGACATTACCGACGACCGCATCTTGTCGACCATGGCCGAGCGGGTCTTTGCCGCCGGCTTCGTCTGGCGCGTCATCGAGCAGAAATGGCCGGGTTTCGAAGAAGCGTTCCTTGGCTTCGAGCCGAAGCGGCTGCTGTTCCAGCCCGATGATTTCTGGCACGAGCTGACGGCCGACGAACGCATCGTGCGCAACCCGCAGAAGATCAAATCTGTCCGCGACAACGCCGTGTTTGTCGAGAGGGTGTCGAAGGAGCATGGCGGCTTCGGCAGGTTCCTCGCCGATTGGCCTGAAGGCGACCAGGTTGGACTGATGGCCTATCTCGGCAAGCATGGCAGCCGGCTCGGTGGCAACACCGGTCAGTATTTCCTGAGGTGGCTGGAGTGGGACGCCTTCATCGTCTCGGCCGACATGGCGGCGGCGCTGCGCGACGCCGGCCTGGACATCGCCGAAGGCCCGACCTCCAAGCGGGATCTCGACAAGATCCAGAACCAGATCAATACCTGGGCAACGGAAACCGGCCTGCCGCGCCGGCATATTTCGCGCATTCTGGCGATGTCGATCGGCGAGAACCATTCGCCCGAGGCACTGCGCGAATTTATGGGCGAATAAGGCACGATCGGTATGTCGATCGGTCCGATCGGTCTGACACGAATGACATATGTCATTCGGTCTGGGGTGGTCCAAATGAACGCCATTGCCCGGCGAATTCTGTCACGCTAAGTCAGCAGGCATGACCGACAACACCGCTTCCGACATATTGCGCATCGCCGTCGCCCAGCTCAATCCGACGGTGGGCGACGTCGCCGGCAATCTCGCCAAGGCCCGCGAGGCGAGGGCGGATGCCGCCCGCCAGGGCGCCGATATCGTGCTGTTCACCGAGCTTTTCCTCGCCGGTTATCCGCCCGAGGACCTGGTGCTGAAGCCGGCGTTCCTGAAAGCCTGCGAGCGGGCGGCGCAGGATTTCGCGAGGGATACCGCCGATGGCGGGCCTGGCGTCATCATCGGCACGCCGCTGAAGCGCAAGAGCGGCACGCACAATTCGATCATCTTTGCCGATGGCGGCAAGATCCTTGCCGAGCGCTACAAGCTCGATTTGCCGAACTACGGCGAATTCGACGAGAAGCGCGTCTTCCAGGCCGGCCCTGAAATGCAGGGACCGGTCAATTTCCGCGGCGTGCGCCTGGGAATTCCGATCTGCGAAGACATTTGGGGCGATGTCGCCATCTGCGAGACGCTGGCCGAAAGCGGCGCGGAAATCCTGCTGGTGCCGAACGGCTCGCCCTATTATCGCGGCAAGGTCGATGTCCGCCACCAGGTTGTGATCCGCCAGGTCATCGAATGCGGACTGCCGATCATCTACGCCAACCAGCTTGGCGGCCAGGACGAACTGATCTTCGACGGCGCGTCGTTTGCCATAGGTTCTGACAAGACGCTGGCCTTCCAGATGAGCCAGTTCGAGGAGACGGTCAACGTCACCACCTGGAAGAGAAGCCGCGCCGCCGCAGGCGCGCAAAGTGGAAATAATTCCGACGGCTGGGTCTGCTCCGAAGGGCCGATGTCGAAAATCCCGGAAAAGGAGGAGGCTGATTATCGCGCCTGCATGCTGGGCCTGCGCGACTACGTCAACAAGAACGGCTTCAAGAATGTGGTGCTCGGCCTTTCCGGCGGCATCGATTCGGCGATCTGCGCAGCACTTGCCGTCGATGCGCTCGGCGAGGAGAGGCTGCGCGCCGTGATGATGCCTTATCGCTATACCTCGAAGGATTCACTGAAGGATGCCGAGGATTGCGCCCGCGCGCTCGGCTGCCGCTACGACATCGTGCCTATCTTCGAGCCGGTCGAGGGATTCCTGCATACGCTGACGCAGCTTTTCGAGGGCACCAAGGAAGGCATTACCGAGGAAAACCTGCAGAGCCGCGCGCGCGGCACCATTTTGATGGCGATCTCCAACAAGTTCGGCTCGATGGTGGTCACCACCGGCAACAAGAGCGAGATGTCGGTTGGCTACGCCACGCTCTACGGCGACATGAACGGCGGCTTCAACCCGATCAAGGACCTCTACAAGATGCAGGTCTATGCGCTGGCGCGCTGGCGCAATACACATGTGCCGCCGGGCGCACTGGGTCCATCCGGCGAAGTGATCCCGAACAACATCATCGACAAGGCACCGTCGGCGGAACTGCGCGAGAACCAGACGGATCAGGATTCGCTGCCGCCCTATCCGGTGCTGGACGACATATTGGAGTGTCTGGTCGAGAACGAGATGGGTGTCGACGAGATCGTGGCCCGCGGCCACGACCGGGCGACGGTGACGCGCGTCGAGCACCTGCTCTACATCGCCGAATACAAGCGCCGGCAGGCAGCGCCCGGCGTGAAGATCACCAAAAAGAATTTCGGCCGCGACCGCCGTTATCCCATCACCAACCGGTTCAGGGATGGCGGATAGGCGCCGTTTCGGCTCTCCAAAAGCGATCAACGGTGTAGCCATGCCTGCCTGTGAAATCAGCTTCGACGTGTCACGGATCGACTTCCGGGCGACCTCCGACGTGTTGATGGCAAGCTACTGGGGCAGCGGGCGCAGCGACGAACTCCACCGCTGCGCGTTTGCCAACTCGCTTTGTGTCGGCGCCTATGCCGACGGCAACCAGATCGGCTTCGGCCGGGCGATCACCGACCGCGCGGTGTTTGCCTATCTGGCCGACGTCATCGTCTGGCCTAGACATCGCGGGCGAGGCATCGGCACGCGGCTTGTCCAGGCGCTTATCGATCATCCGGATTGCAAGACAGTCACCCACTGGAGCCTGTCGACCAACGATGCTCACGCGGTTTATGAGAAACTCGGCTTCAGGCCGTCCACCGATGGCCGCTACATGCGTCTCGACCGTATTCCGGCAGGGTGAACGAGCGACGCCGGCGCACAACCCGCGATTGTTGCAAAATCGTCTCACTGGTTGGACCAGATGCGCTTTCGGCCTTCCAACGACTTGGCGACGTGTTGAGGCACCTCTATAAGAGCGTCTCCGTGATTCCTACGCATCGGCCCGAAAATCGGTTTCGATTTTCGGAAAGCACGATGCGCAGATTCAAAGTTAGAGCGTACTTTGTGCGTCCGAATGGACGCACGTCGCTCTAGTGGGAGGACCGAATGGCAGGATTTGACATCGTTATGCGAGGCCGCGAAGCCTAGGTCTCAGAGGGTGCGCCGGAAGGTTTTCACCTTCACGGCCAAGCCCATCTGACAACAGGCGTTCGTCGATGCCGGTCGCTGCCCGTATTCGGGCGAGCCGCCAAATATGCCGAACCTCCCGCATTCCCGGGCGCTAATTCGCCCAACGCGGTTTTTTCAATTTTCGACCTTACCGGGACCGGGCTCGCTTGCGCCCGAATGACATCATGGCTCGTTTTCAGATAGATTTGCGCGCCGGCGCCTTTCGCAGCGTCCTCGGCTTCACGCTCAGCCATTGGCGGCGCCAGCCGTGGCGGCTTTCGCTCATCATGGGCACGTTCCTGCTGTCGACCTTGGCCGACGTGCTGACGCCGCTCTATTCCGGCCGGCTGGTCGACGCCGTTGCCAGCAGTGCTGCAGCCGACGATGTCGCGTGGAATGCGGCGATGGCGGCGTTTTCGATGCTGGTGGCGCTGGCGCTCACCGGCGTCGTGCTGCGCAACCTCGCCTTCATGGCTATCGTCGAACTGACCCTGAAGATGATGGCGGATATCGCCGCCGACGCGTTCCATCGCGTCCAGCGCTTCTCCACCGACTGGCACGCCAACAGCTTCGCCGGATCGACCGTGCGCAAGATAACCCGCGGCATGTGGGCGCTCGACCTGCTCAACGACACGATCCTGATAGCGCTGCTGCCGTCCGTCGTCATGCTCGTCGGTTCGACGCTGCTGCTCGGCTGGTTCTGGCCGCTGATGGGTGCTGTCGTCGCCGCAGGTTCGGTGCTGTTCATCGCGGTGACGGCGCTGCTGTCGCTTGGCTATGTCGCGCCTGCCGCAAGGCTTGCCAACGCATGGGACACGCGCCTGGGCGGCTCGCTGGCCGATGCGGTGAGCTGCAACGCCGTGGTCAAGGGTTTTGGCGCCGAGGAACGCGAGGAAACGCGCCTCGCCAAGGTCGTCGCCAGATGGCGCGCCCGCACGCGCCGCACCTGGGTGCGCGGCACCGTCAACGGCACCACGCAAGGGTCGATGCTGCTGCTTCTGAGAACAGCGGTGATCGGATTCTCCCTCCTTTTGTGGTCGTGGGGGCAGGCGAGCGCCGGCGATATCACCTTCGTGCTGACCTCGTTCTTCGTGCTGCAAGGCTATTTGCGCGATATCGGCACGCATATCCGCAATTTGCAGCGCTCGATCAACGACATGGAGGAACTGGTCGACTTCCAGTCCGAGCCGCTCGGCATCGAGGATGTGCCCGGCGCAAAGCCGATCCGCATCACCAACGGCCGCATCAGCTTCGACAAAGTCACCTTCCATTATGGCAGCCACCGCCTGCCGCTCTATCGCGACTTTTCGGTGGACATCGCGCCGGGCGAACGCGTCGGGCTGGTCGGCCATTCGGGCTCGGGCAAGACGACCTTCGTCAAGCTGATCCAGCGCCTTTACGACGTGAACGCGGGAACGATCCTGATCGACGGCCAGGTTATTGCTGGCGTGGCTCAAGCGTCGCTGCGCGGGCAGATCGCCATCGTCCAGCAGGAGCCGATCCTGTTCCACCGGTCGCTGGCCGAAAACATCGCCTATGCCCGGCCGAGCGCCACGCAAGCCGAAATCGAGCACGCCGCACGGCTGGCAAGCGCGCACGACTTCATCGTCGATCTGCCGAAAGGCTATGGCACGCTGGTCGGCGAGCGCGGCGTGAAACTATCAGGCGGCGAGCGCCAGCGGGTGGCGATCGCGCGGGCCTTCCTCGCCGATGCGCGGATCCTCATTCTGGACGAGGCGACGTCGAGCCTCGATTCAGAATCGGAGGTGCTGATCCAGCAGGCGATGGAGCGGTTGATGGTCGGCCGCACGACGCTGGTCATCGCGCACCGGCTTTCGACGGTACGGGCGCTGGACAGGCTTCTGGTGTTCGATCGCGGCTGCATCGTCGAGGAGGGTTCGCATGACCAACTGATCCGGCTGCATGGCGGCATCTACCGCCGGCTGTTCGAGCGCCAGGCGCTCGAATTGACCAAGGGGCTGGTGATCTGACGACTTACAGCGCCGCGCATCCATTAGAGCGACGTGCGGCCACTTGGACGCACAACGTACGCTCTAACATTTCCGGAAATCGGTTCCGATTTTCGGGCCGATGCGCTAGGACGCGCGGCGCTGCCGCCTTTTCATCGCCTTCGTCATGTTCTATGTCTGCGGCCAAGCGCGGGGGCGTGTCTTGTCAACAGCAAAACCATCCGGTACGCCCCGTTCATGACAGTTTCCGTCCGTTTCGCCCCATCACCCACCGGCCGCATTCATATCGGCAATGCGCGCACTGCGCTGTTCAACTGGCTGTTCGCCATGAACAACAAGGGCCGCTTCATCCAGCGCTTCGACGACACCGATGTCGCCCGCTCGACGCAGGAATTCTCCGACGCCATCCTCTACGACCTGCATTGGCTGGGCATCTTTCCCGACGCCACGGAGTACCAGTCACGGCGCTTCGAGATCTACGATGCGGCGATGGAGAAATTGAAGGCGGCGCACCTTCTCTATGCTTGTTACGAAACACCGGAAGAGCTCGATCTCAGGCGCAAGGTGCGCCGCACGCGCGGCCTGCCACCGGTCTACGGCCGCGAAGCGTTGACGCTGACGCCTGAGCAGATCGCCGAATACCAGTCCGATGGCCGCCGGCCGCATTGGCGCTTTCTCCTGCCCAATTTCACCAGCGACCCGTTGCAGCCGGAGCGCACGGAAATCCACTGGAGCGATCTGGTGCGCGGCGAGGAAACCGTCGACCTTGCCTCGCTTTCCGACCCGGTTCTAATGCGCGAGGACGGGACCTATCTCTATACTCTGCCTTCGGTGGTCGACGACATCGAGATGGGCGTAAGCCACGTCATCCGTGGCGACGACCACGTCACCAACACCGGTGTGCAGATCGCCCTGTTCCAGGCATTGGGTGCCGAGCCGCCGGTGTTCGGCCACCACAATCTGTTGACTACCGCATCGGGCGAGGGCCTGTCGAAGCGGAGCGGCGCGCTCTCCATCGAGAGCTTGCGCGAGACCGGCATCGAACCGATGGCCGTCGCCTCGCTGGCCGTGCTTGTCGGCACCTCGGAAAACGTCGTGGCGGTACCCGATATGACCGAGCTTGCCCGGCGCTTCGATCCGGCCGCGACGTCGAAATCCGCCGCCAAATTCGATCCGGACGAGCTCTTCGTGCTCAACCGCACGCTGCTGCACCATATGCCGTTTTCCGACGCGCGCGACCGGCTGATCGTGCTCGGCATTTCCGGCGAACAGGCCGAGCCGTTCTGGCTGGCGGTGCGCGGCAATCTCGACAGGCTGGCCGATGCCGCAATCTGGTGGCGCACACTTCGCGACGGCCCGCAGGAGCAGCCGGACTTTTCCGACGTCGACCGCGATTTCCTTCGCCAGGCGTTCGACCTTTTGCCGGAAGACCCCTGGAACGGGTCGGTCTGGAAGGAGTGGACGGGCAGGATCAGGGAGGCGACCGGCCGCAAGGGCAAGGCGCTGTTCATGCCGCTCAGGTTGGCGCTTACGGGGCAACCTTCGGGGCCGGAGCTTGCAGATCTGTTGCCGCTGCTGGGTCGGGAAGGAACGTTGGCCCGACGACCCTGACCTTGCGCTGTCCCGGCGGCGGCAAAGTCGTCGGCGAGGGTTTGACGGCCAGGCGCTTGATGGCTTCGCGATCGAGCCCGCCTCCGACATTGGCCAAAGTCTCGGGGTCGGCGCCTGGATCGGGTTTGGCGACAGGCATCGGATTGGTCTCTACATCGGCCTCGGTCTGTTCGGGGCTTGGCGGATTGCCGGCAATGATCTCGAAATTCTGTGCAGCGTTGCAGCCGCAGGCCGGCGGGCGAGACGTTTCGGGCTGCTTGTAGAGATAGGCGGTCGGCATTTCGTTGTAGGGCCTGCCGGTTACCGAAGACGTCATGTCAGCCGAATCGTCGCCTATGCCGCGCGTATAAAACACCTGCATCTCGGTGCCGGGGCAACTCGAATCGCAGTTCTTCTGATCGCGCTCGAAATCGCCCAGCGAGGCGGCATTCGACATCGGGAAAAAATAGCCGTCGCAGGTGCGCACGCACATTGTGCGGAATTCGCCGCCAAGGCGCGGCAGATCCATGCCGTCGGGCTGATTGATCATGGCGCGGATACCGCGTTCTTCGTCGGGATCGCTCGGCTCGTCCAGCGCATCGGGCTGATTTCTGGCGTCGCCCAAAAGCCGATCGAGCAGATTTCCATTGCCGTTCTCACGGTTCGCTTCCAGGACAGGCGCACGTTTCGAAGGCACGATGCTGTCGCGACAGCCATTGGCGTCGAGCGAAGCCAATATGCGCGCGCGATCGCGGCGCGAGCCGCCGTCGGCGAGCTGCGCGCGCTTGATCTGCAGGGCATCGAGATTGGCGATCATGCGGTCGAGCGTGGCCTCGAGTGCGGCGCAAGCGTTGCGATTGCGGCCGAGCAGCAAAAAGCCGCAGCCGGCGTTGTCGGACTGGCGGCTTGCCTTTGAAATCTGCTCGCGCTGCCGCACGATCGCGTCGTCGTATTTCCGGAGCAGGGCCGGCTTG
This sequence comes from Mesorhizobium onobrychidis, assembly GCF_024707545.1. Classification (NCBI taxonomy): domain Bacteria; kingdom Pseudomonadati; phylum Pseudomonadota; class Alphaproteobacteria; order Hyphomicrobiales; family Phyllobacteriaceae; genus Mesorhizobium; species Mesorhizobium onobrychidis. Next base: position 4,064,985 of record NZ_CP062229.1, read on the forward strand.
CCGCCGCCACCGCGCGAAGCGGCCGCGAGATCGGCTTCCAGCTGGCGGCAAACACCGGAGGCGGCCTGCGGCTGAGTGACGGCAAAGCCTGATAACGCCAGGGCACCGAGCAGCGCCGCGGCACGCGTCAGCTTCCACCCTCCGCCCGTCATTCGCCGTGAACTCCGTTTAACCGCCCGTCGCGAAAGCTACCGCTTTGCGGTTATAGCTTACCGCGAAAGGCCGTTTTAGCCCAGATTTACCACCGCCTGCGCCTTATGGGCCGCTTCGACCACGGCGAGCGCCGTCATGTTGACGACGCCGCGCGACGTCACCGACGGGGTCAATATATGCGCCGGCCTGTCGGTGCCGAGCAGGATCGGCCCAACATGCAGCGCGTCCATCATCGCGCGCAGCGCGGTGAGCGTGATGTTCGCAGAATCGAGATTGGGGAACACCAGCAGATTGGCTTCGCCCTTCAGCCGCGAATGAGGATAGACGCGCTGGCGCAGTTGCTCCGACAGAGCCGAGTCGGCATGCATCTCGCCGTCGCATTGCAGGTCTGGCGCAATGCGCGCCAGGATCGCCGCTGCCTGCCGCATCTTGAGCGCGCTTGGCGAGTCGCGTGAGCCGAAATCCGAATGCGACAGCAGGGCGGCCTTGGGCTCGATGCCGAAGCGCTGGATTTCTTCGGCAGCCAGCACCGTCATCTCGGCGATCTCCTCGGCCGTCGGATCGACGGTGACATGCGTGTCGGTGAGGAAAATGATGCCGCGCTGCGAGATCAGCATGGAAAGCGTCGACAGGTCATGGTCCTTAATACCGGCGCGCGGGCCGATGATCAGGGTGACATTGCGCAAATGCCGCTCGAAACGTCCTTCCAGTCCGCAGACCATGGCGTCGGCGTCGCCACGCTTGAGGGCAAGTGCTGCGATCACCGTGTTGTCGGTACGCACCATGGTGCGCGCGGCTTCCGTCGTGACACCACGCCGGCCCGCGAGTTCGATCAAAAGGTCGACATAGTGGCGATAACGGGGGTCGTCCTCGGGATTGATCAGGCCGAAATCGACGCCCGGCTTGATGCGCAGTCCGTAGCGTTTCAGCCTGACTTCGATGACATGCGGGCGCCCGATCAGGATCGGCTCGGCGATGCCTTCCTCCAGCACCACCTGGGCGGCACGCAGCACCCGCTCGTCCTCGCCGTCGGCATAGATGACGCGCTTGGCGCTCGACGTCTTGGCCATCGTGAACACCGGCTTCATGACCAGGCCGGAGCGGAAGACGAAGCGGTTCAGCGTGTCGATATAGACCGTCATGTCGGTGATCGGCCGTGTCGCGACGCCGGTGTCGCAGGCGGCCTTGGCCACCGCCGGAGCGATGCGCAGGATCAGCCTGGGATCAAAGGGCGAGGGGATCAGGAAATCGGGCCCGAAGATCGGCGTTTCGCCGGAATAGGCGCGGGCGGCGACATCCGACGGTTCCTCGCGGGCAAGGGCCGCGATCGCTCGCACCGCGGCCATCTTCATCTCTTCGTTGATGGCGCTGGCGCCACAGTCCAGCGCGCCACGGAAAATATAAGGAAAGCAGAGTACGTTATTGACTTGATTGGGGAAATCGGAACGGCCGGTGCAGATCATCGCGTCGGGTCGCGCTGCTCGTGCCGCTTCCGGCATGATCTCTGGCGTGGGGTTGGCCAGCGCCAGGATCAGCGGTTTTGGCGCCATATGCTCAAGCAGCTCCGGTTTCAGCACGCCGGCGGCCGAAAGACCCAGGAAGGCGTCGGCGCCGGGCAGCACGTCGGCCAGCGTGCGCGCCTCGGTGTCCTTGACATAGGGGTCTTTCCAGCGGTCCATTTCGTCGACGCGGCCCTTGTAGGCGACGCCGAAACGGTCGGTGACCCAGATGTTTTCGACGCGCGCGCCGAGCAGGACCAGAAGGTTGAGGCAGGCAAGGGCGGCAGCCCCGGCGCCGGAGGTGACGATCTTGATGTCGGAGATGGTCTTGCCGGCAAATTCCAGCCCGTTGAGCACGGCGGCGGCGACGATGATCGCGGTGCCGTGCTGGTCGTCATGGAAGACCGGTATGGCCATGCGGGCCTTCAGCCGTTCCTCGACCTCGAAGCATTCAGGCGCCTTGATGTCCTCGAGGTTGATGCCGCCGAAGGTCGGCTCCAGCGCCGAGATCGTCTCGACCATGCGCTCGATGTCAGGCGCGTCGATCTCGATATCGAAGACGTCGATGCCGGCGAATTTCTTGAACAGCACCGCCTTGCCTTCCATCACCGGCTTGGAGGCCAGCGGACCGATATTGCCCAAGCCGAGCACCGCCGAACCATTCGAGACGACGCCAACCAGATTGGCGCGCGCCGTGTAGTCGGCGGCGGTTGCCGGATTGTCGCGGATTTCCAGACAGGGCGCCGCGACGCCGGGCGAATAGGCAAGCGCCAGGTCGCGCTGGTTGCCGAGCGGCTTTGTTGCCTGGATTTCAAGCTTTCCAGGCCGTGGATGCTTGTGGAAATAAAGTGCGGCTTCGTCGAGGTCCGACCGGGCTGCTTTTTTGTTTTCGCCTTCCATACGGGCCTCCCTGCGATCCTGCCTTGAAGCCCTTTTAGCATGCAGCGTTGGATTTTCACGATGCCAAATGACGCAACCGCCAATTAGGCGGAAGAATCGTCAAAAACTCATCTATGTCAGATTGTTGCGCTGAAATCCTCACCTGCCTTGTCGCTGCCGGGCTGATGTTATGCGAGCGCATTGCGCGACCGGGGTATGTCCGATCGCGGGCGGTTAAGTCACGTCTGGACGACCTCAAGCAGTTTCCAGACGCTATCGACGATGGCCGGCCGTGGCCGCCGTTTCGCGATCACGGCAAGCGGCCAGGCGGGCAGCGATGCGTCGGCGATCGCTGCATACCGGACGCCCTGAAACATAAGGCGCTGTGTCGATCGTGGCAGCAGGGCCGCGCCCAAGCCGGCGGACACGAGCGAGAGCATGGTCAGTGCCCGCGTTGCCTCCTGGACGATCCGAACGTCGAGGCCAGCCTTGGCGAACGTGTCCATGATGCGGGCATGGAGCGTCGGGCCTTGTGCAGCCGGAAACATGATGAGCCCGTGGCGGGCGATGTCTGCCAGCGTCACCCCGTATGTCTGCCGGTCGTCAGGCAGAACGGCGATAAGATCTTCAGCAGGATAGTCATGGACGTCGAGACGTTCGTCGGTCCCGAGCGGTGGATGCACGAAACCGATGTCGATCTCGCTCCCCGACAACGCCGCAATCTGCTCATTGGTGGACACCTCGATGAGCTTTGGATGGATGTCCGGATATTTCTCGCGAAGCCGGGACAGGAGGTGCGGCAGATGCTCGTAAAGGGCCGCCGACACGAAGCCGATCCTGATCTCGCCAGCTTCGCCGTCATGCGCTGCGCGGGCGACATGAAGCGCCGAATCGGCGTGCCGTATGGATGCTCGAGCCTCTTCCACGAAGGCCGAGCCGGCGCGCGTCAAGGTCAGGCGGCGGTTGGCCCGCTCGAACAGCTTGACGCCGAGCTCCTTCTCCAGTCGCCCGATCGATTGACTAAGCGGAGGCTGCGCCATGGCCAGCCGCAGTGCGGCACGACCCATATGCAATTCCTCCGCAACAGCGAGGAAATGTCGCAAGTGCCGAAGTTCCATATCTTGACGATATCAAAAACCCTCAAACGCGTCATCGATAAGATATCGAATAGCTGGCAGTCTTTGCGGAACGCAATTGCGACCGGAGACGTCATGATGTCCCATTTCACCGTTTTCCCCCTCGTGCTCACAGCAGCCATGATGGCCGCCGCTCCAGCACCGGCAGGAGTGCCGGATCTCGTCCGGGCCGACAGGTTCGTCGAACTTCGGACGGGCGAGCGCCTCTTCCTCCGGGAGGTGCGCCGTTCTGGCGCAGCGTCCGAAGCCAACTCCGCCGTCCTCCTCGTCCATGGCGCACGCGTGCCCGGCGTTGCTTCCTTCGATCTGCCTGCTGCGGGCGGGTCGCTTGCCGCCGACCTCGCGGCGGACGGGCACCTTGTCTATGTCCTGGATATTCGCGGCTACGGCGCATCGAGCCGCCCTGCGGCCATGAACAGTCCGCCGGACAAGTCCGCTCCCCTGATGCGTACCGACGACGTCGTGGCGGATATTTCCGCAGCGGTCGACGCTATCGCGAAATGGAGCGACGTTTCGAGGGTAAGCCTCGTCGGCTGGGCCACCGGCGGACATTGGGCCGGCGCCTACGCCAGCCGGTTTCCGCAGACGGTTGACCGGCTCATCCTCTACAACACCCTGCATGGAGGCTCAGACCAGCACTCCACTCTTGGCACCGGCTCGCCGCTCGAAAATCCCGACCGGGCCGGGACGTTCAATGTCCATACGTTCGGCGGTTATCGGCTGAATACACGTCCGAGCCTATTCACCGCCTGGGACGACAGCATCCCGGTCGCGGACAAGGCCCAGTGGCGCGATCCCGCGGTCGCTGCGGCCTATGGTGATGCAGCACTCGCCTCCGACGAGACGGCGCCGACGCGCCATTCGCAGAGTTTCCGGTCACCAAGCGGCGCCATGGCCGACAGCTTCGAACTCGCGTTCGATCGCCGGCAATGGTCGGCGGCGGCACTCACCATGCCAGTGCTCGTCATCCGCTCCGGACGGGATTTCTGGAGCCGGCCGGAGGACGCGAAGACAATCGTGGACGAAGCACCAAAAGCGGAACGTCTGGACATCCCGGAAGCCACGCACTTCGTCCATCTCGACCGCGACGCCGCTGGACGCGGTGTGTTCCTCGACGCCGTGAAGCGGTTTCTCGATCGGCAGGAGGAATGACCATGAAGGGTAGTTCATGTGTCCTGCGGGAGCAGCAGCCGCAACGGTGTCAGGTCGACCGCCTCCAGGCTTTGCGGCTACCGTCCACCCGACAGCTACTCACCGTGCGGTTGCGGGGCTACGCCTATCTCCGCCGCGCCACATCTCGACTCTCCCGTCTCCGCCATTTCCCTGCGCGTACAAACGTCAGACTTCACCAGGCCGGCGCCGTTTCCTTGGATGTACATGCTTTTTTTGTCATCGATGAACGCACCCATCGCGGCGAGGTGGTCGGCGAAGCCGGCAACGAACCGCCTGACCTTCAACGGAATGAAGCGGTTCGATGGATAGACCGCATGCACATGGTGCGGCGCATAGTGCCAGTCCGGCAGCACATGTTCGAGCAAGCCTTCGGCGATGAGCGGATCGAGTATCACCCTGTGCCCGAGGCCGATGCCGACGCCGGACAGCAACGCCTGATGATTGAGCAGCGAATTGTCAGAGCGCATGGCCGGCCGGATTCGCACCTCGGCCTTTTCGCCGCCCGGGCCGGTGAGCGGCACGACATCGCGTTTCCTGATGTGGGCGTAAAGCAGATAATCATGGTCGGCGAGATCTTCCGGGCGCCGCGGCCGGCCCCTGCGGTCGAGATACTCTGGCGTCGCCGCGAGGCAGCGCCCGATCACGCCGAGCTTGCGCACGATCAGCCGGTCGTCATCGATGGTCCCCATACGGATCGCCACGTCGAGCCCCTCTGCGATCACATCGACGAAACTGTCGGTCAGCGCCACGTCGAGCAACAGTTCCGGATAGGCGCGCTTGAACTCGATCAGATAGCTGCCAAGCACGCCGGCGCCGAAGCTGGCCGGCGCGCCGACGGCAAGACGTCCGCACATCTTCGATTCGAGGCAGCCGACGCTGCGGTCCGCCTCCTCGATGCGCTCAATGATGTCGCGGGCGCGCTCCAGATAACGCCGGCCGGCTTCCGTCGGCGAAACATGGCGGGTTGTACGGTCAAAGAGCCGGACGCCTAGACGCTTTTCCAGTGCGCGGATCTGCTGGCTGACGGCCGGCTGGCTCAAGCCCAACTCGCGCGCTGCCGCCGAGAAGCTGGCGGTATCGCAGGCGCGTACGAAGCTGGTCAGCTCGGTCAAGCGGTCCATGATGGCAACTCTCCGTCGTGATTAATAAACAAGAGTAATAAGACATATAAGGAATCGGCAAGTTCAAAAAGCTGAGCCTATGACATAGACCCGCCTTGCTCCGCCTGGAGCTCTAGATCCCCAAACTGGAGACGATGCAATGCCGCTTTCCCGCCGCCATTTTCTCGCCGGTGCCGGCCTAACCGGCGGCACTCTCCTAGCCAATGTCTCCGTTCCGGCCTTGGCCCGCGCGCCGCTGGTCGACGCTGCAACGCTTGGCGCGCTGCGCCGCAACGTGGGATCGGTCCAGGTTACGGCGCTACTAGACGGCTATATCGACATTGGTTCCGAGTTGGTCATCGGGCTCGCTGAGGCCGATGCGGAGCGGCTGGCTGAGGCCAGCTTCCAGAAGCCCGGACCGCGCCGCGCACCGGTCAATGCCTATCTCATCAATCTGGGCGACCGTCTGGTGCTCGTCGACGCTGGTACGTCGGACAGCATGGGCCCGTCACTCGGCCGACTTCCGGCCGCTATCGAGGCGGCCGGCGTCTCTCCGCACCAGATCGACACATTGCTGATTACCCACATGCATCCCGACCATATCAACGGCGTTCTGACTCCCGCCGGTCAGGCGCTGTTTCCCAATGCCGAGCTCATCGTCACCGCCGCCGATTACGCCTTCTGGCATGACGACGCGAACATGAACCAGGCGCCGGATGGGGCAAGGCCGTTCTTCATCGGCGCCCGCCAGGCCGCCGCCGCCTATGCGAACCGCGTGCGGCAGGTGGGTGGCGAGGGCGAGGCGGTCGGCGCGATCCGCACCGTGCCGCTGCCCGGCCACACGCCGGGCCATGCCGGCTTCATCGTGGAATCGGACGGCGAGGCGCTGTTCATCTGGGGCGATGTCGTGCACATGGCGACCTACCAGTTCGCGCGCCCGGACTGGAGCATCGCCTTCGATGTCGATTCCAAGCTGGCTGCCGAAACGCGCAAGCGGACGCTCGACCGGGTCGCTGCTGACCGGATGCTGATCGCCGGCATGCATTTGCCGTTCCCCGGCATCGGCCATGTGGCGCGCGATGGCGACGCCTATCGCTTCGTGCCGGACGAATGGCCCTATGCACTGTAGTGGCGGCCAGCGCGGGAAGGGGCCATCATAGCCCCGCTGCTCAACACCACACCCGCCCCTGGCCAGCGCAGCCGATGTCTTTGAGACTTCGGACGATAAATCGGCTCCTTTTGGTCTGGCACGGCAGAAGCCTGCTCACCTCCCTCGCGCCGCGCGAAACAGCGACGTCGCCATCGACCGTGCGTCAGCCATCAGCTCAAACTGAACCGGCCGACCACTTTTCTGCTGCACCACGATCGCACGCGTGCGTATCTGCTGACCGACGACCAAGCTTCCGATCTTGATCTTCACGAGGTCGCATCGGTATCGTGGCGATAGGCGCGCTCTGCCTCGGCTGCCAACTATGATCTGTCGCGAAATTCAGTTCTGCACCCGACTTCTGCGACAGATATGATCCATGACGACGGCCACCTGCAAGGCCTGCTTTCAGAGCCGTCACTTCCTGACAAGAACGGCCGAGATGGATCGTCTCCCGGCGTTCCCAGCCTGTACCAAGCGTTAGGTACTAGAACGCGCTGACATAGGCGCCGCCGTCGACCGGTATGTTCTGCCCGGTCAGGTAGCCGGCATGAACCGAGCACAGGAAGGCGCAAATCTGGCCGAATTCCTCCGGCGTGCCGAGCCGCTTGGCCGGAACGTTGGCTGCTGCCTGGGTCTTGCGCACGGCGGCAGCAGCCGGATCTTCGGGGGTGCCGGCTTCATGCGGAGGGCGCAGCCTGTCGGTGTCGTGCTTGCCCGGCAGCATGTTGTTGATCGTCACATTGCGGTCGATCACCGTCCGCGCCACGCCGGCAAGGAACGAAGTCAGGCCGGCGCGCGCGCCGGACGACAGGTCGAGGCCGGGAATGGGAACATAGACCGACAACGAGGTGATGTTGACGATGCGGCCGAAGCCGCGCTCGGCCATGCCGTCGATGACAGCCTGAACCAGTTCGACCGGGGTCACCATGTTCTGGGTGACGCCTTCGAGGATTTTTTCGCGGTCGAGTTCGCGGAAATCGCGAAACGGCGGTCCGCCATTGTTGTTGACGAGGATATCGGGATCTGGACAGGCGGCCAGCAGCGCCTTCTGCACCTCGGGCTTCGACACGTCGCCGACGATCTCGGTCACCTCGACGCCAAATCTTTCGCGCAGTTCGGCGGCGGTCTTCGCCAATTGGTCGGCATTGCGCCCGTTGACGACCAGATCACAGCCGGCCTCGGCCAGCGCCATGGCGCAACCGCGCCCAAGTCCCTTGCTCGAAGCACAGACGATGGCCTTTTTTCCGCGAATACCGAGATCCATGGCGATTTCTCCTCTGATTGGCGCGGCAACCTACTCTTGAGGCTGGACCAATCGCAACCGTCATACGGTTGTTGCATGAATCGGGGCATAGGCTGCACGAGAGCAACGGTGAGAATCCAATGCCTGGCGCAGAGCCCCGCACTTTCCGCAGCATGTTCATCTCCGACGTCCATCTCGGATCGAAGGCGGCGAAGGCCGAGTTCCTGATCGATTTCCTGCGCCATCACGACGCCGATATCATCTATCTCGTCGGCGACATCGTCGACGGCTGGCGGCTGAGACGGAACTGGCACTGGCCGCAGAGCCACAACGACGTCGTCCAGAAATTGCTGCGTAAGGCGCGCAAGGGCGCCAGCATCACCTACATCGCCGGCAATCACGACGAGTTCGCGCGCCAGTTCCAAGGCGTGCATTTCGGCGGCATCGTCGTCGCCGACCGCGCCGTTCACGAGACCGCCGACGGCAAACGTCTTCTTGTCATCCATGGCGACCAGTTCGACACTGTCGTCCACAATGCGCGCTGGCTGGCCTATCTTGGCGACTATGCCTACGACGCGGCCATGCTCGTCAACCGCGTGGTGACGCGGCTTCGCCAACTGCTTGGCCTGCCTTATTGGTCGTTTTCGTCCTGGGCCAAGGTCAACGTCAAAAAGGCGGTGAATTTCATCGGCTCGTTCCAAACCATGCTGACCGAGGAAGCGCGCCGCTCGCATGTCGACGGCGTGATCTGCGGGCACATCCACCATGCCGCGATCGAAAATTATGAGGACGTGCAATACATCAACACCGGCGATTGGGTGGAGAGCTGCACCGCGGTGGTCGAGCATTTCGACGGCCGGATGGAGATCCTGCACTGGGCGCACGTCCTGCCGGAGGCTCCGGTCGGCAGCGAAGTGCTCGTGCCGATCGACATCGTCGACATCAAAGGCAGGGCAGTCCAGGCTGCCTGACGCGATGATGCGTTAGTCCAGGCGGTTTCGTCGCTTTTTTTGCCATGTTATGGGATCGGCGTGCGTTGCTGGCCGGCCGGTCGAATGCTGCGCCGACGGATTGCCTGTTGATGTCCTCCCTGCCGCCGCTTTCACCCGAACAACTCGTCAAGCCGCGTCATTTCGAACTGCGCATGGGCCTGATTTTCTTCACACTTTTCGTGCCGCTCGGAATACATTTGCCATATTTCCCGCTGTGGTTGCAGGCAGCGGGTTTCGATGCCGAGCAGATAGCGGTCATTCTCGCAGCACCAATGTTCCTGCGCGTGGTGACGACGCCATTGCTTACAGCACTGGCCGACAGGGCGAGCGACCGCGCTCATGTCTATGTCGCGCTGATGGCCGCATCTGTGGCTGCGTCCGCCGGTTATTTCCTGACGCCGACCTACGCCATAGTGCTCGCCGTTTCGCTGGCGCTCACCGTGGTCTGGACACCGCATTCGCCGATTGCCGATTCGCTGGCGCTATCGGGTGTGCGCCGCTTCGGCTCCAACTACGCAAGCATGCGCAAATGGGGATCGATCTCCTATCTGTGCGCAAATCTTGCGGGCGGTTTCATCCTGTCGGCGACCGGCGCCCAGGCTGTTCCGATGATCATCTTCGTGGCGTTTGGCGCCGCACTTGCCGTCGGACTGATCGCGCCGCGGCTCGGCCGTCCGCGCCGTGCCTCGCCGCTTTCGGCGGCCGACATCCAGCAATCGGCGCCAAAACTCCTCAACGCCTATTTCCTGTATTTCTCCATCGGCGTCGGCGTCATCACCGCCAGCCACGCGTTTCTCTACGGCTTCGTCTCGATCTACTGGAAATCGATCGGCATCGGCGATCAGGTTGTCGGGTTGCTTTGGGGCTGGGGTGTGGTGGCCGAGATCGGCATGTTCATGGTCTTTACCCGGGTTTTCGGCTCCTTCTCGGTCGTGTCGATCATGGTGATGGCCGGGATAGGCGCGATCGTGCGCTGGATTGCCTTCCCCATGATCTGGCCGCTCGGTCTTGGCATCGCCGGATTCTTCGCTGTCCAGACGCTGCATGCGGTCTCCGTGGCGCTGGTTTTGATCGGCCTGCAGAAAATGATCGGTGAGACGGTCGCGGAGGAACGCACCGGGGCCGCGCAAGGCATCGCCTATTTCTCCAACGGCTTTTTCACGGCCGTGGTGACGCTCATGTCCGGGCCTCTGTATGACCGCTTCGGCGTGGATGGTTTTTTTGCCATGGTTCCGATCGCCTTGGTCGGCCTTGTACTGATCGGGCTTGCCGCGCGTTCAGCCCCACAGCGCCGCATCGGGCGGTGACACCAGTGAACCTTGGTAGACGAGACCGGGAACACGGTCGCGGGCAAGCAGCAGCGGCCCGTCGAGATCGACGAAATCGGCATCCTGCGCCAAGAGCACGGCCGGCGCCATGGCCAATGACGTGCCGACCATGCAGCCGACCATGATGGCAAAACCCAGTTCGCGGGCGCGATCGCGAAGGACGAGAGCAGCGGTCAAGCCGCCCGACTTGTCGAGCTTGATGTTGACGGCATCGTAAAGGCCGACAAGCGAGGCAAGGCCCCCGGCCTCATGCACGCTTTCATCGGCGCAGATCGGCACCGGATGCGCGATGTGGCGAAGGATGCCGTCACGGCCCGCCGGCAGCGGCTGTTCAATCAGGGCGATGCCGTATTCGGCGGCAAAGGCGAGATTTGCAACGATGTTGTCGTCGCTCCAGCCCTCATTAGCGTCCAGGATGATGCGGCTCGCCGGTGCCGCCTCTCTAAGCGCGCGGATACGGGCCATATCGTTGTCGCCGCCGATCTTGACCTTGAGCAGCGGGCGCTGGGCGTTGGCGCGGGCCTGGGCTGCCATCGCTTCGGGCTCACCGAGCGACAGAGTGTAGGCCGTCTCAAGCGCCCTCGGCGGAGCCGTGCAGATGCTGAAAGCGACCGGCTTGCCTGTGATCTTCGCCTCCAGGTCCCATAGCGCGGAGTCGACGGCGTTGCGCGCCGCGCCCGCCGGCATGGCGTCGAGCAGCGCGGCCCGGCTGATGCCGCCTTGAATCTGCTCCCGCATCGCCTCGATCGCATCGCGCACACCGTCCATCGTTTCGCCATAGCGCTTATAGGGCACGCATTCGCCGCGCCCGCTATGGTTGGCTTGGCTGATCGTCACTGTGATGACCTCGGCCTCGGTCTTCGAACCGCGCGAAATGGTGAAGGTCCCGGCGATGGGAAAGCGCTCGGACTCGACCGAAATGACACGCGCCATATTTTTCTGCTCCGGCTGTGCGACAACAAGCTTGTCGGCAAATCGACAGGTGGGTTTCGTCAGGTTAAACAGACTGGCCCGTCAGGCTAAACAGGACGCCATGTTGACGATCCGCAAACGCTTCGCAAGCGGCACGACTGCCAAGGAGGCCGACCACCAGCCGCGCGTTGTGGTCGGCGAGGAGGACGGCGTTCTCGGCTGCGCTTTCTCCGGAAACTGGACGACGCGCACCGTGACGCTGGTCGACGCCGAGATGCGCAAGATCGAGAAACGCAGCGGTTTCCAGACGCTGGCGCTCGACCTTTCGCACATCGAGAAGATGGATACCGCCGGGGCCTGGGTGATCGACCGTCTGGTCAGCGCCTTCGAAAAGAAGGGTGTGGAAATCACGATGCAGGGGCAAGGCGAGATTGCCTCGATCCTGCTCGGCGCCGTCGGTGACGCGGTTCGACGCGAACCTGATTCCGGCACCGTTAGGCCGCCGAATATCATCATTCGCGGGCTCGAGGCGGTTGGCCGGCGCGTCTATGAGATGCGTGACGATTTCCTGGCCGCGATGAACATACTGGGCGCAACGATACGCGGCTCGCAGATGAAGCTTGGCCGCGGCCATGCGGTCAATCCGGCGGCGATCTTCAACCAGATGGACCGCATGGGCGTCGGCGCCATCCCGGTGGTCGTGCTGATGTCGGCCATCGTCGGGGCGATCGTCGCTCAGCAAGGCGCCTATCAGCTCAGCTATTTCGGCGCCGATATCTTCGTCGTCGACCTGGTCGGCGTGCTGATCCTGCGCGAGCTCGGCGTGCTGATGACCGCGATCATGATCGCCGGCCGTTCGGGCAGCGCCATTACGGCTGAAATCGGCTCGATGAAAATGCGCGAGGAGGTCGACGCGCTGAAGGTCATCGGGCTCAATCCAATCGGCGTGCTGGTGTTTCCGCGGCTGGTCGCGCTGGTGATCGCACTGCCTTGCCTGACGATCATCGCCAATTTCGCCGCACTTGGCGGCGGCATCGCGGCGGCATGGCTCTATTCCGACATCGCACCGGCCGCCTTCATCGACCGGCTGCGCGTCGCCATCGATCTCAGCACCATCTTTGCCGGGCTGATCAAGGCGCCGTTCATGGCCATGATCATCGGCACGATCGCCTCGGTCGAAGGCATGAAGGTTGGCGGCAGCGCCGAATCGCTGGGACAACACGTGACCGCTTCGGTGGTGAAGTCGATCTTCGTGGTCATCATCCTCGATGGGCTTTTCGCCATGTTCTACGCAGCGATCGAGTTCTGACATGGCGACGCAGGGCAGCACAAAGGCGACTGGGGTTGCGGAAGGGGCCGACGAAGACGAGATCGTGCTTTCCGCGCACGACATCACCGTGTCCTTCGGCGACAAGGTCATTCTCGACAGATTGTCGCTCGATATCAGGCGCGGCGAGATCCTCGGCTTTGTCGGCGCCTCTGGTGCCGGCAAGTCGGTTCTCCTGCGCACCATCCTCGGCCTGGTGCACAAGCAGTCGGGAACGATCAAGCTGTTCGGCGTCGATGTCGAAAAGGCGAGCGAGAGGGAGCGTCTTCGCATCGACATGCGCCTTGGCGTCCTCTTTCAGCACGGCGCGCTGTTTTCGGCGCTCACGGTTCTCGAAAACGTGCAGGTGCCGATGCGCGAATATCTCGATTTGCCGAAAAAGCTGATGGACGAGCTGGCGATGCTCAAGGTCGAACTGGTCGGGTTGCCGCCGGATGCGGCGCAGAAATTCCCGTCCGAGCTTTCCGGCGGCATGATCAAGCGTGCGGCGCTGGCGCGCGCCCTGGCGCTCGACCCCGACATCGTGTTCCTGGACGAGCCGACATCCGGCCTCGATCCGATCAGCGCGGCTGAGTTCGACGAACTGGTCGTCAAGCTGCGCGATACCATGGATCTGACCGTGTACATGGTCACGCACGATCTCGACACGCTGTTCACCGCTTGTGATCGGGTGGCCGTGCTCGGCAACAAGAAAGTGCTGGTCGAAGGCACGATCGACGAGATGCTCAGAAGCGAGGAACCCTGGGTGAAATCCTATTTTCGCGGAAAACGTGCGCGGCAACTTGATCTTGCGGCCCGCGCGTAGCCATAAGTGGATAAATGGAAACCAGAGCCAACTACGTCATTGTCGGCATTTTCACGCTAGCCGCGATCCTGGCAGCATTCGCGTTCGTCTATTGGACGGCCGCGATCGGCGAGAGGGGTGAGACGGCGATGCTGCGGGTGCGCATTCCGGGATCAGCTTCCGGTCTCGGCCGCGGCAGTTTCGTGCTGTTCAACGGCGTCAGGGTTGGGGATGTAAGGCGCGTCTATATCGACCTCGCCAACCCGACCGCCGCCATAGCCGAAGCCGAAATAGGCCGCACGACGCCGATCACCAAATCGACGCAGGCCGATATCGGCCTTGCTACCCTCACCGGTCAGGCCAATATCGAACTCAGGGGCGCCGACCTCAAGGAGGTCAACCTTCTCGACCAGGCGGAGGCGGAGGGCCGCGTCGCCGAGATCGTCGCCAACCCGTCGGCGGTCACCAACCTGTTGCAGACAGCCCAGAACATCTTCACCCGCGCCGATACGGTTCTCACCCAGCTCGAAGGCTTCACCAGGGACGTTCGCGGGCCGCTGACGCAGACCGTCAACAATGTGCAGACCTTCTCCGACGCGCTGGCCAAGAACTCTGACGGCATCGACAAATTCCTCGCCAGCGTCAGTTCGCTGTCGGACGAGTTGAGGGGCGTCTCGGGCAAGCTCGACGGCACGCTGAAGGCGGCGGAAGGGCTGCTCAACGCCGTCGACAAGGATCAGATCAAGAGCATTGTCGCCAATGTCGATATGGTGACCGAGAACCTGAAGGAAACCAGCAAGCAGTTCGACACGGTCGTCAGGAATGTCGACACCGCGGTGGGATCGATCAACGATTTCGCCCAACGGACGCAAGGCACGCTGGCCAAGGTCGACGGCGTTCTCGACGGCATCGACCCGGCACAGGTTCGCACCGCGCTGACCAACATCCAGAAGGCCAGCGAAAACGCCAACGAGGCTGCCGCCGACATCGCCAAGGTTACCAACAAATTCGCCAACCGGGCCGACGATATCGACCAGACGATCAAGGACGCGCAACAGCTCGCGGAGCGTCTCAACGACGCTTCGGTGCGCGTCGACGGCATCCTCGCCAAGGTCGATACATTGCTCGGCTCAGGCCAGGCCGACGGCATGATAGCCGATGCCAGGAATACGCTGAAATCGTTCAAGCAGGTCGCCGACACGCTGAACGCCCGCCTCGGCACCATCACCGACAATCTGGCGCGATTCTCCGGTCAGGGCCTGCAGGACGTCGAGGCGCTGGTCCAGGACAGCCGCCGTTCGATCAGCCGCATCGAAGAGGCGGTGACGGATCTCAGCCGCAATCCGCAGCGGATCCTGTCAGGCGGCGAAGGCGAGGTTCGGCAATTCGACGGCAGGGCGCGGCGTTGACTTCGGCTTTCGCCCGCCCCAAGAACAGCAGGCAAGTGCACTGCGGAAGCGGATTGCTCATACGATTCGGGGGACAACGGGGATCGCGTGTGAAGTCGGTGGTGCTTAAATTGGGCGGGGTCAAATCGGGCGGGCTCAAAGCGGGCGTGGCATTGCTTACGCTTTCGCTAGCCGGTTGCGCGTTTTTGCCGGGCGGCGGGCCGGCGCCCCTGGACACATTCGAACTGTCGGCGCCGCCGCTCGATGCGCGCGGCCGCAGCCGCCGCCAGATCCTCATTGCCCAACCCTCCGCGCTCAAGGCGCTGGACAGCCAGAACATCGTTATCAAGCCGTCTGTGCATTCGATCCAGTACCTCAAGGGCGCGCAATGGGCCGATCGGCTGCCGCTGATCGTGCAGGCGCGGCTGGCCGAGACATTCCAGCGCTCGGGCAGCTTCGCCGGTGTCGGCAAGCCGGGCGAGGGGCTGGCGATCGACTATCAGGTGATCGTCGAAGTCCGTTCCTTCGAAGTCCGGGTTGACGGCGGCGAACATGCCGAGGTCGAGCTGTTCGTGCGGATACTGAACGACCGCAATGGCGAGGTGCGCGCCTCGAAGAGCTTTACCGCGACCGCGCCCGTCTCCGGCGGCGGCAACCAGGCCTATGTCGGCGCGCTCGACCGCGCATTCGGCGATGCCGCCAAGGACATCGTCCGCTGGACCGATTCGGTGATCTGATACAGCCGGAACTGCCGGGCGCAGCTTAGGATCAAACTCAATCACCTGGCTGCCGCCAATGGCCGAGACGGGTGGGGAACTGCCGTCCGTTTCGACGACTGGAACGAGCAGGGAGCGCCAATTACCGACCTTCCCGGCGCTTCTCCAAAGCCGCCCTTCGCGCTACAGCTTTGAATCGACCCCCTTTCGGACGTAGACAGCGACTTGCATGAAGGTCTGATTTGGCTACGGCCAGCGGCTTTGTGGGCGATGGAAAGCCGCAACGTTCGCCTGCTTCGCCGCGGAGACGCTGCGTGTTCCGCCGGGGACATAGCGCCAGCAAGCAAGCTCCGGATCCGCTGCCTTGCCTCCCGCAGCGACGACGCCCAGAGCTCCAGCGTCTCGATCGAAACGCCCGTCATCCATGATCTCCGAATCATGGCGACCCATCGATTCAGCAACAAGAAAAGAACGCAGCTGCAACGCTAGGACGCGTCGGTGGAGAATTTGTGTATCGTAGTCGACTTCAGCGTTTCGCCCGGTTTCAGCACCGTCGTTGGAAATGACGGCTTGTTCGGCGAATCCGGGAAGTGCTGCGTCTCAAGGCAGAAGCCGTCGGTCTGGCGGTATTGCTGACCGGCCGCGCCGACGAGCGTCGAATCGAGGAAGTTGCCGCTGTAGAACTGGACGCCGGGCTCGGTGGTCGAGATCTCCATGATCCGGCCCGAGCGCGGCTCGTAGACTCGGGCGGCGAGCGAAAGTCCACCACCCGACCGGTTCAGCACGAAGTTGTGATCGTATCCGCGGCCATAGGCCATCTGTGGGTCGTTCGAGCGGATGCGTGCGCCGATCGGCGCCCCTTGGCGGAAGTCGAACGGCGTGGCGGTCACGGAGGCGAGCTGCCCGGTCGGGATCAAGGTCGCATCGACCGGCGTGAAGCGATCGGCGTTGATCGTGAGGATGTGATCGTCGATCCCACCCGTGCCGTCGCCGGCGAGATTGAAGTAGGAATGACTCGTGAGATTGACCACGGTTGGTTTGTCGGTCGTCGCCTCGTAGTCGATGCGCAGCTCGTTGTCGTTGGTGAGGCTATAGACGACCTGGACCGTGAGCGTGCCGGGATAGCCTTCCTCGCCATCCTTGCTCGTGTAGTTGAGCCGCGCTGCGGCGCCGCTGACGCTGCTCAGCGGTTCGACCGCCCAGACGACCTTGTCGAAGCCTTTCGTGCCGCCGTGCAGGCTGTTCGGCCCGTTATTGGCGGCGAGTTGGTATTGCGTGCGGTCGAGCGTGAACTTCGCGCCGCCGATGCGATTGCCGTAGCGCCCGATCAAGGCGCCGAAATAGGGGTTCATGGATTCGTAGTCGGCGAGTTCCTTGAAGCCGAGCACGACGTTGTCGAGCTTGCCCCAGCGGTCGGGCACATTGATCGCCGTGATGATACCGCCATAGGCGATGAACTTGACGGACGCGCCCCTGTCGTTGGTGAGCGTGTAGAGATCGACGGCTTTGCCGTCCTGCGTGTTTCCGAATGGGGTCTTGTCCACAGAGCCGGCGCCGGCGCTCGTTCCCGTCAGCAGCACGCCCATGCCGAGCACGGCCGCGCCGAGCACTGACCTATGCCAGGTACGCGACCTGTTTGGTTCGATCGGCGTCATGGTTTCCTCCCTCGATAGGCCTCTTCGCCGGCGGCTTCTGACGAGCCGCCTGAAAGACCAATTCTAAACTCATCGGGCTATCAAGGTAAGCGCGTCCTGGTAGAGATTGTACAATAGCACCGTGCTTGAAAAGCGTGTGCCGGATACCGCCGGTCGCATCAGCTCATTGCCTGATCAAAATTGCCGTCGGTGCATGAATCGCAGGACGGCGTATCCGCCTGATTCCCGACTTCGATCTTGCTGCTAGTTGGTGTCGCAAAGCCACCCGATTGAGACGTAGAACGCGCCATGGCGGTGAAATCCGAGCCGATGCCCCGGCCGGCTCGGTTGCGCCATTTCTTGACATTCCCGGCGATACTCCGAAGCGGACCTTCACGTAAGGGCTCGAGTCGACCCGTTACGGAAGTCGAGGTAGCCGCTCGCCCGCATTGACAGCACTCAGTCGATCCCTCAGCCCAATGCTTCTGCGCAGGTCAGCTATTGTCCGGCAATCGCAAGCCGCCGCCCATCTCCACGCCGCGTTTCCGGCGTTCGAGAAGCGAGCCATGCCGAGCACGATCGCCTTTGGAGTATCAACATCGCCTTGAGTATTTTCGTCCCTCATCGTCGAGCTGTCCGAGTGGCTGATGGCGACGTAGGTTAGCTTTCGTTTTCTGGCCGATGCCTGGTCTGTATGAACGGTCCGGTTGGCAGTCCAACTTGCGTCAGCAGCGCCTGAAAACGCGGATGGTCGTAGACATTCTTGAAATCGCTGTCGATCAGCCAGCGAGCGGTTGCTTGGGGCGCGTTGACGGCCCAGCGCTGGAGCAAGTCGAGGGCCTGCTCGCTTTCGCCCAGCAGCGAATAGTCGCATGCGGCGTTGAATTGCGTCAGCGGATCGTCCGGGGCGATGGTTAAGGCGCGAGACACCCATTCGAGCGCGCGCGCTCTCTCGCCGAGTCGGACCAGCGCACCGGCCCCAAGACTGGCCGCCAGCGGGATGTCGGGATGTGCGGCGAGCGCGCGTTCGGCTCGCTCAACGCCAATCAGTGCGGTCCGTCTGGCTTCTTCGTCACGCCCAAGGTCAGCATAAGTCTGCGAAAGGATGAGCCACTCCTTGTAATCATCGGGCGAGAGCGCAACACAGTGTTCGTCCATCCGTGCCGATGTCTCAAGGTCGCCCCGATCGCGCGCGGCAAAGCAGTAGAAATAATAAGCTTCATAGAGGCTTGGGGCCAGTTCGATCGCCCGCTCGAATTCGGCGACGGCTTCGGGGTAGCGATCCTTGTAGTGGAGCGCCATCCCGTAGGAGGTGTGCGCTTCCGCCAGATTGGGATCCAGCTCAAGCGCCTTCAGGCTCGCCACGTGAATATCGTTCACAGTCGTGTCTTCATGCTGGTTGATATAGAGAAACCAGGCGCAATCGGCGAGGCCGGCATAGGCGCGCGCATAGCTCGGGTCCAGCTCCGCCGCCTTCCTGAACATGCGTTGTGCAAGCAACACATGCTGCTGGGTATGTAGATGATAGAGATGGCGGCCCCGGAGATAGTAGTTATAGGCGTCGATGTTTTGCGTCGGTGCCGTCTCGATCGCCTTCTTTTCATGCGGCAGCAGGTTGACCTTCAGCTGCTCGACGATCTTCTTCGTGATCTCGTCCTGCATGGAGAAGATTTCCGTCAGGTCGCGGTCGTGGCGATCGGCCCAGAGGTGCGTGCCGTCCTTCGCGTCGATGAGCTGTGCATTGATGCGCACGCGCTGGCCAGCCTTTCGAACGCTGCCTTCGAGAATGTAGGCGACGTTGAAGCGCCTACCCACCTCCTGCACGTCGGCGTGCTTGCCCTTGTAGGTGAACACCGAGTTGCGCGCGATGACGGATAGCGCCGAGACCTTCGACAGATCGGTGATGATGTCCTCGGTGATGCCGTCGACAAAGTATTCCTGTTCAGGATCGCCGCTCATGTTGGCGAACGGAAGCACCGCGATCGAGAGCTTCGCCTTTGCGAAGGTCGCGGAACTCGAGGAGAGTGTGGCGATCCGCCTGCTGGTCGGTAGATCGAGCATTACGTCGAAGACACGAACCGGGGGATCGATGTTCTTCAGGGTCTGCTCGCCCCTATCCTCGAATGCGAGGTCGAGCTTGTTGCCGATGTGGTCACGGACAGTGCCCGAGACAGCAACGCCACCCGGCTTGGCAATGCCCTCGATACGCGCCGCAACGTTCACGCCGTCGCCGTAGATGTCGTTTTCCTCGACGATAATGTCACCGAGATTGACGCCGATGCGGAACTCGATCCGCTGGTCCTGTGGCACGTCGACGTTGCGCTCGCGCATCTTACGCTGGATGTCTGTCGCGCACGCGACCGCGTTCACCACGCTCGGGAATTCCACCAGGATGCCGTCGCCGGTCAGCTTGACGATGCGCCCTCGGTGCTCGGCAATCTTCGCTTCGACAAGCTCTTCCCGATGAGCCTTCAACGCCGTAAGTGTGCCGGCCTCATTGGCGCCCATGAGGCGGCTGTAGCCGACCACGTCCGCAGCGAGGATAGCAGCCAAACGGCGTTCCATGCTTCTCCGCCTTGAGGCTCAAACAGCACGCACCTTACCACGCGGCGGCCGCTTGTGGAGCAGCGACCTAGGGGAACGCACTCCATTTAGCTTGCGATCACGAACGTCCGAGTTGGGTCCACCAGCACTGGTTGCCGCGAATGTCGGCTATTGGGTAGCAAAATGGGTTGATGAAGGTCGATTTGGGGTCAAAGCGGTGAGTTCCACTGGAGGTCCCTATCTGGGAGAAAATTTGGGCCTGGAATGTCCGACTAGGGTCATGGGCGTGAATTCGGCAGGGTCGAACGAACTTCCGCAACGGGTCGAAAAGCGGTCGCAGGGAGCCTAACATGAAGGTCTGCGGCCCCGGTTCCAAAAAACCTCAGAACTTGTGTCGGATTGGTCAAGACCGGTTCGTCCTTGGGCATGGAACGACCCTCCAATCACAAGGATAAATGATATGCCCAGTACCGTACGCCTGCACCGCGTCCTGGCAACCAGCCCAGAAAAAGTCTACCGCGCTTTCCTTGAGGCGGACGCGCTCGCGAAATGGCTACCGCCCAACGGCTTTACCTGCACGGTTTATCATCAGGAACCCAAAGTCGGCGGCACATTCAAAATGTCGTTCCGCAACTTCACAACGGACAAAAGCCACGCGTTTGGCGGCGAATATGTCGAGCTCGTTCCGGGCGAACGCCTGCGCTATACGGACACGTTCGACGATCCTAACTTGCCCGGCGAGATGCAGGTGACGGTGATATTGAAGAAAGTATCAGTCGGCACGGAGCTGGATATCACGCAGGCAGGTGTTCCGGACGTCATTCCAGCTGAGGCTTGTTATCTCGGTTGGCAGGAGTCGCTGCGAAACCTGGCAAGGCTCGTCGAACCGGAGATCAATCAATAGAGCATCATCCCGAGGACGCGGGGACGGCATGAAAAAGGCGGGAAATTTTCCCGCCTTTTTCGGTCCCTATCGCCTGATCAATGCAGGCGGCCGCTGGCGTGTGCAAGCATCGTATAGACCTTGCCGGTGTCCGACGTAAGGTAGGTCTGCGCCATCATGTTGTCGCGGTCGTTGCGCGACACGTCCTTGAGCAGTTTTTCGAAATCGTCGCAGTAACGGTCGACGGCGGCGCGGAACTCCGCCTCCATCTGATATTTGCGACGGATCTCGTCGAAAGTCTGCTGACCCTTCAACGTGTAGAGACGCCGCGTGAACACGTCACGCTCGCCGCGCCGGTAGCGGTCCCACAGCTCGATCGAGGCCTCGTGATCGATGGCGCGGGCGATGTCGACGGAAAGCGAGTTGAGCGACTCCACGACATGAAGCGGCGAGCGCTGGGCAGGGGCCGAGCGTGGCGCTTCCGAAGGTACCGCGGGCTTGGCGCCCTCTTCGCGCGATGCCCCGGTCAAGAGATCGCGCACCCAGCCGCCCTGCGGCGTACGGCCATTGGGGTCGCGCTGACGCGGCGCCGTCTCAGCCGGGCGTTCCAGGTCGAGCGTGCCGCGCAGTGCGGTGTCACCCGATGGCGTCTGCGGGCCAAGAGGCTCCGGTTGCGGGCCCGGAGGACGGCCCTGCGGCTCAGCGGCGCGCGCGGCAGGCGCTTGCGGCGCAGGACGCAGGTTGCGCGGCTCCGAGGAGTCGGTGTTGCGGCCCGATTTCGCAACGATATCCGAAAGTTCCTTCAGCGCGTTGATCTGCTCGGAAACGGCGCGGCGGATGGCCGTGGTCGATTCCTTTGCCTCTTCCGGCATCTCGATGACGCCCTTCTTGAGCTCGGCGCGGGTGAGGTCGAGCTCGCTCTTGATCGAGCCGGCGGTGCGCCGCATCTCCTCGGTCGCGTCGGCGAAGCGCTTCGTTGCCGAATCGACGACGTCGGAGATGGCGGTACGGATCTTGTCCGCCGACTCCAGCGTCTTGCCTTCGGCGTTCTGCAACGTCTGGCCGACCAGATCCTCGAACGAGCGCATGACCTTTTCGAGATCCTCCGACTTCTTGACCAGGCCGACGGCGAGGTCCTCCAGCGACGATTGCCTTTCCAGCGTGTGTTCGAGGTTGCTCTGGGCCGAGCTCAACAGATCCGAAGCACTGGACAGCAATCGGCTGTGCTCGTCGAACTTGGTGGCGATCGAGGCAACCTCGCGCAAGGTCGCGGATGACAGCTCGGTAAGCCGTGTCGTGTTCGAATCGACCAAGCGTGCCGAACTGGCGAAGGTCTGCGCGGCTTTCTCCGTCGTCGCCGCAAAGCTTTGCGTGCTGCCGGTCAGGCGTTCGTCGACCTGGCCGAGATTGGCCGCCGCCTGCTCGATCAACTGACCAAGCTGCGAGCTCGAGGTGCTCATACGGCCGATAAGATCGGCGACACTGTCGGCGAGCGTCGAGCGCGCGCCTTCGACGGCCGACAATGTTTCGGCCGTGCGGCTGGCGAGCGCATTGACGAGGGTGGCGTTTTCACTGCGCAGCTTCTCAGTGGCGCGTTCGGTCACCTCTTCCATGCTCTTTTGCAGTTCCGAGCCGCCCTGGGCGAAGCGCTCGACCAGCGGCCGTGCCGTTTCGTCGAGGATTTTCGAGATCTCGGCCGAACGTGCCGCAAGCATGGTGTTGAGCTCGCGGGTGTTGGTGCCGATGGTCTTCGCCGCGTCATTGGTGCTCTGGCCGATATGCTGGCCGACCGCAGTGAAGGTTTCGGCGATCGAGTTGGCGCGCGAAATAAGTTGCGCCTCAGCGGTCGAAACCTGCTCGTTGAGTTTCTGGCCTATCGTTTCGGTGGTGTAGACGAGACGGTTTTCGACGCCGGCAACCTGCTCCTCGACGCGAGCCGCCGCAGCCGCCGCGCTGGATGCCAGGCGCTCGTCGGCGCCGGCGAGCGCCTGCTCGATGTCACGGGCGTGGACGGCCAGTTCCTGACCGGTCTGCCTCGCACGTTCGGCAACCCGCTGCTCGGTGCTGGCAAACGCCCCGACGATGTTGTCGGCATGTTCTCCGATCGTCGACGTGCTGTCGGCGATGCGGGATACCAGACGGTGATCCGCCTCGTCGAAGATACGGCCGATCTCGGATGCGCGGGCCGACAGCGCTTCCGAACCTTCGGCGATGCGCGAGATCAGCTGCTTGTCGGCGGCATCGAAAATGCGGCCAAGGTCCGATGCCCGCGCTGCTAGCGCTTCGGCCGATTCGCCGATGCGCACGCCGAGCCGTTCGTCGGCGCCTTCGAAATTGCGCAGGATGTCGCCGGCGCGTGCCGCCAGCGACTGCGCCGTTTCGACCGCGCGGGCAACCAGCTTCTGGTCCGCCGCATCGAATGTACCGGCGATCTCGCTGGCACGAGCGGCCAGCTGGTCGGCTGTTTCCTGGGCGCGCGTCAGCAAGGAGTTCGATGTGTCGTCGACACGGGCCATGATTGCGCTGGATGTATCCTCGGCGCGGGCTATGAGCGCACTCGACGTGTCTTCGGCACGTGCGGCGAGGCGGCGGTCCGCCTCCTCGAAGGTGCGGGCGATATCCTCCGCCCTGGCGAGCAAGGCGGCCGAGGTCTGCTCGGCACGTTCGGCGATCTTGCGATCGGCGTCGCTGAACGCCGCACCTGCCTGCTCATGCAGCGCGCTGGTGACTTCCATGACCTTTTCACGCAGCGCTCCCGCAACGAAGACGGCGCTCTTTTCGAGCACGCTGCGGACGTTGTCGACACCGGTCGACAGCGCGCGCTCCATGGTTCCGGCGCGCTCCTCGATGATGCCGGTCTGGCGGCTGAACGCCTGCTCGATCTTTTCGACGTCTGCGGCAATGGCGTCCGAGATGTCGGTGCTTCTGGCGGCGATCTGGTCGATATGGCCGGACAGGGAACGGTCGACTTCCTTGCGCGTATCGGCGAGCTTGGAGAGATCGTCCTCCAGCGCACGGGTCAGCGCGTCGCGGCCTTCGCCCAGTTTGCCGACATGCCCGGCGATGATGTCGTCCACCTCGCTGCGGCTCGCCGCAATTTTCTGCAGGTCTGCTTCCAGCGCACGTCTGAGAATGTCGCGGCCTTCGGCCAGTTTCTCGACCTGGCCGGCAACCAGCCCGTCGATGCTCGACCGGCTTTCCGCCAGTTTGGCGAGGTCGTCTTCAAGCGCCTTGGACAGGATCGAGCGGTCCTGGATGAGCTTCTCGGCATGGCTGTTTACAAGACCGTTGACGCTGCCGAGATCGGCCTCCAGCGCCCGCGCAAACTCTGCACGATTGTCGGTCAGCTGCTGGGACTGGTCGGCGACGACACCCTTGATGGTATTGAGGTCTGCTTCCAGCGCGCGTCTGAGGATGTCGCGGCCTTCGGCCAGCTTCTCGACCTGGCCGGCAACCAGCCCGTCGATGCTCGACCGGCTTTCCGCCAGTTTGGCGAGGTCGTCTTCGAGCGCCTTGGACAGGGTCGAGCGGTCCTGGATGAGCTTTTCGGCATGGCTGTTTACAAGACCGTTGACGCTGCCGAGATCGGCTTCCAGCGCCTGCGCGAACTGTGCGCGATTGTCGGTCAGCCGCTGCGACTGGTCGGCGACGACATCCTTGATGGTATTGAGGTCTGCTTCCAGCGCACGTCTGAGAATGTCGCGGCCTTCGGCCAGCTTTTCGACCTGGCCGGCAACCAGCCCGTCGATGCTCGACCGGCTTTCCGCCAGCTTGGCGAGGTCGTCTTCGAGCGCCTTGGACAGGGTCGAGCGGTCTTCCGCCAGCTTTTCGGACTGGCCTGCTATGACGTCATTGATCGTATTGAGATCGGATTCCAGCGCGCGCTTGAGGATGTCGCGGCCCTCTGCCAGCTTCTCGACCTGGCCGGTAACCAGACCATCGATGCTCGACCGGCTTTCAGCCAGTTTGGCGAGGTCGTCTTCGAGTGCCCTCGACAGGATTGAACGGTCCTCGGCGAGCCTGTTCATGTGATCGGAGATAAGGCCATTCACGCTCTGCAGGTCGGTTTCCAACGCCTTGGAGAGCTGACCACGGTCTTCCGCCAGCTTTTCGGACTGGCCTGATATGACGTCCTTGATCGTGTTGAGATCGGATTCCAGCGCGCGCTTGAGGATGTCGCGGCCTTCGGCCAGCTTCTCGACCTGGCCGGCGACCAGCCCGTCGATGCTCGACCGGCTTTCCGCCAATTTGGCCAGGTCGGCCTCGAGCGTCTGCGAAAGCAGGCTGCGATCGTCGGCGAGCCTGCCCGAATGGTCCTCGATCAAGCCTCGGACGCCGGACAGGTCGCTTTCAAGCGAGCGCGAAAGCAGGCTGCGGTCTTCCGCCAGTTTTGCGGAATGGCTCTCGATGAGATCCTTGATGCCGACAATGTCGGTTTCCAATGCCTTGGCGAGTAT
Source organism: Mesorhizobium onobrychidis (assembly GCF_024707545.1). NCBI lineage: Bacteria > Pseudomonadati > Pseudomonadota > Alphaproteobacteria > Hyphomicrobiales > Phyllobacteriaceae > Mesorhizobium > Mesorhizobium onobrychidis. The sequence goes on from NZ_CP062229.1 coordinate 4,090,283, forward strand.
GGCGCGACCTTCGGCGATCTTCTCGACCTGACCGGCGACCAGTCCGTCGATGCTGGCGCGACTGTCGGCCAGCTTGCCGAGATCGGCCTCGAGGGCGCGTGAAAGAATGCTGCGGCCTTCGGCGAGCCTGCCAACATGGCCGGCAACCATTTCGTCAATGATCGTACGGGCTTGTACAAGTTTTCCGGAGTCTTCGTTCAAGGCTTGTGAAAGCCTGTTGCGGCCCTCTTCGAGCCTTTCGAGATGGCTGCCGAGCGAAGCATCGATGGCGGCGCTTGACTCGTTGACCTTGCGCAGATCCTCTTCGAGGGCGCGCGAGATCAGGTTACGGCCTTCGGCAAGCTTCTGCACCTGGTCGGTGACGGCCGCATCGATGCCGGCGCGGCTTTCGGCGAATTTCGCAAGATCGGCCTGCATTGCCGCCGCCATGCGTTCGCGGCTTTCGGAAAGCTTGCGGCTGTGGTTCTCGACGGCTTCTTCGATGCCGACGCGGGCATCGGAAAGCCGCTGGATGTCGGCGTCGAAGGAGCGCGACACCACATGACGGGCCGCTTCCATGCGCCCGGCGAAATCGCCGGCGCGTGCTTCAAGCATGGACGAAGTCGACGAAACGATGTCGGCCATGTCGGCGCCGATCTGGGTCTTGCCCTGATCGATCATTGCCGACAGCGTCTCCTTGCTTTCCTGGAAGGTATGGGCGATTTCGCGCGCGCGCTCGACCAGCGTCTCGTTGATCTGGCGTGCGCGGGCCTCGAGCGCGGCGTTGAGCTTCTGGGTGCCGGTGTCGAGCGCTTCGGCGCGGGTCTGGAATTCACTAATCAGCGCCTGGCCACGTTCGGCCAGCGTCCGCTCGATGCCGTCAAGGCTGGCTTCAAATTCGGAGTTGAGCGTACGCGCGGCGCCGCCGAGCAGCGATACCATGCCGGAGGTCCGATCGTCGAGCAGATCAGTCAGCGACCGGGTGAGGCCGTCGGTCGTGTCCGTCAGCTTGGCGATGCGTGTATCGAGAAGGCTGGCGAAGGCTTCGCCGGAGGTCGACAGCCGGTCCGTGATCGATTCGAGCCGGCCTTCCACCGAATCGAAGATCGACACCGAGCTTTGGTTGATCCTGTCGATCAGCGTGTCGCCGGAGTTGGTGATGGTCATCGACAGGTTGGTCGAGGCGTTGAGGATGCTGTCGCGAATGATGTCGCTGGCAGCCCCGATTTCGTCCTTCAGCGTCTCATGCGCGCCGGTGATCGAGGCGCGCACGCGTTCGGCGTGGGTGACCACCGCTTCGCGCTCGCTGCCCAGCCCGTCGACAAGCGAGCGGATGCGCGATTCATTCTCCGAGTAGGAGCGTTCGATCTGGTTCACCTCGCTGTGGACCAGGGTTTCGAGCTCGACGGCACGCGCAAGCGTGCGCTCGATGCCTTCACCCATGGCCGCCACCTCGCGGCGGACGGCTTGCCCGATCATCATGACGCGATCCTGGGCAATATTTTCCGGCTCGGTCAGGCGGAAGGCCACTTCCGTCATCGACTGAGCCGCGATGCGCATCTCCTGCGCGCGGCGAATCATGGCGGCAAACGCCCAGAACAGGAGCACGGGCAGGATCGCAGCGATCGCCAGGCCGATCAGTTCGGGACGGGCGAAAAACTGGCCGGGCGTGCGGATTTGCCAGATGCCTGGTCCAAACAGCAGGTTGGCCAATGCACCGGCGCCCGCGATCCAGGCAAGCGAAACGAGCGCCACGACCCAGTAGATCGTGTTCGAGGCACGCCGATTGAGGGTGTGCAGCAGCGTTTTGTAATCTTTTTGACGAGGGTCATTGGCCGGCGTGAAGCTGGCCGGCTGCGTGCCATTGCGCGTTTCCACAGGGCGCAGTTCAGCCGGCTTGGCCTTTGCCGCGGGGTTTGCTTTCTGGTCCTGGGCTTTTTCGTCCTGGTTGGCGGCAGGCTCCGTCTTCTGGCTCTGGCTGGCGACAGGCTCGGCATTCTGGCTCTGGTTGGCGACAGGCTCGGCATTCTGGTTACGGCCTTCGCGTGCCAACTCGTCGGCAGCCTGCGATATCTGCGCTTCCAGATCTTCCATCGACGCTGCGATGTCGAGGTCGCCGCCGGCATCGCCGCTCAGATCGATATCAAGTGCTTTTTCGAGTTCCCTGGCTACGTCGTTGTCGAGCGCTCTTGTCGTCGTTGTTTTCTTCGCCATGCCTTCGCTACCCTGTACAAGCTGCCGCGGGACTTATTGATTCTGCTTGTCGTGTCCCACGCAAGAGGCTGAAAATGGACCTGTCGTATCGTAATGACACACCGGGGTAAAGAAAACATGCATTCGGCGCGATACGTAAAACTTTAAATATAAGGTTAACAAAACTGTGATTCAGGTGCCGTTATCGCAACATTTTTCCGGGCCAATCATTAACCCGTCATCCACAGGATGGGCCTATTTTTTTTCGGCAGTCGAAGAACGGAGTTGCAGAGTCATGCGTGGCGAAAACGGCATTGCCTTCTCGATGCCCGGCGGCGACGTGTCGGGAACGGCCGGGTCGCGGCCGGTGGACCTGGCGCATCTGGCGCGCCAGACGATGGGCGACCGCAGCCTCGAACAGGAGGTGCTGGCGCTGTTCGTGCAGCAGGCGCTGTCGGTTCGCGACAGGATCGTCGACGCCGATGTGAGGCAAAGACTGCTTCTGGCGCACGGGCTGAAAGGTTCGGCGCGCGGCGTCGGCGCCTTCGCTATTGCCGATTGCGCCAGCGCGATCGAACTTCAGCCTGAAGATACCAATACCCTCAAGCGGCTTGGCGCCCTGATCGAAGAAGTCCGCGATTTCGTCGCCGCCATCAGCCGTTAAACCGATTTCCGAAAAAAAACGGCATAGAGCGCCGCTTTCGCGCGGCAGTTGACTTGTCTGCCGGAGTGATTATCTCGGCTGGGACTCCCTTCAGGTGACAAATGACCAAGCTGACCTTCATCGCCCATGACGGCACACATTTTGACGTGGATGCCGAAAATGGCTCGACCGTCATGGAGAACGCGATCCGCAACGCGGTGCCGGGGATCGAGGCCGAATGTGGTGGCGCCTGCGCCTGCGCGACCTGCCACGTCTATGTCGACGAGGCATGGACGGCGGAAGTCGGCGAGCCGGAAGCGATGGAAGAGGACATGCTGGACTTCGCCTACGACGTCCAGCCGAACTCACGGCTTTCCTGTCAGATCAAGGTGCGCGACGCTCTCGACGGCCTGGTTGTGCGCGTGCCCGCCCGCCAAGGCTAAAGCGTGAAGGCTGAAGCGCGGGTTATAGCCGATTTTTCCGGCTCCGGCTTGGCAGCGGGCCAATGGTCATGCAGTGTCGCGCCGTTCTCTACAGCGCCGCGCTTTCTCTCGGACGCGCAAAGGACGCTGTAGCACCGTGATTTAGCGCATGATCCCCAGCGAAAATCGATTTCGATTTTTGCGGTCGTGCGCATCGAAGGCGCATTCATGACCGATATCACCAGGACGGACGTATTGATTGTCGGGGCGGGGCCTGTCGGCCTGTTCGCCGTGTTCGAACTCGGCCTCTTCGACATGAAATGCCATCTGATCGACATACTCGATCGGCCCGGCGGGCAATGCGCCGAACTCTATCCGGAAAAGCCGATCTACGACATTCCCGGCTGGCCATCGATTTCGGCGCAGGGCCTGGTCGACAGACTGCTTGAGCAGATCGCGCCGTTCAAGCCCGACTTCACCTTCAACCGCATGGTCTCAAGCCTCGAAAAGCTCGAGGACGGCAGCTTTCGCGTGATCACCGACGAGAACGAGGTGTTTGAAGCCAAGGTTGTGGTTATCGCCGCCGGCGGCGGCTCATTCCAGCCGAAGCGGCCGCCGATCCCGGGCATCGAGCTTTATGAGGGCAAGAGCGTCTTCTACTCGGTTCGTCGGATGGAGGAATTTCGCGGCCACGACCTGGTCATCGTCGGTGGCGGCGATTCGGCGCTCGACTGGACACTGAACCTGCAGCCGGTGGCCAAGAGCGTGACGCTGGTCCACCGGCGGCCGGAGTTTCGCGCGGCGCCCGACAGCGTCAACAAGATGTACGCCATGCAGGAGATGAAGGAACTGGATTTCCAGGTCGGGCAGGTGACGGGATTATCCGGCGCCGACGGCCAGCTTTCCTCCGCGACCATCAAAGGCCCCAGCGGCGATATCGAGGTGCCGTGCACGCGGATGCTGCCGTTCTTCGGCTTGACCATGAAGCTCGGACCGATCGCCGAGTGGGGGCTCAATCTTCACGAGAACATGATCCCGGTCGACACCGAGAAATTCCAGACATCGGTACCGGGCATCTTCGCCGTCGGCGACATCAACTGGTACCCCGGCAAGCTGAAGCTGATCCTGTCGGGCTTCCATGAGGTCGCCCTGATGGCGCAGGCAGCCAAGCGCATCGTCAGCCCCGGCGAGCGCATCGTATTCCAGTATACGACGTCGTCGACCAGCCTGCAGAAGAAGCTCGGCGTTGCCGGCTGACGCCCCACTTCTACTCCACGAGAATCGACCTTACCATCTGGCCTGAGCTAACCCGGCAGCCGGCCGTTCTCGACGCGCTCCATGCGATAGCGCAGCAGCCGCAGGATGCGGCTTTCGAAATTGATGGTTTCGACGCGATCGAATTGCATCTGGGCCCGGTCGTGCTTGGCAAGAATAGCGGCGGCGATCTCCGCGGCCTTGGCCTTGGCCTCCTGGCATGTCTTCTGCGGATAGGTCGCCTTCAGCGCATCCTCGAGGTCGCGGGCATGGTTCTTGGCGATCTCGACATGGCGGTCCTCATGGCGCTTGATGTCGGCGGACAATGTATCCCAAAACAGCCTTACGCCCGCATCAGCCTTGCGCGAGCGGCGCCACTCGGGAAGGATCACCTTGACTTTAAGGGTGACGTTGGCGTCAGCAATCGCGCAGGAATTCGATTTTTCCGCATAGCTGATGCGGGTGGTGAACGCCATCTGCGTGGCGCCTGGATGCCGCATCCCTGTACTTTTTACCTGGGGCCCAAGTTTCGTAAGCTGGGTTCCGATATCATCGAGCGTCCTGCCGCCGATGCTAAAGTAGCTATATGTCTTTACCAAACTCGCCGTGCCCGCCGGCAAGGCGGAAAAAGCGAGCATCAGGGCGCAAAGCAGTGATCGTTTCATCATGTTGCCTCTTTGCCTACCTTGCGCTACGGCCGTTGCCGGCGCAACAGAATTGATCTTTGGCGGATTACACATGGTTGATGGACAATGACGACAGGGCGATGGCAGCTGGCGCATGGACGTCATCTCGACCTCGGCGGCAAGGCGGTGATCGTCGGTATCCTCAATATCACGCCGGACAGCTTTTCCGACGGGGCGCTGTTCTTAGCGCCCGAACAGGCGATGGCCCAGGCGCGCCGGATGGTGAAAGAGGGGGCCTCCGTCATTGACGTCGGTGGGGAGTCGACACGTCCCGGCGCATCTCCGGTAGCCGTCGAGGAAGAGCAGGCCCGCGTGCTGCCTGTCATCGAGGCGCTCGCCAGGCTTGGCAAGGCGCTGATTTCGGTCGACACCTATCGCGAGGACACCGCCCGGCTTGCCGTCGCTGCCGGCGCCCATATCGTCAACGATGTCTGGGGCCTGCAGCGCGAACCGGGCGTCGCGCGCATCGCTGCCGAGACCGGCGCCGGGCTGGTCATCATGCACACCGGACGTGACAGGCAAAAACTGCCCGACGTGATCGAGGATCAATTTTCCTTCCTCAGGAAGTCACTGGAAATCGCCCGACGAAGCGGCGTTGCCGACGACCAAATCGTGCTCGATCCGGGCTTCGGCTTCGCCAAGGAAACAGCGGAAGAAAATCTCGACCTGATGGCACGGTTTTCCGAACTCGATGCCTTGGGCTTTCCGCTGATGGCGGGTACGTCGCGAAAGCGCTTCATCGGCGCCGTCACCGGCCGCGATGCCTCGGCCAGGGGCGCCGGAACAGCGGCGACGAGCGTCATACTGAGGCTCAAGGGCGCGCAGCTTTTTCGCGTCCACGATGTCGCAATCAATGTGGATGCGCTGGCGCTTGCCGATGCTATGCTGGCGCGTGAAACCACCGCATAGGCTCGAAAATCAAAATCGATTTCCGGCAGGATGCGTCGATTTAAGCGTTAGAGCGTAGTTTGTGCGTCCAACCGGACGCGCCTCGCTCTAATCGAGCGGGACGCTGAGCGATGTATGTCATACGCATGAAGAACTGCGCTTTCTTCGCCCGGCACGGCGTGCTGGATGAGGAGGAGACGCTCGGCCAGCGCTTCTATGTCGACGCCGCGCTCACCGTCGAACCCGGCCGCGCGCTGGTCGATGATTCCATCGAGGATACCGTCCACTATGGTGTCGCCTTCGGGGTAATCGAAAAGATCATAACCGGGGAGAGGCGCTTTCTGATAGAAGCGCTGGCGCTGGAGGTGGCCCGGGCGCTAACGGCCCGGTTTCCCCAGATCAAAAAGGCCGAGATTACCGTGCGCAAGCCGAACGCTCCGGTGCCCGGTGTGCTCGATCATGTCGAGGTGACCGTTGTCTGGCCCGAATAATACTGTCTACCTCAGCCTTGGCGGCAATCTCGGCGATCCGGCAAGGTCGATGGGCGCTGCGCTGCGCATGCTGGATGCCGACGAGAACACGCGCGTCGTTATAGTCTCCTCGCTTTACCGCACACCACCCTGGGGCAAGCTCGACCAGCCGGATTTTCTCAATGCGGCTGCCGAAATTTCGACTGTGCTCGCACCACATGCTTTGCTCGATCTCTGCCTCGATGTAGAGCGCAGGCTGAAGCGGGTGCGCGAGGAGCGCTGGGGTCCACGCCTGATCGACATCGACATTCTGGTGTTCGGCGATCGGATCATCCACGAAACCGGGCTGGAAGTGCCACATCCGCGCATGCTGGAGCGCGCTTTTGTTCTGGCGCCGCTGGCCGAGATCGCGCCTGACCTCACCGTGGACGGCAGAAGCGTGGCGGAGCGGCTTGCCGCTCTCGACAGCGCCGGCATCGAGCAATTGCCGTCCAGCCGGGATTGGTGGCTGACCTAAACGGCGTGTTTTCAAATGGAACCGCTACGCTGCTCTATCTCTTTGTTTATGCATTGGATTTAACCGAAAGACGCTTCGCACCTTTGGCTCCGATGCACTCAGCTCAGCCGGAAAATCCGCCCCCGTCGAGGAACACCTGTTCCTCCGGCGTCGTCTCGCGGCCAAGCATCCTGTTTCGATGCGGAAAGCGGCCGAAGCGCTGAATGATCTCCAGGTGCTCGACCGCATATTTCAGATAGGATTGGGCTTTGGCGGTAGTGAGGTCCACTGATTTGAGCTGGTCGGCGAGATGCTCCGAATGCTCATAAGGCAGATAGAGGAAGACGCGCAGCTCTTCGTCGAGCGCCAGATCCTGGCCGGCGGCGATCGCCTTTTCGGCAAAATGCCTTGCCAGCGGGTCGGTGGCATACATATGGCCGGTGCCGCGAAAGCAGTTTCGCGGGAACTGGTCGAGCAGGATCATCAGCGCCAGTGAGCCTTCGGCATGCTCCGACCAGTCGTCGCATACACGCCGCGCGGCAGCATAGTGCAAGTCGAGAAACCGATCGCGGAACTCCGCGTCGAAGGCGTCATTCTTCTCGAACCATGCGTCTTCCCCTGCGTCACGCCAGAATTTGGTGACGGAGAGCGCGCGCTCGTCCAGTTCGATCATCTGTTTGCTCCAGGTGTTAAATCCGCAGGCTCGGATTTATGCAGAACGCCGGCGGTTTCTTCATTGAGCGCCTGACCGGTGCGGCGCGGTTGGCTGAGCGGCGTCGGAATCGGCGTGCCGATATTGCCCTTGAGGAAGCGCGCTCCGGCGCGAACGCCTTCGACAAGCTGCAACTCGAAACGGGCGGCATCGCGGTGGCGGACATCCTCGATCACCTCGGCGACTTCCGCTGGGTCGACGCCCAGCGCTTCCAGCGTGGAGCCGCCAAAGACAAGCGCCGATTCGAAGGTTTCGCGAATCTGGAAATCGACGCCGCCACGTATCAACTGGAGTGCGGTTCCGCGGTCGAAAGCGCGTGCCAGCACGGTCAGCAGGGGAAACTCCGCCTTGATGAGCTTTGCGATGCGGACGGCGACATCGGGCTTGTCGACGCAGATCAACACGGCGCGCGCGCGGCCGGCGCCTGCGGCACGCAGAATGTCCAGCCGCGTGCCGTCGCCATAATAGACCTTGAAACCGAAATCGGCCGCCGCCTGGATCATCTCGACCTCATTGTCGATGATCGATACATCGATCCCGCGCAACAGCAGCGGTTGGCTGGCGATCTGGCCGAAGCGGCCGAAGCCGATGATCAGCACGCTGCCGGTAAGGCCATCGGCGATGTCGACGCCTTCGAGCGACTGCTCGTCGCGCGGCGTCAGATACCGCAATGCCAGAATGGCCAGCGGTGTCAGCACCATGGAGATGATGACGATCGCCGTCAGGGTCGCATTAGCCTGGCTGTCGATGATGCCGACCGCCGCGGCGGCGGAATAGAGAACGAAGGCGAATTCGCCGCCTTGCGCCATGAAGACGGCACGCTCGAGCGCTTCCCGGTGACCGGTCTTGAGGATGCGGGCGACGAGATAGATGCCGATCGCCTTTATCACCATGTAGGCGACGACGTAGATGACGACAATCCGCCAGTTCTCGATGACCACATGCAGGTCGAGCGACATGCCGACCGCCAGGAAGAACAACCCGAGCAGCACACCGCGGAATGGTTCGACATCGGCCTCCAGCTGATGGCGAAAGGTGGATTCCGACAACAGCACGCCGGCCAGGAAAGCGCCCATCGCCATCGACAGGCCGCTGAGCTGCATGGCAAGCGCCGACCCCAGAACGACCAGAAGGGCGGCTGCGGTCATCACTTCGCGGGCGCGGGCGTCCGCCAGGATGCGAAAGAACGGATTGAGCAGATAGCGCCCGGCCAGCACCAGCCCGACGATGGCGGCAAGGCCGATGCCCACCTCCGTCAGCCGCTGCGTCAAGCTCATATCGGCGCCGCCCGGCGCCAGGAAGGCGATCAGGGCCAGCAGCGGCACGATGGCCAGGTCCTCGAGCAGCAGGATGGAGACAATGCGCTGGCCCTTGGGCGCGGCGATCTCACCGCGTTCCTCCAGAAGCTGCATGACGATCGCCGTCGAGGTCAGCACGAAGCCGGCGCCGGCGACGAAGGATTGCGAGACCGGAAAACCTCCCGCCAGTCCGACGCCGGTCAGCAACAGCGCGCACACGCCGACCTGCAATGCCCCAAGGCCAAAGATCTCTCGCCTGAGTCCCCACAGCCGTGACGGCTGCATCTCCAGCCCGATGATGAACAGGAACATGACGACGCCGAGCTCGGCGACGTGAAGAATCGCTTCCGATTCGGAAAAGATGCCGATGCCGAACGGGCCGATGACCACGCCGGCCGCCAGATAGCCGAGGATGGAACCAAGCCCCACGCGCTTGAAGATCGGTACGGCGACAACACCTGCAGCGAGCAGCGCCACCACGTGGATCAGATCGCTGCCCGCTGCTTCTGCTGCCATGCCTGCCGTTCCGTTCTCTCTAGGGACCGCTGCACGTGCCGCGGCATCGAGCGGCCAAGATAGGGGCTTCGGCTGAAATCGAACAGTCCGAATCCGGAAACTGGTGCAGCAGTGTTGCAGGCGCGCTCCACAGCTTTATGCACCCGCTGCGTTGCGTGTTGCAGCAATCGGGCGCTAAGGACGCGCGGCTTTGGCCGTGGAGGGCGGACGACGATCAAGTCGGCCGCCTTTTTTGAGGGAGACGACTGACATGAAGATTTTTTTGCTTGTTGCCGTTGGCATTGCGGCACTTGCCGGATCGGCCTGCTCGAAGGCGCCGGACTGCACGACCGAAATGCTGGCCAAGAAAGCTCAGGACATGACTGCAGCCCTTCAGGAGGCGGTTACCAAGGATCCGGCCAAGGCAGCCGACCTCACGGCCAAGGTCCAGGCGGTCACAACCAAGTATCAGGGCACGACGACGGCGGACGAGGCCTGCAAGGCCTATGACGAGTTGATCACCGCCATCAAGGGCTGAGCATCGATCGGAGTTTTGGCAAAAAGCGGTGGCCGTAGCTGCCGCTTTTTGCAACTAGAGTAGAGCGCTGCACGTCCTATCGGTCGCGCAATGGCCGCTCAGTTCGGCGCGATGGAGCCGACTTCGACCGTATCGACGCGCTTCAGCTTCATGCCGATGACCGGCACCAATTGCTGGTCGACGCGCACCGCAACCGTCACCGTCATCGAATTGTCGTTGGGGACAAGAGCCTGCATGACCCCGCGCAACTGGTTGCGGTTGATGGTGAAGACGACCTTGTTGGCACTGACCACGTTGCCGCCGATAATGTCGAGGCCAGAACCGGCAGCACCGCCCATGAAGCTGCCCTTGTAGCCCTCGCGGCCTTTGTGCTGGATCGTCGCCGACATCTGCTGGGTGAACATGCCGACCCGGCAACCGCCGTCGAGCGACATGCCGATCTTGCCGTCTGGTGTCGAACCGGTGAAATTGCAGGTGAATTTCGTGCCCTTGTATTTGCCGGCGACGATTTCCCCCGGGCCGACCCATTCGCCTTCTACCGATTGAAAGAACTTCCTGTCCCGTTCTGCTGCAAAGGTCTTTTCGGCCATGCCGGCAGTTGTTGAAACCACGACCGCCATCGGCAGGACGCTAGACAAGATCACGCTTTTCATCGACGACACCCGGCAACAAAGAGACTGGTTTGGAACCCGTCCGACCATGAACAAGATTGGTTAATGCTTCGTCACCGCTAGCGCATGGCTCCGAAAATCGGAAGCGATTTGCGCTGGGATCATCCGCGAAATCAAAGTGCTTCAGCGTCCGTTGCGCGCCCACCAGGACGTGCGGTGCTGGAGACGGTTGTCACGTGTCGGAAGCGGATGTCTCCTTCTGCTTTTTCGTTGCAAACGATGTCAGCGCGGACAGGAAATCACCCATGCCGGGCCGTCTCGTGGCGCTGAAGGGCAGGGGCCTTGCGGTCTCCATCGCAGCAATGCCGATGCGCGCCGTCATCATGCCGTTGACGACACCTTCGCCAAGCTTGGCCGAGAGCCGAGCAGCGAGGCCATGGCCGACGATCTGCTGAACGAAACTGTCGCCGACGGCAATCGAGCCGGTCACCGCCAGATGAGCGAGAACGCTGCGCGCCAGCCGGAAGAACCCCAGCGTGCCCGGCCGGCCGCCATAAAGTTCCGACAGCCGGCGAATCAACCGGCCCGCTTCAAACACGACATAGGCGACGTCGACCAGAGCGCGAGGGCTGACCGCCGTCACCAGCGACACACGCTTTGCCGCTTCGAGGATCATCACCTTGGCGCGCGCATCGAGGGGGCCGAGGATTTCGGTCTCGGCCAGGCGCACCAGATTGCCACCGTCGATGATCTCCTCGCGCAAGTCTGCCAACGCGCGTCTGCCGGCGGCGGTTTCCGGCTTAGCCGCGACAAAGGCCGAGAGTTCGTCGACCACGGCGCGAGCGGCCTTCGGATCGTCGCGGGCGATGGCGTCGAGTGCCCGCTTCTGCAGCTTTTCGACCTCGGCGAGGCGGGCGATCGCCAGGAATTCGCGGACGAGGATGACCAGAAGCGCCAGCACCGCGATCACGGCCATCCCGGCGGCCAGCCAGCCCAGCCATTCGGCACGCGCGAACAGATCGCGAATCAGCTGATCGGTCCAATGGCCGAGGGCCAGCGTAACCAGAACGCCCAATGCGCCGAACAACAAGCCACCTGATATCGAACGCTTACGCGGCGCGGTCGCCGGCGGCGGTTCGGCGGCGATAATATCTGGCTCGTCGAAAACGTCGATTTCCGCCGGAGTGACGACGGCAAGATCAGCCTTCACGGTGCGCGGCTTTCTGGTCGATGGAGCGTCGGGCTGGCGCAAGGCTGCCCGTTCTTTTGGCGGGGCTTCCGGCTCGATGCGAAAAGCCGCCGGCTTGCGGGGCGCGGTCATGCCAGATAATCTCCGATCAGGAACTGCAGGGCGCGGTCGAGCCTGATATGCGGCAGCGACAGCGTGACGCCTTCAGCCGTGCGTTCGAGCTTTGGCGGGCGAAAGCGCACGAAGCGGATCGCCGGGTCATCATTACTTTGTCGATGGTCTGGGCTCTGGCGATGGTCTGGCCCAGAGACATCGAACACTGCATCAATTTTCTCCGGTAAATCACCGGGAAATATGGCTGTTTCGGTTTTTCCATCAAATGTTTCGCCGTTGATCTTTTCACCTTTCAACGGTGTGCCAATGATGACCGGCAACGTCTCACGGCCTTGCTTGACCGTGCCTTCCCGGGTCGCTCGCACCGCCGCCAGGGCAACCACGTCGACATCGGCGCCGGTGAAATTCGCCCGCGCCACGGCACGGTCGGCGAGCCGCCGCACGATCGCCTGCAGCTGGTCGTGGCTTTCGTGGTGCAGATGGTCCGCCTTCGTCGCCGCCACCAATATGCGGTCGATGCGCCTTGAAAAAAAGTCGGTCAGGAAATTGCCGCGGCCGGGGCGGAAACATGCGAGGATTTCGGTCACAGCACGTTCGAGATCGGCCATTGCGCCGGGGCCTGCGTTCAAGGCCTGCAGGGCGTCTATCACCACGATCTGACGGTCGAGGCGCGTGATGTGCTCCCGGAAGAACGGCTTTACGACATATGTCTTGTAGGCCTCGTAGCGCCGCTCCATCATCGCCTGAAGCGACCCGGAACGCGCGCGCCGCTCACTCAGGCCCGGCATGGGCGCGAATGTCAGCGCCGGCGAGCCCTCAAGATCGCCGGGCATCAGGAAACGGCCGGGTGGCAGAGTCGAAAGCGCCCGCTCGTCGAGCTTGCATGCCTTGAGATAAGCGGCGAAGCTGTCGGCGAGGCGGCGCGCCGTCATCTCGTCGGCGTCCGCATTCGGATCGACCGCTGCCGAGAGCGCGCGCCATTCCTGTGAAAGGTCGACGCGCACCGGCAGTACGGCCATCTCGAAGGCTTCGCGTGAGAAATCAGCGTAGGATTTGCCGAGCAGCGGCAGGTCGAGCAGCCATTCGCCGGGATAGTCGACGATATCGACCGACAATCTGCCTGATGAAAACATGCGGCTCCAGCCGGAGGCCGATTCATATTCGATGGTGAGCCTCAGCTCGGAAATAGCCCGTGTCGAATCCGGCCAGAGGCGGTCGTCGACCAGGGCCGCTACGTGATCCTCGTACTGGAATCGCGGTACGGCGTCATCCGGTTGCTCTTCGAGGAAGGCACGGGCGATGCGTCCCGATTTCTGCGCCGCGAACAGCGGCAAGCGCCCGCCATGGATCAGATTGTGCACAAAGGCTGAGATGAACACTGTCTTGCCTGCGCGGGAAAGGCCAGTAACACCCAGCCGCAGCGATGGCGAAAAAAGCCCGGTAGCGCGCCCCGACAGCGTATCCAGGGCAATCTTCGCCTCGTCGGTGAAAGTGGTCAGCGATGATGCCAAAATGCGTCTCTCGGGGCTTCGGTACGACCCGATATAGACGCTGCTGCCGAGTGTGGCGAATCCGAAATTCGCAGTACCTTGGAGCAGCGCAGTGAGCGAATTTCGGATTCTAAGCCACACTAGCAAATCATTGAATTCGCGCATGAACCCGAACCATAGCTCGGAAAAGATCCTGCGCAAAATTGAGTTCTACAGCGTCCTTTGCGCGTCCAAGAGGATGCGCGGCGCTGTAGTGTGCTTTTGGATTTGAAGTTCCTGAACGCTGATGCCATTGAAGTGGCAGGAACTTCAAATCCACCACGCTAGGTTGAAATGGCGTCAGAGGTCGGCCGGCGTCACGAAGGCTTCGAGATAGCCGGTGCCTTGCGCGGCGTTGGCAAGACTGCCTGGAAAACGGACGACCGCGAGTCCGGAGGCCGGGAAGCCGTGGTTCAGAATTCCCCTCGCAGCCTCGTCGCCATCGCCCGAAAGCGCGATAGTGAGATCTTCCGTCATCGGGTTGTGGCCGATGACGAGCAGCGAGCCTGGCCCGCCATTGCCGCGGATGATCGAGAGATAACTGGCGGCGTCCTCGCTATAGAGCGTGTCCAAGAACAGGACCCGGCCTGTATCGGTGTGGCCGGCCAGGCCTTCCAGCGTCTGGCGCGCTCGCTTTGCGTTGGAGCAAAGGGTGAGGTCCGGAATGTAGCTGCGGGCCCGCATGGCCGCACCCATCGTTTCGGCGTCGGCGAGGCCGGATGCGTCGAGCGGACGATCGAAATCGCGCATGCCGGGTAGGGCCCATCCGGCCTTGGCATGCCTCAACAGATAAAGCTTGCTCACCGGCCCCTCGCTTGTGCCAAACACCGAAACTCGTCAAAAGGCGCTGCAGGATTAGCCATGAGAACGGCCTTATGCACAATGGCCGGCAGCTTTCAAACCCAACAAATCATACGCGAATTCGGTCGTGCCCTTCATGCGAATGATGCGGCCAATACCGTTTTGCCCGACATTAACAATTGCGTGAAACTGTCGTCGATTACGCTTGTGCAGCATTCGGTCCGCGAATATATAGGCGCCAAAATTGGGGCTGTTTGGGTGAGTCGAATGAACGACATCGTTACTGCCGATTACGTACCCTCCGAAGACGAGCCGTTCATGAACGAACGGCAGAAATCCTACTTTCGCCTGAAGCTCGTCACCTGGAAGAACGACATACTGCGCGAAGCGCGCGAAACTCTCGAAATCCTGCAGCAGGAAAACGCCAACCACCCCGATCTCGCTGATCGCGCCTCTTCGGAAACTGACCGCGCCATCGAACTTCGCGCCCGCGATCGCCAGCGAAAACTCATTTCAAAGATTGATTCCGCGCTTCAGCGCATTGATGAAGGCACTTACGGCTATTGTGAGGAAACCGGCGAGCCCATCGCGCTGAAGCGGCTCGATGCGCGTCCGATCGCGACCTTGTCGATCGAGGCGCAGGAGCGCCACGAGCGCCGCGAGAAGGTCTACCGCGACGACTGAAGCACAGGCGGAGCGCCTAAAAAGCAGCAATAGCGAATTTGTCATGGCCGGTCTCCGGCCATTTTTTTGGTCGACCGTGAACAATCTTGACCGCTAAGCTTTTTGTTAGCTGTTCGCTGGCCCGGTTTTTGGCCGGTTATCTTTTCTGGCTGGAAAGCTCGCCGAGAAGCTTCGTCATCTCGTCATCGAGAGACGACGGCGCCTTTGCCGCCGGCTTGCTCTCCGACTTGGCGGGGTGCGGGTCATCAAACGAGACCTCGAGCTCCCTCATCAGCGTATCGTCAATAGAATCCTGCTTTGGCGGGGAATCCTGTCTTGCCGGCGATGGCGCCTGTCGAAAGGCACTGGCGTTCGCCGATCCGTAGGCGGGCAGCGGCGTGATGGTCGCCGATTGATGGCTTTGCGCTGCTGGCTTCGGCGCTGGCGCCGTCTGATGGGGCCGTACAGGCGTCGGGGCAGCGCTTACCGGCTGCGGAGGCGGTGCTTGCATCATTGGCGCAGGAGCCGGTTGAGGCGCGCGCGGCCGCGGTGCCGGCTGATGGCCGCCGCTATCTCCGGTCAGTGCAGGACGGCGCAGCGCCGACAGCCGGATGTCGCGCTCGACGACGACATCGGTTGGGCCTCCGATCAACAGCAGGTGCTCGATGTCGTCGCGGCGCACCAGCACCAACCGGCGGTGACTGTCGACAGCGGTGGCGTCCATGACGGCCAGGCGCGTCTTGCGGTTCCTGCCACCGGCAACGAATGTTCCGAAGGTCAGATTGCGGACCAGCTTGATAATGAGGAGAATAATGACCAGAAGGACAAGCGCGACCAGCGTCCACAGGATTTCCGCGGCATAAGGACCCAAAACGCTATCCAGCCCTTGCATTAGTGCCCCCGTATCGGCTTTCGAAGAAAACGCGACACTAGACTGTTGCGGCACGCCCCTGCAAGTTGCCTTTCGTGCTTCTTGAACAGCTTGAAACGCCAATGTGGTGGATTTGAAGTTCCTGCGAATTGAGTGCGTCAGCGTTCCCACTTCAAATCCACCACACTGGATTTTCAGCAAGTTGCTGGTGTGATGAATCCGAAATTCGCTCAGCGTTGCACCAAGGTGATGCGAATTTCGGTTTCACCACACCAGGCGCAGAACGGCGTCATTTTTAGCGAACATTTGCCGCCAAGGCCTTTTCCGGACCCTGAGAATGTGATTCAACCGGGCAGGGGCAAGTACCGGATTTCACGAGCAGGGGGCATATGGCCAAGGAAGCGCGCGGCGATTTCTATCCGGTACCGATCGTCGACCAGAACACGCGACCGGGGGCGGTCACCCGGCTCATCGTCTTCATCGTCGTCCTGACCGGCGCCGCGATCGTCTTCGGCCTTTTCCGCGAACGTCTTGGCGATCCATTCCTGCTCGGAATGCTTGGTGTGCTGGCGATGATCGGCGTCGGCTTCCTGTTCGCCACCGCCATCGGCTTCGTGCAGATCACACCGCGCTCGACGAGTGACGAGCTGTCGAAAGCGTTTGTCGATTCGATGTCGCAAGGTCTTCTGGTCACGGACACCAAGGGTCGTGTCGTCTACGCCAATCGGGCCTATGCCGACATGACGGGCGCGGCGTCCGCGGCGGATCTCAAGACGGTCGAAGGTTTGCTGTCCGACGTTCCCGAGGCCTCGGTGACCATATACCGGCTCGCCTCCGGCCTGCGCGACGGCCAGCCCGGCGACGGAGAGTTTCGGCTTGCGCAATCCATTCGACCCGGCGCCGAGCCGGGCGCGCGCTGGTATCGTGCCCGTGCCCGCGCCTTCAGCGTCCCGGGCCAGCGGCTGCCCTTGCTCGCCTGGCAACTCGCCGACATCTCGGAAGAACGGGCCGAGCAGGAGCGGTTCTTCCTCGATCTGCAGGAGGCCATCGACCATCTCGACCATGCGCCGGCCGGCTTCTTTTCGGCCGACCAGGAAGGCCGCGTCACCTATATCAACGCCACGCTGGCGGAGTGGCTGGGCATCGACCTGACGAGCTTCACGCCTGGTGCCGTTACGCTTCCGGAGATCGTCGCCGGCGACGGCATGGCGCTGGTCCGCTCAGTCAAGGCCGATCCCGGCACCACGCGCAATGCGGTCATCGATCTCGATCTGACGACGGTGAAGGGCGAGGCGCTGCCCGTGCGTTTCATGCATAGGGTCGCGGCCAGCCGCGAGGGCGTCAACGGTCCGACGCGCACCATCGTGCTCAACCGGACGCAAGGTGAGGACGCTTCCGCCGATCTTCGCGCCTCGGAGATACGCTTCACCCGCTTCTTCAATTCGACGCCGATGGCAATAGCGGCGGTCGACAACAGCGGGCGCATCTTGCGCACCAACGCGCCTTTCCTGTCGCTGTTTTCCTCCGTCGTCGACGGGGACGCGGTCGATCGGCGCGTGCGGCTGGACACGGTGATCCATGAGCGCGACCGGCCCGCCTTTGCCGCGGCGTTCGAAAAAGCGCGACAAAGGCAGGCCGACATCGAACCGATCGATACGCTGCTGCCCGGCAATGAAGAACGGCACATGCGCTTCTACGTCAACGCGGTTGCCGACGGCACCGGCGAGGGCGCCGAAGAATCGGCCATCGTGTATGCCGTCGAGACCACCGAGCAGAAGGCGCTCGAGGGCCAGATGGCGCAAAGCCAGAAGATGCAGGCGGTCGGCCAGCTTGCCGGCGGCATCGCACACGACTTCAACAACGTACTGACCGCCATCATCATGGCGTCGGACCTTTTGTTGACCAACCATCGCCCGTCGGACCCGTCCTTCCCCGACATCATGAACATCAAGCAGAACGCCAACCGGGCGGCCTCGCTGGTGAGGCAGCTTCTGGCCTTCTCGCGCAAGCAGACGCTGCGGCCGGAGGTGCTCAACCTGACCGACGTGCTTGCCGATCTGCGGATGCTGCTGGCCCGCCTGGTCGGAAGCGACATCAAGCTGAAGGTCGATCATGGCCGCGATCTGTGGCCGGTGAAGGTCGACATCGGGCAGTTCGAGCAGGTGGTGGTCAATCTGGCGGTCAATGCACGCGATGCGATGCCGACCGGCGGCGACCTCACTGTGCGCACCCGGAACGTGACGACAGAAGAGAGCAAAAGCCTTCCCTACCGCGAACTTGCGCCGGCCGATTACGTGGTGGTCGAAGTCGAAGACACCGGCAGCGGCATCGCCCCCGAAGTCCTCAAGAAGATTTTCGAACCCTTCTTCACCACCAAGGAGGTCGGCAAGGGCACCGGCCTCGGCCTGTCCATGGTCTACGGCATCATCAAGCAGACAGGCGGCTTCATCTTCTGCGATTCCGAGGTCGGCAAGGGATCGGTGTTCCGCATTTTCCTGCCGCGCTACATTGCAGAGGCGAGAAAGGCAGGCGAACCCGGCGAGGCGCCGGCTGCACCGGCAAAGATCGCCGACGCTGCCAAGGATTTGTCGGGTTCGGCCACGGTGCTGCTCGTCGAGGACGAGGATGCCGTGCGCATGGGCGGCATGCGGGCGCTGACGTCGCGCGGTTACACCGTCCACGAAGCGTCCTCGGGCGTCGAGGCGCTGGAAGTCTTCGAGGCGCTCGGCGGCAAGGTCGACATTGTCGTTTCCGACGTGGTGATGCCTGAGATGGATGGGCCGACGCTGCTTGGCGAACTGCGCAAGCGGCAACCCGACATCAAATTCGTCTTCGTTTCCGGTTACGCCGAGGATGCGTTCGCCAAAAACCTGCCGGCAGACGCGCATTTCGGTTTCCTGCCGAAGCCGTTTTCGCTCAAGCAACTGGCCACAATCGTCAAGGATGTGCTGGAATCTTAGGGCATACTAATTCTCGCACTTGCGAAATGGCGTGAGACTGCCATGATTATGGCGAAACGGGCGGCGGGTTTTGGGGGAGCATGCCGTGACGCCGCACAACGAGGCAGGCAAGGGTGATTATGCCGCAACAGTGCTGTTGCCGGGCGATCCGCAGCGTGCCGAATGGATGGCGGAAACCTTTCTGAAGGCGCCGCGCTGCGTCAACCGTCGAAGGGAGGCCCTCGGTTTTACCGGCCTGTTTCGCGGCAAGCCCGTCAGCATCCAGTCCACCGGCATCGGCGTCTCGTCATTCCTGATCTACGCGCATGAATTGCTGGACTTCCATGGCGTCAGGACACTGATCCGCACCGGCACCTGTGGCGCCCTGACGGCGGCGGTTAAACTGCGCAGCCTGGTGATCTCGCAGTCGGTGCGGGGTGAAAGTGCAGAGAGCGGCCAGGTCTTTGGGCTCTACGGTGCTGATGCCGGCCCCGATCCGGAGCTTTATGCCCAGGCATTGACGCGGGCTGCCGAAATCGGCATCGAACATCAGGCCGGGCTGACCATCTGCAGCGATATATTCTATCATCCCCAGGGCCGCGATCGCTTCGCCGAAGCACAGGCACAGGGCGCGCTGGCCGTGGATATGGAGACCAGTGCGCTCTATCGCATCGCCGCGCATTTCGGCGCCCGGGCCCTGTCGATGCTGACTGTCGTCGACAATGTGGTGACCGGCGAGCAAACCGACTATTCCGAACGCCAGGCGCTTTTCACCGATATGACCCGGCTGGCACTCGATGTTGCGATCGAAAGTTAAGCTGCTTGCCGCTTCGGGGCCGTGTGTTCTTCGATGCCCGGCCGATGGCCGCGCAGATAGAGAGCACAGGTCGTGCGCAGCATCGAGGCGAAGTTCGGAATCTGGCCATTGATCTCGATAGCCTCGTCATAGAGCTTCGAGATGAATTTCGGGGTCGTCAGACCCTGGCTGTCGGCGATCTCGTCGAGCAATGCCCAGAATGTCGCCTCGAGCTGAATGCTCGTCGAATGCCCGTCGATACGGATCGATCGGTTGATCTGTCGGTAACCCTCCGGATCCTGCCCGGCAAAAACCCTGCACATCGCTACCTCCCCTTCTTATTGATCTTGGCCATTCTTGTTGATTTTAGGCGCAATCAGCAGCGATTCGCGCCTTTGAGCAGTGCCTATTGCGGCCAATTATCTTCAGCCGGAAAGCGGAAAACAGCAATCGGACTTTCGTCCTTAGGCGGTTTGCCACCCCGTCGTTAGATTAGCGCGTGGTAATCGGCTGCCACCACCTTTGCCGCAACCCGCGCATAATCACGCCGACCGCATAAGGCGGTGCTGCGACGGAGTGTCATTTGGCGAAGACGATCCACACCATGATCCGGGTTCTGGACGAGGCGCGGTCCATCGACTTCTATCGGAAAGCCTTTGGGCTGGACGTCGCTGAACGGCTCGATTTCGAAACCTTCACGCTCGTCTATCTGAGCAGTGCCGAGGCGGAGTTCGAGGTCGAGCTCACCGTCAACAAGGGCCGCCAGGAGCCTTATGCGCTCGGCGACGGCTACGGCCATCTCGCGGTTTCGGTCGCCGATCTGGACAGCGAACATGACCGGCTCGGCGCGCTTGGCCTCGGCCCGAAGAAGATCGTCGAGTTCAACCGCCACGGAGCGCTGCTCGCGCGCTTCTTCTTCATCGAGGATCCCGACGGCTACAAGATCGAGGTTCTGCAGCGTCAGGGCCGGTTCAAATAGGAGATTTTACGGCCGCACCGGCGTGCGCGGCGCCAGCCACGGCACCTTCGGGTGCAAATAGCAAGCAAGGGAGGAACAAATGGTCACGATTTATGAGAGAAAGCCGGCCAATGAAAGGAAGCCCGGGCTATCGCGCCGCGAGGTTCTGAAGCGCGGCGGTGTCGGCGCGTTGCTGGTCATCTCAGGCAGTGCCGTCATCAGCCCGGAACATGCCTGGGGTCTCGAAACATCCGCGCTCAAGCCCGAAACTATGGCGACCCTGATCCAGATGGCGCGTGACATCTACCCGCACGATCAAGTGCCTGACAAATATTACGCAATCGCCGTCAAGGCGCACGATGAGCAGGCCGGGAAAGACCCCACCCACAAAGATCTTATCGAAAACGGCATTGCCGAGCTCGACTTGAAGTCGGGCAAGAACGGCTACACCGGTCTCGGCTGGGAGGAGCAGCGCGTAGCGGTGCTGAGAGAGATCGAGGACACGCCGTTCTTTCAGGCAGTCCGCGGCGGGCTTGTCGTCGGCCTCTACAACCAGAAGGAGGTCTGGCCGATCTTCGGCTACGAGGGCGAGTCCTACTCCAAGGGCGGGTACATGGCGCGCGGGTTCGACGACATCGAGTGGCTCTGATCCCCATCGTCCCAAACCGTACACAACAGACATCATGGGAGGAAACCATGGCAGCACCATTTGATCTCAAGAACGATGGCGTGGTCGTCATCATCGGCTCGGGCGCCGGCGGCGGCACGCTCGGCAACGAACTCGCCCAGAAGGGCATCGATGTCGTCATCCTGGAAGCGGGCGCCCGCCACGAATACGAGGATTTCACCAACGACGAGTGGGATTCATTCGCCCAGCTCGCCTGGACGGACAAGCGCACGACCTCGGGCGACTGGCGGGTGGCGAAGGATTTTCCCAATTTGCCAGCTTGGATCGTCAAGGCGGTCGGCGGCTCGACCACGCACTGGGCGGGCGCCTCGCTGCGCTTTCAGGAGCATGAATTCAGAACGCTTTCGACCTACGGAAAACTGGAAGGCGCGAACCTGCTCGATTGGCCGATCACGCTTGCCGAGTTGGAGCCCTACTACGCAAAGGCCGAAGACAGACTGGGCGTGACGCTCACCAACAACATCCCAGGCCTTCCCGGCAACAACAACTTCAAGGTGATGAAGGCCGGCGCCGACAAGCTCGGCTACAAGGAGTGCCACACCGGCCGGATGGCAATCAATTCCGAGCCGCGCGACGACCGCAATGCCTGCCAGCAGACCGGCTTCTGCTTCCAGGGCTGTAAATGGGGCGCCAAGTGGTCGACGCTCTACAGCGAAATTCCCAAGGGCGAGGCGACCGGTCATCTCGAGGTCAGACCAAACGCCATGGCGATCAAGATCAGCCACGACGCCAGCGGGAAAGTAACCGGCGTTGTCTATGCCGACAAGGACGGCAGACTGCAGGAACAGAAGGCCCGCATTGTCGCCGTCGCCGGAAATTCGATCGAGAGCCCGCGGCTGCTGCTCAATTCGGCATCGAGCCAGTTTCCCGACGGCCTTGCCAATTCGTCGGGGCAGGTCGGCAAGAACTACATGCGCCACACCACGGGGTCGGTCTACGGCATCTTCGACAGGCCGGTGCATATGTATCGCGGCACCACCATGGCCGGTATCATCCGCGACGAAGTCCGCAACGATCCCTCGCGCGGCTTCGTCGGCGGCTACGAATTGGAGACGCTGTCGCTCGGCCTGCCGTTCATGGCCGCCTTCCTCAATCCCGGCGGCTGGGGGCGCTCCTTCACCACGGCGCTCGATCACTACGACCATATGGCCGGCATGTGGATCGTCGGCGAGGACATGCCGCGCGAGGAAAACCGCATCACGCTGCATGCCGATATCAAGGACGAGCACGGCATGCCGGTGGCGGACGTCCATTTCGACGACCATGCCAACGACACGGCGATGCGCAACCACGCCTACAAGCAGGGCTCGGCGCTCTACGCGGCGGTGGGTGCGACCCGGACCTTCCCGACGCCCCCCTATCCATCGACCCACAATCTCGGCACCAACCGGATGAGCGAGAAGGCGGCCGACGGCGTCGTCAACAAGCATGGCCAGGCGCACGACATCAAGAACCTGTTCGTGTCGGATGGCAGCCAGTTCACCACCGGCGGCGCTGAAAATCCGACATTGACGATCGTGTCGCTGGCGATCCGTCAGGCTGACTATATTGCCGAACAGATGTTGGCCAAGAGCATTTAGCCATACCCTCCCGACTGCCTGCTGGCGCGGAACCTCGCGAGGTTTCGCGCCTCTTCTTGTCGGCTGTTCAACGCTTTGTGCAGGTCGAGGCGGTGAAGGCGCCGTCAGGCTGCTTCATGATGATGTCGAAGGACGGGCTGGTTTGACCGTCCAGGGTGGCTTGCGTGAGCGAGATCGAGTTGCCGCCGGTCGTATAGCCGCCCAACGGGCCCAACCAGGTGATCTCGCCGTTTGCATCCATCTGATAGTTGTAGCCCTGCCGGGCGGTTCCGAAGGTCACCGGGCCGCTATAGACATTCCCCTTGATGGTGATGTCGCCAAGGCTGAGGAACATGCCAAGCAGATAGACTTCGCAGTGATAGGTGCCGTCCGGCAATTTGCCATCTGTGAAGTCGGCGTGTGCACTGCCGCTCGCGGCAGCCAGAAGCATGGTGCTGAAAATACAAGAAATCCTGGAGGCCATGACGTCGCTCGTTTGAAGATCGAACTTGCCCCATTTTCCTGCTGCGCTGCAACGGTTCGCCGTCTTTGATCTGGCTCTGCTCAAAATTGGTGCGTTAATTTGAGAGTGATCAAAAATTAGGCGAGAGCGGGGAATTTTTTCTCAAGCAGAGCACCGGCGGCGGCGCTTTTCTTTGGCGGCTAACATATTAACCGGCTGATAGGGCTGGGAAATCCAAGCCCACTTATTTTTGCTCCCGCGGTTGGCACAGCCGTTGCATGGTCTGTTTGCGATGCGATCAACCAGCTAGGGAGTTTTGAAATATGAGGGGCAGTTTCTCGACAATAACAAAAATGCTTTCGGCAGGCGCGGTCACGGCCGGCCTGCTGATGAGCGTCCCGGCCAGGGCGGCTGACGACACGATCAAGGTGGGTATTCTCCACTCGCTGTCGGGTACCATGGCGATTTCGGAGACGACGCTGAAGGACGCCATGCTGATGCTCATCGAAGAGCAGAATGCAAAGGGCGGCCTGCTCGGCAAGAAACTCGAAGCGGTCGTCGTCGATCCGGCTTCGAACTGGCCGCTGTTCGCCGAAAAGGCGCGCGAGCTGATCTCCAAGGACAAGGTCGCGGCGGTGTTCGGTTGCTGGACCTCGGTGTCACGCAAGTCAGTGCTGCCGGTGTTCAGCGAGCTCGATAACATCCTGTTCTACCCCGTCCAGTATGAGGGCGAGGAGAGCGAGCGCAACGTGTTCTACACCGGTGCGGCGCCGAACCAGCAGGCAATTCCGGCCGTCGACTATCTGATGAGCGAGGACGGCGGTTCGGTGAAACGCTGGGTGCTTGAAGGCACCGACTACGTTTATCCGCGCACCACCAACAAGATCCTCGAAGCCTATCTGAAAGCCAAGGGCGTCGCCGCCGAAGACATCATGGTCAACTATACGCCGTTCGGCTTCTCCGACTGGCAGACCGAAGTCTCGACGATCAAGAAGTTCGGCTCGGCCGGCAAGAAGACCGCCGTCGTCTCGACCGTCAATGGCGACGCCAACGTGCCGTTCTACAAGGAACTCGGCAACCAGGGCGTCAAGGCCGAGGACATCCCGGTCATGGCCTTCTCGGTCGGTGAGGAAGAACTTGCCGGTCTCGACACCGCGCCGCTCGTCGGCCATCTCGCCGCCTGGAACTATTTCCAGAGCATCGATACGCCCGAGAACGCCAAGTTCATCGCCGACTGGCACAAGTTCATCAAGAGCGACAAGCGCACCACCAACGACCCGATGGAAGCCCACTATGTCGGCTTCAACATGTGGGTGAAGGCGGTTGAGAAGGCCGGCACCACCGATCCTGACAAGGTCATCGACGCCGTGATCGGCGTCTCGGTGCCGAACCTGACCGGTGGTTACTCGACCATGATGCCGAACCATCACATCACCAAGCCGGTGCTGATCGGCGAAATCCAGGCCGACGGCCAGTTCGAGACCGTCTCGCAGACGCCTGGCCTGGTGATGGGTGACGAGTGGTCTGACTATCTGGCTGATTCAAAGGACCTGATCTCCGATTGGCGCGCGCCTCTGTCCTGCGGCAACTTCAATGTTGCGACAGGCAAGTGCGGCGGCAAGGGAACCAACTGATCCTCCCGGGTCTGACCGGTCGTGGATTTCTCCACGACCCAGACCGCGACGCGTCCGGGCGAGCTCCTCCTCTCCTCCAGCCCGCCCGGACGCGAACTTCAACCCTTCAAGAGTCGCCAGAAACCGATGATCCTTATCCGCGCGATCGGCCTGACGCTGCTGCTTCTCCTGGGGCTTCTGCTGCCGTCGAACGCTGCCGAAGCGGATCTGCGCGCCATCATCGCCAAATTTGCCACTGCCTCGAATTTTTCGGCCACCGAAGCTGTCGTGCGCGAGCTCGCGGCCACCGGTGATACTGCCGTCGAACGCCCGCTCGGCGCGCTTGCGGAGGGCAATCTTTACGTCCGAAAGTCCGATTCGCTGGTTTTCATCGGCAAGGAAGGCGGCGGCAGCGTTGAGCTGCTCGATCCGCTGAGCGGTGAAAAGTCCGGCGATGCGGCCAAGGCCGAGATCACCAAGATCAAGGTCAACAATACGCTGCGCCGCGCCGTCCGCGATATTCTGGGCACGCTGACGCTCGGCGCGAAAGATCCGGCTGCGCGCATTGCTGCCGCCGACACGATGTTCAAGACGCCCGATGCCACAAACATCGAGCCACTTGATGCCGCAGTCGCCAGCGAGAGCGTGGCAAGCGTCAAAGCGCTGCTCGAACAGGCCCGCGCGGCGTCGGTTCTGGTTTCCGACCGGCCGGAGGCCGACAAACTGGCGGCGATCGCCCTGATCGGCGCGCGCGGCGACCGCAACGCGCTGTCCCTGCTCACCGCCGTCGAGGCCAATTCCGAGGGCGCGGTCAAGGACGCGGCGACGGCGGCGATCGCAAGCATCAATTCGACGCTGGCGCTGTGGGATGCGGGCCAGAACATCTGGTACGGCATCTCGCTCGGGTCGGTGTTGCTGCTGGCGGCGATCGGCCTCGCCATCACCTTCGGCGTGATGGGCGTCATCAACATGGCGCATGGCGAAATGGTCATGCTCGGCGCCTACACGACCTTTGTCGTGCAGGAGGTGATCCGCAATTCCTTTCCCGGCCTGTTCGACTGGTCGCTGGTCATCGCACTGCCGCTCGCCTTCTCGGTCGCGGCGCTCGTCGGCCTTGTCATTGAGCGGGGCGTGATCCGTTTCCTTTACGGCCGGCCGCTGGAGACACTGCTGGCGACATGGGGCGTCTCGCTGATCCTGCAGCAGGCCGTGCGCACCATCTTCGGGCCGACGAACCAGGAGGTCGGCAATCCGTCATGGATGTCGGGTTCGTTCGATATCGGCCAGCTTGCCGTGACCTGGAACCGGCTCTGGATACTGGTATTCGCGCTCGGCGTGTTCGCGGTGCTGCTCTATGTGATGAAGCGCACGCCGTGGGGCCTGCAGATGCGCGCCGTCACCGCCAACCGCCGCATGGCCGCCTCGATGGGCATCAGGACGCCGTGGGTCGACGCGCTGACCTTTGCGTTGGGGTCCGGCATTGCTGGCATCGCCGGTGTCGCGCTCAGCCAGATCGACAATGTCTCGCCCAATCTCGGCCGCGGCTACATCATCGACAGCTTCATGGTCGTCGTCTTCGGCGGCGTCGGCAATCTCTGGGGCACGCTGGTCGGCGCCTTCTCGCTCGGCATCGTCAACAAGTTCCTCGAACCCTATGCCGGGGCGGTCCTCGGCAAGATCGTCGTGCTGGTCCTCATCATCCTGTTCATCCAGAAACGCCCGCGCGGCCTGTTCGCGCTCAAGGGCAGGTCGGTGGAAGCATGATCACGGGACGCTTCTTCGCCGCCGGCGCCGACCGTCGTATCGCCATCACGATCTTCATTCTGCTGGCCGTCGCCATCATCGTGCCGTTGCTCAATCTGGCGGTCTCGCCGACGAGTGCGTTCTTTGTGCCGTCCTATGTCGTCGCGCTCACCGGCAAGTATCTCTGCTACGCGCTGCTCGCCTTGGCGCTCGATCTCGTCTGGGGCTATTGCGGCATCCTTTCGCTCGGCCATGGCGCCTTCTTTGCGCTCGGCGGCTATGCGATGGGCATGTATCTGATGCGCCAAATCGGCTCGCGCGGCGTCTACGGCAATCCGCTGCTGCCGGACTTCATGGTGTTCCTGAACTATAGGGAATTGCCGTGGTTCTGGTACGGCTTCGATCATTTTTGGTTTGCCGCGATCATGGTGCTTGCGGTGCCCGGCTTGCTCGCCTTCATCTTCGGCTGGTTCGCCTTCCGCAGCCGCGTCACCGGCGTCTATTTGTCGATCATCACCCAAGCGATGACCTATGCGCTGCTGCTTGCGTTTTTCCGCAACGACATGGGTTTCGGCGGCAACAACGGCCTGACCGATTTCAAGGATATTCTGGGCTTTAACGTGCAGGCCGACGCAACACGCTCGGCATTGTTCGCGGCCAGCGCCGTCACGCTGGCGCTCGCCGTCTTCGTCACCTGGGCAATCGTCGGTTCCAAATACGGCAAGCTGCTGATGGCGGTGCGTGACGCCGAGAGCCGCACGCGCTTTCTCGGCTGGCGGGCGGAGAACGTGAAACTGTTCGCGTTCACCGTGTCGGCTGTCATGGCCGGCATCGCCGGGGCGCTCTACGTGCCGCAGGTCGGCATCATCAATCCGGGTGAATTCGAACCGTCCAATTCGATCGAGGTCGTGGTATGGGCGGCCGTCGGCGGGCGCGGCACCATTGTCGGGCCGATCATCGGCGCGCTTGTGGTCAATGCCGGCAAATCCTGGTTCACCGGCGTGCTTCCGGAGTTCTGGCTGTTTGCGCTGGGCGGACTGTTCGTTGCCGTCACGCTGTTCCTGCCCAGGGGGATTGTCGGCATGTGGGATTCCTGGCGCGGCAATGCCAAGGCGCTGCGTGCGGCCTCGATTGCCGAGGAAGCCGGCACCGATCCCGAAGCCCCGGCACCGCCGAAGATCGTCCGCTCGGCTGCGAGAACGCCGGGCGACTGGTCCGCGTCCGGCCCCGAACCGCAGCCGGCGGAGTGAGCTATGTCGAAGAGCAACACCATCCTCTATCTCGACGGCGTCTCGGTTTCCTTCGACGGCTTTCGCGCCATCAACAATTTGTCGCTGGTGCTCGACAAGGGCGAGATGCGGGCGATCATCGGTCCCAACGGCGCCGGCAAGACCACGATGATGGACATCGTCACCGGCAAGACGCGCCCTGATCAGGGCGAGGTTTTCTTCGACGGCCAAGTCGACCTGACAAAACATGACGAGGCCGAGATCGCCATGATGGGCATCGGCAGGAAATTCCAGAAGCCGACGGTCTTCGAAAGCCACACGATCGAGGAGAACCTGATGCTGGCGCTGAAGGGCCCACGCTCGATCTTCCCGGCGCTGTTCCATCGCCGCTCGGCCGCGGAAGTGCGGCAGATCGACGATATCCTCGGCATCACCCGGCTGGGCGACAAGCGCGATGAACTCGCCGCCAATCTCAGCCACGGACAGAAGCAATGGCTCGAGATCGGCATGCTGCTGGCGCAGGATCCGAAGCTGCTGCTGGTCGACGAACCGGTCGCCGGCATGACCGACGCCGAGACCGAGGAGACCGCGCGGCTGCTCAAGGATATTTCGCGCGACCACTCGGTCATCGTCGTCGAGCACGACATGCATTTCGTGCGCGAGCTCGGCGTCAAGGTCACCTGCCTGCACGAAGGTTCGGTCCTGTCCGAAGGCTCGCTCGATTTCGTATCGGCCGACGAGCGTGTCGTCGAAGTCTATCTGGGGAGATGATCATGGTCTGGCGCGTTCCGTTCCATCATTTCGACCTTTCGTTCTTCAGGCGTTGGAGAAGGCGCTGACCATGCTCGAAGTCTCCAACGCCACGCTGCACTACGGCGCCGCCCAGGCGCTGCGTGGCGTCTCGCTGAAGGCCGGCGCGGGCAAGATCACCTGCGTGCTCGGCCGCAACGGCGTCGGCAAAACCAGTTTGATGAGATCGATCGTCGGCCACCACCGGCTGACGAGCGGAAGCGTTGCCTTCGAGGGGAAGGCGCTCGACCGGAGCGCGGCGTATGATCGCGCCCGGTCGGGCATCGCATTCGTGCCGCAGGGCAGGGAGATCTTCCCGCTGCTCACTGTGCGGGAAAACCTCGAATCGGGCTTTGCGCCATTGAAGCGCGCCGACCGCAACATTCCCGGCCACGTCTTCGAATTGTTTCCGGTGCTGAAGCAGATGCTCGGCCGCCGGGGCGGTGACCTTTCCGGCGGCCAGCAGCAGCAGCTTGCCATCGGCAGGGCACTGGTGATGCGGCCGAAACTGCTGGTGCTCGATGAGCCGACCGAAGGCATCCAGCCGTCGATCATCAAGGATATCGGCCGCGCCATCCGCTATCTGCGCGACCAGGCTGATATCGCCGTGCTCCTGGTCGAACAGTATCTCGATTTCTGCCGGGAACTGGCGGATGAGGTCAACATCATGGACCGCGGCCAGATCGTCCACACCGGCCCGGCCGAGGATCTCGACCGGGCGGATGTCCGGAAATTCCTGACCGTCTAGAGCCTCAGTGGCGAATCGCAAACCTCTAGGATTAGCTGAACCATCTCTCCCGTCGTCATCCTGGGGCGAAGCAAGGAGCGAAGCGACGCGGCGCAGACCCCACGATCCATTCCGTGACATCCGCCGAAGAGTGCAATGGCGAAGAGAAAAAGCCGTTCTCCAGCGCGTCCTTCGATCCTCAGTTCTGCACCGTTGCGATGCTTTGAAGTCACGGCATGGGATCCTTGGGTCTTCGCTCCGCTTCGCGTCGCTGCGCCCAAGGATGACGAAATCACGAAGGTCTAGGAGATTTTCTTCAACGACATTGTTTGCAACTCTGGCGCGCTGAAAATTGCATGCTAGGCTTTACTTGGCCTTGTTGAGTCGGCCGCTTTCCGTATCAGTCTCGTTGACGGATCAAGGTGAGGCGTGGGCTCAGCCGGCACGTTCCGTGCAAGCAACCCCTTCCTGCGATCCGATTTTTGTTCGACGCATTTGGGGCACTTGGGCCGGGGACGCCGATGGAACGTTACGTCGAGGACTACCAGAAACGACGGCTCACCGAGCGCGTCGACATCATGACCGCCATCAACATTCTGAAATCGCAAGGATACGACCACGACGAGCTGATCACAGAGATCACCAAGGTCTTCTACGTCGATCTCGATACCTACAACGAGGTCGTGATGGCGGCGTGAGGGCTGACGGAAGGGGCGGATGCGCTATACCGCCAAGCGGCTAACTTGCGCGTCGGAAGGTCGAGGCCGCGACGCGGTTGCGACCGCCACGCTTGGCGGCATAGAGCGCCTTGTCGGCGGCGCTGAGCACCTTGTCAAAGCTCATGCCGTCCTTGCTGCCGAAAGCGTATCCGGCGCTGACCGTACATGTCAGGGGACGGGTTTCGGTCTCGATGACACGCGCGGCGAAGGCGGTGCGTATACGCTCGGCGGTGAACTCCACCGCTTCGGGCAGGGTGCGCTTCAGAACCAGCGCGAATTCCTCTCCGCCCATGCGCGCGGCGACATCGGTCGGGCGAAGGTTCTCGACCAGTTCCTCGGCGAACACTCTCAGCACCTGATCGCCCGTGGCGTGGCCGAACTCGTCGTTGATGGCCTTGAAGCCGTCGAGGGTCGAACACGACCACCGCCGTGAAAGCCCCGATCGGCGCGCCGCCATTGAGATCGAACAGTGCGCGGCGATTGAGCAGGCCGGTCAGCGGATCGGTCAGCGCATCCAGACGGTGGTATCGGGCCAGACGGCCCTGGTTGAGTGCCAGCGAAAGGGCGCCGATGCCGGTCATGCTGGCGATGACGACGACGAGGCTCAGATCCTCGGCCCAGTTGCTCGGCGCATGTCCGAGGACAAGCTTCCCATCCCATGCAAGAGCCATGGCGCACAGCACAAAGGAAATGCCGGTGGTCGAGTAGAGCACGGTAAGGCCGATGATCGGGACAGGAGCTTCAGCGCGCCCGACCCAGTACTGATAGGCCGTTGCAAACAGAAGCAGGGCGGCAAGGAAATTTTCGAACATGAAGCCGAGCCCGTCATATCCGAGCGCCATCGGCGGCAGCGCCAGGGCAAGCGAGATGCAGCTGCCGAGCACCGTCAGCGGGATCGGCGACTGGCCTGACCTGAACTGGTAGGCGGCGCCCAGCATGGTCGAGAACCCAACCAGGAGCAAGGCGAAGGTCGCGATGCCGAGGATGCGTCCGGGCGTCTCGATATAGTCCTCGTATATGAATACGTCGCCGACGACCAACAATGCGCTGATCGACCATGTCAGCAGAAACTTTTTCAGTTCGCGCGGTCAGCCAGATGCCGAACAACGTCAGGCTCAGGCAGGCGGCGGAAAAACCGACAGCCAGCAGAAGTGAGTGGTAGTCGAGCGACATGCCCTAACCCGCGGCTGCCCCAGCTCCGCGGATTCATGCAGCAAGGAGGTATCGATAAGGTTACGACGGCTGTGAAGATGCCATGATTCGATGTTGTCAGCCGGTGACGCGCTTCATCAGCGCCATGGCGCCGAACGGCGCGCGGACCTTGCCCTCGGTGATGAAGTAGACGAACACATCGCGCGGTTTGACCGGTGCGTCGGTTGACGGATCGGTGCGCGGCAGGTCGGCCGGCGCCTTGCCTTCCGCCCAGGTTTTTGCCCGTGCCGCCCATTCGTCGAGCGCCTTTGGCGTGTAGCAGTCGGGAT
Organism: Mesorhizobium onobrychidis; assembly: GCF_024707545.1. Classification (NCBI taxonomy): domain Bacteria; kingdom Pseudomonadati; phylum Pseudomonadota; class Alphaproteobacteria; order Hyphomicrobiales; family Phyllobacteriaceae; genus Mesorhizobium; species Mesorhizobium onobrychidis. Next base: position 4,121,839 of record NZ_CP062229.1, read on the forward strand.
TATCATCGCTGCCGGTCTGCAACCGGGCATAGATGAAATCGCCGGTGATGTCGGCGATCCCAGGATATTTGGCGTGGTCGGCGTAGACAATCGCCACCTTGTATTTGCGCGCCAGGGCAGCGAATTCCGGCACGACGAAGCTGTCGTTGCGCACCTCCACCGCATGGCGCAGCGCAACGCCGTCCTGCTTTTCAGGCAACAGCCTGAGGAAGGCCTCGAAATCGTCCGGATCGAACTTTTTGGTCGGTGCGAATTGCCATAGGATCGGCCCGAGCTTGTCGCCGAGTGCGGCGACGCCCGATCCCAGGAAGCGCGTCATCGACTCGCCGGCCTCGCCGAGCACGCGGCGGTTGGTGACGAAGCGGTTGCCTTTCAGCGAATAGACAAAACCGTCCGGCGCTTCGTTAGCCCATTTGACGAAGGTCGGCTCCTTGAAACTCGAATAATAGGTGCCGTTGACTTCGATGCTCGGCACGTGCCGGGTAGCGTAGTGCAGCTGTTTCGCCTTGGACAGCTTGTCCGGATAGAAGGACGCGTCCCATGGCTCGAAGGTCCAGCCGCCCATGCCGGCGCGAATTGTTCCTGATTGAGTCACTGTCGTCCTCCCGATTGCTGAAAAGGATCAGGCGATGGCCGTTGTCTGGGTGGCTTTAGCCATGTCGACGACCGTCCATCCTGGCCGATATGGATTGGGCCGGCGACCCGTTTCGTGAAAGCCATAGGCTTTGTAGAGCACGATGTTTCGTTCCATCTTGGCGTTGGTGTAGAGCCGCACCTTGGGCAGATGCCACAGCCGCGTCTGTTCGTCCGCCCACTTGAGCAGTGCGATGCCGAAACCGTTGCCCTGGAAAGCAGGGCCGACGGCGACGGAGAAGATCATCGTGTGGTCTGGGTGCCGCTCGAGGACAATCAGTCCGGCCGGCTCGCCGCTGCTTTCCAGCAGCCAGACCTCGCCGCGTCCGATCCGCGGCGCATAGTCCTCGGTGACCGGGATCGGCGGCGCGCCAAGCAAGGCGGTGTAGGGCGCATAGGCGGCTTCGGTCAGCCGGACGATTGTGGCGAGATCCTCAGCAAGCGCTCTTCTGATCTTCATTTGAAGGTTCTTCCAAACGCCAGCCAGTCCTCACTCACTCCGCCGCTTCGCGCTTGCCCCCGGGCCGCCGCTCCAGCAATTCCCGCAGGAACTGGCCGGTGTAGCTGCGCTTCTCGCGGACGATGTCCTCCGGCGTGCCTGACGCCACCAGCTCGCCGCCGCCGTCGCCACCCTCGGGACCGAGATCGAGCACCCAGTCGGCGGTTTTTATCACCTCGAGATTGTGCTCGATGACGACCACCGTATTGCCCTGGTCGACCAGCTCGTGCAGCACTTCCAAGAGCTTGGCGACATCGTGGAAATGCAGGCCGGTGGTCGGCTCGTCGAGGATGTAGAGCGTCTTGCCGGTCGCCTTGCGCGACAGTTCCTTGGCGAGCTTGATGCGCTGCGCCTCGCCGCCCGACAAAGTCGTCGCCTGCTGGCCGACATGGATGTAGCCGAGCCCGACCTGTTTCAGCGTTTCCAGCTTGTCGCGTACGCCGGGCACTGCGGCGAAGAAATCGACGCCCTCCTCGACCGTCATGTCGAGCACGTCGGCAATCGACTTGCCCTTGAACAGGACGTCGAGCGTTTCGCGGTTGTAGCGCTTGCCATGGCAGACGTCGCAGGTGACGTAGACGTCGGGCAGGAAGTGCATCTCGATCTTGATGACACCGTCGCCCTGGCAGGCCTCGCAGCGGCCGCCCTTGACGTTGAACGAGAAGCGGCCCGGCTGATAGCCGCGCGCCTTGGATTCCGGCAGGCCGGCGAACCAGTCGCGGATCGGTGTAAAGGCGCCCGTGTAGGTGGCGGGATTGGAACGCGGCGTCCGGCCGATCGGCGACTGGTCGATATCGATGACCTTGTCGAGGAATTCGAGGCCTTCGATGCGGTCGTGCTCGGCCGGATGCTCTCGCGAACCCATAATGCGGCGCGACGCTGCTTTGAACAAGGTTTCGATCAGGAAGGTCGACTTGCCGCCGCCGGAGACGCCGGTGACGGCGGTGAAGGTGCCGAGCGGGATTTCGGCGGTGACGTTCTTCAGATTGTTGCCGCGCGCGCCGACGATCTTCAGGCGCCGGTTCTTCTTGGCATCGCGCCGCACGGCCGGGGTAGCCACTTCGAGCTCGCCCGACAGATACTTGCCGGTGATCGAGGCAGGGCTCGCCATGATCTGCTGCGGCGTTCCCTGCGCGATGATGTGGCCGCCATGGATGCCGGCGGCCGGGCCGATATCGACGACATAGTCGGCATGCAGGATGGCGTCCTCGTCATGCTCGACGACAATCACCGTGTTGCCGATGTCGCGCAGATGCTTCAGCGTGTCGAGCAGGCGCGCGTTGTCGCGCTGATGCAGGCCGATCGACGGCTCGTCCAGCACATAGAGCACGCCGGTGAGGCCGGAGCCGATCTGCGAGGCCAGGCGGATGCGCTGGCTCTCGCCGCCCGACAGCGTGCCGGAATTACGCGACAGCGTCAGATAGTCGAGCCCGACATCGTTCAGGAAGCGCAGCCGCTCGCGGATCTCCTTGAGCACGCGCACCGCGATCTCGTTCTGCTTGTCGCTGAGCGAAGCGGGCAGGGCGGTGAACCATTGGTCGGCCTTGCGGATCGACAGCTCGGTGACCTCGCCGATATGCTTGCCGGCAATCTTCACCGCAAGCGCTTCCGGCTTCAGCCGGTAGCCGCGGCAGGCCGGGCAGGGCGTGGCCGACATGAAGCGCTCGATCTCCTCGCGCATCCAGGCTGACTCGGTTTCCTTCCAGCGCCGCTCCAGATTGGGAATGACCCCCTCGAAGGTCTTGGTCGTCTTGTAGGAGCGCAGGCCGTCATCATACTGGAAAGTGACCTCGCGCTCGCCGGTGCCATGCAGGATGGCTTGCTTTGCCTCTTCCGTCAGATCCCTGAACTTGTCGCCGAGCTTGAAACCATAGGCCTTGCCCAGCGCCTCCAGCGTCTGCACGTAATAGGGCGAGGTCGATTTCGCCCATGGGCTGACGGCGCCGGCACGCAGGGACAAATTGTCGTCGGGCACGATCAGGCTGGCGTCGATGGCGCGCTGGCTGCCGAGGCCGTCGCAGGTCGGGCAGGCGCCGAACGGGTTGTTGAACGAGAACAGCCGCGGCTCGATCTCAGGAATGGTGAAGCCGGACACCGGGCAGGCGAACTTTTCCGAGAACAGAATACGCTCGTGCGTCTCGTTCTTCGACTTGTTGACCGAATCCTCGCCGGTCTGGCTGGCGTCGAGCGGCCGGTCGGCGAATTCGGCCACCGCCAGCCCGTCGGCGAGCTTCAGCGCGGTCTCGATGGAATCGGCAAGCCGCGTCGCCAGATCGCCGCGCACGACGATGCGGTCGACGACGACGTCGAGATCATGCTTGTACTTCTTGTCCAGCGCCGGCACGTCGGCGATCTCGTAAAAGACACCATCGACCTTGACGCGCTGGAAGCCCTTCTTCTGCAGCTCCAGCAGTTCCTTGCGGTACTCGCCTTTGCGGCCGCGCACCATCGGCGCCAGGATGAACAGACGCGTGCCTTCCTCGACCGCCAGCACGCGGTCGACCATCTGCGACACCGTCTGGCTCTCGATCGGCAGGCCGGTGGCCGGCGAATAGGGGATGCCGACGCGCGCGAACAGGAGCCGCATATAGTCGTAAATCTCGGTGACGGTGCCGACCGTCGAACGCGGATTCTTCGACGTGGTCTTCTGCTCGATGGAGATTGCCGGCGACAGGCCGTCGATCTGGTCGACGTCAGGCTTCTGCATCATTTCGAGGAATTGCCGCGCATAGGCCGACAGGCTCTCGACGTAGCGGCGCTGGCCCTCGGCATAGATGGTGTCGAAGGCGAGCGACGACTTGCCGGACCCCGACAGGCCGGTCATGACGATCAGGCTGTCACGCGGCAGGTCGAGATCGACATTCTTCAGATTGTGTTCGCGCGCCCCGCGAATGGAAAGATATTTATGGTCGGCCATCGCCGGTCGCCGCCTCAGATCTGGAATCTCGTGGGATGGCGGGTTGTCCCGGCCATCCCCTATGTAGGTAATTTCGCCACCTTTTCGAGAGACGCCACAACTCTCGACCAAAGCCTTTAACCGTCTTTCGCGCAGGCGGGCAAGCGGAAAGAACAAAGACCGAACACGCTCCTGACAAAAGCGTCCATGAACCCAGCTTCACAAAGCGCCCGATCATGGTGGATTTAAGTTCCAGGCGTTTGCCAGTTCGCGAACCTGTAAACGGATGGCAGCTAGCGACCAACGCGTAACTTGGCGCACCTACAGAGACAAGGAAATCGTACCCAATAATGCAATCGCTGCGGCCGCAGCAAAGCAATCAGACGAGCATAGAATGTTGCGGCCGTTTTTCTTCCCATGGCCGCGCGCCACGGCTGATGCCGCGCCGCTCAAAACAGATGCAAATTTCGGATTCGCCACACAAGCGATCACATTTTTTGTAATCGGCTATCCAACGGTTGACGTCTCAGGCTCAGGGAGTCAGACTCCACAGGTCACCGAAGCCGACCGTCTTTCGATGGCCTCGCCACCCAAAGTGGCCTGCGAGACGCCGCGGGCTTTTGCGATGTGCGCTTCGGACGACACCAGTCGCAATGGACAGAAGAGGAGAGCAGAGGAATGACTCCACCGGGCAGTCCCTTGAGGCTCCACGTGTCGCTGGAGCCGCGGCAGGCATAAGTGCCAGGGCCAGGCGTGTGCGCCGACCGACAAACCGTGACCTGCCGATCCCATTAAAATCAGAGACTACTAGTCGGATCGTCGGCTGAACGCCGCGAAGCATCCGAAATCAAAAGCCGGCAGTGTACTCCCGGCAAATTGGATTTTAGATCCAAAAAAGCCCCGACCGTTTGCGGAAGCAGCGGCGGGGCTGTTTGTTTCAGATGGCCGCAAGCGCACGGGTGCCTTGAGATTGTGGCAGCGATGAAGGCCGATGCACTATCGCCGGGGGCCTTGATCGCGCCGAGGCCGACGTCGAAGGTTATGCTGCCGGAAATCCTGACATCGGTATCGCCGATCTTGAACTGGCCGTTACCGTTGCTGGGCACGGCGTCGTCGGGTTCGGGAGCCGGCTTGGCGATGCGATAGTCGTTGGACACACCGGGCAGCGTGCCGTTCTGCAAAGGCGGTGAATTGTCTTGGGCGAACGCCGTGCCGAAGGTCATCGCCGCGACGGCAACACCGATGACTAGCCGGTTCAAGCCGGTGCGGGAATCCTTGTCGCACATCGGCCGACCATATCGCCGCGCCATGGTCGAAGCCAGACCGGTGGCGATCAAACTTGCCGAACGATTTGGCCTTCGTCGCTCATGAGCCGGCTACCCTTTCACGCCGCCTTTTTACGGGTGTCAAAAACATGATCGACAAGCCCCCAGGTCTTTGCCTCCTCGGCGGTCATGAAATGGTCGCGGTCGAGGGTGCGTTCGACCTCTTCGAACGTGCGACCGCAATGGTGCGCGTAAAGCTCGGTCATGCGCCGCTTGGTCCTGAGGATACCTTCGGCGTGGCGCTGGATGTCGGAGGCCTGGCCCTGGAAACCGCCTGACGGCTGGTGCAGCAGGATGCTGGTGTTGGGCAGCGCGATGCGCCGGCCCGGGGTGCCCGCCATCAGCAGGAACGAGGCCATCGAGGCGGCAAAGCCCATGCAGACGGTCGATACGGGACTGCGTATATACTGCATCGTGTCGTAGATGGCGAAACCGCTGGTCACCACGCCGCCCGGCGAGTTGATGTAGAGCGATATCTCCTTGTCGGGATTGTCGGATTCCAGCGACAGAAGTTGGGCACAGACCAGCGCCGACACATTGTCATCGATCGGACCGTTGATGAAGACGATGCGCTCGCGCAGCAGCCGCGAAAAAATGTCGAAGGCGCGTTCGCCGCGGCTCGACTGCTCGATCACCATCGGCACCAGGTTGGCAAAACCGCTCATCGCTTTTCTCCGTTGTGCCGCTCAGGCCGCGCGCAGGAAGAGGCGAGGCGAGTTTGCAGCTATGATCTGTCTGGGGCTGTGTGCGTTGAGCGAAAGCCGGCAACCAGCGCCTGCAACCGCAGGCGTAGCTACCCGCGCAAATCCATCGTGGACGATGCGCAGATGCGTGCCGCCCGACACGGTGCGGTCGAGCGTGAAGGTGACAATGCTATCCATTGGGTTGTCCAGCGGGCTGGTGAGCGGATCCGCTGCGTTGCCAGGCGCCAGTCGCTCCCGCCAGGAATAACGCAGCAGGCGTTCGGGCTCGGCGTCGAGAATTTCGCACTCGATCTGCGCATCAGCCTTAGCAAAGGCAAAGCGGACGCCGATCTCCGGCTTGATGTCGTTCGGCATCATCCAGGCTGCGAGCAGGTCCGGCACCGTCAGCGCCCGCCACACTTTTTCCGGTGGGTCTGGAAGCTCGCACTCGAACTCGATCGAATCTGCCGCCATGCCTGAATGCTGTTTTGCCGTCATTGATCCATATCCTTCAAAACCGCCTTGAGCCGTTCGATACGCTCGGGCCAGAACGCACGGTAGCGCTCGATCCAGCCGAGCAGAGGGTCAAGCCCTTGCGGATCGGCGCGATAATAAGCGTTGCGGCCGGCTCGCCGCTCGACCACAAGGCCGGCGCCGCGCAGCACTGCGAGATGCTGCGACACGGCCGGTTGCGACACGGTCATGCCGCTGCGCAGTTCCGACACGGTCATCTCGCCAGCGGCGAGCCGTTCGTAGACGGCGCGGCGCGTCGGGTCGGAAAGCGCTCGAAAAATCTCTGCTTCGATCATGGTGGAAGCATAAGTCGACACTTATTGGTTTGGCAAGCAGTCTTTTCGCGCCCATATGGAATGGAGCAGTGGACCCAATCGATTGCTGACATTCCTTGACAGTAGAGATTGATGAGCCTAGAACGAAAAGAGAACAAAAACCTTGTGGGAAAAGGCAGCCACGGCAGGCGGGGATTGTCCGCAGTCTATAAGGTGAGCGACAGAAATTTTGTTTCGGATGAGCGCGGAGAAGTATCATGGCGGGTAGCGTCAACAAGGTCATTCTGGTGGGCAATCTCGGGGCGGATCCGGAAATCCGCCGTTTGAATTCGGGTGAGCCGGTCGTCAATATCCGCGTCGCCACCTCGGAAAGCTGGCGCGACAAGACTTCCGGCGAGCGCAAGGAAAAGACCGAGTGGCACAATGTCGTCATCTTCAACGAGCAGCTCGCCAAGGTCGCCGAGCAGTATCTGAAGAAGGGCGCGAAGGTTTATGTCGAGGGCCAGTTGCAGACGCGCAAATGGCAGGACCAGACCGGCAATGACCGCTACACCACCGAAATCGTGCTGCAGAAATTCCGTGGCGAGCTGCAGATGCTCGACGCACGCGGGCAGGGCGAGGGCGGTCAGGTCGGTAGCTATACCGGTGGCGGCAGCAGCCGCGGTTCCGATTTCGGCCAGTCCGGCCCGGGCGAGAGTTTCAATCGCGGCGGCAGTGGCGGCAACAAGGGCGGCGGCGGTTCGTCGCGCGAACTGGACGACGAAATTCCGTTTTGATCGCTCGGAGCGAACGGCTCTGCGCGAGCTGACAACGCCAGCTATTTGAGGCCACGCATTGGCGTCCCGAAAGTCTATCTTGGATTTTCGGGACGTTGTGCGTTTGAGTAGTGTGCGGTGAAAGGACGTATCAGATGAAAGCACGGGTCAAATGGGTCGAGGAGCGCACCTTCGTCGGTGAGTCCGGCAGCGGTCACAAGGTAGTGCTGGGGACTGCGTTCGGACCGGAAGGCAAGACGCCGGGGCCGAGCCCGATGGAGCTGGTGCTGCTCGGCACTGGCGGCTGCTCGGCCTATGATGTGGTCCACATCCTCGAAAAGGGGCGCGAGGCGGTCGAAGACTGCGTGGTCGAACTCGACGCCGACCGAGCGGAGAAGGAGCCGCGGGTGTTCACCCGTATCCATATGCGTTTCATCGTCAAGGGCCGCGCGCTTTCGCGCGACAAGGTGAAACGGGCGATCGAGCTGTCGATCGAAAAATACTGCTCAGCCACGGCGATGTTGGCCAAGACCGCCACCGTCACGCATGATTTCGAGGTTGTCGATACAGCGGCGAAGTAACCGATTAATAAGGGCTGAATATTTAGACTTCGCGTGGCATCGTCATTGTGCAGTCTGGAGTTTATGTTTAATGTCGCTGACTAGTCTGGTGAAGTCTGTATTCGGACCTTCAGCGGAGAGAAAAAGTAAAAAATCGCTCTATCGACTGTTGGTCGCCGAAACAATTTTGCGGACGATATGGCATGGCCCGCAAGATGAAAAAGGGAATTACGTCGAAGCTAAGAGTACGGAAGTGAAGGAACTGTACCGCGCGGGACGTGTTTTCAGTCACAGCTTCATATCGGTTTACGAGCAAGCATCCGGATTGCTCTGGACGCTGGGAGTCGCCGAACCGGCGAGGCTGGTGAAGGGGCAATGGCACTCCGGATACGATGATCGTGGTTTTCCAGCATTCTTCAGGCTTCGTCATGATATTCGGCACAGCACCAACATCGCCGCAACCTATTCGGAATATTCGTTTCCGTCATTGAACTATGTCCTGCGAACCTATCTCGACCTCGTGTGGGAAAGCGAACATTGGCGTTCTCAGATAGAACCTATCATTGATGCCCTGGAGGCCAGAGTCGACCTTGAGCAGATACAGGCACTAGCTAATTCACCCAGCACCGCCCGGTCACTGCCTGTCGTCCTTGTGAAACAAGCACCAGCCATTGCACAGCTACTCGAGCGAATGGGGTATCTCGAACGCAAGCAAGGTTTTCCAGGTTGGACCGAAACCGCACGGCCGGCTCTTGGCGGCAATTGGTTTGACCTGCAGGGCGGGCGGGTTGAATCCGAGAATGGCCGGCCTATGCCCCGGCTTCGGAGTCTAAACTAAACGCGTTGTTGTTCGTCGGTTCAGGGAGCCCCCATCAACGCCTTGATGCCGTCGGCGACGAACTGCACGGCGAGCGCCGCCAGGATGACGCCGAGCAGCCGGGTCAGGATCGAGCGGCCGGTCTGGCCGAGGATGCGGTCGATGCGCTCGGCCAGCACGAACACCAGGTAGGTGATGACAAGACAGATCGCGATGATGCCAACCAAAGCAGCCTGCGCGCCAAAACCTGGAAAAGAGCTGGAGAGCAGGACGGTCGCTGAAATCGCGCCAGGACCGGCGATCAGCGGGATCGCCAGCGGAAATGCGGCGATGTTGTGGATCATGTCCTTGGTGATGGCGACGTCGCCGATCTTCTCCTTGCGGTCCTGCCGGCGCTCGAACACCATTTCGAAGGCGATGAAGAACAGCAGGAACCCGCCGGCGACGCGGAAGGCCGGCAGCGTGATGCCGAATACCGACAGGATCGATGCGCCGGCGATCGCGAACAGCGCCATCACCAGGAACGCGATGATCGAGGCGCGGACGGAAACCTGGTTGCGCTCCTCGCGGTTCATGCCGCGCGTCACGGCGAGAAAGAGCGGCGCCAGGCCAGGCGGGTCGATGGTCACGAGAATGGTGACGAAGGCGTTGAACAGGCTGTCGAAGCTCGGCATCTCTGACCCTCCCGCCGGGCCGTGCCCGAGACCCCTGCATTGGTAGAGCAAAGCGGCGTCAGGGGAAACCGTGCAGGTCAGGTGCTGGCCGCGCGCCGCGCCAGGAACTCGACTTCGAGCCGCCAGGTCGCGCCGCCGTCCTGCGAGCGTTCACCCAGCCAGCGGAAGGAGTTTTCGGTAATGCGGGAAAAGCTCCAGCGCACCGAAGCCCCGGTGCCGTCAGCGCCTTGCTGGACGATGGTGTCGCCCTCGGCGCGGCCGAGCTGGCGGCTGTAATATTGGGTGCGCGGATCGCTCCAGAAAATGTGCCAGGCGTCGACGCTTGGGTCATAGACGCGCAGTGTCGTGCCATAGAAGGTCCATTTTCCGAGCGACGGCGAGGGACCGGCGTCGCGCGCCGGCAGGATCCATACGTCCTGGATCGCGCGGCCTTCGAGCACCCATCCGAAATGCACCTCGCCGCGCCCGGTCAGCACCTGGCCGTCTTCGAGATGGCGCGTGGCGTCGAACGTCCAGGCGCCGACGAAGCGGCCGTAAAGATCCAGTTTCTCGGCAAGGTTCGCGGCTGGCCCGTCGCTGTGCAGGGCTTCGGCAAAGGAGGATGAATTGAACATGGTTGTGGTCTCTTCTTGTCAGGAGACCGGGATGAATACGCCGCGCTAGGCTTCTTGCGCTTGGGAAAAATTGCTATGTTTCGGCCATGACGACGAGCGCGCATACACTGGCGTCCGGACGAGACTGGCAGGTGTCGGACGTGGTCTGCACTGCCGGCGCCGCTGATCGCCCGTTCGAGGAAGAGCATCGCAACTTCTGCGTCGCCGTGGTGACTAATGGCACCTTCCGCTACCGCGTACGCCAGGGCACGGCGATGCTGACGCCGGGCGCGCTCCTGCTCGGCAACCCTGGCACTTGCTACGAGTGTGGGCACGAGCATGGCGCCGGCGATCGCTGCCTCTCCTTCCATTTCGGGCCGGCTTACATGGAACAGATCGTTGCCGACACGCCGGGAGTGAAGAGGCTAGCCTTCAAGACGCCGCGGCTGCCGCCGTTGCCGGCGCTGGCACCGCTGCTGGCTGAGGCGGAGGCTGCGCGCGAGACGGCCGACATCGAGGCGTTCGAGGAACTCGGTTTGCGCATTGCCGGCGCAGCCGTCGCCTCCAGCGTCACGCCTGCTGCCCGGGTGCCGAGCCGCCGCGACCAGAAACGTGTCGCGGAGGCGGTACGGCGCATCGAGAAGGATGCCGAAAGGCCGGTCTCGCTGGCCGAGCTTGCCAGCGAGACGGCGACCAGTCCCTACCATTTCCTGCGCAGCTTCCGGCGCGTGGCGGGCGTGACGCCCTACCAGTTCCTGCTGAAAACCCGGCTGCACAGGGCGGCGGTGCGGCTGCGCATGTCGGACGAGGCGATCTCGACAATTGCCTTCGAGGCCGGGTTTAACGATTTGTCGACCTTCAACCGCCGTTTCCGGCGCGTGATGGGGGAGGCGCCCGGCGCCTACCGGCTCCGGCAGCGAGGCGATAAAGCGCCGCCGTTCCGGCTTTGTGAAGCAAATTGGCCTGACAAAGAGCTTTGCCGCGACAGCCACGAAAAAGCGCCTCGGCCATATCGTCGCAATCAGTGATATCCTTTTGAAATCACCACAAAAATCGACACTGGAAAACTACCGCGGACATTGGAGTTTCGACCCGGCTTCCTATATAAGCACCGAGTGATTCCCGATTAGATTGTGACCTGATTTGACCGACCAGAAGACACCGCGCGGCGCCGACGGCGGCCCCACCGGCATCGAGCCGATATCCATCATCGAGGAGATGCAGCGCTCCTATCTCGATTACGCCATGAGCGTGATCGTCAGCCGTGCGCTGCCCGACGTGCGCGACGGACTGAAGCCGGTGCATCGCCGCATCCTCTATGCCGCGCATGAGAGCGGCTACCACTGGAATCGCAAATATGTGAAGTCGGCGCGCCCGGTCGCCGACGTGATGGGTAAATACCATCCGCATGGCGACGCCTCGATCTACGACGCCTTGGTGCGCATGGCGCAGGACTGGTCGCTGCGTGTGCCGCTGATCGACGGGCAGGGCAATTTCGGCTCGATCGACGGCGATCCGCCGGCGGCGATGCGTTACACCGAATCGCGGCTGACCAAGGTCGCGCATGAGTTGCTGGAAGACATCGACAAGGACACCGTCGATTTCCAGGACACTTATGATGCGTCCGGCAGCGAGCCGAAAGTCCTGCCGGCGCGCTTTCCGAACCTGTTGGTCAACGGCTCCGGCGGTATCGCCGTCGGCATGGCCACCAACATCCCGCCGCATAATCTGGGCGAGGTCTGCAACGGCGCCATCGCCCTCATCGACAATCCGGCGATCGATCTGCCGGCGCTGATGGAGATCATTCCGGGGCCGGATTTCCCGACCGGCGGCATCGTGCTCGGCCGCTCCGGCATCTACAGCGCCTATTCGACCGGCCGCGGTTCCATCGTCATGCGCGGGCGCGTCAACGTCGAGGCGCGCGGCAACGACCGTGAATCGATCGTCATCACCGAGGTTCCCTACCAGGTGAACAAGTCGTCGATGATCGAGAAGATGGCCGAGCTTGTGCGCGACAAGCGCATCGAGGGCATTTCCGATATCCGCGACGAGAGCGACCGCCAGGGCTACCGTGTAGTCATCGAACTGAAGCGCGACGCGGTCGCCGACGTCATCCTCAATCAGCTCTACCGTTTCACGCCGCTGCAGACGTCGTTCGGCGCCAATATGGTGGCGCTGAACGGCGGCAAGCCGGAATTGCTGACGCTGACCGACATGCTGAAGGCGTTCGTCGCCTTCCGCGAGGACGTGATCAGCCGGCGCACGAAATTCCTGCTGCGCAAGGCGCGCGACCGCGCCCATGTGCTGGTTGGCCTTGCCATTGCCGTCGCCAACATCGACGAAGTCATCAAGCTGATCCGCAGCGCGCCGGACCCGCAGACGGCGCGCGAGCAGTTGATGGAGCGGCGCTGGCCCTCGGGCGACGTCGAATCGCTGATCCTGCTGATCGACGATCCGCGCCACCGCATCAATGAGGACGGCACCTACAACCTGTCCGAGGAACAGGCGCGCGCCATCCTCGAATTGCGCCTGCAGCGCCTGACCGCGCTCGGCCGCGACGAGATTGCCGACGAGTTGAACACGATCGGCGACGAGATCAAGGATTACCTGGACATCCTGTCGTCCCGAGCCCGCATTCAGCAGATCGTCAAGGACGAGCTTGCCGCCGTGCGCGACGAGTTCGGCACGCCGCGCCGCACCGAACTCTCAGAGGGCGGGGCTGATATGGAAGACGAGGACCTGATCCAGCGCGAGGACATGGTCGTGACGGTCAGCCATTCCGGCTACATCAAGCGTGTGCCGCTGTCGCTCTACCGAGCACAGCGCCGCGGCGGCAAGGGCCGCTCCGGCATGTCGACCAAGGAAGAGGATTTCGTCACCCGGCTGTTCGTCGCCAACACGCACACGCCGGTGCTGTTCTTCTCCTCGCGTGGCATCGTCTACAAGGAAAAGGTCTGGCGCCTGCCGATCGGCAATCCGCAGTCGCGCGGCAAGGCGCTGATCAACATGCTGCCGCTGGAGCAGGGCGAACGCATCACCACCATCATGCCGCTGCCGGAGGACGAGACCAGCTGGGGCGAGCTCGACGTGATGTTCGCCACCACCCGCGGCACGGTGCGCCGCAACAAGCTGTCGGACTTCGTCCAGGTCAACCGCAACGGCAAGATCGCCATGAAGCTGGAAGAGGAAGGCGACGAGATTCTCGGCGTCGAGACCTGCACCGATAATGACGACGTGCTTCTGACCGCAAGCTCCGGCCAGTGCATCCGCTTCTCGGTCAGCGACGTGCGCGTTTTCCAGAGCCGCAACTCGGTCGGCGTACGCGGTATCGCCATGGCTGCCACCGACCGGGTGATCTCGATGGCGGTGATCGAACATGTCGATGCGCCGCCGGCCGAGCGCGCCGCCTATCTCAAGCGGGTGGTGGCCGAACGGCGGCTCGCCGCCGGCATTGCGGCGGGCGAGGACGAAGACATCCAGCTCACCAATGAAGAGGTTGGCGAGGAGACGGAGCTTTCCGACGAGCGCTACGAATTCCTCAAGGCACACGAGCAGTTCGTTCTGACGGTGACGGAATATGGCTACGGCAAGCGTTCGTCTTCCTATGATTTCCGCCTAACAGGGCGCGGCGGCAAGGGCATTCGCGCCACCGATGTGTCGAAAGCGGCCGAGATCGGCCGCCTGGTGGCGACCTTCCCGGTCGGCAACGACGACCAGATCATGCTTGTCTCGGACGGCGGCACCGTCATTCGTGTACCGGTCAACGGCATTCGTTTCGCCAGCCGCGCCACCAAGGGCGTGACCATCTTCAACACGGCTGACGGTGAGAAGGTCGTTTCGGTGGAGCGGATATCGGAACCGCAGTCGGACGAGGAAGCTGAAGAGAGTGTCGAGGGCGACGCTGGCCCGGATACCGGTGCTGAAGGCGCTGGCCCGGATAACAGCGCCGAGTAGGTCTTGATGGGCAATGCCGGCCCGACGGGCCGGCTCCGCCACAGATAGCAGCCGGTTTAGAAGTGGCGATATGGCTTGCGGATACCGAAGCCTCCGAACCGCTTGGCATTGGACTTGGCGCGGACACGCCCTGCTTCCTGATGCAGCCCGAATACAGTGGCTATCAGCATGGCGACGGTCATTGCGGCGGCGAGCATGTAGATCAGCATGGGCGTGTTCTCCTGCACCTAGCAACGATTAAATGGGGTTTTGGTTTCATCTTCTGAAGCTGCAACCTAGTGAACGCTGCGTGAAGCCTTCGTGATTGGCTCATTCATTGGTCGTTCATCTCGGCCAAAAGGTTCACTCAAAGCGCATCGCGATTAACGTGGCTCAGGCGATGCGCTTCGAGTCCCCTGTCTGGGTGCATGTCGTTGTCCCAAAGCTGCCGCGCACTTTTGGACGACATGCATTGGCGGCTCGCTGATCGGATTGCCTTTGCGAGAGAGGCTCGCTAGAAGCACCTGCCATGACAGAACGCATCGCCCTTTATGCCGGCTCCTTCGACCCGCTGACCAACGGCCATCTCGACGTGCTGAAGGCGTCGCTGGCTGTGGCGGACACCGTGTATGCGGCGATCGGCATTCATCCCGGCAAAAAGCCGCTGTTTTCCTTTGAGGAACGGGTCGACCTGATCGAAGCAGCGACGAAGGCCGAATTCGGCCGCGACGGCGCGCGCATCAAGGTTGTCGCTTTCGACGGGCTGGTCATCGACGCGGCCAGGAAGCAGGGCGCCTCGATCATGATCCGCGGCCTGCGCGACGGCACGGATCTCGACTACGAGATGCAGATGGCCGGCATGAACGAGACCATGGCGCCGGAATTGCAGACGGTTTTTCTGCCCGCCAGCCCTTCGGTGCGAACCATTACCGCCACACTTGTCCGTCAGATAGCCTCGATGGGAGGCGACATCCGCCCCTTCGTGCCGGCGGTTGTGGCCGGCGCACTCGCCGCCAAATTCGCGAAATAATGCGTGTCGCCCCAACGTGGAACCCGGCTTTGGGACAACGACATGCATGAAACAAAGGTTTTCGGAGAAATATCCATGCCGCTCAAAAGGCTCGCCACCTGCTTTGTCGTTGTTTTCGGTCTTGTGGCTGCAACCGTTTCGGCGTTCGCCGCCGATCCGGAAAACACCATGATCATCACGCTGAAGGGCGGCGACGTGACCATCGCGCTCAGGCCCGATCTCGCGCCGAAGCATGTCGAGCAGATCAAGAAATTGGTGCGCCAGGGCGCTTACGACAACGTCGCTTTCCACCGCGTCATCGACGGCTTCATGGCGCAGACCGGCGACGTGAAGTTCGGCAACATGAAGAACGGCTTCAAC
Organism: Mesorhizobium onobrychidis; assembly: GCF_024707545.1. Classification (NCBI taxonomy): domain Bacteria; kingdom Pseudomonadati; phylum Pseudomonadota; class Alphaproteobacteria; order Hyphomicrobiales; family Phyllobacteriaceae; genus Mesorhizobium; species Mesorhizobium onobrychidis. Next base: position 4,137,385 of record NZ_CP062229.1, read on the forward strand.
GCCGATGCTGTCGGTACCGGCGGTTCCGATCTTCCCGACCTGCCGGCCGAATTCTCGACGTCCGAGCGCTACGAGCGCGGCGTGGTCGGCATGGCCCGCTCGCAGGACCCGGATTCCGCCAATTCGCAGTTCTTCATCATGTTCGCGCCGGCGCCGCCGCTCGATGGCCAGTACACCATCGTCGGTAATGTCGAGAAAGGCATGGAGTTGGTGGACCAGATAAAGAAAGGCGACGAGGCGCAGAACGGGGTCGTCACGGGTCCCGATCGCATGATCAAGGTGCGCATCGCCGCCGACGGCAAGTAACCCATTTGTTTCAAAGGATATTCTGACATGGCCGAGATCAAGGACCGCGAGAACGCGCTCATCATGGAAACGACCAAGGGCAAGGTCGTCATCGAACTGTTTCCCGATCTGGCACCCGGCCATGTCGGCCGTATCAAGGAACTGGCGCGCGAAGGCGCTTATGACGGCGTGGTGTTCCACCGCGTCATCGACGGCTTCATGGCGCAGACCGGGGACGTGAAATTCGGCAATTCCAGCAACCCCTCTTTCGCACCGTCGCGCGCCGGCACGGGCGGCTCCGACAAGCCCGACCTGAAGGCGGAGTTCTCCAACGCCAATCACGGCCGCGGCACCTGCTCGATGGCACGTTCGCAGAACCCGAACTCGGCCAACTCGCAGTTCTTCATCTGCTTCGACGATGCCGCCTTCCTCAACCGCCAATACACGGTCTGGGGCCAGGTCATCGAAGGCATGGACAATGTCGACAAGATCAAGCGCGGCGAGCCGGTGCCGGATCCTGACAAGATCGTGTCGCTGAAGGTGGCGGCCGACGTAAAATGACCTACCGAGCTGTCGCGGCGATCACTCTGATGCTTGTCGCGGCGGCTACTCCGGCGCTGGCGACAGAATCGATTGTTTGCAGCGCTGAAGGCGACGCGGCATCGATCGACGTCCTGATGGGGCACACTGCCGTCATCGCGGTCGCGCGCGTGTGGCTTGATGCCGGCGATAGGAACTGGACCACCGACGGTCAGCCGGGTTCGACGAAAGTCATCGTCGGACAGGCATTCGAGGACGACCAGCACATGGCGATCGATCTCACCGATGAGGGCATCAGCTCGATCGTAGCCAAATTGCGACTGGTCAAGGCCAGCGAACAGTCCAAATTCGCAATGGGCGGCACGCTGAGCATCGACGGTGTTGGCGCCTGGGCGGTGACCTGCCCGGAATTTTGAGGCGGGGTTTTCTTGCGCGTCGATCTATTCGACTTTGATCTGCCGGAGGAGCGCATCGCGCTTCGACCGGCGGAACCGCGCGACAGCGCCAAAATGCTGGTTGTCAGGCCGGGTGAGGGACTTGAGGACCGGACGGTGCGCGAACTGCCGTCCCTGCTCGAGACCGGTGACGTGCTGGTCTTCAACGATACCAAGGTCATCCCGGCGCAGCTGAAAGGCATCAGGCGGCGCGGCGAAGCAGCGGCGCAGGTCGAAGCCACGCTGCACATGCGGGTGGCTCCCGACCGCTGGCTGGCTTTCATGCGGCCGGGCAAGCGCATCGCCGTTGGCGACCGCATCCATTTCGGCCATGACGCCAATTCCTGCTTTCTCGGCCAGTTCGATGCCACGGTGATCGAGAAGGGCGAGGCCGGCGAGGCTTTGCTCGGTTTTGACCTCTCAGGTCCGTTTCTCGATGAGGCGTTGCACGCCGTCGGTCACATTCCGCTGCCGCCTTACATCGCCTCGAAGCGCGACGACGACGAACGCGACCGCAGCGACTACCAGACCATCTATGCCAGGGAGGAGGGGGCTGTGGCGGCGCCCACGGCCGGCCTGCATTTCACGCCGGAGCTTTTCGCGGCACTCGATGCCAAGGGCGTCGAACGCCGCTTCGTCACCTTGCATGTCGGCGCCGGCACGTTCCTGCCGGTGAAAGTCGACGACACCGCCGATCACAAGATGCATGCCGAAATCGGTTCGGTCAGCCCGGAAACCGCCGAGGCGCTGAACGCGGCGAAGGCGCGCGGCGGGCGCATCATCGCCGTCGGCACGACGTCGCTGCGCCTGCTGGAGAGCGCCGCGCGGGAGGACGGCACATTGGCCGGATGGTCGGGTCCGACCGACATCTTCATCACGCCCGGCTATCGTTTCGAGGCCGCCGACATGCTGATGACCAATTTCCATCTGCCGCGCTCGACGCTGGTCATGCTGGTTTCGGCGTTTTGCGGTCTGGAAACGATGCGTGCGGCCTATGCGCATGCCATCGAAAACCACTACAGATTCTATTCCTACGGAGATGCAAGTCTTCTGTTCAAGGAGGAGAACGATAGACGCGCACCCGATATACGACAAGGATTTCAATGACTAAGGCGTTCACCTTCAAGGTGCTGGCGACCGACGGCAAAGCGCGGCGTGGCTCCATCACCATGCCGCGCGGAGAAATCCGCACGCCGGCCTTCATGCCGGTCGGCACCGGCGGCACGGTCAAGACCATGTATATGGACCAGGTGCGCAGTGTCGGCTCGGACATCATCCTGGGCAACACCTATCATCTGATGCTGCGGCCTGGCGCCGAACGTGTGGCGCGGCTTGGCGGTCTGCATGAATTCGCCCGCTGGCCGCACCCGATCCTGACCGACAGCGGCGGCTTCCAGGTAATGTCGCTGTCGAAACTGAGGAAACTGACCGAAAACGGCGTCACCTTTCGCTCACATATCGACGGCGCCGCCTATGAGATGTCGCCCGAGCGCTCGATCGAAATCCAGGGACTGCTCGATTCCGACATCCAGATGCAGCTCGACGAATGCACCGCGCTGCCGGCCATGGAGAAGGAGATCGAGCGGGCCATGGAGCTGTCGCTGCGCTGGGCCGAGCGTTGCAAGACGGCGTTCGGCGACCAGCCGGGCAAGGCGATGTTCGGCATCGTCCAGGGCGGCGACATACCGGCCTTCCGGCTGCGTTCGGGGCAGGCGCTGAAAGCGATGGGCCTCAAGGGCTATGCGATCGGCGGGCTGGCGGTCGGCGAGCCGCAAGCGGTGATGCTCGAAATGCTCGACATCACCTGCCCGGAGCTGCCGGCGGACAGGCCGCGTTATCTGATGGGTGTCGGCACGCCCGACGACATATTGAAATCGGTGGCGCGCGGCATCGACATGTTCGATTGCGTGATGCCGACGCGCGCCGGCCGCCATGGCCTCGCCTACACTCGGCGCGGCAAGGTCAATCTGCGCAACGCCCGCCATGCCGACGATCCGCGCCCGCTCGACGAGCAAAGCGACTGGCCGGCCGCCAGAGATTATTCCCGTGCCTATTTGCACCATCTGGTCCGCTCGCAAGAGGCGCTGGGGGCGATGCTTCTGACCTGGAACAATCTTTCCTACTATCAGAAGCTGATGCAGGACATTCGTGCCGCCATCGAGGCCGGCGCCTTCGAGGCGCGGGCGGCGGAAATTTCCGAGGGCTGGGCAAGGGGCGATATCCCAGTGATGTGAGCGAGCGCTCACGTGCCCAGCGAAGTGCCGCCCGCAGGTTGCAGCCAGTGATGCGGGAACTGCCGTCGGGTAATCTTTGCCGTCCGGCCCGACGATCAGGAGGCGCGAACATTTCGGCGATTGGCTGCACTTAAGTCGGGTTCTGCCCGAGCGCCGTCCTGATGCTTGAAAGCCGGGCGGCAGTCTGCCACAAGGGCGGCCTATGCGTGCAAGCTTGAGCAGGACCGGGCAATGAAGGCATTTTTCGTGCAGATAAAGTGCGATCTGGGCAAGTCCTATGACGTTGCCGGCGCGTTGGCCGATGCCGAGATCGCTTCGGAAATCTATTCGACAGCCGGCGATTACGATCTGCTCGCCAAATTCTATGTCGACGACGAGGAAGACATCGGCCATTTCGTCAACGAGAAGGTGCAGATTCTTCCAGGCATCAAGGACACGTTCACGGTCGTCACCTTCCGCGCGTTCTGAGCGGCGCCGGCAGCCTGCCCGGGCACGAGGCAAAGCCTGACCCAGCCATATCGGCGATGCCCTAATTTTAGGCAGGTCGCGACATACTGATCGCCAGCATCCTCCAAATCACCGATTGCGCTTGATTTTCTCGCGTGACGCCAGTGAAATGGCCTCACAGGGGAGTATGCGATTGGCAGCGTTCGACGAAATGCTTCCGGAAATCTCCGGATTGAGAAAACCGTATTCGGCTTACGACCGCTGGCTGAAGGAGCAGGATCCGGCCAGGCTTACCGAGAAGATGCAGGACGCCGAACGCGTCTTTCGCAAGACCGGCATCACCTTTGCCGTCTACGGCGAGCAGGAAGCCTCCGAACGCCTTATTCCCTTCGATATCGTTCCGCGCATCATTTCCGGCAATGAATGGCGACGGCTGACGCAAGGCATCGAGCAGCGCGTCCAGGCGCTGAACGCCTTTCTCGACGATATCTACCACCGCCAGGAGATCTTGCGCGCCGGGCGCGTCCCCAAGGAATTGATCGCCAAGAACGAGGCGTTCCTGCCGGAGATGATCGGAGTGCGGCCGCCGGCCGGCGTCTACACCCATATCATCGGCGTCGATATCGTTCGCATCAGCGAGAACGAGTTCTATGTGCTGGAGGATAATGCGCGCACGCCGTCCGGCGTCTCCTACATGCTGGAGAACCGTGAGACGATGATGCAGCTCTTTCCCGAGCTGTTCCAGCAGATCAAGGTGCGGCCGGTGGAAAACTATCCGCAGCTCTTGCGCCAGTCGCTGGCGGCGGTGCGACCGCTGAGCACCGAGGGTGCGCCGACCATTGCCGTGCTGACGCCGGGCAGCTTCAACTCCGCCTATTTCGAACATGCCTTCCTTGCCGACCAGATGGGCGTGCAGCTTGTCGAGGGGCAGGATCTGCGCGTCGTCGATGGCCACATCGCGATGCGTACGACCGAAGGCTACAAGCAGATCGACGTGCTTTATCGAAGGGTGGACGATTCTTTCCTCGATCCGCTGACCTTCCGTCCGGACTCAGCACTTGGCGTGCCGGGCATCATGGATGTCTACCGCGCCGGCAACATCACCATCGCCAATGCGCCGGGAACCGGCATCGCCGATGACAAGGCGATCTATTCCTACATGCCCGAGATCGTCGAATTCTACACTGGCCGCAAGGCAATCCTCGGCAACATCCCGACCTGGCGCTGCTCGGAGCCGGACAGCCTGAAATACGTGCTCGAACATATCGACGAGCTGGTGGTGAAGGAGGTGCACGGCTCCGGCGGCTACGGCATGCTGGTCGGGCCGGCGGCGACCAAAAAGGAATGCGAGGATTTTTCCAAAAAACTAGCGGCAAAACCGTCGAACTACATCGCCCAGCCAACGCTGGCGCTGTCGACCTGTCCGATCCTGACCGACAAAGGGCTGGCGCCGCGCCATGTCGACCTCAGGCCCTACGTGCTGGTTTCCGACCGCATCCAGATCGTGCCGGGCGGGCTGACGCGCGTGGCGCTGAAGGAGGGCTCGCTGGTGGTCAACTCATCCCAGGGCGGTGGCACCAAGGATACGTGGGTGCTGGATGATTAGAGTGGGAAGTAGCGAGTAGGGAATAGCGAGTAGCGAATAGGGGGTGTGCGACGGCGATCAATTCTTACAGGGACCTGATTGTTTGGAAGGCAGCCATAGAATTGGCGGTAGATTGCTATTCCGTGACGACAGCGTTCCCGAGCAAGGAAGCATACGGAATGACCTCTCAGATAAGGCGCTCGGCGGCGTCAATCGCAGCAAACATCGCGGAGGGTCACGGACGAGAAAATACGGGAGCCTTCATTCAATTTCTGCGCATTGCTCAAGGTTCTCTTAAAGAATTGGAAACGCACCTGATCTTGTCCGGGAGAGTGGGCTTGGTGGTTGAGAAAGAGGGTGGTCGGTTGCTTAACCAAACCGAGGAGATCGGGAAAATGTTGCGTTCGATGATCAGGAGTCTGCAACAAAAGTCATGAAGTCTTTTTTCCCCTATTCGCTATTCGCTATTCGCTATTCGCTCGACATCGAGGCAGATTGATATGCTTCTCGGCCGCACCGCCAACGGGCTCTACTGGATGAACCGCTATATCGAGCGGGCGGAAAACATGGCGCGGCTGGTCGATGCCGGGCTGCGCATGGCGCTGACCCGCACCCAGAACGCCTCCGAAGAGTGGAATTCGGTGCTGCTCAGCGCCGGCTCGGACGCCGCCTTCACGCAGAAATACCAGGACTATACCGCCGCCAATGTCGCGGATTTCCTGCTGCGCGACACATCGAACCCGTCGAGCACGATGGCGTCGATCGAGACGGCCCGCAACAACGCCCGCATGGTGCGCACCGCCCTGACTCGCGAAACCTGGGAAAGCATTAACGAGGCCTGGATGTCGCTGAAGCGCATGCTGGCCAAGCCGATCGACGAACGCGACCTGCCCAGCGTGCTCGACGCGATCAAGCGCGAAACGGCGCTGATCCGCGGTTCGTTCTACGGCACCATGCTGCGCAACGAGATCTTCGATTTCTCGCAGCTCGGCACCTATGTCGAACGCGCCGATAACACGGCACGTATCCTGGACGTGAAATATTACGTGCTGTTGCCGTCGATCTCGTGGGTCGGCTCGACGCTCGACAACTACCAGTGGGAATCGATCCTGCGTTCGGTGTCGGCGCACCGCTCCTATCGCTGGGTCTACGAGGCAGACTACAAGCCGAGCAACATCGCCGACTATCTTATCCTCAACGTTCGCATGCCGCGCTCGCTGACATTCTGCTACCGTTTCCTGACGGAGCACCTCAGATTCCTGGGCGACGATTATGGCGAGCGCCATGCCTGTCATGCGACAGCGGGCAAGACCCAGGCCATGCTGACGGCCGGCTCGATCAAGGACATATTCGACGCCGGCCTGCATGAATTCCTGGCCAATTTCATTCGCGACAACACCAGGCTCGGCGACGAGATCGCGCAGGACTACAGGTTCTATTGAGCATGATCCCGGAAAGTGAAAGCCGGTTTCCGGAAAAGATTATGCTTCGAGGGCGAGAACAATGCGGCTGAAGATCACCCACCGGACCGAATACCGCTACGATGCGCCGGTGCATTATCTATTGCAGCGGTTGCGACTGCTTCCGGTTAGCGGGCCGACGCAGACCGTTTTGTCCTGGGCGCTGACGATCGAAGGGGCGCGCGAGGAAGTTCGCTTCACCGACCATTTCGGCAACGACACGCGGCTGTTGAGCGTCGAAGGCGAGCGCGATTTCATCACCGTCGAGGCATCAGGCGAGGTGGTGACACGCGACACAGCCGGCGTCTCGGGGCCACATCAGGGTTTCGCGCCGCTCTGGCTGTTTGGCCATGAAACCCCGTTGACCACGATCGGCAGCGGCATTCGCGAACTCGCGGCCTCGGTCGGCGAGGGGACCGATATCGAAAGATTGCACCGGCTGATGGCGGTGATCGGCGAGCGCGTCGCCTATACGCCGGGCACCACCAATGCGGCGACGCCGGCCGAGGACGCGCTGGCGCTCAAGACCGGCGTCTGCCAGGACCACAGCCACATCTTTGCCGCCGCCGCACGCGCCATGGGCTTTCCGGCCCGCTACGTCAGCGGTTATTTGATGATGGATGCGGCGGTCGAGCAGGCGGCTAGCCATGCCTGGGCCGAGGCGCATGTTGCGGGCCTTGGCTGGGTCGCGTTCGACGTCGCCAACGGCATTTCGCCCGACGAACGCTATGTAAAGGTGGCGACCGGCCGTGATTACCGCGACGCCACGCCCGTATCAGGGATTCGGCTGGGACAAGCGGAAGAACAGCTTGCGGTCATCGTCACCGTGGAGCAGTAATCCACGGCAAGATTGCTGCCAAAGAGATTCGATGACCTATTGCGTCGGCCTGAAGATCGATCGTGGGCTCGTGTTCATGTCTGACACGCGTACCAATGCCGGCATGGATTCGATCTCGACCTTCAAGAAGATGCATGTCTGGGAGGAGCCGGGCGAGCGCGTCATCGTGCTGATGTCGGCCGGCAATCTGGCGACGACGCAAGCTGTCGTCAGCCTGCTCGACGAACGCACCAAGGCGGTGGCCGATCGCCACGCCACGCTGCTTGAAACGCCGTCCATGTACCAGACGGTGCGGCTGGTCGGCGACACCGTCAAGGAAGTCATCGCCAGTTCGTCGCCGGCGGGCGAGAAGGCCGACTCCTATTTCAATGCCTCCTTTATCCTCGGCGGCCAGATCAAGGGCAGCGCGCCGCGGCTGTTCATGATCTATCCGGAAGGCAATTTCATCGAATCGACCGACGACACGCCGTTCTTCCAGATCGGCGAGACCAAATACGGCAAGCCGATCATCATCCGCGCCTATGAAAAGACCATGGGTTTCGCCGAGACGGTGAAACTGCTGCTGGTGTCGTTCGACTCGACGCTGAAATCGAACCTGTCGGTCGGTCTGCCGCTCGACCTGCTGTTCTACGAAAAGGATGCCTTCAAGGTCAGCCTGAAGAAGCGGATAGCCCAGGACGACCAATATTATCGGACGATTTCGGACGGCTGGTCGAATGCACTGAAGGCTGCTTTTGCGAGCCTGCCTGACTTTCCCGAGTGAAAGCCTCCGTTTTTCGTGCTCTTTGATCGCTGGGCTCGATGCGATGGAGAGCAAGATGAATAGCGACGAATTTCGGGAATGGTCGCTGCATGCGGCCGAATGGGGTGCCGACTACAGGAGCACACTTCGCGAAAGACCGGTGCGGCCGCTTGTCGAACCGGGCGAAATCTCTAGAAGCATCGACGTCTCGCCGCCGGAACATGGCGAAACGATGCAGGCAATCTTCGCCGATTTCGAGCAAAAAATCCTGCCGGGCATGACGCATTGGCAGCATCCGCGCTTCTTCGCCTATTTCCCGGCCAACGCCGCACCGGTCTCGGTGGTGGCCGAATATCTGGTCTCGGTGATGGCCGCGCAATGCATGCTCTGGCAGACCTCGCCGGCAGCGACCGAACTCGAGACGCGCGTCGTCGACTGGATGCGTCAGGCGCTTGGCCTGCCGGAAGGGTTTTCCGGCGTCATGCAGGATTCGGCATCGTCGGCGACGCTTGCCGCCGTGCTGACCATGCGCGAGCGCGCGCTCGACTGGCAGGGCAACAAGAAGGGCCTGCAAGGCCAGCCGATATTGCGCGTCTATTCTTCCGACCAGGTCCATACTTCTATCGACCGGGCAATCTGGGTATCGGGCATCGGCGAAGACAATCTCGTGCGCATTCCGGTTGCCGGGCGCCTGCACGCCATGGATGTCACGGCCCTCGAAGCGGCGATCGCCGCCGACCGGGATGCCGGCATGCTGCCGGCCGGCATCATCGCTTGTGTTGGTGGCACCAGCACCGGCGGCACCGATGACATCGCCGGCGTCGCCGCAGTGGCGAAACGGTACGGGCTCTATCTGCATGTCGATGCTGCCTGGGCCGGATCGGCGATGATATGTCCGGAATACCGGCATTTCTGGGCGGGCGTGGAGCACGCGGATTCCATCGTCTTCAACCCGCACAAATGGCTGGGCGCGCAGTTCGACTGCTCGATGCAGTTCATCCGCCGGCCGGAAGACCTGGTGCGGACGCTCGCCATCAAGCCGGATTACCTGAAGACGCATGGACGCGACGGCATCATCAACTATTCCGAATGGTCGGTGCCGCTCGGGCGGCGCTTTCGCGCACTGAAACTCTGGTTCCTGCTGCGCGCACACGGGCTGGAAAATCTGCGGACCATGATCCGCAGCCATGTCGCCTGGAGCGAAGGTCTTGCCGCCCGGCTGGCCAGGGAACCGGATTTCGAGATCGTCACGGAACCGATGCTGTCGCTGTTTTCGTTCCGGCATCTGGCGGCGGCCGGCATCGATTCGGACGAACACAATCTGCGGCTGGTCAACGCGATCAACGACGATGGCCGCATCTACCTGACGCAGACACGGGTGGACGGGCAGGTCGCGGTCCGCTTTCAGGTCGGTCAGTTCGAGACGACGGCGGCGGATGTCGACACCGCATTCGAGGTCATCACCGAAATCGCCCGCCGTCTGGCGTGAATTGGATCGGCAAAGTTGCGTCGAGGTTTGTCTTTGGACGCATGCAATTTCGTTAGAGCGGGATGAATTTAGGTTGGCGCATAGCCGGCCTCGATGAAGTAATTTCTGCATTCGGTTGAAGTGACAGTGCCGAGGATTTGGCCGATGGCGTCACAGACGGTCTCGACCGTTCGCTTGGCAGCCTTGCGCAGCCAATGCTTGAGCTTGGCGAAGAATTTCTCAATAGGGTTGAGGTCGGGGGAGTATTTGGGCAGCAAGAACAGCCTGGCGCCGGCCGAGCGGATGGCACGGCGCACGGCCTTGCCCTTGTGCGAACCGAGATTGTCCATGATGACGATGTCACCGGGCTTGAGGGTTGGGACGAGAACCGCATCGACATAGAGCTGGAAACGCTCGCCGTTGATCGGTCCGTCGATCAGCCATGGTGCATCGACACGGTCGTGGCGCAGTGCCGCCAAGAAGGTCATGGTCTTCCAATGACCGTGCGGCACCTTGGCCTTGATCCTCTCGCCGCGCGGCGCCCATCCTCTGAGCGGCGCCATATTGGTCTTGGTCCAGGTCTCGTCGATGAACACCAGGCGGGAAGGATCGATGCGGTCCTGATACTTTACCCACTGTGCCCGCCGGCGCGCCACATCCGGGCGATCCTGCTCACTGGCGATCAGCGTCTTTTTTTGTGACTGAGCTTCTCGGCGTGAACGAACTCCCACACCGAGCGGTAATCGACCTTCAGGCCGTGATCGCCAAGCTCGGCCACAAGACCGCGCAGTGTGAACTCCGCCGCCCGGCAGCGCCGCAGCAGCCACTCCCGATGCTCTCCGGCAATCTTCTTCGGTCTGTGCCCACCCATCTTGCCGGGTGTCAGCTTGTTCGTCTCGCGCAAGCGGCGCACCCATCGGATGACCGTGCTGATTCCAACCCCGTAGCGCTCTGCCGCCTGACGTCGCGACAGGCCCTCCTGCTCAACCGACGCTACCACCCGCGTGCGAAGATCCATCGAGTAAGGCTTGCACATCCATGCTGGCCTCCTGACCCAGCCAGCAGGTTGAATCAGATTTGCTCGCCTTCGGGAATCCCCTTTCGATTCAGACTCAATTCATCCCGCTCTAGCCGGCTCATGCCTTTTCATCACTTTCGTTTTCGGCTATAGGCAAGAAAAACGAAAACGGGAGGTCGCCAATGTATCTGTCACCACGTCATTCCGAAATCATCCAGATGGCCAAGGACAATGGCCGCGTGCTGGTCGACGATCTGGCAACGCATTTCAACGTGACGCCGCAGACCATCCGCAAGGACCTTAACGATCTGTGCGACCAGCGACTGCTTTCCCGTATCCATGGCGGGGCGCTGTTCCCGTCCGGCATCGAGAACATGGAATATGAGGCGAGGCGCAAGATCGCCGCCGACGAGAAGGAGGCGATCGGCCGCGCCGCAGCCAGGCTGATCCCGGACAACGCCTCGCTGTTCATCAATATCGGCACCACGACGGAGTCAGTCAGCAAGGCGCTTCTCGATCATGCCGGCCTGATGGTCATCACCAATAATATCAATGTTGCCAACAGGATGCGCATATATCCTTCCATCGAAGTTGTTATTGCCGGCGGCGTCGTGCGTGGTTCCGACGGCGGTGTGGTCGGCGAGGCGGCGGTCGATTTCATCAGGCAGTTCAAAGTCGACTACGCGGTGATCGGCGCCTCGGCGATCGACCATGACGGTGCGTTGCTCGATTTCGATTTTCGCGAGGTGAAGGTGGCGCAGGCGATCATCGCCAATGCCCGGCATGTCATCCTCGTTTCCGACCAGACCAAGTTCGAGCGGACGGCGCCGGTTCGCATCGGCCACCTGTCGCAGGTCAACACTTTCATCACCGACCGCTGCGACATCCCGTCGGTGCGCAAGATCTGCCAGGAAGCAGAGGTTCAACTGATCGAAACCTCGCTCTCCTAGATGGTGCCGTTGCGGCAACTCCTGCTGTTTATATTTCGTTTGACATTCGTTCCTATTTCGAAATAATCCCGAGACGGTTTCGTAAAAACCTAGAAATGCTGCAATGCGAAATCCGGGAGGACTTTTTGTGAGCGCATCCCCGATCCATGACATCTTCGTCATCGGTGGCGGTATCAACGGCTGCGGCATTGCCCGCGATGCGGTTGGGCGCGGCTTCTCGGTCTTCCTTGCCGAAATGAACGATCTGGCCAGCGGAACCTCCTCCGGCTCGACCAAGCTGATCCATGGCGGCTTGCGCTATCTCGAGTTCTACGAGTTCCGCCTGGTGCGCGAAGCGCTGATGGAGCGCGAGGTTCTCTGGAAGAACGCGCCGCACATCATCTGGCCGATGCGCTTCGTGCTGCCCTACGCCAAGGGCCTGCGCCCGGCCTGGCTGATCAGGCTCGGCCTTTTCCTTTACGACCACATCGGCGGGCGCAAATTGCTGCCGGCGACCAAGACGCTGGACATGGCCAAGGACCCGGCCGGCAAGCCGCTGAAGCCGTTGTTTCGAAAGGCCTTCGAATATTCCGACGGCTGGGTCAACGATGCGCGGCTGGTGGCGTTGAACGCCCGGGACGCCGCAGATCGCGGCGCAACGATTCGAACCCGCACGAAAGTCATCAGCGCACGCCGTGAAGGCGAGTTTTGGACGGTCAGGCTGGAAAACATGCAGACCGGCGACACCGAAGAGGTCAAGGCGCGGCTTTTGGTCAACGCCGCCGGTCCATGGGTCGACCACGTGCTGTCCGCTACGGTCGGCTTGAACGATGTGCACAATGTCCGGCTGGTACAGGGCAGCCATATCGTCATCGGCAAGAAGTTCGACGATCCGCGCGCCTATTTCTTCCAGAACAAGGATGGCCGCATCATCTTTGCTATCCCCTACGAGGAAGAGTTCACGCTGATCGGCACCACCGACCAGGACTATTCTGGCGACCCGCACGACATGAAGATCAGCGACGCCGAGATCGATTATCTCTGTGGTGCGGCGAGCGAATATTTCGCGCAACCGGTCAAGCGTTCGGACATCGTCTGGACCTATTCCGCCGTGCGCCCGCTTTATGACGACGGCGCCTCGAAGGCGCAGGAAGCGACCCGCGACTATGTGCTGAAGACCGACGGCGGCGATGGCACGGCGCCGATCATCAACACCTTCGGCGGCAAGATCACCACCTATCGCCGGCTATCGGAATCGATGCTCGAGAAAATCGAGGGTTTTCTCGGCAAGCGCGGCAAACCGTGGACGGCAAACGCGTCGCTGCCGGGCGGCGATTTCCCGGCCAGCGGCTTCGACGCCGAAGTGGCGAAACTGAAGATGGCCTATCCGTTCCTCGATGCGCGTCTGGCGCGCCGCCTGACCCGGCTTTACGGGACTCGCGCAAGGATGCTGCTGGGCCTCGCCAGGTCGAATGCCGACCTTGGCCGCAACTTTGGCGCCGATCTCTACGAGGCCGAGGTGCGCTACCTCGTTCAAAATGAATGGGCGATGACGGCCGAAGATGTATTGTGGCGCAGGACCAAGCGCGGCCTGCATCTGAGCCGCGAGCAGGCGGCAGCGCTCGACGAATTCATGCGCGGGATAAGCCGGCGCCATGTCGCGGCTGCCGAATAGTGATGCAGAAAGCCTGGGAGGAGGCATCATGCTGGAACTGAGAAACGTGACGAAGACGATCGGCGCGACGGAGCATATACGCGACGTGTCGCTGACGCTCCAGCACGGCTCGCTCAACGTCCTTCTCGGACCGACGCTTTCCGGCAAGACCAGCCTGATGCGGCTGATGGCCGGCCTTGATGTGCCGACATCCGGTTCGGTCTGGTTCGATGGCAAGGATGTCACCGGCATCCCGGTGCAGAAGCGCAACGTCGCCATGGTCTACCAGCAGTTCATCAACTATCCGGCGATGACCGTTTACGAGAACATCGCCTCGCCGCTGAGGGTGGCCGGGACCGAGCGGGCAAAGATCGACAAGGAGGTGCGCAATGCCGCAGCCCTTCTCAAGCTGACGCCCTTCCTCGACCGCACACCGCTCAGCCTCTCCGGCGGCCAGCAGCAGCGCACCGCGCTGGCGCGCGCCATCGTCAAGAACGCTAGCCTCGTGCTGCTCGACGAGCCGCTCGCCAACCTCGACTACAAGCTGCGCGAGGAGTTGCGCGCGGAATTGCCGAAAATCTTCGCGGCGACCGGCACCATCTTCGTCTACGCCACGACGGAGCCGCACGAAGCCTTGCTGCTCGGCGGCAACACGGCGACGCTTTCCGAAGGCCGCATCACCCAGTTCGGCCCGACGATCGACGTCTTCCGCAGGCCGAACGACCTCGTCACGGCCAAGACATTCGCCGATCCGCCGCTCAACACGATCGTGCTGAAGAAGAGCGGTTCGAGCTTCCTTCTTGATGGTGGGGTGAACCTCCCGGTGCCGGCTGAACTCGCCTGTATTGCCGATACGAGTTACACGATCGGCTTCCAGCCCCACCATCTCTCTCTTGCCCGGCCGAGCCCGTCGGCGGTTCCGGTGAGAGCCAAGGTCTCGGTCACCGAGATCACCGGTTCGGAAAGCTTTGTGCATCTCGACTTCGCCGATGTCCGCTGGGTGATGCTGGAGCACGGCATCCTGGTGTTCGAGCCGGACCAGACTATCGAGGTGTTCATCGATCCGCGGCACATCATGGTTTTCGACGCGAACGGCAGCTCGGCCGCGCCGCCACAGATGCTGGCGGCTTGAGGGAGGAGGGCACATGGCGCGCATCGACTGCAACCACATCCGCCACGCCTACGGTCCGCATCCGAAGTCGGACAAGGACTATGCGCTGAAGGAGGTGCATCACGCCTTCGAGGATGGCGGCGCCTATGCGCTGCTCGGGCCGTCGGGCTGCGGCAAGACCACGCTGCTCAACATTATTTCCGGCCTGTTGCATCCGTCGCACGGCGAGCTGCTGTTCGACGGCAGGGACGTGACCAATCTGTCGACACAGGAGCGCAACATCGCGCAGGTGTTCCAGTTCCCGGTCATCTACGACACCATGACCGTCTACGACAATCTGGCCTTCCCGTTGCGCAACCGCGGCGTGCCGGAGGCCGATGTCGACCGCAAGGTGCGCGAAACGCTGGAAATGACCGGTTTGGCCGATATGGCCAAAAGAAAGGCGAGGGGTCTGACCGCCGATCAGAAGCAGAAGATCTCGCTCGGACGCGGGCTGGTGCGCTCCGATGTCAACGCGATCCTGTTCGACGAGCCGCTGACCGTCATCGACCCGCATATGAAGTGGGTGCTGCGCTCGCAGTTGAAGCAGCTGCACAGGCGCTTCGGTTTCACCATGGTCTATGTCACGCACGACCAGACCGAGGCGCTCACCTTCGCCGAAAACGTCGTCGTCATGTATGAGGGCGAGATCGTGCAGATCGGCTCTCCAGCCGAACTGTTCGAGCGTCCCAAGCATACATTCGTCGGCTATTTCATCGGTTCGCCGGGCATGAACGTCATGCCGGTCGCGGTCGAAGGCAGGAGCGCGCGGCTCGGCAGCCAGACGATCGAATTGCCGGGCGCGCCCAGGGCCGGGATCACCGGTGCGATCGAACTCGGCATCCGCCCCGAATATATCAGGCTTGGCGCCAGCGGCATGCCGGTTTCAATCCGCAAGGTCGAGGATATCGGCCGCCACAAGGTGGTGCGCGCCAGTTTCGAAGGCCGCGACATCGCGGCGATCATCGGCGAGGACGAGGACATTCCCGCCGATCCGAAGATCGCTTTCGACCCGGCCGGCATCAACATCTATGCCGATTCCTGGCGCGTCGAAATGGGAGGCTGAGCATGGAAAGGACCTGGAACAACAAGGCCTGGTTCATGGTGCTGCCGGTGCTGTTGCTGGTGGCTTTCTCGGCGATCATCCCGCTGATGACCGTCGTGAATTACTCGGTGCAGGACACTTTCGGCAACAACGTCTTCTTCTGGGCGGGTTCGGAATGGTTCGAGGAAATCCTGCATTCCGACCGGTTTTGGGAAGCGATGGGCCGCAACCTGATCTTCTCGGCCATCATCCTGGTCATCGAGATTCCGCTCGGCATCTTCATTGCGCTCAACATGCCGAAGAAGGGCTGGGGCGTTCCGGTCTGCCTGGTGCTGATGGCGCTGCCGCTGCTCATCCCGTGGAACGTCGTCGGCACGATCTGGCAGGTGTTCGGCCGCGTCGACATCGGCCTGCTCGGATATTCGCTGCGGGCGCTCGGCTTCAACTACAACTATGTCAACGACCCGTTCGACGCCTGGATCACAGTCATCGTCATGGATGTCTGGCATTGGACGAGCCTCGTCGTCCTGCTCTGCTACGCAGGGCTGGTCTCGATCCCCGACGCCTATTACCAGGCGGCGAAGATCGACGGGGCGTCGCGCTGGGCGATCTTCCGCTACATCCAGCTGCCGAAGATGAACCGTGTGCTGCTGATCGCGGTCCTGCTGCGCTTCATGGACAGTTTCATGATCTACACCGAACCGTTCGTCGTCACCGGCGGCGGGCCCGGCAACACCACCACTTTCCTGTCGATCGATCTGGTGAAGCTGGCCATCGGCGAGTTCAACCTCGGTGAGGCGGCGGCCATGTCGATCGTCTATTTCCTGATTGTCATGCTCCTGTCCTGGGTGTTCTACACCGTCATGACAGCCTACGATGCGGAGCAGTGAGATGGCGCGCCTCGAGGAAACCACGGCCAACGAACGAACGCTCATGCGGCAAACCCCTGCTACCGCGGAAACGCAGACGGCGAACGCCGTCCTTGCCCGCAAGATGCGGCGGCGGGGCGAGGAGTCGCGGTTCTGGTGGCTGGTGCCAACGATCTATATCATCTTCCTGATGCTGCCGATCTACTGGCTGGTCAATATGAGCTTCAAGACCAACCAAGAGATCCTCGGCGCCTTCTCGCTGTGGCCGAGAAACCCGACGATCGCCAACTACATGGTGATCTTCACCGACCCGTCCTGGTATAAGGGTTACATCAACTCGATTATCTATGTGGTTATGAACACGGTGATTTCCGTCGCCGTGGCGCTTCCGGCTGCATATGCCTTCTCGCGCTACCGCTTTCTCGGCGACAAGCACCTGTTTTTCTGGCTCTTGACCAACCGCATGGCGCCGCCGGCGGTGTTTGCGCTGCCGTTCTTCCAGCTCTATTCGGCTTTCGGCCTGATCGACACGCACATCGCCGTGGCGCTCGCGCATTGCCTGTTCAATGTGCCGCTGGCGGTCTGGATTCTCGAAGGCTTCATGTCGGGCGTGCCGAAGGAAATCGACGAGACCGCCTATATCGACGGCTATTCCTTCCCGCGCTTTTTCCTCAGGATATTCATGCCGCTGATCGCGAGCGGTATCGGCGTGGCCTGCTTCTTCTGCTTCATGTTCTCGTGGGTGGAGCTGCTGATCGCGCGGACGTTGACCACGACGGCGGCGAAGCCGATCGCAGCGATCATGACGCGCACGGTCTCGGCCTCGGGCCTCGACTGGGGCGTGCTGGCCGCGGCCGGCGTGCTGACCATCCTTCCGGGCGCGCTCGTGATCTGGTTCGTGCGCAACTATATCGCCAAGGGCTTTGCCCTGGGGAGGGTGTGACGATGAACCTTTCCTGGATGGCGTGGACGCTGCCGACGGCGGTCTTTTTCATCACGATCCTGGTGCTGCTCTGCGGCATGGCGATCTGGGAATACGCCTCGCCGGGCGGCAATCCCCGGGTTGGCGTGCTGCGCTTCGAGACGACGCGCGGCGACCGTCTCTTCCTATCGCTGCTTGGCAGCGCCTTTATCCATCTCGCTTGGCTGGGTCTTGTCGGACCCAACCTGTGGTGGGCTCTCGCTCTCTCCGTGGTCTACGCCATCGGCGTGTTCCGCTACGTATAGAGGGGGAAACTGTTGGAGCGGCCGCGTGCCGGCGGCTGCTTCGATCGCACTTGAAACTGAAACAGTGGAGGAAACACATGAGACGGCAATTTTTGACATCAACGACTGCGCTTGTCCTGTTGCTCGGGGCAGGCAACGCCTATGCCGGAATGGACGAGGCAAAAGCTTTCCTGGACAAGGAAATCGGCGACATGTCGACGCTCGATCGCGCTGCCCAGGAAGCCGAGATGCAATGGTTCATCGATGCTGCAAAACCCTTTGCGGGCATGGACATCAAGGTCGTCTCGGAAACCATCACGACGCACGAATATGAATCGAAGACGCTGGCCAAGGCGTTTTCCGACATAACGGGCATCAAGATCACCCATGACCTGATCGGCGAAGGCGATGTCATCGAAAAGCTGCAGACGCAGATGCAGTCGGGCGAAAACATCTACGACGCCTATGTCAACGACTCTGATCTGATCGGCACCCATTGGCGCTATCAGCAGGCGCGCAGCCTGACCGATTGGATGGCGAATGAGGGCAAGGACGTCACCAACCCGAACCTCGACCTCGCCGACTTCATCGGCACCAAGTTCACGACGGCTCCGGACGGCGATCTCTACCAGCTGCCCGACCAGCAGTTCGCGAACCTCTACTGGTTCCGCTACGACTGGTTCAACGACGAGAAGAACAAGGCGGATTTCAAGGCGAAGTACGGCTACGATCTCGGCGTGCCGGTCAACTGGTCGGCCTATGAGGACATCGCCGAATTCTTCACCGGCCGCGAGATCGACGGCAAGAAGGTCTACGGCCATATGGACTACGGCAAGAAGGACCCGTCGCTCGGCTGGCGCTTCACCGATGCCTGGCTTTCGATGGCCGGCAATGGCGACAAGGGGCTGCCGAACGGTCTTCCGGTCGACGAATGGGGCATCAAGGTCGACGAGAAGTCGCAGCCCGTCGGCTCCTGCGTGGCTCGGGGCGGCGACACCAACGGTCCGGCGTCGGTCTATTCCATCCAGAAATATCTCGACTGGATGAAGGCTTACGCTCCGGCCGCGGCCCAGGGCATGACCTTCTCGGAATCCGGACCGGTTCCGGCGCAGGGCGAAATTGCCCAGCAGATGTTCATGTACACGGCCTTCACCGCCGACATGGTGAAGGACGGCCTTCCTGTCGTGAACGAGGACGGTTCGCCGAAATGGCGCTTCGCTCCGTCGCCGCATGGCGTCTACTGGAAGGACGGCATGAAGCTCGGCTACCAGGACGTGGGTTCCTGGACGCTCCTCAAGTCGACGCCTGACGACCGCGCCAAGGCCGCCTGGCTCTACGCGCAGTTCGTCACCTCGAAGACAGTCGACGTGAAGAAAAGCCACGTCGGCTTGACGCTGATCCGCGAGAGCACGATCCAGCACAAGAGCTTCACGGACCGCGCCCCGAAGCTCGGCGGCCTGATCGAGTTCTACCGCTCGCCGGCCCGCGTCCAGTGGTCGCCGACGGGTACGAACGTTCCTGACTATCCGAAGCTGGCACAGCTTTGGTGGCAGGCGATCGGCGATGCCTCGTCGGGTGCCAAAACCCCGCAGGAGGCGATGGACTCGCTCTGCGCCGAGCAGGAAAAGGTGCTTGAGCGCCTCGAGCGCGCCGGCGTGCAGGGCGACATCGGCCCCAAGATGGCGGAGGAAAAGACCCTCGAAGAGTGGAACGCCGATGCCGTCGCCAAGGGCAATCTCGCGCCGCAGCTGAAGATTGAGCCGGAGAAGGACAAGGCGCAGACCATCAACTACGACGAGCTGGTCAAGAGCTGGAGCAACTGAGGATCGATCCGGGCGTTCGCGCCCGCATCGCAGCAATCGGGGGAGGCGGCAGCTTGCCGTCTCCCCTATTTGCGCCAAGGGAGTGGGGCCGAGGGAGCGGGAATGAGTGGTTTTATTCTAGCAATCGACCAAGGGACGACGTCGAGCCGGGCGATCCTGTTCGACGGTGACATGAAGGTCGTGGGCAGCGGACAGAAAGAGTTTACCCAGCATTATCCGGCCTCCGGCTGGGTAGAGCATGATCCGGAGGAAATCTGGTCGAGTGTCGTGGCGACGGCGAAGGCTGCGCTGAAGCGCGCCGGCCGCGATGCTTCGGATGTCGCGGCCATCGGGATCACCAACCAGCGCGAGACCGTCGTCATCTGGGACAGGGCGACCGGCAGGCCGATCCATAACGCGATTGTCTGGCAGGACCGCCGCACCGCGCCGCTGTGCCAGAAATTGAAGAAGCAGGGACTGGAGAAGAAGTTCACCAGAAAGACTGGCCTGCTGCTCGATCCCTATTTCTCCGGCACCAAGATCGCCTGGATGCTGGACAAGGTGAAGGGCGCCAGAAAACGCGCCGAGAACGGCGAATTGCTGGCCGGCACCGTCGACAGCTTCCTGATCTGGCGGCTGACCGGCGGAAAAGTTCACGCCACCGACGCCACCAACGCCTCGCGCACGCTGGTCTACAACATTGAAAAGAATGCTTGGGACGATGAGCTCCTGGCCATTCTCGGCATACCGGGAAGAATGCTGCCGCAGGTGAAGGATTGCGCCGACGATTATGGAATCACAGAGAAAAGCCTGTTCGGCGCAGAGATAAAGATCCTCGGCGTGGCCGGCGACCAGCACGCGGCGACCATCGGCCAGGCCTGTTTTGAGCCGGGCATGATGAAATCCACCTATGGCACCGGCTGCTTCGCGCTGCTCAACACCGGCAGCGATCTGGTGCGCTCCAAGAACCGGTTGTTGACGACCATTGCCTACAGGCTGAACGGCAAGACCACGTATGCGCTGGAAGGATCCATCTTCATCGCGGGTGCTGCCGTGCAGTGGCTGCGCGACGGCATCAAGGTGATAGGCAAAGCCGAGCACAGCGGCGTGCTGGCGGCGAGCGCCGACCCGACTCAAGAAGTCTATCTGGTGCCGGCTTTCGTAGGGCTCGGCGCGCCGCATTGGGACGCCCAAGCGCGCGGCGCTATCTTCGGGCTGACCCGCAATTCGGGCCCGGCGGAATTTGCACGCGCAGCACTCGAATCCGTCGCGTTCCAGACGCGCGACCTGCTCGATGCGATGCGCAGGGACTGGAAGGGCGCGTCAGCGAAGACCGTTCTCAGGGTCGATGGCGGCATGGTGGCGTCGGACTGGACGATGCAGCGGCTTGCGGACATCCTCGATGCGCCGGTCGACCGTCCGACCATCCTGGAGACGACGGCGCTCGGCGCGGCATGGCTGGCCGGCTCGAAGGCGGGCGTCTGGCCGGAGACAAGGGAATTCGCCAGGAGCTGGGCGCTGGAGCGACGGTTTCGACCGGACATGGATGCATCGGTCCGTTCCGCAAAGCTGGCCGGTTGGCGCCATGCCGTGCGCCGGACCCTGAGCACGCTGTAGATTCGCGCACCGAAAAAGAAAAAGCCTGCGCCGTTGCCGGCGCAGGCTCTTCAACAAGCTTTATTCAGCTCTGCCCTGGCTTATCAATAGGGCGAGATGCACTGCCGGCGGGGGCCGTAGTAAGGCTGATACGTGTTGTCATAAGCCCGGTAAGATCTGTAGCGGCTGTAGCACCACTCCACGTGGGCATCGCCTCGATAGACGCGGCGGTACTGGTTGTTGACGATCGCGCCGGTGATCAGCGCCCCAGTGGCGAAGGCAGCCAGCGGGAACCAGTAGTCGCCGTAACGGCGATAGCCGGGACGATAGTAGCGATAGCCGCGATGGCCGCGCCAATACCTGCCGTCGTCACGGGCGAAACGACGAAAATCGCGGCGGGAAAAATCGCGGCGGGAAAAATCGCGACGGAAATCGCGACGGGAGAAATCGCGGTCGAAACCACGCCTCCACCGTCTGTGCTCGACAGTCTGGACATCCGACGAGACGTTCCCAGCGGCACGTAGATGGGCTGGGCGTTGACGGGCACGATCTGCGCTACAGCGAATGACGCTGACAGAGCGGTCGCCAGTAAGCCCGACATGATCCTGTTCATGGTCTTCTCCTTGAAAGCGTCGTCCCTTGTAGCGACAAAAACGGCAGGTTGCGCAATTGTTCCGCGAAAAATAGCAAGCTGCTGATTTGTAATACATCTCGGCTTTTGTGCGAGACAGCCACTCCGATCTTGTCGAGACGGTTTGCGAGGCGTCACGAGACCGCGAAAAGCCCGGCTTACGCACCCACTTTTCCGGTTGACCGGTCGAGACACTCTCCCTATGTTCCGCGCAATTTCGAGGGCGGCATTCTGAGCCCGCGGGAGCGCGTAGCTCAGCCGGTAGAGCAACTGACTTTTAATCAGTAGGTCCAGGGTTCGAATCCCTGCGCGCTCACCAACAAAATCAAGCCTTTAGAGAAAAATCCGGCGTTGTTTAATGCGCCATTGCCATTTACCAGAATTACCAGCGTTTCCGGGCTTTTTCATGGGTTAGCGGGGATTTGCTGGCGCATGAATGGCGCACGCGGCACATGAAAAACCCCGCCGAAGCGGGGTTTGAAGGGCGCTCTCGAGGCTAGCGGCATCGTATTCTTAGATGATGGCCAATGCGTCGACGGCGGCGCTGGCGTGAGGCTGAGGAAATGACGCGCTGAAAATCGTCGGTGCCCTGCTTTGCAGGACTGGGCTGCTTTGCTGATCTATGTTCAGAGCGACGAGCAAGGAAGCCGAGACTTCAAGGATCTGCTCGAACACTATGTCGGGGAAGCCGCTAAGCCTTAAGCGCGCCCTAGATGCCCGTCGGAGCGGGCCGTTCCACCTCATTACATCAGGTCTTCAGCAACCCCGTCAAATTTCTTGAGGCCTGCGCTTGGGCGCTTTCGCTTAAGAAGTCCCTGTTCAGATGCGGCCGCCTTGAAAGCTGCGAACGCAGCTTGGTGACTGCAATGTCCGGCCAGGCATTCCTCGATCATTCGGATTGCCTCAAGCCGGGACGGCTTTTCCAAGAGTGGCCATGGTTGCTGAAGCGCCATCTCGGCGTCGGCTATCGAAGCGACCACCATCGGCTTGTGATTCAGGTAGACTGTAATCGGAATGAACGCCGCCATTTTTATCGCTCGCCAGGATTAAGGCGGTTAAACGCGAAGGCCATGGCGGTGGTTGCATCATCGCCACTAACGCTGCCGATCGCATCGCGGACATGTCGCGCGCGGATCTACAGATCATCCTGCGTCGCGCCGCATTGATGCTCAGGAACGTCTCAGGCGTGCCGCTGGAGCCCGCAACGGAGGACGCGCTCTGGTCGGCCAGACCTCATGGCCCGACCTCATTTAGATCATTAGATCGTGCTGCGCGAATGGCTGGAACCAACACCTATCTGCCTGTGCGCACGATAGACGAGGAAAGCGAGACGGACGGGCAACGCGCCAGCCAGGCGAGCTCCCCTAAAGCTCGCTGGTCAGGCCCAGCGGTCTCCCTCCATCGCAAGCCGCTGGGCCGATCGAGCTTGCGTAACGCATGGCGGGGTTCATGACCCGGATTAAAAGCGGGTCGATTGAATGTCGACTTTTGCCGTAAAAAGTTTCGGGCCGGAACGCTTGCTTGTCTCGTGGGTTGAGATGAAGGAGATGCAGGCGTGGCCAAGAAGCCGTCCATCACCGGAATATTGCGACTTACCTCTGACCAACTGAAGAGGATCCGGAAACGCGTCGCCAATGGCGGTCACGTGGACCAGATGCAAGAGGTCGATGCCCTGGTGGGCCTCGCTAAAGAAATGGCCGACCGGCAACTGGCCGGGTTAGAAAGCCCGGCAGATGAAAACGATGGCTCTGTGCAAGACGGTGACGATGCAAAGGACTGAGCGTGGCGCCGGCCACCCTCCGCAAGCGACTGACAGTCGCTCACAAAATCATCCACGATATCGTTCGGTGAACCACGCTATTTGCCACCCACCACCTTCATCGGCTTATGGGTCATCAGGCGTTTCGGCAAGTGCTCGGTGTGCACTTCAAGCAGGGGCTCGTTAATTCCTTTAGGCGATGGCGGGGTGCAGACGAAGGATTGTCATTGAAGTGCCCCACCAGGAAAGCCGATGGAATCTGTGTTATCCGATCTTCGTTCAACGGCATGTGCGATTTGTTTCAGCATCGCATGAGCCGCGCCAGCCGACATGACGAGGCGGCACACAATCACGTGTTCGAACTTTCCACGCTCGTAGATCGCTCGCTGCCGGCTGTAAAATATGCACCGGAAATTCCCGTCTCCCAAATTTTCCATGTCGGCCATCCCTGAAATGAAGACATCGGGGATGATGGCCGTTTCGACTAAGTCTATGATGGGATCGGTCATGATGCGTCTCCCCAATTGCCCCCAATTCCCGGGTTCCAACACCCGGCGTTGCTGATACCTGCAATTTTTGCAGGCTAAGGGAGCAACTGTCGTTTGATCAACTTGGAGATTGGGGGTAGCCGGCACCTGCAATGGGAGAAGGATCTCGCATGCCGCATCCGCCTTACTGCGCATGAAGGGGATTAGAATGCCACCCCAGCCGGCGCCGGCCACATTTCTCCTTATCTGGCGCATCGGACTGACAAGGAGAAGCCCGCGCTACTCCTCAGAGCGCGGGCCGACCGCATTGCAGCCCGATCTGCAGCGGGGATAAGCGGGGGGACAAGGCCCACTGGTCTCACACAACTGTTAGGGTACGCTAATGTTCCGCTTGACGAACACTCCCGCAAACGGATGCGGAATCCTGGTCATTCTTCCTCCCAGAAGTCCTGCAGTGGGGCATGGCGAAGGTCTTCCTCGCCCCGGAGGTGCTTGATGCGGGCTTTGATCCCCGGCTACCGCGAAGCCACGTCCTCTGAGGTGCCCAGCGAGTTGCCTTTGGGCCTTTGGGATGGGTTCGAATCCCTGCGCGCTCACCAAATTCCCCCCCCAATAAAACAAACACTTAGCTAAAGCCCGACCAGAGCGCCGCATAGGGCCATTTTCAAATTTTGGGCGCATATTTGGACGCGCCCAATTTAGCCGCGCCCAATTTCATGGCATCATTCGCGCCTGTCATCGCCGCATCAAAAGCCCCGCCCCGCCCCCGTTCCGAACCCGTTCTTTTTCGCGCCCATCCCGCCGACGCCAGCAACCGCCCACAATCCCGGCCGCCGTCAACGTCCGCGAATCGGCCATCACCCATGCTGGCCTCGCGCGGGCACGCTCGATGCCGCGCGGATATTGCGGAAATGCCGCGTGCTGCTCGGCGCACGCGCATACGATCTGACCGCCAAGGTCTGCGGCGAAGGCTGCTCGCTCCATGAGGTCGCCGGCAAGGATAAGCGGCAGCGCATAGTCGCGGCCGATATGTTGCGCGTGAGCCTCGACGATCTCGCTGGGCTGTGGGGCCTCTCGGCGCGGCGGGCTTATCGTCTACCTTGAACAGGGTGGCTATGGTACAGGAGCGGGATGTCACATCAGGAAGAGTCGGAAGTTTCGCGCCACATTCCGGACCCGATAAAAGGAAAGTGCGGCAGGATTGCCGCTTTGGCTATGTTATCTGCGGCTTGCCGATCTATCACTATGATCACATCCAAAATTTTGCGGACGTTCAAGAGCACGTAGCCGAAAATATAGCTCTTCTCTGCCCAACGCATCATCAAGACAAAACGTCAAAGCGGTTGCCCGCTGGGGTGGTGAAATCGGCTCGTGCCAATCCCGCAAATGGGAGGTCTGACGTCACGTCCTCCCATCGCTGGTTTTTTGACAGCGCCAACGCTTTGATTGAAGTTGGTCCATCCCAATACAGCGCCGACCTTCGGGAAGGAGATAGCTTCGCCGCAATCAACATCGATGGCGAAGATCTGGTTGGATTCTCCCGCGAAGACGACGCGATACTACTCAATATGAGTTTGAGGACGGCGCCAAATTCCAAACGCGTTGTGCACGTTCATCGTGGTGAAATCAGTATCTCTACAGGCATCGACGACGCGACGATGGAGGGGCCAAGAGTTTCGATCTCGCCAGGGCGAAACTTAAAGCCCGTTGTCATCATGAAAACTGACAATGGATTGAGAATCGAAAAAGGGGAGTTCTTTGGTGGGCACTTCTCGGGTTGCAAAATTGGCATCGTAATCGGGCGGCCTGTACCCACTAGCAAAACGCTTGCTCGCAGGTTCCTCAACAGCGCAAGCTCACTTCCGTTCAGGTGAATGCCCCATTTATGGTGTCGATGACATCCCTTGCGTGCCCCGCCTCGGAAGAACACAGGCGGTGGTAATGGGCCCGTTTTGCCGCAGGCTGTTGCGAAGGGCGATATATACCCCATCCGGAAAACCCAGCATGCGGAGTTCTCTCGACCCATTGCAGGCCAGCACAACGCTCAACTCCACAGAAGAGCGGTCGCACGAGTGAACAGGGTCTGCCTTTGCTTTCGTTCAGATCGCTCACGGGTCACTGCTACGATAAACGCGACCGCAAGAGGCGGATGAGGCGAGCATCGGGGCAGGTTCTCCCAAGAATCGTGTGCTGAGAGATCCGGAAGACTTCGATCATACCAGCGAGACCTTCCCGCCGGCGTGGCGCTCCAGCCGGCCGGCGAGGTCCAGTTCCAACAGCACCATGAAAACCTGGGCGGGATGCAGGCCGGTGTGGCGGATGATTTCGTCGACCGCCACCGGCGTTGGGCCGAGGGCTTCGATGACGCGGGCGCGGTCGTGTTCGCCGGGTGGCGGCGTTGCGGAAAAGTCGGGCGGCTCTTCGAGCGGCGGCGCCTCTCGTGTCTGCACCCCGACTAAGGGGGCGATCGCATTGCTAATATCCGATGCCTCGGTGACCAGGGTGGCGCCGTCCTTGAGCAAGGCGTTGGCGCCGGCGGCGCGCGGATCGAGCGGCGAGCCGGGGACGGCGAAGACCAGCCGCCCCATCTCGCCGGCGAGCCTGGCGCTGATCAGCGAGCCGGAGCGTTGCGCGGCCTCGACCACGACCAGCCCCAATGCCGCACCGGCGACAAGCCGGTTGCGGCGCGGAAAATCCTGGGCACGCGGCTGCCAGCCGAACGGCATTTCCGAAATGATGGCGCCGCCGCGCTCGGCAATCTCGTTGCACAGCCCGGCATTCTCGGGCGGGTAGGGCAGATCGAGGCCGCCGGCCAGCACACCGATCGTGCCTGACGCAAGGCTGCCCTGATGTGCTGCCGTGTCGATGCCGCGCGCCAGGCCGGAGACGATCCCGTAGCCGTCGCGGCCGAGTTCGGCGGCGAGCGATCGCGCCATCTTGATGCCGGCCAGCGAGGCGTTGCGGGCGCCGACGATGGCAACCGCCGGCAAGCGGAACACCGCGCCTTCGCCCTTGACCGCGAGCAGCGGCGGCGGATGGTCCATGCTTTTCATCAGCGGCGGATAGTCGGCCTCGCCGATGCCGACGAAGCGGGCGCCAGCCCGCCGTGCTGTCTCCAGTTCCGCCTCGGCCTCAGCCATCGTCGGGATGCGGACGATCTTTCTGGCGCCACCCGAAATCATCAGCTCGGGCAGCATCTCGAGCGCCGTCTCGGCCGAGCCGAAGCGGTTGATCAGGTCGCGAAAGGTGGCAGGGCCGATATTCGGTGTGCGGATCAAACGAATCCAGCTCAACCGCTGCCGGTCGCTGAGCCGCGGCCCGGCGGCGCGCGAGTTCACTCCCTGGCCCCGATCTTGCCCTCGGTGCCGGCCAACAGCCGCGCAATGTTGGCCCGGTGTTTTATGATGACGATCAGGCTCATCAGCGCGAACAGCCCGGCAATCTGCGGCGTGCTGAGGGCATAGAGCGCGATCGGCACGACGACTGCTGCCGTCAGCGCCGCCAGCGAAGAGTAGCGAAACAGGAAAGCGACGGCCAGCCAGACGAGGGCGAAGATCAGCGCCACCTGCCAGGCAAGAGCGATCAGCACGCCGAGATAGGTGGCGACACCCTTGCCGCCCTTGAAGCCGAGCCAGACCGGAAAGAGATGACCGAAAAAGGCACCGAGGCCGGCCCAGGGCCCGAGCTCCGGTGCAAAACGACCGGCGATCAGCACGGCCGCCGTGCCTTTCAGCGCGTCGAGCAGCAGCGTCGCGGCAGCTAGGCCCTTGTTGCCGGTGCGCAGTACATTGGTGGCGCCGATATTGCCGGAGCCTATATTGCGGACGTCGCCAAGACCCGCGGCGCGGGTGATCACGAGCCCGAACGGGATCGAGCCGAGCAGATAACCGAACACCAGCGCCAAGACGATGCCGTAAGCCATTGTTCCCCCAGATATGCCCTAGGCTGAAAACACTGTGCGGCCCGCCACCATGGTTTGCAAGACCTTGCCCTGCAGTCGCGCGCCTTCGAAACAGGTGTTTTTCGAGCGCGAACGGATACCGCTTTCGCTGACGATCCATGGCTCGTCGAGATCAACCAGTGCAAGATCGGCGACCGCGCCTGGCTTCAGCGTACCGCCGGGCAGGCCGAACAATCTTGCCGGTGCGGTGGACAACGTCTCGACCAGCCTGAGCAGCGTCACGTCGCCATTGTGATAGAGCCGTAGCGCCGCACCCAGCAGCGTTTCCAGCCCGATGGCACCGGCCGCAGCGTCGGCGAAGGGCAGGCGCTTGGTGTCGACATCCTGCGGGTCGTGCGAGGAGACGATGATGTCGATCGTGCCGTCCCTGACCGCCTCGATCATCGCCAGCCGGTCTTCCTCGGCGCGCAGCGGCGGCGTCAATCGGAAGAAGGTGCGGTATTCGCCGACGTCGTTCTCGTTGAGCGACAGATTGTGGATCGAGACGCCTGATGTGACATTCGCGCTGTCGGCTTTCGCCCGCGTTACCGCGTTTGCCGCCATGGCCGTCGAGATCTTGGCCGCGTGATAGGCGCCGCCGGTCAGCCGCGCCAGCGCAAGGTCGCGCTCCACCGGAATGGACTCGGCCTCGCGCGGAATGCCGGCAAGGCCGAGCCAGCTGGCATAGAGGCCTTCATTCATGACGCCTGATGAGGCGAGGTCGGCGTCTTGAGTTTCATGCGCGATCACGCCGCCGAAATCGCGCGCATAGGTCAGCGCGCGGCGCATTACCAATGCGCTTGATATGGTGTGCCGCCCGTCGGTGAAGGCGACCGCGCCGGCCTCGCGCAGCAGGCCGAATTCGGTCATCTCGCGGCCTTCGAGGCCCTTGGTGATCGCAGCCGCCGGAAAGATGTTGACGATAGCCGTGTCCTTGGCGGTGCGCAGCACGAATTCGACGAGCGCGACATTGTCGATCACCGGGTCGGTGTCGGGCATCATGACGATGGAAGTGACGCCGCCGGCGGCCGCCGCCACGCTGGCCGAAGCGATGGTTTCGCGGTGTTCACCGCCCGGTTCGCCGATGAAGACGCGCGCATCGATCAGACCGGGGATAACAGCCTTGCCGGCACAGTCGATGACGGTAGCATCTTGCGGAGCGCCCTGGTTCAAGGCCGACTTGCCGGCAGCGACGATCTTGCGGCCCTCGACAATGACCGTGCCGACCTCGTCGATGCCGCGCGACGGATCGACGACGCGGGCCCGGCTGAAGACCGTTGTGCTCATGCGCCGCGGCCCTCGAGGTTGCGGTCCTCACGATTGCGGCGGGGGTCGAGCAGGGCTTCCATCACCGCCATGCGCACGGCAACACCCATCTCCACCTGTTCCTGGATGACGCTCTGCGGACCGTCGGCGATTTCCGAGGCGATCTCGACGCCGCGGTTCATCGGGCCGGGATGCATGACCAGCGCGCCGTCCCTGGCCGCTTTCAGCTTCTCCGCATCGAGGCCGAAATAGTGGAAATATTCGCGCACCGAAGGCACGAAGGCGCCTTCCATCCGCTCGCGCTGCAGCCGCAGCATCATCACCACATCCGCGTCCTTGAGCCCTTCGGCCATCGAACGGGTGACGATCACGCCCATTTTCTCGATACCGGCGGGCAGAAGCGTCGACGGCGCCACGACCCTGACCTGGGCGCCGAGCGCATTGAGCAGCATGATGTTGGAACGCGCCACGCGCGAATGCAGGATGTCGCCGCAGACCGCCACGATCAGCTTCGACAGCTGGCCCCTGGCGCGGCGGATGGTCAGCGCGTCGAGCAGCGCCTGCGTCGGGTGCTCATGGGCGCCGTCACCGGCATTGATCACCGAGCAGCCGACCTTTTGCGCCAGCAGGGCTGCGGCACCCGCCGACTGGTGGCGGATGATCAATATGTCCGGACGCATGGCGTTCAGCGTCATCGCCGTGTCGATCAGCGTCTCGCCCTTCTTCACCGAAGAACTGGCCACCGACATGTTCATGACGTCGGCACCGAGCCGTTTTCCGGCCAGCTCGAACGACGACTGCGTGCGGGTCGAGGCTTCGTAGAAGAGGTTGATCTGGGTGCGGCCGCGCAGCGTTGAGGTCTTCTTCTCCGACTGCCGCGAGATCGCGACCGCCCGGTCCGCCCTGTCCAGCAAAAGCTCGATGTCGGCGGGGGAAAGATCGCGGATGCCCAGAAGATGGCGGTGGGGATAGAGTGGCAGGGACGAAGCGTCGGTCATCTCAAGGCGCTGCTATAGGGTGGAGGGCGTTTGGCTGCAAGCACCAGCTTTGGATTGCGGCCTTTCTCCCCGGTATTTTCGTCGCGCGCGTTGCGCGGCTTGGGCTATAACCGCCGATGGCTTCGGATTCGTGGCCTTGTGATGATAAGGACAATGCGTGACCGACGACGTGACGAACCAGCCGCCGCCGCTGGCAGGCGGCAATGCCTGGCGGGGCGATCCGTTGCTGATCCAGCTTGCCGAGCGTTTTTCCGATCCGGTGCGAAAGGATCTCGACGGGCTCGGCCGTTTCGTGCTGACGCACGAGGCGCAGGAGCTGGCCCGCCTTGCCAATGTCGAGACGCCGAAGCTCAGGACCCATGACCGGCAGGGCCGGCGCATCGATCTGGTCGAGTTCCATCCAGCCTATCACGCGTTGATGCGCCGGTCGGTGGCGAACGGGCTGCATTCGTCGGTCTGGGAAAATGGCGATGCCGAGATCGGCCGCCGGCATCAGGTGCGCGCCGCCCGTTTCTATCTTACGGCCGAGCTCGAAACCGGGCATCTCTGTCCCATCACCATGACCAACGCATCGCTGGCAGCGCTGATGGCAAGCCCGAAGCTGTTTCGCGAATGGGCGCCGCGTGTGACGACACGCAAATACGACCAGAGCCAAAAGCCGCCGGTCGAAAAGACCGGGCTGACGCTGGGCATGGGCATGACCGAGAAGCAGGGCGGCACCGACGTCCGCGCCAACGTCACCAGGGCCGAGCGCGCCGGCAGCAGGTTTTATCGGCTGACCGGCCACAAATGGTTCATGTCGGCGCCGATGTCGGATGCGTTCCTGGTGCTTGGACAGGCGCCGGAAGGACTTTCGTGCTTTCTCGTCCCCCGCATTCTCGGCGACGGGTCGGGCAACGGCTTCCGCTTCCAGCGGCTGAAGGACAAGCTCGGCAACCGCT
The DNA here is from genome assembly GCF_024707545.1 of Mesorhizobium onobrychidis. Classification (NCBI taxonomy): domain Bacteria; kingdom Pseudomonadati; phylum Pseudomonadota; class Alphaproteobacteria; order Hyphomicrobiales; family Phyllobacteriaceae; genus Mesorhizobium; species Mesorhizobium onobrychidis. The sequence continues at coordinate 4,168,710 of NZ_CP062229.1, forward strand.
CCAACGCCTCGTCCGAAGTGGAGTTCGTCAATGCCATTGGCGAGATGGTCGGCGAGCCAGGGGCGGGCGTCAAGACGATCATGGACATGGTGACGCTGACCCGGCTCGACTGCGCGATCGCCTCGTCGGCGATCATGCGTGCCGGGCTGGCCGAGGCCGTCCACCACACCCGTCACCGCCAGGTGTTTGGAACCAATCTGATCGAGCAGCCGCTGATGCAGCGCGTGCTGGCCGACATGGCGCTCGACGTCGCTGCGGCCACCGCGCTGTCGTTCCGGCTGGCGCGCTCCTTCGACGAGGCGGCCGGCGACCGCGGCGAGGCGGCCTTCGCGCGCGCCATGACGCCGGTCGTCAAATATTGGGTCTGCAAGATCGCACCACCGCTGCTCTACGAGGCGATGGAATGCCTCGGCGGCAATGGCTATGTCGAGGAGGCGCCGCTCGCTCGCTATTATCGCGAAGCCCCGGTCAACGCGATCTGGGAGGGTTCCGGCAATGTCATGGCGCTCGACGTGCTGCGCGTGCTGGGGCGTGCACCCGGCCTGTTCGAGGAGGTGCTGGCCGGCATCGATCGCGATCTCGGCGCCGGCGGACGCGGCACCGTCGGTGTGCTCAAGGCGGCAATGCAGGTCGCGGCAACCGACGAGGGCTCGGCCCGCCTGCTCACCGAGCAACTGGCGCTGTCGGCGGCAGCGGCGGAGCTTCGCAGGCTGGGGGCAGGGCGGATCGCCGACGCCTTCGTCGAGACGCGCCTCGCCGGCCAGTGGCGCAACACTTATGGCATGCTCGATTCACGCCATGACGCGCGTATGATCATCGATACGCTTTATCCGCCGGTCACCTGAGAAGAGACTTGGGAGGGTTTCTCGTCGTCTGTCGCGCCGCTGTGGATGACCGTTAACCTTAACAAATGGTTTCCATTGCGATGGCGGGCCGCAAAGCCCACTGTCCTGTTTACGGAAGCAGGAACGCCATGCGGCATATATTAAGCTCCTTTCTGGCCTTGCACTGGGCGGTCGTTTTCGCCCTGCTGGCGTTCATCTGCATCGACGGGAATCGCGGTGTTGCGGCAGCGCTTGGCGTGCTCGGCGTCGTCCTCCAGAACACCGGCTTCGTCGACCTCGAAAAGGCCGTCGTCGTGGCACCGCTTGCCGTAGCGCTGCTTGTCGTCGCGGTGCTGTTCTGCTGGGCCTTTGTCGAGACTCTGTTTAGCGACCCGACAAATCCGGACGCCGCCGACAGCGTCGTGCGGGTCGCCTTCATCTCCGCCTCCGGCGTACTGTCGCTGATTGTCGTCGGCGGCGCCGCGCAAGGCATCAACGGGCTATTCATGGCTATCGCGGTGCAACTGGCGGCACTGCTGGCTTCCTATGTCGCCATGCTCGCAGAGCGGCGGTCGGCTCTTGCCGCAACGGTTCCGGGCACAGGTGAAGTCCGTGCCGCCGCGCATGTGATGGCGAAGGCGGCGGCGCACAACTCGGCGCTCTCGCGCATTTCCGGCCGGCCGGACGCAAACTTGAGGGCGGATACGAATTTGAGGGATGGCCGCTGATGCGCACCTTGTTCGCGCTATGGGCGGCCCCGCTCGCCCTGTTCTGGGGCTGGTTCTTCCTGTCGCTCAACGATATCAATTTCGGCTACGTCATGCTGAGCCGCCAATTGCATGACCTCGTCTTCCAGCTCTATGGGGAAATGCTTGGCATCGATCCGGCGCTCATTCCCGGCATGGTGGCAAAGGCCTGCATCCTCGACAGTCTGCTGCTCATGGCGTTTTGGGCGTTTCGCCGCCGCCGGGTGATCGGTGGCTGGATCAGGATAATGCGCGACCGCTATTTCGACCAGGCACCGACGCCGAGCGCCTGAAGCCGGTCGAGAACGCCCTGCAGAATAAAGGCCGCCGCGGCCGAATCGATCTTGCCAGCGCGTTTGCGGCGCGAAAAATCCATCTCAATCAACGTCCGCTCAGCCGCCACCGTCGACAGTCGCTCGTCCCACAAAACGAAGGGCAGGTCGGTCACAGCAGCCATGTTGCGGGCGAAGGCGCGGGATTTCTGGGCGCGCGGGCCTTCCGACCCGTCCATGTTGACCGGCAGGCCGAGCACCACGGCCCCGACGTTCTCTTTCTGCAGCAAGGCGAGCAGCACGGCTGCATCCAGCGAGAATTTCCTGCGCATGATGACGGGACGCGGGTGGGCGAAGGCAAAGCCCCGGTCGGAAACCGCGACGCCGATGGTCTTGTCGCCGAGGTCGAGCCCGGCCAGCGTCTTGCCGCCGCTGAGCCGCGCCGGCAACTCTTCGATGGTGATGATGCTCAACGGCTATCCTTCGACTGCTGCCCGCGAAGGACGCTGCGGGACTTTAATTTCACTGCCGGCGTTCTATCCTTTGGGGAAGCAAAAATCGAGGAAGGCATTCATGAAACTGACCTGGTACGGACATTCCGCATTTCGCATCGAAACCACCGACGCGAAAATCCTCATCGATCCCTATCTGATCGGCAATCCGTCATGGACGGGCGGCTGGGAAGAGCCGGCGGAAGGGGTCACGCATGTCCTTTTGACCCACGGCCATAGCGATCACATCAGCGGTGCGCTCGAAGTGCTTGGGAAAAGCGGCGCCATGCTGGTCGCCAATTTCGAGGTCTGCATGTACCTGGTCGGCAGGGGCGCCAGCGACAAGAAGATCAATCCCGGCAATATCGGCGGCACCGTGGATTGCGGCGGTTTCACCACCACCTTCGTCCAGGCCCTGCATTCATCGTCGTTCCCAGGTGACAATGGCCTGAACACCTATCTCGGCAATCCAGGCGGCCTCGTCCTGCATTTTCCGGAAGACAAGACGCTCTATCACATGGGCGACACCGACATCTTTTCCGACATGGCGCTGATCAACGAATTACATGAGCCGAAGATCGGCATCGTTCCGATCGGCGACCGCTTTACCATGGGTGGCGCGGTGGCAGCCCTTGCCTGCCGCCGATTCTTTCAGTTCGAGACGGTCATTCCCAGTCACTTCGGCACGTTCCCGATCATCGACCAGACCGCCGACAAGTTTGTCGCGGGGTTGGACGGATCCGGCGTGAAGGTGGCGTTGCCGGAGATCGGCGGGACGATTAGCTTGTAGAAGACGCTAGGTATAAGACGCTAAAATGGAGTGAAAACATGATTTTGAGGGGCTTTCTTTGCATTTCTATTCTCTCTGTGGCGTCCGCCGCTCCCGCCGCGGAGGACTTTATCGAAGGCGTCTATCTCCAGTCCGAGGATCTTTGTGCGCAGGCCAAGAAGGACACACTGGAAGCGCTGATCGACGCCGGCAACATCGTGCTCTCGGCGCGTGGCCTGCAAAGCGTCGAATACGATTGCGAGTTCCTTCAGATCACCAAGGCGACGCTCTCGCCGAGCTGGGCGGTGACAGCCATATGTCAGGAACCGGGCCACGTCTTTCCGGACGTTCTCTCCGTAACGCAATTGAGCCCGAAGCAGATCGATCTGGTTTCGGTCCGACCTGCGGAAGACGAAAGCGAGGCGAGCGGCAACAGCGGCAGCTATTTCCTCTGCGACGGTGTGGCCCTGCCATAGACCTTCTGCCTGAGTTGTCGGCACGATGCATGTTGCGCGGCACGCGCCGCGCCGCTATAGCGCGGACTGGTTTTCCAGAGGCACAAACAACCATGTCCGTTGATCTTCAGACTGTGAAGCGCGTCGCGCGTCTCGCCCGTATTGCGGTGAGCGAGGAGGATGCCGAGCGCATGACCGGCGAGTTGAACGCCATTCTGGGCTTTGTCGAGCAATTGAACGAGGTCGACGTCTCCGGCGTCGAGCCGATGACTTCGGTGATCCCGATGGAGATGAAGAAGCGCCCGGACGTCGTCACCGACGGCAGCAAGGCGGCCGACATCGTCGCCAACGCCCCGGCCACCGAAGAGAATTTCTTCCTCGTTCCGAAGGTCGTGGAGTAGCGGACCGATGGCAATCGAGATCGCCATCGAGACGCCGCTGCAGGACGATGTGCGCGGGCTGGTTAAGGAGCTCAACGACACGCTGCTGGAACTGACGCCGCCGGAGCACTGCCATCACATGACCGTCGAACAGATGGCCGACAACGACACAACTGTCTTCGTCGCTCGCGACAACGGCCTTGCCATCGGTTGCGGCGCGCTGAAGCGCCACGATGGCACCGTCGGCGAGGTCAAGCGCATGTACACGCGGCCTTCGCATCGTGGACAGAAGATCGGCGCCAGAATCGTCGAGCGGATCGAAGCGCTGGCGCACGATGAAGGGCTGAAGCGTTTGGTGCTGGAAACCGGCGACCGCCATCCGGCAGCGTGGATCGTCTATGAACGCGCCGGATTTTCGCGCTGCAGCCCGGTGCTGGACTATCCCGATACCGAGTGGTCGGTGTTTTACGAAAAGAGCCTTGCCTGATGAGCGACCTGACCCACCTGACGATTTCGCAGGCCCGCGCCAAGCTGCGCGCCAAGGAAATCACCGCAACCGAGATCACCGAAGCCTATCTCCAGGCGATCGAGCGGGCCAATCCGGCGCTCAACGCCTATGTCGTCGTTACCGATGACAAGGCGCGCGACATGGCCAGGGCCTCGGACGCGAAGCTGGCGAAGGGCGAAGGCGGATCGCTCGAAGGCATACCGCTCGGGATCAAGGACCTGTTCGGCACCGAAGGCATCCACACCCAGGCCTGCAGCCATGTGCTGGACGGGTTCAAGCCGCACTACGAATCGACCGTCACCGCCAATCTGTGGGCCGACGGCGCCGTGATGCTCGGCAAGCTCAACATGGACGAGTTCGCCATGGGCTCGTCCAACGAGACCTCCCATTACGGCCCCGTCGTCAATCCGTGGCGGCGTTCGCGGCTCGACACGGTGGTGATGCCGACCACGCATCAGGGCGATGGCGGTTTCGTCTCGGCCGGCGGCACCCGGACCGCGCGCACGCTGGACAACGCCCAACTCGTGCCGGGCGGCTCGTCGGGTGGCTCGGCCTCCGCCGTTTCGGCGCTCCTGTGTGCCGGCGCCACCGCCACCGACACCGGCGGGTCGATCCGCCAGCCTGCCGCCTTCACCGGCACGGTCGGCATCAAGCCGACCTACGGCCGCTGCTCGCGCTGGGGTATTGTCGCCTTTGCTTCGTCGCTCGACCAGGCCGGACCGATCGCCCGCGACGTGCGTGACGCCGCGATCCTCTTGAAATCGATGGCCTCGGTCGATCCGAGGGACACCACCTCGGTCGACCGGCCCGTGCCGGATTACGAGGCGGCGATCGGCAAGCCGATCAAGGGCATGAAGGTCGGCATCCCCAGGGAATACCGCGTCGACGGCATGCCCGACGAGATCGAGGCGCTGTGGCAGAAAGGCATTGCCTGGCTGAAAGATGCCGGCGCCGAGATCGTCGAAATTTCGCTTCCGCATACCAAATATGCGCTGCCGGCCTATTACATCGTCGCGCCCGCCGAAGCCTCTTCGAACCTCGCCCGCTATGATGGCGTCCGCTATGGGTTGCGCGTGCCGGGCAAGGACATCGTCGACATGTACGAGAAGACCCGCGCCGCCGGCTTCGGCCGCGAGGTCAAGCGCCGCATCATGATCGGCACCTATGTCCTCTCCGCCGGCTACTACGATGCCTACTATCTGCAGGCGCAGAAGGTGCGGAATCTCATCAAGCGGGATTTCGAAAATGCATTCACAGCCGGCGTCGATGTCATCCTGACCCCGGCAACGCCGTCGGCGGCCTTCGGCATCGCCGACGAGGACATGGCCGCCGACCCGGTCAAGATGTACCTCAATGACATCTTTACGGTGACGGTGAACATGGCTGGACTGCCGGGTATCGCCGTGCCCGCAGGGCTAGACGCCAAGGGCCTGCCGCTCGGCCTGCAGCTCATCGGCCGGCCTTTCGACGAGGAAACTTTGTTTCAGACCGCCCATGTCATCGAACAGGCGGCGGGTACGTTCCAGCCCGAAAAGTGGTGGTAGTGTCGTCTCCCATCTGAAGGGGTGAGGGATGTTCTACTGTCTTTCCAAGGTATTTTGGCTCCTCGTCCAGCCGTTAAATCTGGCGATCATCCTGCTGTTGGTCGCGTTGCTTGCTGCCTTGGTCGGGCGCAGAAAGCTGTTTGCCACTGGCAGCGGGCTGGCCTTTCTCATCCTCGCCCTCTCGACCTGGACCTCGCTCGGCGCACTGATGCTCAACCCGCTGGAAGAGCGCTTTCCGCGCCCGCCGCTGCCGGAAAAGGTCGATGGCATCGTCGTGCTCGGAGGCGGCATGGAGGGCGCCGTCAATTTCGCGCGTGGCGGCTATGAACTGAGTGCCAGCGGCGATCGGATGGTCGCGGCGGCCGTGCTGGCACGGCATTTTCCGACAGCGAAAGTCGTCATCTCAGGGGGCACTATCGCAATGATCGGCGAAGGCGAGGGCGATGCAGAGACGGCGCCGCGTCTGTTCGCCGCGCTTGGTGTGACGGCCGATCGGCTGATCCTCGAGAACAAATCCCGCAACACCTACGAGAACGCCGTCTTCACCGGCGAACTGGTCACCCCGAAACCGGGCGAGACCTGGCTGCTGGTGACCTCGGCCTTCCACATGCCGCGCGCCAAGGCGCTGTTCGACAAGGCCGGCTTTGCCACCGTTCCTTGGCCGGTCGATTACCGCACCTCCGGCAAGGAAGGCATCGGCCTGTTCCGCGACGATCCCTTCGGTTCGCTGCAAACCGCCACCACGGCGGTCCGCGAATGGATCGGGCTCGTCGCCTACTGGCTGTCGGGCCGCATCGATCGGCTTTTCCCTGGACCGGGTGTTGGTTCGGGCCGCTGACCGATCACGGCTTGCCGCGCCGCCGAGAAGAACTGGCGACGCACCAGAACCCCCAGCAACAGCAGCGTCGACAGGACGAACACCGTTGGGTCGACGAACCAGCCGAGGTAGCCGATCGAGAAGAAGACGCCGCGCATGCCGGAATTGAAATGTTTTCCGGCCAGCATGTTCATGCGCGCCGCCCGCCATACCGCTGTTTCGCTGACCGGGTTGCGTGAAGCCTCGCCATGTGGGATCGGCACCGCGCCGATCAGGATCGAGCAATAGTTGAACAGCCGGTAGGCCCAGCCGAACTTGAAAAAGGAATAGGCAAGGAGCAGCACCAATCCGAACACCTTCATCTGAAAAGCGGTGCGGGACGATGTCGCGCCGAGCGGCAGGTTACTCAGCACCGAAATAACCTGATCGGAGGCGCCGAGCAGGGCAAAACAGCCGCCGATCGCAATCAGCGAACTGGAGGCGAAGAAGGCGGTTCCCTGTTGAAGACCTGCCATGATGGCGGTGTCGACAATGCGGATCTCGCGTTCGGCCATGGTCCGCATCCAGGCTTCACGCTGGGCGTTCATCGCCGTCGTCAGCGACATGCGGCTCACCAGCTTGCCGTCGGAGGCGAGCGTATGCAGCACCCATACCAAAAGGAAGAAGGCCAGCGCCACGAGGTCGGCCGTCGACAAATGAAAGGAATCGCCCATGCGACCCTTTTACCACAAGCGGTGGCGCCGCTTCGATGGCGGAACGCAACGATGTCGCTGCCGGAGCAAACAAAGTCGGCAGGTGCAGCGCCGCGATCTTCGAAAGAGCGGAAACATCACAGGAATTCCTATATGTAAATTCCAATAGGAGAGAGCGGCGCGTGTTCCTTTCGGTTTTCGACCTGTTCAAGATCGGCATTGGACCATCGAGTTCGCACACGATGGGGCCGATGACGGCTGCGCGGCGTTTTCTCGACGAGGTCGCGGGAGATGACTGGCCACGCCCGACCGGCGCCAAGGTCGACCGCGTCGCAGCCAGCCTGCACGGCTCGCTTGCGTATACCGGCATCGGCCATGGTTCCGACCGTGCCGTCGTGCTCGGGCTTGCCGGCCAGACGCCGCAGACGGTGGACCCCGATCAGGCGGACAGCATCGTCGACCGTATTGCCGCCGATAAGCGGATTTCGCCGCCCGGCCATCCCTCCTATCGCTTCGACCCGGCAACGGATCTGGTGCTGGACCGCAAGACACCGCTTTCCGGCCACGCCAACGGCATGGCCTTCTCCGCCTATGATGCCGACGATCGCCTGCTGCTCAAGCGCATCTATTATTCGATCGGCGGCGGCTTCGTGGTTTCCGAGGAAGAACTGCAGCGGATGAAGGTGAAGGGCTCGGTGACGACGGAAGGCAAGAAGGTTCCATATCCCTTCAAGAACGCCGTCGAGATGCTGTCGATGGCGGCGAAAAGCGGCCTTTCGATCGCCGACATGAAGCGCGTCAACGAAGAGACGCAGATGCCGCGCGAGGAACTCGACGCCGGCCTCGACGGCATCTGGAGCGCCATGAAGAGCTGCATCGAGCGTGGCCTGTCGCAGGACGGCATCATGCCGGGTGGGTTAAAGGTGCGCCGACGCGCGCGGCGATTGCATGACAAGCTGCAGGAGCAGTGGCAGCAGAACCGGCCCAATCCGCTGCTCGCCAACGACTGGCTGTCGATCTATGCCATGGCGGTGAACGAGGAGAACGCCGCCGGTGGGCGCGTCGTCACCGCGCCGACCAATGGTGCTGCAGGCACGCTGCCCGCGGTGCTGCGCTACTGGCTGCATTTCCATCCCGAGGCCGACCAGCCAAGCATCCGCGATTTCCTGCTGACGGCGGCGGCGATCGGCGGCATCATCAAGACCAACGCTTCGATCTCAGGCGCCGAGGTCGGCTGCCAGGGCGAAGTCGGTTCGGCCTCGGCGATGGCGGCAGCGGGGCTGTGCGCCGTCATGGGCGGCACGCCCGAGCAGGTCGAGAACGCCGCCGAGATCGCGCTTGAACATCATCTCGGCATGACCTGCGATCCGGTCGGTGGGCTGGTGCAGGTGCCTTGCATCGAGCGCAACGCGCTCGGCGCCGTCAAGGCGGTGACCGCTGCTTCGCTGGCTATCAAGGGCGACGGCGTTCATTTCGTGCCGCTCGATGCCGCAATCGAGACCATGCGCCAGACCGGCCTCGACATGAACGAGAAATACAAGGAAACCAGCCTCGGCGGACTGGCCGTCAATATCGTGGAATGCTGACCCGACCGGGCACTGCGAACACTGGCACTGTGGAGAAAGTCGACCCGACCGTTGACGCCTTCGCACGCCGGACTAAACCTTAATCCATGTCTCTCAATCTCATAAAGCTCTGTGTCGGCTGCGACAGCGTCGAGGACCTCGAAGAGTGGATCGCCTTCCGGCTCGACGAACGGCGGCGCGCCGGTGAACCGGTCGAGCACTACCACACCACCCGCATGATGCCGACGCGCGGCGCCGAGGTCACCGATGGCGGTTCCCTCTACTGGGTGATCAAGGGCAATGTGCAATGCCGCCAGTTGATCACGGAAATCCGTCCTTTCACCGATGACGAGGGCATCGGCCGCTGTCACCTGATGCTCGATCCCGCGGTCGTGCGCACCGAATGGCAGCCGCGCCGCGCCTTTCAAGGCTGGCGCTACCTGAAACCCTCGGACGCACCGGCCGATCTCGGCAAGGGCAAAGCCGGACTGGTCGAGATGCCGCCGAAACTCAGGCGCGAGCTTGCCGATCTCGGCCTTCTCTAGGAAGGGCCCCAAATTCAAAGCTGCCGTGATCGCTGGCCCTCCAGGTCGCGTCATGCTGGGCTTGCAAGCTGTGCGACAACGCCACATCTTGAATGTCATGAGCGACAAGAAGCAGCCCGTGCCCGCAAAGGCCAATCCTGCGCCGGTCGAACCCCAATCGAGCACCGGCGAGATCGACGCCTTTATCCGTCAGGCGAGGACGCTCGCTGCGTCCGCGACCGGTTCTGGCAGGCTGATTCTCTCGCTCGACGCGACGATGAGCCGCCAGCCGACCTGGGACCTTGCCTGTGCGCTGCAGGGGGAGATGTTCGACGCCGTCGGCAAGGCCGGGGCGCTGAAGGTTCAACTGGTTTATTTTCGAGGTCTTGGCGAGTGCCGCTCATCCGCATTCGTCACCGATACGAACGCGCTGAAGCAGCTGATGACGCGGATCGAATGCCGCAGCGGCCACACCCAGATCGGGAAGGTTCTCGCCCATGCGCTGAAACAGACGGCGGCGGCCAAGGTGAACGCGCTGGTCTATATCGGCGATGCGATGGAAGAAAACATAGACGATCTGGCCGAAAAGGCCGGCAGCCTCGGCCTGCACGGCGTTCCTGTCTTCGTCTTTCAGGAGGGCCATGATGCCGGCGCAGAAAAGGCATTTAAGGAAATTGCACGGCTTTCCAAAGGTGCTTGGTTCCGATTTGATCGGCGGGCCGCCGCAACCTTAGCCAGCCTGCTTTCGGCGGTCGCCGTGTTTGCAACCGGCGGGCTGAAGGCACTGGAGGCGAGGGGCAGGCCGGAAGACCGGCTGATGATCGAGCATCTGCGGGGTGGCAGGAAATAATGGGCGCGATTATCGCATTCGTGGCGTTGCTTTTGGTGCTGCTCGGCGTGGCCACGGTCTTTCTCCGCGCGGACCCCGCGAGACTTGCAAGCGGGATGAGGACACTTGGGCCCGTCCTGCTGGCGCTGATCGGCGTCGCCGTGCTTCTGGTCGGACGCGAAGGCATCGGCGGCTTGATCCTGTCGACGGCGCTCGCCTGGTATGGCTCGATGCGGATGAAGCGGCCGACGGCGAAACTGGAGCCGGGCAAGCATTCGACGGTGCGCACCGCGGCACTCGAAATGGAGCTTGATCGCGATACCGGCAGTCTTGAGGGGCTCGTGCTCGCCGGCCGCCATGAAGGCAAGATGCTTGGCACGATGAGCCTCGCGGAATTGCAGCAGCTTTATCGCGAACTCCCCGGCGACCCGGAGAGCCGCCAGTTGCTAGAGACGTATCTTGACGGCAGATTTCCCATCTGGCGCAAAGACGCTGAGGCGAATGGTGGCGACGGGCTGGGTGTTTCGCCAGGTTCGGGCGCCATGACTAAGGAGGAGGCCTACAAGATCCTTGGTCTTGAAGCGGGGGCCGCCGCGGCGGATGTCCGCAAGGCGCACCGCCGCCTGATGCAGCGCCTGCACCCCGATATCGGCGGCACTTCTTTTCTGGCGGCGCGGATCAATGAAGCCAAGGACGTCTTGCTCTCCGATCACAACTAGTCTCCTTCGACGCAGAATTTTTCCGGGAGATGTTTTCGACGCCGTCTATTGCTGGACGGCGTAGCACTCGATTTTCTTTTTCTTCAGAGCGTTGCAGGCTTTCCAGGCAGCAGTCTTCGAACCAAAGCCGAACCGGGCGCGGTAGTAGGTGACGCCGTCCTTTTCGAAGGCGACGGTGAAACCTGTGGCATCGGCGAGGATCGAAGGCGCCTGCTTGCTCGTCTCGTCCAGGAGAGCCTGGGCTTCGGATTGTTTTGGCGAAGAGGCGACCTGGACTGCCCAACCGGACGGCACCGATGCCGTGTTGACGGGATCGACCGCCGCTGGTTCGGCGTAGGCTGCTGCGACCCGTGCCGTCGCCACATCGTCCGTCGTGGCCGCGGCCACAGTATTGACCTTCTCGGTCTGAGAGACGGGCCTGGTCTGGACGACGGGGGTGGTTTCTTCAACGGCGGGTTCGGGTTCCTCAACTAGCGAGGCAATGGCATCATCGTCCGGGGCATCGTCGTCCGGCCTGCTGTCCGGCGTCGGCGCGTCGCGCTTGGGCAGGAACACTTTTGCCAGAGCGGTGATCGGGTTGCCGCCGCTGGCCTTGGCGATCAGCATGCCGCTGCCGCGCGAGGATGCCTTCGGCATGTAGGTGTTGATCAATGCGGCCATCTGGTTGTCGCGGCTGCCGCCGGATTTCCCGCCTATGATCACTGCGACGATGCGGCGATCGCCGTCGTCGACCGAGGAAACGAGATTGTAGCCGGAGGCGCGGGTGTAACCGGTCTTGATGCCGTCGACGCCCTTGATGCGCCCAAGCAGGCGGTTATGGCCGTTGATGCGCTTGCGGCCGTAGAGAAAGGAACGCTGCGAGAAATAGCCGTAATACTGGGGAAAATGCTCCCGCAGCGCGATGCCGAGCACCGCCATGTCGCGCGCGGTCGTGAATTGACCGGGATTTGGCAAGCCGTGGGCGTTGCGGAAAACGGTCCCCTTCATGCCCAGCGCCCGTGCCTTGGCTGTCATCATGTGGGCGAAATTGGCTTCATTGCCGCCAAGAAGCTCGCCGAGCGCCGTTGCCGAGTCGTTTGCCGACTTGGTCACCATCGACAGGATCGCGGTCTCGACCGTGATCGCGCCGCCCCGTCTGACGCCGAGTTTCGTCGGCGGTTCAGCAGCAGCATTGGCCGAGAAGACGACCCGGGAGTTCTTGCTGATCTTGCCGTTCGCCATGGCCTCGAAGGCCAGGTAAAGCGTCATCATCTTGGTGAGCGAGGCCGGATAGCGCCGACCATCGGCATTCGAAGAGTAAAGCACCTTGCCGGTCTTGGCATCGATGACGATGGCCGCCGACCTCGCTGCCATGGACGAAGCAGCGTCGGCAACGACGAACGTCATCGCCAAAGCGAGGATCATGATCGTTTTCAAAGAGGACGCGGATTTGGAGAGAATGCCCGACAACGCCTGACGCACCGATGGTTCCTTTGAATTTTTTGTTGCTGGAGGCGGCAAAGGTCCTGCCTCACTTCAAGCCAAGCTATCGCGGCCAGCGTTACCAATCCGTTTATGGTAACCACCGTGTTCACCATTTTCTTCGGGCTTGAGCTTCTCTTTATTCGAATTTTAGCCATTGCCGATGGCTGGGCCTGTATGCCGCGCCGGGTCGGTTGGAACCGCGCTCGGCGAAACATTGACTTTTTGTGCAGTGCACAATATATAACTTGCATTGCACAACGCGGCCCCGGACAGGGCGCGTCCACCGTTCAACGGCAACTGTCAAGGGAGCGTGAAATGACCCAGACCTATGAAGATTTCAGCAAATACGGCAAGGAGTTTGCCGACACCGGCTTGAAGAGCTTCGCATCCCTTTCCAAGGGTGCGCAGGCCATCGCCACCGAGGCGGGCGAGTACACCAAGAAAAGCTTCGAGGCCGGCAGCGCAGCAGCCGAGAAACTTTTGTCGGCCAAGTCGCTGGAGAAGGCGATCGAGATCCAGTCCGATTTTGCCAAGCAGTCGTACGAAGCCTTCGTCACCGAAGCCACCAAGATCGGCGATCTCTATGCCGAACTCGCCAAAGAAGCCTACAAGCCGTTCGAATCAATGGTCGCAAAAGCGAAATAGTCTCGCTATAATGTGAACATGGCCCTCGGGCCTGCAAGACAGACCCGGTCGCGAACGCGCGGCCGGGTTTTTTCATGGCAATTTGAAATCAGAGGGCTCTGCTGCCTTCACGATTTCGAAAAATCGGTCAAGTTTGGCCACCTAGCCATATTGTCAGCTAAACAGAAGGGCTTAAAATCGTCCATCGAAGACCTACATGTCGAACTCATATGGGGATTCGAAAAGGCAGGGCTACGTGACGATTGGTTTGACTGCCACGAGAGATGTAGAGCGGATGCAAAACGGCAGCGACGGCAACGAGGCCGGTCGCGGCACGGCCGTCATCACGCGCACCAAGACCAAGATCAAGAAGCCTAGCCTTTATCGGGTCCTCATTCTCAACGACGACTATACGCCCATGGAATTCGTGGTTCACGTGCTGGAGCGTTTTTTCCAGAAGGACCGTGAAGCCGCCACACGCATCATGCTCCATGTTCACAATCATGGAGTGGGCGAGTGCGGGGTCTATACATTCGAGGTGGCCGAGACCAAAGTGTCTCAGGTCATGGATTTCGCCCGACAGAATCAGCATCCGCTGCAATGCGTGATGGAGAAGAAGTGAGGTAACATGCCGGCTTTCTCCCAAGGCCTGGAAAAGGCGCTTCACCAGGCGCTGACGCTCGCCAATGAGCGGCACCACGAATACGCAACCCTTGAACATTTGCTGCTCGCCCTTATCGACGACACCGAGGCGGCCGCGGTCATGCGCGCCTGCAACGTCGATCTCGACGAGTTGAAGCATACGGTTCTCACCTATATCGACACCGAGCTCGACAATCTCGTTACCGGCTACGACGAGGATTCCAAGCCGACGGCCGGTTTCCAGCGCGTCATCCAGCGCGCGGTGATCCATGTGCAGTCGTCCGGCCGCGAGGAAGTCTCCGGCGCCAATGTGCTCGTTGCCATCTTCGCCGAGCGCGAGAGCCATGCCGCCTATTTCCTGCAGGAACAGCAGATGACCCGCTACGACGCGGTCAACTACATCTCGCATGGCATCGCCAAGCGTCCCGGCGCATCCGAGACGCGGTCGCCGCGCGGCGCCGACGACGAGCAGGGCGGCCAGAGCGGAGCCGAGCCGCAAGAGGACGGCGGCAAGAAAAAGCAGCAGCAGGACGCGTTGACCGCCTATTGCGTCAATCTGAACAACAAGGCAAAGGCCGGCAAGATCGATCCGCTGATCGGCCGCGAGTCCGAGATCAACCGCACCATCCAGGTGCTGTGCCGCCGCTCCAAGAACAATCCGCTCTATGTCGGCGACCCCGGCGTCGGCAAGACGGCGATCGCCGAAGGCCTTGCGAAGCGCATCGTCGAGGGCGACGTGCCGGAAGTGCTGCACAACGCCACGATCTTCGCGCTCGACATGGGAACATTGCTGGCCGGCACCCGCTATCGCGGCGATTTCGAGGAGCGGCTGAAGCAGGTCGTCAAGGAACTCGAGGATTATCCGGGCGCGGTTCTGTTCATCGACGAGATCCACACCGTGATCGGGGCAGGGGCGACGTCGGGCGGCGCCATGGATGCGTCGAACCTGTTGAAGCCGGCGCTGTCGTCCGGAACGATCCGCTGCATCGGCTCGACCACCTACAAGGAGTTCCGCCAGTTCTTCGAGAAGGACCGCGCTTTGGTGCGGCGCTTCCAGAAGATCGACGTCAACGAGCCGACCATCGAAGACGCCATCGAGATCATGAAGGGTCTGAAGCCGTATTTCGAGGAGTTCCACAAGGTCCGCTACACGGCTGAGGCGATCAAGGCTTCGGTCGAACTGTCGGCGCGCTACATCAATGACCGCAAGCTGCCGGACAAGGCGATCGACGTGATCGACGAGACCGGCGCCTCGCAGATGCTGGTGCCGGAGGCCAAGCGCAAGAAGACCATCGGCATCAAGGAGATCGAAGCGACGATCGCCACCATCGCCCGCATTCCGCCGAAGACGGTTTCCGCCGACGACGAGAAGGTGCTGGCCGGTCTCGACGTCGAGCTGAAGCGCGTCGTCTACGGTCAGGACACTGCGATCACGGCGTTGACCTCGGCGATCAAGCTGGCGCGGGCCGGCCTGCGCGAACCGGAGAAGCCGATTGGCTCCTATCTGTTCTCGGGACCGACAGGCGTCGGCAAGACCGAAGTGGCAAAGCAACTCGCCGCATCGCTCGGTGTCGAGCTGATCCGCTTCGACATGTCCGAATATATGGAGCGCCACACCGTCTCGCGGCTGATCGGCGCGCCTCCCGGCTATGTCGGCTTCGACCAGGGCGGCCTGTTGACCGACGGCGTCGACCAGCATCCGCATTGCGTGCTGTTGCTGGACGAGGTCGAGAAGGCGCATCCGGATCTGTTCAACATCCTGTTGCAGGTCATGGACCATGGCAAACTGACCGACCACAACGGCAAGCAGATCGACTTCCGCAATGTCATCCTGATCATGACCACCAATGCGGGTGCCTCGGATGCGCAGCGCGCGGCGATCGGTTTCGGCTCGACCAAGCGCGAAGGCGACGATGTCGAGGCGATCAATCGGCTGTTCACGCCGGAGTTCCGCAACCGTCTCGATGCGATCATCCCGTTCGGCTCGCTGCCGATTCCGGTCATCCACCAGGTGGTGCAGAAGTTTGTCATGCAGCTCGAGGCCCAGCTCTCCGAGCGTGGCGTCACCTTCGACCTGTCGCAGGAGGCGATCGCCTGGCTGGCCGAGAAGGGCTATGACGAGCGCATGGGAGCACGGCCGCTCGGCCGTGTCATCCAGGAGCACATCAAGAAGCCGCTGGCCGACGAGGTGCTGTTCGGCAAGCTCAAGAAGGGCGGCACGGTGCGCGTCACCGTCGAGAAGAAGGAGACCGGCGAGACCGGCCTGAAGCTCGAGTCGCTCGCCGACGAGGCGCCGGTCAAGCCGAAGAAGGAAGAACCGGACGACACGCCGAAACCCAAGAAAGCTGCCATCAAGAAGCCCGTCGCGAAAAAGGTGATCGCGCAGAAGGCAGAGCCCAAGGGCAAGGATGGCGGCAAGCGCAGCCTGGTGCCGCAACTGCCCCGCAAGGGGTGATGACCTGAAAGCTAAAAAAGCCCCGGCAACGGGGCTTTTTTATTGGATAAAGAGTGGCCGAAGGCGTGGTGCGCGACGCCCGGCTTCAGCTTCCCAGCGCCGTTCGTATCTTGTCAGCGTTCTCAGTCAACACTTCTGGCTTCTCCATCTGGCCGCTATGCGGCTTCAAGGGAATGCCCTCGAAGCGTGGAATGATGTGAACATGGAGGTGAAAGACGGTCTGGCCCGAAGCAGGCTCGTTGAACTGCATGACTGTGACACCATCGGCATCGAAGGCCTTTTTTACTGCCCGCGCAACTTTCTGGACATTTGCGAAGAGCGGGCCGAACACTGCCGGATCGGCATCGAGCAGGTTGCGCGACGGCGCCTTCGGCACAACCAGCGTATGACCCGGCCCTTGCGGCATCACATCCATGAACGCGACGACTGCGTCATCTTCATAGACGCGATGCGACGGGATTTCACCGCGTAGGATTTTCGCGAAGATATTGCTGCTGTCGTAGGTGGTTTCGGCCATGGCGTGCGCTCCGGATTGTGCCTTGCTCTACCGCATCGACCCGAAAATCGGAATCGATTTTCGGAAAGTACGCTGCGGAGATTCAAAGTGTTAGAGCGTACTTTGTGCGTCCAATTGGACGCACGTCGCCCTAATCGTCCGCCATATCCTTGCGGAACGGCGTGTGCTCTTCAAGATAGTCGCCCATCCGCTCCACTTCGCGCCGCTCGCGCCTGAGATAGTCGGCGACCGCGTTGCGCAAGCCCGGATGCGCGATGTAATGCGCCGAATGCATGGTCACCGGCCTATAGCCGCGCGCCAGCTTGTGCTCGCCTTGCGCGCCCGCTTCGACCACTTTCAGCTTACGGTCGATCGCGAAGTCGATCGCCTGGTGATAGCAGACCTCGAAATGCAGGAACGGATGGTCTTCGATGCAGCCCCAGTTGCGGCCGTAGAGCGCATCGGAACCGATGAAATTGATAGCGCCGGCAATGTAGCGTCCATTGCGCTTGGCCATCACCAGCAGGATGTCGTCGGCCATGCGCTCGCCGATCATCGAGAAAAACTCGCGGCTGAGATAGGGTCGCCCCCATTTTCTGCTGCCGGTATCCATGTAGAAGGCAAAGAAGTCGTCCCAGATCCTTTCGGTGAGATCCCTGCCGGTCAGCCAGTCGATCGAGATTCCGTGAGCGAGCGCCTCGCGCCGCTCCTTCTTCATTGCCTTGCGCTTGCGCGATGCCAGAGTGGCGAGAAAATCGTCGTAGGTCGAATAACCTTCATTGAAGAAGTGGAACTGCTGGTCGGTGCGGTGCAGGAAGCCCGCCGCTTCCAGCGCCCCGACATCCTTCTGCTGCGCGAAGGTTACGTGCGCGGAAGAAACGCCGAGCTTGTCCGTCACCGCCTTCAGGCCTGCTGCCAAGCCGGCTTTCACGGCGCGACTGTCCTCGCCCTTGTTGACCAGCAGGCGAGGACCGGTGACCGGCGTGAACGGCACGGCGCATTGCAGTTTTGGGTAGTAACGCCCGCCGGCGCGCTCGAACGCGTCCGACCAGCCGTGATCGAAAACATACTCGCCCTGGCTATGCGATTTCAGGTAGCAGGGAACCGCACCGAGCAGCTTTCCCTGCGGTGTCTCCAGCCTGAGATGATGGCCCTGCCAGCCGGTGCGCCGCACGGCGCAGCCCGAATCCTCAAGCGCGCTCAGAAAAGCGAATGAAACGAGGGGGTTGTAGCCGTTTTCTGTATCGCCGCGTGCGGTACCGCCGAGGCCATCCCATTCCGCGCAGGTGAAGGCTCCGATGCCGGAGGCAACCCGGATCGCATACGCTCCATTCGCCGTTTGCCCGTCGCCTTCATCGCCTTGATCCATGAGGCTTATTTAAGCTCCGTGCCGGTCCATGCAAGCTCGGTTTCAAGCGACCTGTACAAGATCGGGTTCGAATCCTTCGAATGTCATTTGGTCGGCGTATCTAAAGGTCAAGTCGACCGCCGGTTGGTCGAGCACGGTCCAGGTGATGACCGGCATTTTGAGCCTTTCGCGCACGAAACTGACAAACGGGTTCGGCAGGTCGCCGGCGGCGTAGGAGGCGAAGGCGATGTCGTGCGCTAGCATGGCGAAATGCGCCTCGATCAGCTTGACGTCGTTGCCATAAGCGGTCAGCCCGCCCGGAATGCCGGGCGCGTGTTTCGGGAAATCGCGGATCAGCCAGTGGTCGAACGACATGATCGCCGCCTTGCCCTTGTAGTGCTTGAGCATCTTGCCGACGCTTTCCACCAAGCCTTCGTCCCGGCCGGGGACCCCTTTCAGCTCGACGACCATCGGCACACGACCATCGACCAGGTCGAGTGCCTGCTGCAGAGTCGGCAGATGGTCTGATGTGCCGCCAACCCTGAGCGCCGTCATCTCCGCTGCCGTTCGCTGCCAGACAAAGCCGTCCTGGCCGGTCAGCCGCTTCAGATCGCTGTCGTGAATGACGACCGGGATGCGGTCAGACGACAGATGCACATCGCATTCGATCGCATAGCCGCGTTCGGCTGCCGCGGCAAAGGCGGAAAGCGTGTTCTCCCAGCGCGTCTTGTTCATGTCGTGGAGGCCGCGATGGGCAACGGGTCGGGCGGTCAGCCAGGAAAGATCGGTCATGACAGGCTCATTCGACTTCGAAGATGGCTTCGATTTCCACTGCGGCATTAAGCGGCAGGGAGGCGGCGCCGACGGCGGAGCGGGCATGTTTGCCGTGATCGCCGAGCACTGCAACCAGAAAATCCGAGGCGCCGTTGGCAACCAGGTGCTGTTCGACAAAATCCGGCGCCGAGGCGACGAAGACGGTGATCTTCACCAGGCGGCGGATTTTCTCGAGATCGCCAAGGGCTGCCTTGGCCTGCGCCAATATGTTGATCGCGCAGTATTTTGCCGCTTCCTTGCCGCTTGCGGTGTCGACATCGCGGCCGAGCAGCCCGCTCGCCTGCAGCTTGCCCTCGCTGAGCGGCAGCTGCCCGGCGGTGAACAGCAGATTGCCTGACCTGGAATAGGGCACGTAGTTGGCGGCGGGCGCGGCGGCGACCGGAAGCGTCACGCCGAGATCGCTTAGCCGCTTTTCGATTGTTTCACTCATGGTATTTCCCTATTGCTTGATGACGCCGCGCGGGCCGGGCCGAAATTGCTATTTTTGCCTCGCTTCCGCCACGACTTTTTTTAAGCTGGACCCTCTTTCCCTGCGGCCTGCCGATCGGAGCCCCTCATGCGCGCAACACGCCTCGCATTCCACGCCGTCCTGCTGCCAGCGGTGTTCTCGATGGCGCCGGCTTTTGCCGTACCGGCGCTGCAGGCGCATCGCGCGGTTTATGATCTGAGCCTGGACAAAGCCTCCGATCGCTCCGGCATCACCGGCATTTCCGGCCGCATGGTCTATGAGTTCAACGGTTCGCCTTGCGAAGGCTACACGGTGAAGTTCCGCTTCGTCACCCAGATTGCCACCAACGACAATGCAACAAAGCTGACCGACCAGCAGACGACCACTTTCGAGGACGCCGAAGGCAAGACGTTCTCGTTCGTGACAAAATCCTTCGTCGACCAGAGCCTCGACAAGGAGGTGAAGGGCACCGCGACGAAGGAGACGAAGGGCCTCAAGGTCGACATCGACAAGCCGGAGAAGAGCAGCCTCGAACTCGCCGCCACCCAGTTTCCGACCCAGCATTTGGCCGAACTGATCGACAAGGCCGAAAAGGGCGAAAATTTCTACGAAACCAACCTGTTCGACGGCTCGGAAGATGCCGACAAGGTGATGACCACCACCGTTGTCGTCGGCAAGAAAGCCGATGCCGACAAGGCTGATCCGGAAGCGCCGGCACTGGCGAAACTCGCCACCGACAAATACTGGCCGGTCGACATCGCCTATTTCGACGGCACCGACAAGTCAGGCGAGGAGGTGCCGGAGTACCGGATCAGCTTCAAGCTGCATGACAACGGCATCACGCGCGACCTCGTCATGGACTATGGCGAGTTCTCGATGACCGGCAAGCTGGTCAATCTGTCGTTGTTCGATCAGTCGAAAGCCTGTCCGCCGAAATAGGCTTCAGGTTAACCACGCCCGCAAGGCGGCGGCGAATGACTTGAACACGCCGCAATTGCATCTCAACTTCTACGCCGATGGGTCGATCGGGGGGTGGGTTGAGCAGAATCGATGTGTTCGTGGCGCCGAGGCCCAATCCGGCGCTGATTAGGATCATGACTGTAGTCAACCGGGTTGTCATGCTGCATGGCATTCCCGGGGTTCGCGACCTGTTGCCGTTCAGCCGCCTGGCCGGATTGCGCGGCGTCGCCAATGTCCGTCATATCGACTTTCCCGACGACGACCGGCAGCGGCTGAAGGCCTGTTGCGGCGCCGGCAAGGCGACGTTCATCACGCCCAACCATCCGGAATTCTTTACCGACTGGATGATCGACAAGGAGATCGTCTCACAGGTCAGTCCGCTCGCGGCATCCTGGGCCACGCATGGCGTCGTCAACGGCCTCGGCCGGATCATGCAGAAATTCTGGCTGGCCAACAATCTGATCGCCCAGATTCCCGGCAACAGTGGGGCTGCCAAGGAACACTCGATCGCCTGGGCGCTGAAGGGGCATGGTGTTCTCTTGCATCCCGAAGGCGGCGTCGGCTGGCATGCCAATGTCGTCGGTCCGCTTCTTCCGGGGGCGGTCGAGATGGGGTTCGAAGCGCTCAAGCGCGGTTGCGCCACGGATCAGGATTCTAGGGTTTGGATTGCGCCGGTTGTCTGGAAGCTCGCCTTCACCAAAAATGCCGAGCCGGCGCTGGCGCAGGAATGCGCGTATGTCGAGAAGAGTCTGAAGATCGAACGCCGTGCCGCCGATACGCTGCCGGAGCGCGTCCACCATATCTATGCGACGCTGCTGTCGCGCGATGAGATTGCCTGTGGCATGGCGCCCGACGAACGGGCTTCGTATGCAGCGCGTCAGACGCAACTGCTGCTCGAATTGAGCCGGCGCCTGGGGGAGGGCATTTCGTTCGATCCCGGCGCCAACGAGATCGCCGAGCTTTTGCGCCGGTCGCGCCGCTGGCTGCGGGAAAACACCGGCGACGCCGAACGACAAAAACAGGTCCGCACGCTGGCGGACACGATCCAGCGTCTCCAACGTCTCGGACCGTGGGCCTCAGCCAACTCGCGCATCACGCAAGAGGAGATCGCCGAACATCTGAAGCGCATCCGCAACGACTATTGCAAGGGCACGCTGCGCGACACGATCAACCGCTTCGTGCCGCAGCCGGCCGGGCCGCGCTGCGCGCATATCCGTGTGCCGGAACCGTTGGGATTGCACGCCTATCCGGGCTCGATCGACAATGCGCTCGCCGAACTGCACAGCCGTATGCAGACGGCTGTCACCACGACAGTAGCCGAACTCGAAGCCGCCGGCGGCTTCATTTTCTATCCGAATCCCTTCTATCATCGCTAACGTTTGGATCTTGGCCCCAGGTGAACTGCGGCTCCGCTGGTCGGCGCAAGATGAAGGAGTGCGGCAAGCCTCATGGCGGTTTATGTCGACGCGGCGATCTGGAAATGGGTCGGCCACCGCTGGTGTCACCTGCTGGCCGACGACACCGATGAGCTGCATCGTTTTGCAGCACAGCTCGGCATCAAGCGCTCGTCCTATCAGGGACCGCCGAAGACATCGGCGCCGCATTATGACATAACCGGCTTCGAGCGCGACCGCGCGGTGCGGCTAGGCGCCATCGAATGTAGCCGCGAAGAGATCGTTGCTGTTTTCCGGCGTGTCCGGGTGCCGAAGGGGAAGATACGACCATGACGTTGACGGCATTTCTGGCTTACTGCGCTGCGATCACATTCGCCGCCGCCACGCCTGGCCCGGCGGTATTCACGGTCATTGCCAACGGCGTCTCGCGCGGGTTCGTTCGCGCGTTCCTGGCTGGCCTCGGTATCGCCGCTGGCGACGCGGTGCTGGTGACTTTGGCGCTGCTCGGTCTCGTGGCACTGGCACAGACCTTCGAATGGGTTTTTCTCATCCTGAAATATGCGGGTGCTGCCTATCTGATGTTTCTTGGCATCAGGATGTGGCGATCGGCTTCCGCGCGATCGAATGGACTGGAGGTAACGCAGGCAAGACTGTCTCGATCGTTTTACCTCGGCATCTCCATCGCATTGGGCAACCCCAAGGCGATCCTGTTCCACGCCTCCATCATGCCGTTGATCCTCGATCTCAACGCAATGACCTTCGCTGAGGGGCTGCTCGTGGTTGCGGTCGTGATCGGCGTCAACATTATCACTATGGGCGTCTATGCGGTGCTTGCCGGGCAGGCTTCGAGCTGGTTCAAGACGCCAAGACGGATGCGCTTGATGAACAGGTTTGCCGGCGGCGCCATGATCGGCACCGGTGCGCTGATCGCCGCACGCTGAGCCGCAAGACACCGCAGCGCTTGCGTTTGTCGCGCATCCCCTCTATATGCGCGCTCATTCCACACACGGACTTTGGTGTCTGCCCGGGAGAAATCCGGCTGAGACCTCCGGTGGCGTTCGAGGACGAAGTCCAGAAATGCCTGTGTCCGTGGAGGCTAACCGGAAAGGATACTCAAGAATGGCTCTGCCTGATTTCAGCATGCGCCAGCTTTTGGAAGCTGGCATTCACTTCGGCCACCAGACTCACCGCTGGAACCCCAAGATGGCGCCCTATATCTATGGCGCCCGCAACAACATCCACATCATCGACCTCTCGCAGACGGTGCCGCTGCTGCACCAGGCGCTGAAGCAGGTTTCCGACACCGTCGCCAAGGGTGGCCGCGTGCTGTTCGTCGGCACCAAGCGCCAGGCGTCCGACATCGTCGCCGACGCCGCGCAGCGCTCGGCCCAGTACTATGTCAACTCCCGCTGGCTCGGCGGCATGATGACCAACTGGAAGACGATTTCGAATTCCATCCAGCGCCTGCGCAAGCTCGACGAGATGCTGGCCGGCGAGGCCCAGGGGCTCACCAAGAAGGAGCGCCTCAATCTTGATCGCGAGCGCGAGAAGCTCGACAAGGCGCTGGGCGGCATCAAGGACATGGGCTCGACGCCCGACCTGATGTTCGTGATCGACACCAACAAGGAAGCGATCGCCATCCTCGAGGCCAAGCGTCTCGGCATCCCGGTCGTCGCCATCATCGATTCCAACTGCGACCCGGACAAGATCGATTTCCCGATTCCGGGCAATGACGACGCGGCCCGCGCCATCCAGCTCTATTGCGATCTGATCGCCAAGGCTGCAATCGACGGCATCGCTCGCCAGCAGGGCGCGCTCGGCGTCGACGTCGGCGCTTTGGCCGAGGCTCCGGTCGAGCCGGCACTCGAGCCGACGCCGACCGCTGAGACACCGGCCGCCCAGACACCGGAAGCGTAACAGCGAAGGCCGGTTTCGGCCTTCATCTTTCTCATATTTTGGCGCGCTAAGCGCTGGCGCCAGGCGCATCATCGAGGACCGGTGGTGCGTCGGTGCATTTTAAACAAAGAGGCGACAATGAGCATTTCGGCTGCACAGGTCAAAGAACTCCGCGACTTGACCGGCGCGGGCATGATGGACTGCAAGGCGGCGTTGAACGAGACCAACGGCAACATGGAAGAGGCCGTCGACTGGCTGCGCAAGAAGGGCATTTCCAAGGCCGACAAGAAGGCCGGCCGTACCGCGGCCGAAGGCCTGATCGGCGTCGATTCCGGTATCCGCGAGGCGGCGGTCGTCGAGGTCAACTCCGAGACCGACTTCGTTGCCCGCAACGCCGCTTTCCAGGAGATCGTCGCCAACGTCGCCAAGGTCGCGCTCGCCTATGGCGGCAAGACCGAGGCCGTCGCAGCCGCACCGTATCCGGGTTCGGACAAGTCGGTCGCCGACACCATCAAGGATGCTGTCGGCACGATCGGTGAGAATCTTGGCTTCCGCCGTTCGGCCAAGCTCACCGTAGAGCACGGCGCTGTCGCAACCTACGTCCACAATGCGGTTGCCGACGGCCTTGGCAAGCTCGGCGTGCTGGTCGCCATCGAGACCACAGGCAACGCGCAGGCCGCCAACGCCTTTGCCCGTCAGGTCGCTATGCATGTCGCCGCCACCAACCCGATGGCGCTGACGACCGAGCAGCTCGATCCGGCCGCGGTCGAGCGCGAGAAGGCGATCTTCGCCGACCAGGCGCGCCAGTCCGGCAAGCCGGAGGCTATCATCGAGAAGATGGTCGAGGGCCGTTTGCGCAAGTTTTACGAAGAGGTCGTGCTGCTCAAGCAGGCTTTCGTGCTCAATCCCGACATCACCGTCGAGAAGGCGCTGACGGATGCCGAAAAGGAAATCGGCGCACCGGCCAAGATCACTGCCTATCTGCGCTTCGCGCTCGGCGAGGGCATCGAGAAGGAAGAAACCGATTTCGCGGCGGAAGTCGCGGCGGCGGTCAAGAAGTAAACCGCACTCTATTTTCTGAAAAGACTTTACGGCCGGGTGTCCGCGAGGATGCCCGGCCGATTTCTTGCGCGGTATCGCCCGGATCTGCTCGTGCAAGATGCATTTGCCGGCGTAAGCTAACGACTGGAAGAGAGTTTTCCGGTTCGGGCGCCGCGTGACATCGCGGCGCCCTTCGTGTATCGGAACCCAATGTTTCGGGGCAGCGCCTGCGCGGCGGCAGCCGAGGCGCGTCACACGCATAATAATGAGGACCAGATGACGGTGAAGCCCCTCTACCGACGTGTCTTGCTGAAAGCGTCGGGCGAAGCGTTGATGGGCGAGCAGCATTTCGGCATCGACGTGTCGGTAGTCGATCGCATCGCCGCCGACATCGCCGAGGCCCGCGCCCTGGGCATCGAAGTCGGCGTCGTCATCGGCGGCGGCAACATCTTTCGTGGCGTGGCCGTTGTTTCCAAGGGAGGTGACCGGGTCACCGGTGACCACATGGGCATGCTCGCCACCGTCATCAACTCGCTGGCGCTGCGCACTTCGCTGAACAAGATCGGCGTCGACGCGGTGGTGCTGTCGGCAATCGCCATGCCCGAGCTTTGCGAGAGCTTTTCGCAGCGCCAGGCGACCGCCTACATGAACCAGGGCAAGGTCGTCATCTTCGCCGGCGGCACCGGCAACCCGTTCTTCACCACCGATTCGGCCGCGGCGCTGCGCGCGGCGGAAATCGGCGCCGACGCGCTGTTCAAGGGCACTCAGGTCGACGGCGTCTATTCTGCCGATCCCAAGAAGGACCCGAATGCGACACGCTTCGAGCGCATCAGCCATGGCGAAGTCATAAAACGTGGTCTTTCGATCATGGATACGGCCGCGATTGCACTTGCGCGGGAAAACAACATTCCGATAATCGTCTATTCGATCCACGAGAAGGGTGGTTTCGGTGATATTCTGAGGGGCGGCGGCCGTTGCACGGTCGTCACGGACGACTGATCGGGAGCCCGATCCCGAACCGAAGGTTTCCCGTAGGCGAAAAGCGGGAACCGGTTTTCGGATTGAGGCTTGAATACGGGGTTACCCCTGAACAGTGAACCCGGGCTAACGGGTCGAGGAGACGATGATGAGTGCCGAATACGATGATCTCAAACGGCGCATGGACGGGGCGATCGCGGCGTTCAAGCACGATCTGGCTTCGCTGCGCACCGGCCGCGCTTCGAGCAACCTGCTCGACGCGATCCAGGTGCAGGCCTACGGCACCACCATGCCGATCAACCAGGTGGCAAACGTGTCGGTGCCGGAGCCGCGCATGATTTCGGTTTCGGTTTGGGACAAGTCGATGGTCGGTGCGGTCGATCGCGCCATCCGTGAATCCAATCTCGGCTTCAATCCGATCGTCGACGGCACCAATCTCAGAATTCCGCTGCCCGAACTTAACGAACAGCGCCGCAAGGAGCTGGTTAAGATCTCGCATGGCTATGCCGAGAATGCGCGCATCGCCGTGCGCCACGTGCGCCGGGACGGCATGGAGTTTCTCAAAAAGGCGGAAAAGGACGGCGATATCAGCGAGGACGATCATCGCAAGCGGTCCGACCAGGTCCAAAAGCTCACAGACGAGATGATCGGCACCATCGACCATCTGCTTTCCGATAAGGAAGCAGAAATCATGCAGGTTTAAGGGTAGGTGACCGACCCGAAAGCGAGACTATGACAAGCCCCGCGCATGTCGCGATCATCATGGACGGAAACGGACGCTGGGCCAAGGCGCGCGGCCTGCCACGGCTTGCCGGCCATCGTGCCGGCGTCGAGGCGCTGCGCAACACGGTGCGCGCCGCTCCTGGCCTCGGCATCTCCTTCCTGACCGTCTACGCCTTCTCGTCGGAAAACTGGTCGCGGCCGAAGTCCGAAGTCAGCGACCTGATGGGCCTCTTGAAAATCTTCATCCGCCGCGATCTCGCCGAGCTTCACCAAAACGGCGTGCGGGTCAGGATCATCGGCGACAGGGCAGGGCTGCAACCTGATATCAGGACCCTGCTTGAAGAGGCCGAAACGCTCACCGCCCGCAACGACGCGCTGACCCTGGTTATCGCTTTCAACTATGGCGGACGCGACGAGATCGTGCGCACGGCGCGCAAGCTTGCCTCGGCGGTGGCGCGCGGCGAGCTCGACAGCGAGGCGATCACGGCCGAATCCTTTGCAGGCTCTCTCGACACCCAGGGTATTCCAGATCCGGAACTGGTCATCCGCACCAGCGGCGAGCTCAGGCTGTCGAATTTCCTTCTGTGGCAAGCGGCCTATAGCGAGCTTGTCTTCCTGCCTTGTTACTGGCCCGATTTCAGCCGCGAGCATTTGGCCGACGCATTGCGCGACTTTGCCAGTCGCGAGCGCCGTTTCGGCGGGCTTGGCGCTCAAGATGTCGCCGTGACGGCCAAGGGATGAGCAACCTCCAGCTTCGCGTCATTTCTGCCGTCGTGCTTGCGGTCGTCACACTCAGCCTGACCTGGCTCGGCGGACTGCCCTTCCGGTTGCTTTGCGCCGCCATGACGATCCTGATCTTCTACGAGTGGACGCGAATGTGCCGCCCGGTCGCCGCCACGGGTCTTGGTTATCTGCCGGAGGCGCTGCTTCTGATTCTCGTCGGCGCCTTGGTCGCCGGCCTGCCGGCGTCATGGCTGCTGCTACTTGTGGCAGTGATGGTCGTTGTCACCGCGGTCGTGGGTTCGATGCGCCAGACTTCGATGCATCAAACGGGACAGTGGGACGCGTCCGGCCTTGCCTATGCCGGCATTTCCGGCCTGTCACTTGCCCTTTTGCGCGACGGCGACCATCCCGGCCTCGTCGCCATTCTGTTCCTGTTCGCGGTGGTTTGGGCGACCGACATATCAGCCTATTTCGTCGGCCGCGCTGTCGGCGGTCCGAAGCTGGCGCCATCGATCTCGCCAGGCAAGACCCAGAGCGGGGCGCTCGGCGGCGCTGTCGGCGGCGTGGTTGCCGGGCTGCTTTTGGCCGCTGCGGCCGGAGCCGGCAATCTCGCAGTGCTCGGCGTCGTTGCAGTCGTGCTTTCGCTGGTCTCCCAGGCTGGCGACCTTTTCGAATCATGGGTGAAGCGCCGCCACAACCGCAAGGATTCGGGCACGCTGATACCGGGCCATGGCGGCGTCATGGACCGGGTCGACGGGCTTGTCGCGGCGGCATTCGCCCTGTACGTCATCGGCTGGATTTCGGCGACCGCCGACCATCCGGCACAGGGGCTGTTTCCAGCTTGATCGGCATGTTTCCTGGCCTGGTATCTTGACCTGCGCAGGATGCGCCATGGATTCGCCTGGATTGATGCCACAGTCGCGGTACGACCGTGCTGCGGACGAATTTGAGGACATGAGTTGAACGAGATTCTTCACGCGGTTTTCAGCACGGAAGGCTTTGTCATTGGCACGCTGGTGCCGTTCCTGTTCGTGCTGACCGTAGTCGTGTTCGTCCACGAGATGGGCCATTATCTCGTCGGCCGCTGGTGCGGCATCGGCGTAAAGGTCTTTTCGATCGGCTTCGGCCCGGAGCTCTTCGGCTTTAATGACAGCCATGGCACGCGCTGGAAACTCTGCGCCATTCCACTCGGCGGCTACGTCAAATTCGTCGGCGACATGAACGCCACCTCGAGCCAGCCCAGTTCGGAGGAGATCGAAGCGCTGACCGATGCCGAGCGCAAGGTTGCGTTTCACACGCAGCCGATCTGGAAGCGCGCGGCGACTGTGGTTGCCGGCCCGCTGTTCAATTTCCTGCTGACGATCGCCGTCTTCGCGGTGCTGTTTACCGCCTATGGCCGCCCCGTGATGGAGCCGACGGTGGCTGAAGTCACCGCCGACAGCCCAGCGGCGCAGGCCGGCATCCTGCCCGGGGACCGATTCGTCAGCGTCGACGGCAGCAAGGTCCAGACCTTCGCCGACGTCCAGCGCCGGGTCTCGGGCCGCGGCGGCGACGCCATCACCTTCGTCATGCTGCGCGGCGGCAAGGAGATCACCGTTACGGCGACGCCGCGATTGATGGAACAGGAAGACGCGCTGGGCAACAAGGTCAAGGTGGCCGTGATCGGCGTCGTCAACAACCAGGAGTTCGGCCAACCCCGCCTGATCACCTACAGCCCGGCTGGCGCACTGGCTGCCGCGGTCGAGGAAACCGGCCACATCATCCAGGGTACCGGCCAGTTCCTGCTGCGTTTCGTCGTCGGTCGCGAAGACAAATGCCAGCTGGGCGGCCCAATCAAAATCGCAAAGATGTCGGGGCAGGCGGCAAAACTGGGCTTCGACTGGCTTGTGCAACTTGTTGCGCTGTTGTCGGTCGGGATCGGTATTCTCAACCTTTTGCCTATTCCTCCCCTCGACGGCGGCCATCTCCTGTTCTACGGCGTGGAGGCCGTCATTCGGCGACCGGTGTCGGAACGGATGATGGAGATGGGTTACAGGGCCGGCCTGCTCCTCGTCTTGGGCTTCATGGGGTTCGTTTTCTGGAACGACCTGTTTGGATGCTGAAATCATGAAGAAATTTGGCTTCGGCACAGCCAATGTTGAGACGCCGTTTACCATGCATGGGGATATGCGTGACGCGAAAGCCACGCAACAGGGTTAAGTAAATACAAATTAACCAGGAGCCTTGCGTGTAGGGAAAATCCGGTTAATACGGTAGGGGAAATTACCGCACGTCCGGTTTTCTCGCCGTGGGGACTTCGAGAAAAGGTACAAAAGCCCGATGAAGGCAGCATCCAAGTTTCTGAGCGCCGCGTCCGCGGTGGCCCTTTCCGCCGCCCTGGTCGTACCAGGCGCGCTCACAGTGCAGTTCGTTGCCACATCGGCGGCCGAGGCCGCTGTTGTTTCAAGAGTTGAAGTCAGCGGCAATCAGCGGGTCGACGCCGACACCATCCGCAACTACGTCACGATCAAGCCCGGCAAGGCCTTTTCCAGCTCCGATATCGATGATGCGGTCAAGGCGCTGTTCGGCACCGGGCTGTTCTCGGACGTCCAGATCAACCAGGTCGGTTCGTCGCTGGTCATCAAGGTTTCCGAATATCAGGTCGTGAACCAGGTGCTGTTCCAGGGCAACAAGAAGCTCAAGGACAACGCCCTTGCGGCCGCGGTCCAGTTGAAGCCGCGCGGAACGTTCTCGCAGCAGGCGCTCGATGCCGATGTCGAGGCGGTCAAGGCCGCCTACAGGCGTATCGGCCGCGACGACGCCGCCGTGACCACCCAGATCATGGATCTCGGCGACAACCGTGTGAACGTGGTCTTCAACATCAACGAAGGCGGCCGCACGCAGATCGCCGCGATCAATTTCGTCGGCAACAGCGCCTACTCGAGCCGTCGCCTGTCCGACGTCATCTCCACCAAGCGCTCGTCCATCCTTTCGTTCGTGCTGCGCGACGATGTCTATGACGAAGACAAGCTGCGCGCCGACCAGGAGTTGCTGCGCCGTTTCTATTACAACCACGGTTATGCCGACTTCCAGGTGATTTCCGCGGTCGGCGAACTCGATGAGTCCACCAACAAATATACGGTGACCATCACCGTGCAGGAGGGCGATCGCTACACCTTCGGCGACGTCAGCGTCGAGAGCTCGATTCCCGAGGTCGATCCTGCATCGCTGCAGTCGGTGGTCGAAACCCACAAGGGCGATGTCTACAACGCCGAGAACGTCGAAGACACCATCATCGCATTGACCGAGAGGGTCGCCGGTTCCGGCTATCCCTTCGCCCAGGTGACGCCGCGCGGCGACCGCAATTTCGAGAACCACACCATTTCAGTGGTTTATACGATCGACCAGGGCACCAAGGCCTATGTCGAACGCATCGAGATCCGCGGCAACGACCGGACACGCGACTATGTCATTCGCCGCGAATTCGACGTGAGTGAGGGCGACGCCTTCAACCAGGTTCTCATTCAGCGCGCGAAGAAGCGGCTGGAAGCGCTCGATTATTTTGAGAAAGTCGAGGTTTCGACCGTGCCCGGCTCTGAGCCGGACCAGGTGGTGCTCGTGGTCGACGTGGTCGAGAAATCGACCGGCGAGTTCTCTGTCGGCGCCGGCTATTCGACAGGCGGCGACACCGACGGCCCATCCATCGAAGGATCGATCACCGAGCGCAACTTCCTCGGACGCGGCCAGTTCATCAAGCTATCGGCGGGCGGCGGCAAGAATTCACGTGACTACAGCTTCTCCTTCACCGAGCCCTATTTCCTCGGGCGGCGTATCGCTGCCGGTTTCGATGTCTTCAACCGGACCAGGGAATACGACGACTACCAGAGCGAGACGACGGGCGCGACAGTGCGCTTCGGCCTGCCGATCACCGACGACATCTCGACGCAGCTGGCGTATAATATCTCGCAGGAGAAGTATGAGCTCGACGATGGCTGCGATCCCAACGCCGGGTGCGACGTCTCTACGGCTATCCTAAACGGCATTGAGGAAAGCCCGTGGCTCAAGTCGTCGGTCAGTCTCGGCCTGGTCTACAACACCATCGACGACATGAAGAGCCCGCATGAAGGCATCTTCGCCAATGTCACCACGGAATTCGCCGGCCTCGGCGGCGACGCCAAATTCGTCAAGGTGACAGCGCGTGGCACCGTTTACCAGACATTGTCTGAGCAGCTTGATCTGGTTGGTTTGATTTCGGGTGGAGCGGGCCATATCCAGGGCTACGGCAGCGACGACGACCTGCGCATCTTCGACCATTTCCAGAGCAGCGACCGTATGATCCGCGGCTTCGCCTATGGCGGCATCGGTCCTGTCGACGACCAGGGCTTTGACGACCATCTCGGTGGCACCACCTATTTCAACGCCTCGGCGGAAGCCCAGTTTCCGATGCCGGTCATTCCGGAGAGCTTCGGCCTGCGCGGCGCGGTCTTTGCCGATGCGGCGACACTTTATGGCAACGATGTGGCGGGTGTCGATCCATCGACAACCGACATGGAGTGGCGCGCCTCGGTCGGTCTCGGCATGATGTGGGCGTCGCCCTTTGGCCCGATCCGCATCGACTATGCGATCCCGGTCCTCAAGGAGGACACCGACGACGTGCAGGAATTCAACTTCGGCATATCGTCCCGCTTCTGATCGGCGGGCAACGATACTTCCGGGCCGTAGGGGTCCGGAAGAAGAGTGATCCGACACTACAGCGCCGCGCGTCCTTCTTGGATGCGCAAAGGAGGCTGTAGAACTTTGATTTTGCGCATGATCCTTTCCGAAGATCGATTCCGATTTTCGGGGTCATGCGCTAGCTGGATATAGCTTCTGGAATGACCGATCCGGTGTTCTTCGCGCCATCACGCCGGTATACGGCTGGCGAAGTCGCGAATCTGACCGGCTCGGTGCTTGTCGATTCCGACCTCTCCGATATATCGATTGAAGCCTTGGCGCCGGCAAGCGAAGGCGGCGAGCACGCTCTTGTCTTCGTCGATGGCAGACGCAACTTCGCGCTGATGCAATCGCTGCGAGCAGCGGCGGTTCTCTGTCCCGCCGAATTTGCCGGCAAAGCGCCGGCGGGCATTGCGGTTCTGGTCCATCCGCGCCCGCAACAGGCTTTCGCGATGGTCGGACGCCTTCTTTTTCCGGCGGCTGCGACACCGGCGCCGATGACCGGCGAAACCGGTATCTCGCCGCATGCCCATATCGATCCATCGGCGCATGTCGAGGCCGGCGCGATCGTCGAGGCCGGCGCGATCATCGGCCCCCGCGCTTCTATCGGCAGCGGAACCGTTATTGCTCCTCATGCCGTTATCGGTCCCTCCTGCCAGTTCGGCCGCGATGGCTATGTCGGTCCAGGCGCCAGCATCCAGTACGCGCTGATCGGCAATCGCGTCATCATCCATGGCGGCGCCCGCATCGGCCAGGACGGTTTTGGCTTCGTGGGCGGCGCAAAGGGCCCGGAGCGCGTCCCACAAATCGGCCGGGTTGTTATCCAGGACGACGTCGAGATCGGCTCGAACACAACGGTCGATCGTGGCGCCATGTCCGACACGATCATCGGTCAAGGCACGAAGATCGACAATCTGGTGCAGATCGCTCACAACGTCCGCATCGGCCGCAATTGCATAATCGCCGGCCTTTCGGGTATTTCCGGTTCCGTAACAGTGGGCGACAACGTCACCATGGGTGGCGGTGTCGGTCTTGCGGATCACCTGACCATTGGGACTGGGGCCAAGCTTGCTGCAAGAAGCGGGTTCATGAGCAACGTCCCCGCGGGCGAGATTTGGGGAGGGTACCCGGCGCAGCCGATGGCGGAAGCGATGCGGGAGATCGCGGCTCTGCGAAGACTGGCCAGGGCGCGGAAATCGGGCGACGGAGGGAAGAGCTGAGATGGTGGCGGCGACGACGCTCGAGGCGGTCGACATATTGGGGCTGATGAAGCTCCTGCCGCATCGCTATCCGTTCCTGATGATCGACCGTATCATCGACATCGATGGCGACGAGTCCGCTATCGGCATCAAGAACGTGACCATAAACGAGCCGCATTTCCAGGGTCATTTCCCGGATCAGCCGGTCATGCCCGGCGTGCTGATCGTTGAGGCGATGGCGCAGACGGCCGGCGCCATCTGCATCCGCAGCCTAGGCACCGAAAAACCGTCGCTGGTCTATTTCCTGACCATCGACAACGCCAAATTCCGTAAACCGGTCGTTCCCGGCGACCAGTTGAAAATTCATGTGAAGAAAATCAAGAAACGCGGCAACCTTCTCAAATTCGCCTGCGAGGCTCTGGTCGACGGCGTCAAGGCCGCGGAAGCCGAGATTTCGGCGATGATGGTTACGAGCGACTGACGATCGAATGCTTATGAAAATCCAGACAGTCATCCATCCATCTTCGGTCATCGAGGCGGGCGCCAAAATCGGCGAGGGCGTCCGCATCGGGCCGTTCTGCCACATCAGCGCCGACGCGGTGATCGGCGATCGCGTCGAACTGGTCAGCCACATCTCGGTGATGGGGGCGACCACCATCGGTGCGTCGACCAAGGTCTATCCGATGGCGACACTGGGCGCGCCACCGCAGAATACCAAGCACAAGGGCGGCCGCACCACGCTGGTCGTCGGTGAGAACTGCACGATCCGCGAAGGCGTGACCATGCACCTCGGCACCGATTCCAGCCGCGGCGAGACGACGATTGGCGACAACGGCAATTTCCTTGCCTACGCCCACATCGCCCATGATTGCATTGTCGGCAAGAACGCCACCTTCGCCAATCAGGCGACGTTGGGCGGCCATTGCGAGATCGGCGACAACGTCTATATCGGTGGTCTCAGCGCCGTTCATCAGTTTGTCCGCGTCGGCGACAACGCCTTTCTCGGCGGTTGCTCGGCATTCGTCGGCGATGTCATTCCCTACGCCATCGCCGTCGGCAATCGCGCCAGCCTTCGCGGCCTCAACATCATCGGCCTGAAGCGCGCCGGCCTGCCGCGCTCCGAGATCCACACGCTGCGCAAGGCCTACAGGACGATCTTCGATCGCTCCCGAACCGTCGGCGAAAACATCGAGTTCGCCAAGGCGGAATTCGCCTCGTCACCGACCGCCATGAAAATCATCGATTTCATCACCAGTCGCGGCAAGCGGCACTATGCCGTCCCGTCGCTCAAGGCTGGCGACGGCGACGATGCAGATGACGAAGATTGAGGCCACCCGGACGGGCCTTGATCTCGCGCCAGACGCCAAGGTCGGCATCATTGCCGGCGGCGGCAGTTTGCCGGTCGAAGTCGCCAAGGCGCTTGCTGGGCAAGGCAAGTCTCCCTTCGTGGTAATAGTGGCGGGCGAAGTCGACCGCATATCCGACTTCGACGCCTACGAGCAGGCGACGTTGAGGCTGGAGGATGTCGGCTCACTGCTGCCGACGCTCAAGAACCATCACGTTACCCATCTGGTAACAGCGGGCCATATCACACGCCGCCCCAGGCTGAGCGCCATGCGCCTCAATCTCGGCCTGCTCGCCTGGGTGCCCAGCCTTCTTGTCGGTGTAACCCAAGGCGACGACACCGTGCTGAAACTGTTCGTGCGAAGGGTCGAGCGCAGCGGGATCAAGGTTGTCGGCGCCCATGAGATCGTGCCGGAACTGGTCGCGGCCGAAGGGACGCTGACCAATGCTGCGCCGCGGAAATCCGACTGGCGCGACATCGAAGCGGCGCATACGGCGGCAAAGGCCATCGGCGCGCTGGATATCGGCCAGGCGGCTGTTGCGATCGGCGGCCGCGCCATCGCGCTGGAAGGCGTCGAGGGCACTGACGGATTGCTCGATCGAACAAGGCAGTTGCGCGGCCATGGCAGGCTGGCCGGCAGAACGCGCGGCGTCCTGGTCAAATGCGCCAAGCCCGGCCAGGAGTTGCGCGCCGACCTGCCCTCCATCGGCCCGCAGACGGTCGAGGCGGCGCATGCCGCCGGACTTGCCGGCATTGCCGTCGAAGCCGGTCGCTCGCTGGTTCTGGAAGGCCCCACCGTCGTCGCCCGTGCCAACGCGCTCGGCCTGTTCGTGATTGGCCTGCCTGCTGCGGAGCCGGCGCATGGCGACTGAGAAACCGCTGAAGATCGCCATCGTCGCCGGCGAAGAATCCGGCGACCTGCTTGGCGCCGACATCGTAGCGGCGCTGAAGGGCACGACCGGCAGCGAGGTCCGGCTCGTCGGCATCGGCGGCCGGCATTTGCAGGCGCTCGGCCTCTCTCCGCTCTTCGACAGCGGCGAGATCGCGCTGATGGGCCTGAGCGCCATCCTGCGCGACCTGCCGCGCCTGATGCGGCGGATCAGCCAGACCGCCAGCGCGATCGCCGGTGAAAAGCCCCACTGTCTCATCACCATCGACAGCCCGGATTTTTCGCTGCGCGTGGCTAAAAAGGTGCGTGCCGCCGATCCGGCAATCCCGATCGTCCACTATGTCTGCCCGAGCGTCTGGGCC
Organism: Mesorhizobium onobrychidis; assembly: GCF_024707545.1. NCBI lineage: Bacteria > Pseudomonadati > Pseudomonadota > Alphaproteobacteria > Hyphomicrobiales > Phyllobacteriaceae > Mesorhizobium > Mesorhizobium onobrychidis. Next base: position 4,204,358 of record NZ_CP062229.1, read on the forward strand.
TGGCGGCCGGGCAGGGCGGTGGCGATGAAACCGTATGTCGATCATATCCTCTGCATCTTGCCCTTCGAGGTGAAGGAACTCGCCCGCCTCGGTGGTCCGCCCGGCACCTATGTCGGCCATCGCCTCACGCATGATCCGGGCGTGATCGGCGCTGCCAAGGCGCAAAGCCAGCCGCGCGACCTGTCCGACGATCGTGTGAAGACACTGCTTGTGCTGCCCGGCTCGCGTCGCGGCGAGGTGCGACGGCTAGTCGGCCCGTTCGGCAAGACGATCTCGATCCTGCGCGCACGCGGACACCGCTTGCGCCTGCTGTTGCCGACGGTGCCGCATGTCGCCGACCTGGTCAGGGCTTCGGTGGCAAGCTGGGACGAGAAGCCGGAGATCATCCTTGATCCCGAACGCAAATGGCAGGCCTTCGGCAAGGCCGATGCAGCGCTGATCGCATCGGGAACGGTGTCGCTGGAATTGGCGCTGTCGGGGGTGCCGATGATCTCCTGCTACCGGCTCGATCCGGTCATGCGGATGGCCCAGCGCCTGATCACCGTATGGAGCGCCGCCTTGCCCAATCTCATCGCCGATCGCCCGATCGTACCGGAAAGCTACAACGAATATGTGCGGCCGCAATATCTTGCGCGGCAGTTGGAGGCGCTTTTTTCCGACACCCCCTATCGCGCATGGCAGAAGGACGGTTTTGCCGAGGTGGCCAGACGCATGGCTGTCGACGGACCTTCCGGCGATATCGCTGCGGGGGTCGTGATGAGGTGTATCAAGCGGTGAATAGTGAGTAGTGAGTAGTGAGTAGTGAGTAGTGAGTAGTGAGCGGCATCGCTAGGTATCTGAAATACTACTCACTACTCACTTCTTCTTTTCACCGTTTAGCAATCGGCACGTAGTCGCGTTCCGGCGCACCTGTATAGAGTTGGCGCGGGCGACCGATCTTCTGGTGCGGATCCTCGATCATCTCTTTCCACTGCGCGATCCAGCCGACGGTACGGGCGACCGCGAACAGCACGGTGAACATGGTGGTGGGGAAGCCCAGCGCCTTCAGCGTGATGCCGGAATAGAAATCGACGTTCGGATAAAGCTTCTTCTCGATGAAATAGGAGTCGGTCAGCGCGATCTTTTCCAGTTCCATGGCGATGTCGAGCAGCGGGTCGTCCTTGATGCCGAGTTCGCCCAAAACCTCATGTGCGGTCTTCTGCATGATCTTGGCGCGCGGATCGTAGTTCTTGTAGACGCGGTGGCCAAACCCCATCAACCGGAACGGATCGTTCTTGTCCTTGGCGCGGGCGATGAATTCCGGAATGTGGTCGACATGGCCGATCTCGCCCAGCATGTTCAAGGCCGCCTCGTTGGCGCCGCCATGGGCCGGTCCCCACAGGCAGGCGATGCCAGCGGCGATGCAGGCAAACGGGTTGGCGCCTGACGAGCCGGCGAGGCGGACGGTCGAGGTCGAGGCGTTCTGCTCGTGATCGGCATGCAGGATGAAGATGCGCTCCATCGCACGCGCCAGCACCGGGTTGATCTTGTATTCCTCGCACGGCACGGCAAAGCACATATGCAGGAAGTTGGCCGCGAAATTCAGCTCGTTCTTCGGGTAGATGAAGGGCTGACCGATGTGGTATTTGTAGGCCATCGCCGCGATCGTCGGCATTTTGGCGATCAGCCGCATCGATGCGACCATGCGCTGATACGGGTCCGAGATGTCGGTGGAATCGTGATAGAAGGCTGACAGAGCGCCGACCACGCCGCACATCACCGCCATCGGATGCGCGTCGCGGCGAAAGCCGGTGAAGAAGCGCGACATCTGCTCGTGCACCATGGTGTGGCGCGTCACCCGGTAGTCGAAATCGTCCTTCTGCGCCTTGGTCGGCAATTCGCCATAGAGCAAGAGATAGCAGACTTCGAGGAAGTCGCCGTGCTCGGCCAACTGGTCGATCGGATAGCCGCGATGCAAAAGGATGCCGGCATCGCCATCGATAAAGGTGATTTCCGACTCGCAGCTTGCCGTCGACGTGAAGCCGGGATCGTAGGTGAACGCCCCGGTGGTGCTGTAAAGCGAGCCGATGTCGATGACATCAGGTCCGACCGAGCCGCTTCGCACCTTGAGCTCGTGAGTTTTGCCGCCGAATTCAAGTTTAGCAGTCGACGCGTGGGTTTTGCCGCCAAATTCCATCTTTGTCGCAGCTTCGGACATTGCAAACTCCTTTTGGTTTTCTCATGCCGGCAAAGGCGAAATATCTGCAACGCAACACGTCGAAAGCATCGGAGTTCGCGCGTTTGCGCCCGCAATTGGAATTGCGTGCCAAATTGGGCCAGGACCTAATGTTGCACTGCGAAACCCACCTTTCAATGCCAATCTTCTTGGGCCAGTTTTGCTAATCGATTTGATCCGCGACGCGCGCCAGGCTTTCCTCACGGCCAAGCACGGCAAGCACGTCAAACACGCCGGGCGAGGTGCTTTTGCCGGTGAGCGCGGCGCGCAAAGGTTGGGCCACAGCGCCGAGCTTATGGCCGCCGGCCACCGCATATTCCCGGATCGCAGCCTCCGCCGCTTCGGCCGCCCAATCGCCTGTAATCGCCTCCAGCGCCGCGTGGGCGCCCCGCAGGATCTCGCGCGCTTCACCGCCGAGCAATCCAGCCGCCTTCTCGTCGATCGGCAGCGGCCGCTCGGCAAACAGGAAGGCGGCACCGTCGGCCAGTCCGACCAACGTCTTGGCGCGCTCCTTTAAGCCTGGCAGCGCGGCGAGCAACTGTGCCTTGCGCGTGTCGTCGAGGCGCGCTGCGATCGCCGGGCCGCCTTCGAGATAGGGCAAGGTGTTGATGAAGATATCGAGCAATTCGGCGTCGTTCATGCGGCGCATATGCACGCCGTTCAGCGCCTCGAGCTTGGCGAAGTCGAAGCGGGCGGCCCCCTTGTTGACGTCGCCGATGTCGAACCAGGCAATCATGTCGGCGATCGACATGACCTCGTCGTCGCCGTGGCTCCAGCCGAGCCGCGCCAGGTAGTTGAGCAGTGCCTCAGGCAGGTACCCCATGGCACGATAGGCTTCGACGCCGAGGGCGCCGTGCCGCTTCGACAGCTTGGCGCCGTCGGCGCCATGGATCAGCGGGATATGCGACATCGACGGCACGTCCCAGCCCATGGCTCGATAGATCACCATCTGGCGGGCGGCATTGGTCAGATGATCATCGCCGCGGATGATGTGGGTGATGCCCATGTCGTGGTCGTCGACGACGACGGCATGCATATAGGTCGGATTGCCGTCCGAGCGCAGGATGATGAAATCGTCGAGATCCTTGTTGGGGAAGCGGACTTCGCCCTGCACGAGATCATGCACCACCGTCTCGCCGTCGGCCGGCGCCTTGATGCGGATCGCGCCCTTGGCGCCGGCCGGCGCCTCCGACGGGTCGCGGTCGCGCCAGCGGCCGTCATAGCGGGGAGGCAAGCCCTTGGCCCGCGCGCTCTCGCGCATCGCTTCCAGTTCAGCCGGCGTCGCATAGCAGTAATAGGCCTTGCCCATGCGCACCAACTCCTCGGCGACCGCGCGGTGGCGCGGCGCGCGCTCGAACTGCGATACCGGCTCGCCGTCCCAGGTGAGGCCGAGCCAGGCGAGCCCGTCGAGGATGGCGGCGGTTGCCGCATCGGTCGAACGCTCACGATCGGTGTCCTCGATGCGCAGCAGCATCGTGCCGCCGGTGTGTTTCGCATACAGCCAGTTGAACAGCGCCGTGCGCGCCCCGCCAATATGCAGGAAGCCGGTGGGCGAGGGGGCAAAACGGGTGACGACCTTGTCGGACATGGAACTCTCAGGCAAGCGCAGGAAACGGATGTGATTGCACGGACTTTCGCGCGTCGCGCGTTCATGTAGCATAGGAGGTCAAGGGCGCAAGGGGCAGACCCGATGGCTGGACCAGGCCGCGGCGCGGACGAGAGCGAGGGCGCGACCACAAGCGTCAGCGAACGATCGCTGTTTGCCGACGTTCCCCACGCCGAGCCGCTACCCGTTTCGCTGCCTGCGTCGCACCCGGGCATTCAGCCTCTTTCGCCGGACCGCGCCGCGCCAACACCGGCTCCAACACCCGGGCCTGTCATTCGTTTCTATCTACAGCTCAGCCATCTTTCACCATCCGGTATCCGCAACAGCGTGGCCTCGGCAGCCGGCTTGGAACTAGACCGCGGCGTCGCCTTCCTGCTGGTGCCGGTTTTTCTGGCATGCGGGGTGATCGTCTATTTTTCGCTTGCCGTCGAACCGGACTTTCCGCAACCCATTGCCGTCGTGGTCCTCACGGCATTGTGTGCGGCGGTGACGCGCTCATGGCGCAAAACGCATTTGTGCTTCATGGCAGCGTTGCTGTGTGCACTCGGTGTACTCGCCGCCAAGGTTGAAACCTGGCGCGTGGGAACGCAGATGCTCGGTTCGGAAATCCAGACCCAGCTCACCGGCCGTGTCGTTAGGCTCGATCAGATGGCGAACGGCCGGATCAGGCTGACCATCGACGTGATGTCGACCGCCCGGCCGACACTGCGTTATGCGCCGGAACGTGTCAGGGTTTCGGCACGCAAAATTCCCGCTGAGATGACCTCAGGCTCGGTGGCAACCGGCTATGTGAGGCTTCTGCCTCCGACTGGCCCGGTTAGGCCGGACAGTTATGACTTCTCCTTTGACAGCTATTTCGCCGGTATCGGTGCCAGTGGCTTTTTCCTCGGCAATCCGAAGATCGTCGTTTCCGAAGATGCACCGTTCGCCGCGCGGCTTTCTTCCTCGATCGAAAAGGCGCGCGAAACCATCGCCGACCATATCAGGGACAGCATCGGTGGCGCCGAGGGGGAGATTGCCGCCGCGCTGATCGTCGGCGTGCGTGCCGGCATTCCCGAAGAGATAAACGAATCGATGCGGCGCACCGGCATCTACCACATCATCTCGATTTCCGGCCTGCACATGGCCCTTGTCGCCGGCACCATCATGGGATTGCTGCGCGGCGCCTTTGCGCTGCTTCCCGATTTTTCGTCGCGCCGGCCGGTCAAAAAATATGCGGCTGCTGCCGCACTCGTTTCCATCGCTGCCTATCTGATCTTTTCCGGTATCGTGGTCGCGGCTGAACGCAGCTTCATCATGCTGGCGGTAATGCTTGTCGCCGTGCTGTTCGACCGGGCGGCACTCACCATGCGCAATCTGACGATTTCAGCCATCGCTGTCATCGTCGTGTCGCCGCACGAGGTGGTCGGCCCAAGCTTCCAGATGTCCTTCGCCGCGACCGCTGCTCTCGTGGGCGCCTATGCCGGCTGGTCCGACTATCGTGCCGACAAGGCCACGACGCCGCCACAGCGACGGTCACCGATCGCTTTCGTCACGCGAAAACTCGCCGCTGGTACAGGTACCATCGCAATGACCTCCATCATTGCCGGCAGCGCCACCGCGCTCTTCGCCATCTGGCACTTCCAGCGCGTCTCGCCGCTCAGCCTGTTCGCCAATCTGGCCGTCATGCCGATCGTCACGGTCGTCATGTTCCTGGCCGTCGTCAGCGCCTTGGCAATGCCTTTCGGCTTCGACGGCCCTTTCCTATACATGATGGGCAAGGGGCTGACGGCCATGATTGCAATATCGGGATGGATCTCCGAGCGGTCGCCGGTCGATGCAGTCGGGCTGATCTCGTTGCAGTCGGTTCTGCTGGTGGCGGTCGCCCTGGTCATCGCCACGATGGCGACGACATGGTTGCGGCTTGCGGCACTTCCCTTTGCGCTCGCCGGCTTGCTGACGATTTCCGAGACGCGCACCCCCGACGTGCTGATTTCGGAAGATGCGCATCTGGTGGCGCTGCCGATCGGCGGCGGCGAACTTGCCGTCAACCGGGTGCGGTCGAACGAATTCACCACCGACAACTGGAAACATGCGCTGGTTTCAGCGACCATTGTCGAGCCGGAGACATTCGAAAAAGGAGACGTGCGGTTCGACATCGCCGACCCGGCCGACCTGCCGCCGGGAGCGCCCTTCTACTGCACTGCCGGCCTGTGCCTCGCCCGGCACCCGTCCGGCGCGATCATCGCGCTCGCCGACGACCGCAAAACCGCACGGCCAGCCTGTGCCTTTGCGGATTTGATCGTCATCGACGATGCCACAGCCTATTACAATCCCTGCCGCAATCCGCTGGTTCTCGTCGTCACAAAACGGCAGCTCGCTCGCATGGGCAGTGCCGCCGTCTTCTTCGATCCGCTATCGGCGACGACGCGCGCAGAAATCCATTTTGCCGTCAGACAGCCATATAGGCCTTGGCATGAGCAGCGGAGATTTTCGCGCGAGGCAAGGGGCCTGCCGCCATACCGCAGGGCCGAGAAACCCAAAAAGCCTGCCGTTCAGTAACGCCGGATCAGTCCAACGAGCTTGCCTTGCACCTTGACCCGGTCCGGCCCGAAGATGCGCGTCTCGTAGGCCGGATTGGCGGCTTCCAGTGCGATCGAGGCACCTTTGCGGCGGAACCGCTTCAGCGTCGCTTCCTCCTCGTCGACCAAGGCGACGATGATCTCGCCAGGCTGGGCGGTGTCGGCGTTGCGGATGATAACCGTGTCGCCGTCGAAAATGCCGGCCTCGATCATCGAATCACCCTTGACCTCCAGCGCGTAGTGCGTGCCGCCGGTGATCATGTCCGGTGGCACCGAGATCGAATGCGTCTGGTGCTGGATGGCGTCGATCGGCACACCGGCAGCAATGCGGCCCATCACCGGGATCGAGACGGTGGCAACGACGTCATCGTCGTTGCCGGCCGCAGGCATGCGTGAAGGCGCCGGCTTGATCTGTCGTCCGAGGCTGCCCTGCCCAAGGCTGCCCTGAATGACGCTTGGCGAGAATTTGCGCGCCGCATTGAGGCCGGGCGCGATCGAATCGGGCAGGCGCAGCACCTCCAGCGCGCGGGCGCGGTTGGGCAGGCGGCGAATGAAACCGCGCTCCTCCAGTGCCGTGATCAGCCGATGGATCCCCGACTTCGAGGCGAGGTCGAGCGCTTCCTTCATCTCGTCGAACGAGGGCGGAATGCCGCTTTCCTTCAGCCGCTCGTGGATGAACATCAGCAGTTCATGTTGTTTGCGTGTCAGCATCGCGACCCCCAACAGAATCAGAAAAACAAACCCAGAACAAACACTATCTGTTCCAGTTGTGTTCCGCAACCGTTTAAAGTTTAATGAATGTGTTGACGTTTTGTTCAGCGTAGCATCAGCACGCTGCACGCGGCGCCCGTCGCGGCTGGGGGAGCGAATGGCTCGCGCACGATCAGCCCGTTGGCGTCGGCCAGCATTTTGAGCATCGAGGAATCCTGGATGCCGAACGGGGTCGCCAGCAGCGTGCCGGCTTCTTCGCTCACCACGGCGCGTGCATAGTCCTGCCTGAGATCGTTGGCCGGCATGGCGGCGCCGAGCCGCGCCTGACGCATGTCCTGCCGGAAGGCGCGGCCGCCGAGCCGCGCAAGCAGCGGCTTCAGAAAGAGCTGCGTGCAGACCAGGCTCGCCACCGGATTGCCAGGCAGGCCGATGCAGCGGATGTCGCCCAGCCGCCCGAACATCAGCGGCTTGCCGGGCCGCATGGCGATTTTCCAGAAATCGAGCGTCATGCCTTCACCGGTCAGCACGTCATGGACCAGGTCATGGTCGCCGACCGAGGCGCCGCCCAGCGTGACGATGACGTCGGCGCCTGCGTCGACCGCTTGTTTCACCAGCGTGGCGATCGCCTCCTTGCGGTCGGGGGCGATGCCGAGATCGAGCGCGCTGGCGCCGACCGAGCGGGCCGCGGCGGCGACGCCATAGGCATTGGACGAGATGATCTGGTCGGGGCCAAGGTCGCTGCCCGGCGGCAGCAATTCATCGCCGGTGGCGATGATGGCGACCAGCGGCCGTTTCACCACGCTGACCTGCGGGTGGTTGGCCGACGCCGCCAGCGACAATGCCGCCGGATCAAGCGGGCGGCCTTTCTCCAGCAGGACGTCGCCCTTCGAGAAATCGAGCCCGAGGCGGCGGATGTTGCGGCCTTCAACCGTCGACGCGGTCACTTCGACGCTGCCGCCGCCGCGGTCGCGGACATTCTCCTGGATGACGATGGTGTCGGCGCCTGCAGGAAGCGGCGCGCCGGTGAAGATGCGCACGGCCTGCGCCGGGCCGACTGTTCCGGCAAAGCCGCGTCCGGCCGGCGCCATGCCGATCACCGAAAGTCTTGCGGGCACGGACGCGACGTCCTCGGCCCGCACGGCATAGCCGTCCATGGCGGACGCGTTGAACGGCGGCTGGGTGTGGAGCGCCAGAAGCGGCTCCGCCAGCACGCGGTCGGCGGCGTCCATCAGGGCGACGCATTCAGCGTGCAAGGGCGCAGCATCCTCAAGCAGGCGCTCGAGCGCCTCGGCGACCGGAAGCAGTGCCATTATTGGCCTGCCCCCTTGGCGTCCGCCTTGTAGTCGCCGGATTTGCCGCCGGTCTTTTCCACCAGCCTGATGCCCGAGATCACCATGGCGCGGTCGACCGCCTTGGCCATGTCATAGATGGTCAGGCAGGCGACCGAGACGGCGGTCAGCGCTTCCATCTCGACGCCGGTCTTACCTGTGACGCGGGCCAGCGCCGTGACCTTCAGGCCTGGCAGCGTCGCGTCCGGTTCGATGTCAACGGATACCTTGGTCAACAGCAGCGGATGGCAGAGCGGGATCAGCTCATGCGTCCTCTTGGCCGCCATGATGCCGGCGATGCGCGCCGTGCCCAGCACGTCGCCCTTCTTGGCATCGCCGTCGAGAATCATCTTCAGCGTTTCGGGCCGCATCGCGACAAGACCTTCGGCGATTGCCGTGCGCGTCGTCTCCGCCTTGTCGCCGACATCGACCATATTGGCTTCGCCTTTCGCGCCAAGATGGGTGAGGGCGGCCGTCATCGTCAGGTCACCTTAGAGCGACGTGCGTCTGTCTGGACGCGCAAAGTACGCTTTAACACTTTGAATCTATGCATCGTGCTCTCCGAAAATCGATTCCGATTTTCGGGCCGATGCAATGGCGGGCGCCTTGCCCGTCAAAAGCAGGCGCGTCGCAGTGGCCACATTCTGTTGCCGCATCAGGCTCTCGCCGACGAGGAACGTACCGATGTCGCTCCGTTCCAGCCTGCGGCAGTCTTCGTGCGAGAAAATACCGCTCTCGCTGACCAGCAGCCGGTCTGCCGGCATCATCGTCGCGAGCCGCTCCGAGGTCTCGATGCTGGTTTCGAACGTCCGGAGATTGCGGTTGTTGATGCCGATCAGCCGCGATGACAGTTTCAGCGCGCGTTCCGTCTCGGCCTCGTCATGCACTTCGACCAGCGCGTCCATGCCGAGTTCGAACGCCGTCGTTTCGAGTTCGCTGGCCACGGCGTCATCGACGCTCGCCATGATGATCAGGATGGCGTCAGCGCCCCACGCGCGGGCTTCGAACACCTGATAAGGCTCGAACAGAAAATCCTTGCGCAAGGCGGGCAATGTCACGGCGTTGCGCGCATCGGTGAGGAATTCAGGCGCACCCTGGAAGGACGGCGCGTCGGTCAGCACCGAAAGGCAGGCGGCGCCACCTTTCGCATAGGCCCTGGCCAGTGCCGGCGGATCGAAATCGGCGCGGATCAGGCCCTTGGACGGGCTCGCCTTCTTGATCTCGGCGATCAGCGCGAAGCTGCCGGATTTGCGCCTGGCTTCAAGAGCCGAGAGAAAGCCGCGCGGTGCATCGGTGTCCTTCGCCCGCGCCTTGATCTCGGCAAGCGGCACGCGCGCCTTCGCCGCGGCGATCTCGTCGCGCTTGTAGGCTTCAATCTTGCGCAGGATATCAGACACGGCTCTATCCGTTCGAAATCTCGACCAGCCGGTCGAGCACTTTCAGCGCCCGGCCGCTGTCGATGGCTTGCGCCGCCGTCGCCATGCCGTCGGCAAGCGTCGTCGTCTTGCCCGCCACCACCAGCCCGGCGCCGGCGTTCATCAGCACCGTATCACGAAAGGCGCCGGCAGCGCCGCCCAGCATGTCGCGCAGCGCCTGGGCGTTGTAGGCGGCATCGCCGCCGCGCAACTCGTCCTTGGTGTGCCGCTTCAGCCCAACCGCTTCCGGTGTCAGCGTAAAGGTGCGGATCTCGCCGCCGACCAGTTCGGCCACTTGGGTTTCACCGGTGGTGGTGATCTCGTCATAGCCGTCGCCATGGGCGACCCAGGCGTGGTCGGCGCCCAGTGCCTTCAGCGTCTCGGCCACCGGCATGATCCATTCCGGCAAGAAGACGCCAACCATCTGCCTGACGACACCAGCCGGATTGGAGAGCGGGCCAAGCAGGTTGAAGATGGTGCGGGTGCCGAGCTCGACGCGGATCGGGCCGACATGCTTCATCGCCGGATGATGCGCCGGCGCGAACATGAAGCCGACGCCTGCATCGTGGATGCAGTGGCCGATCGTTTCCGGCGGGATATCGATCTTGACGCCGAGCGCGGTCAGCACGTCGGCGGCGCCGGTCTGCGAGGACAGTCCGCGATTGCCGTGCTTGGCCACTGGCACGCCGCAGGCGGCGATGACGAAGGCGGATGCGGTCGAGATGTTGACGCTGTGCGAATTGTCGCCGCCGGTGCCGACGATGTCGATCGCGCCAGCGGGCGCGTCGACGCGCAGCATCTTGGCGCGCATGGTGGCGACGGCGCCGGAAATCTCGCTCACCGTCTCGCCGCGCACGCGCAGCGCCATCAGGAAGCCGCCGATCTGGCCGGGCGTAGCGTCGCCCGACATGATGATGTCGAAGGCCTCGCGCGCCTCGTCGAAGGAAAGGGAATTGCCGGCGGCGACCTTGGCGATATGGGTCTTGAGCGCGCTCATCTGGTCAGGGCTTGGGCAACGGCGGTCTGGTCGATCCGAACGTCGTATTGCGTCTGCAGCTGCGCCACCAGCTGGTCGAGCAGGTCGTCGGACATGCCGGAGGTGAAGGATTTCTGCGCCTCGTCCGGCACCGAGCTGGCGTCGGCTCCGGCAGGCTCGAAGACTTCGGCGATCTTGAACAGGATCTGTCCGTCGCCGGTGGGCGAGGGGATCAATCCGGTCCCGCCTTGGCCCTCGCCGAACATCGCAGCCGCCCCTTCCTTGCCGAAATCGACGTCGTCCGCCTCGCGCTTGACGCCGCGCTTGGTCTGCTTCTCGAGCTTGAGCTCGCTCGCGATCACATCGAGCGTGGCGCCGGCATCGAGACGCTTTTCGAGTTCGCCCGCTTTTGCGGTGAGCCGCTTGGTCGTTTCCGCAGCCGTCCAGTCGGCCACCACCTTCTGGCGGACTTCATCCAGCGTGCGGTCGCGGGCCGGCGTGATCGACTCCACCTGGTAGAACACGAAGCCGTTGTCGGCGGTGGTGAGGTCGGGATTCTCGGTGTCGGGTTCGGCGTCGAACACCGCCTTGATGAGCTCCGGCGATTCCGGCAGGTCCTTGACGATGGTGCCGTCCGGCCTCAGGCCGGTGCGATTGATCGCGTCGATGGTGACGACCTTCAGCTTGAGTTTTTCGGCCGCTTCCTTGAGCGTGCTGCCCGAAGCGCGGATATCTTCGTAATTGTCATGCACGTCCAACAGAATGCGGCTTGCCTCGCCCAGCGCCAGATCCCTGCGGATATCGGCGGACACTTCGGCCAGCGGCTTCACCACTTCGGGCTTGATGTCGGTGACGCGCAGCAGCACCGGACCGAAGGCGCCCTGAACGACCGGACTGACTTCGTTGACATTGAGCGCAAACGCCGCATCCGCCACCGCCTTGTCGGCGATCTTGTCCTTGGACAGCGTGCCGAGCAGCGTGTCGGCTTGCGTCTTGCCCTCGGCGGCGACGATCTTGTCGAAGGTCGCTCCGGTCTTGAGTGAATCGAGCGCGGCCTTCGCGGCATCAGGCGTCTTGAACACGAGCTGTTCTATGGTGCGCGTTTCCGGCGTGGTGTAGCGCCCCTTGTTCTTGTTGTAGTCGTCGCTGACCTGTTGGTCGGTCACGGCGCTCAGATCCATGATGTCTTGCGGCTCGAGCCTGACATAGGAGAATTTGCGGTATTCGGGCGCCGCATAGGTCTTTTTGTTTTCCTCGAAATAAGCTGAAAGCGCAGTGTCGGATGGCGCTTCAATCGGCTCGACCAGCGATTTCGGCAAGGTCAGATAGTCAATGGTGCGGTCTTCGCCACGATAAAGCGCGACTGCCTTCAAGAAAGTATCCGGGGCCTTGAGGCCGTCCGAAACCGCCTCGACGATCTGCTGGCGCACAGCCACCTGGGCGCGATTCCTCAGATAGTCTTCCGGTCGCATGCCGACCTGTTGCAGTATGTATTCGAAAGTCCTTCTGTCGAAGGTGCCGCCGGGACCCTTGAAGGCCGGGTCTTCATGCGCGAGTTGGGCCAGCCGGTCCTTGGACAGCCCCAGCCCGAGCTTGCGGGCCTGCTCATCGAGGACGGCGCCCGACACGAGTTGCGCCAGCACCTGGTTGTCGAGGCCGAGCGCCGTCGCCTGCTCGCGGCTGATGCGCTGGCCGAATTGCTGCGACATCACGCTGATCTGGCGATCATAGGCGAGGCGATACTCGTTGATCGACACTTTGGTGCCTCCGGCCGTGACAACTGCGTCGTGGCCTGCAAAGCCACCGACCATCTGCCCGGAAATGCCCCAGACGGCGAAGCTCAACACCAACAATATCAGCAGCGCCTTCGCGACCCAGGTCCCCGCCGCGCTTCTCAAGATACTAAGCATGGTCACTTCCGATTTTTGCGCATTTTCGCATGCGCCGAGTCTGAAACAAGCGCAATAGCGTCCTTCCGGCCCACTGTCGATTGCTTTGTGGGCTGAGTTTGGTAGTGAGGACGCAGCCGAATATCGCCCGGAGAAACAAATCCCATGACGCCAGGAATCCGCCCGCTGGTCGCAGGCAACTGGAAAATGAACGGCACTAGCGCCTCGCTCAACGAACTCAGGATGATCGGCAACGGCTTTATGAGCGGGCTCGATGCGGAAACCGAAGCGCTGGTCTGCGTTCCGGCGACGCTGCTGGCGCATGCCGCAGAGATTTTGTCGCGCACGCCGGTCCGGGCCGGGGGCGAGGATTGCCACACCAAGGAGAGCGGCGCCCATACCGGCTGTATTTCGGCCGAGATGCTGAAAGATGCGGGCGCCAGCCACGTCATCGTCGGCCATTCCGAACGCCGCGCCGATCACAATGAGGACGACGCCATTGTACAGGCCAAGGCGTCCGCCGCGTGGCGCGCCGGACTGGTAGCCATCATCTGCATCGGTGAGACGAGAGCCGAACGCGAGGCAGGCGCGACGCTCGACGTGCTGTCGCGCCAGGTCGCCGGCTCGGTGCCGCCCGACGCCACGGCGTCGAATACCGTCATCGCCTACGAGCCGGTATGGGCGATCGGCACGGGACTGACGCCGACCGCCGCCGACGTTGCTGAGGCGCATGCGCATATTCGCGAAAAACTGTCGGAAAAGCTTGGCAGCGCCGCGGCGAAGATGCGCATCCTCTATGGCGGCTCGGTCAAGCCGTCGAACGCGGTGGAACTGCTCGGCGTGAAAAATGTCGATGGCGCGCTGGTCGGCGGCGCCAGTCTGAAGGCGGCGGACTTTCTCGGCATCGCCGAAGCCTATCGAAATATCTCGTAGCATCGAAAGGCTGTCGGGCACTTCGGATAGGCTGTGCCGCAGCGGAAATCGTTGCAAAGGGCGCATCGCTTCCCATATTCCGGCCACGGGCTTGGAAATGCCGTCAAAGCATTGTATTGAGCCGCCTCCAAATCACCGGCCGTATCCGCGGCCGCGCAAGGCTTTGCCAGGGTAAACTATGGAAACCGTACTGATCGTCGTCCACCTCATGGTCGTGCTCGCTCTTGTCGGCGTGGTGCTGCTGCAGCGCTCCGAAGGCGGCGGCCTCGGCATCGGCGGCGGATCGGGCTTCATGACCGCGCGCGGCGCGGCCAACGCGCTGACGCGGGCGACGGCGATCCTGGCGGTGGCTTTCTTCGCCACCTCGCTGACATTGTCGATCGTCGCCCGTTACGGCGAAAAGCCGATCGACATTCTCGATCGTGTGCCTGCGACGAACGGTGCGGGCGGCGTGCTCAACCAGTTGCCTGGCACCACGGCGCCGAAACCACCTTCCGGCAATACGGCGCCAACGCCGCCTACCGGCAATACGGCGCCAACGCCGCCTTCCGGAAATGACGCCGCAGCCCCGGCGCCGGCTGCGCCGCCCGCGGCGGATTCGACCACGCCGCCGGCCACAAACGGCGTCACCCTGCCAGTAACGCCGCAGGTTCCAAACCAGTAATCAGCAGACGTTCGGCGCCGCGATCTGTTGTTGTTTGAACACAGTCGCGGCAAATGCCGCACGATCGCGAGGATTCGACCGGGCACGGCACGACAGGGCGCTTGAGGCGTCTCCGATTAATCGACTATAGATTGCGCGCGGCACTTTCGGGGTCCTTGGGGAACGCCGGGCGACGCCGTGGGCAACAAGCATTGAACGATCGGATCTTCGCCATGCAGCTTCGCAGCTTCATTTTAGCCGGCCTTTGTGCCGTGCTCAGCCTTGGTGCGCCCGCTTACGCGGCCATGCCGGCGGGTAATTCGGCCTCTAAAACCGCAGTAACAACTGACGTCGTCAACGTCGCCGCCAAAAGCGATACGGCGCAACTTAGGCTCCTCAAGAAGAAGAAAAACCCGACCGCGGACGATCTTGCCCAGATCAGCAAGATCGAAGCCAAGATCGCGGCCGGCAAGGACGCCGCTCGAGCCAAGGCGCTCGAGGCCAGGAAGCTGGCGATGCGCGAGGCGGCCAAAGCCAAGGCCGACGCGGAACGGCAAGTGTTTCTTGCCAAGAAGGGCCTTGCCAAGAAGGATACGTCCGCTGCCCGGCTGGCTAAGAAGACGACCGTCAAGATCATCGAACCGGTTCAACCCATCGCACCGATCCAGTCGGCCGAGCCAGTTTCCGCCGAGGCCATGAACGTCGCATTGACCGGCAACAACGGGGAATTGCGCAGCGAGCCGGTTGGACAGAAGCCGCAGAGCGTCGGGCTGTTCGCCGGCCTGTTCGGCGGCACGTCCTCGTCGATGTCGCTGCTCCCCGAGACCCGCGCTCTCGATGCCGCACTCACCAGGAAGGAAGCCAAGAAGCAGTTCAAGGTGAAGCCGGAGTTCGTGCCGCAAGAAGTCGAGTTCACCGGCTACAGTCCCGGTACCATCGTCATCGATACTAGTGCGCGCCGCCTCTACCTCGTCGAATCTTCATGGACCGCCCGCCGTTATGCGATTGCGGTCGGTCGTGACGGCCTGCAGTTCAAGGGCACGGTCGCCGTCGGCGACAAGCAGGAGTGGCCGCGCTGGATCCCGACGCTCGAGATGCAGAAGCGCGAGCCGAAGAATTACGGCCGGTACAAAGACGGCATGCCCGGCGGCGGCGAAAATCCGCTCGGCGCGCGCGCCATCTATCTCTACGACGGCAAGAAGGACACACATCTGCGCATTCACGGCACCATCGCGCCGCAGTCGATCGGAACGAGCGCCTCCAACGGCTGCTTCCGCATGATCAACGAGCACGTCATGGACCTTTACCGCCGGGTGAAAGTAGGCACCAAGGTCGTCATCATCTGACGCCTTAACGGGTCATCCCAAAAGGGCCGGTCTCGCCGGCCCTTTTGTTTTGGTTCACGCACCACCAGACGCCTTCTTGGGAAAAAGCCTTCGCGGTGGTTTTTTCTCTGGCGGAATCAATTCGGCCGCGTTAAGCGATGACTCCCATGGCGCGATATGTATTCATAACAGGCGGCGTGGTTTCCTCACTTGGAAAAGGCATCGCTGCAGCGGCCCTTGGGGCTCTCTTGCAGGCGCGAGGCTATCGCGCACGCATCAAAAAGCTCGATCCCTATCTCAACGTCGATCCCGGCACGATGTCGCCCTACCAGCATGGCGAAGTCTTCGTGACCGACGACGGCGCCGAGACCGACCTCGATCTTGGCCACTATGAGCGCTTCACCGGCCGCTCGGCCAACCAGCAGGACAACATCACCACAGGCCGCATCTATAAGAACATCATCGAGCGGGAGCGGCGCGGCGACTATCTTGGCGCCACCGTGCAGGTCATTCCGCACGTCACCGACGAGATCAAGAATTTCATCCTCAACGGCAATGACGACTACGACTTCGTCCTGTGCGAGATCGGCGGTACTGCCGGCGATATCGAGGCGATGCCGTTCCTGGAGGCGATCCGCCAGCTCGGCAACGACCTGCCGCGCAACAACGCCGTCTACGTGCACCTGACGCTTATGCCCTACATTCCAACGGCGGGCGAATTGAAGACCAAGCCGACCCAGCATTCGGTCAAGGAATTGCGCGGCATTGGCATCGCACCCGATATTCTGCTGGTCCGCGCCGACCGCCCCATCCCCAGGGAAGAGCGCCGCAAACTGTCGCTGTTCTGCAATGTCCGCGAGAGCGCGGTCATCCAGGCGCTCGACGTGCCGCACATCTACGACGTGCCGATGGCCTATCACAATGAAGGGCTGGATTCGGAAGTGCTGGCCGCCTTCGGCATCGATCCGGCGCCGAAGCCGCGCATGGAGCCCTGGCAAGCGGTGTCCAACCGCATCCACAATCCGGAAGGCGAGGTGACCATCGCCGTCGTCGGCAAGTATACCGGCCTCAAGGACGCGTACAAATCGCTGATCGAGGCGCTGTCGCATGGCGGCCTCGCCAACCACGTCAAGGTCAAGCTCGACTGGATCGAGAGCGAGATATTCGAAAAGGAAGATCCGGCGCCTTGGCTGGAAAAGGTCCACGGCATTCTGGTCCCCGGCGGTTTTGGCGAGCGCGGCGCGGAAGGCAAGATCCTGGCAGCGAAGTTCGCCCGCGAGCGCAAAGTGCCGTATTTCGGCATCTGCTTCGGCATGCAGATGGCCTGCATCGAGGCCGCGCGTTCGCTGGCCGGCGTCGAGCATGCCTCGTCGACCGAGTTCGGCCCGACCGAGGAACCGGTCGTCGGCCTGATGACCGAATGGCTGAAAGGCAACATGCTGGAGAAGCGCAGGGAAACCGGCGACCTCGGCGGCACGATGCGGCTCGGCGCCTATCAGGCGGACCTCGCCAAGGGCTCGAAAATCGCCGACATTTACGGTGACACGCAGATTTCCGAGCGCCACCGCCACCGCTATGAGGTCAATGTCGACTACAAGGAGCGGCTCGAGGATTGCGGCCTGGTCTTTGCCGGCATGTCGCCGGACGGCGTGCTGCCGGAAACGGTCGAATACCCCGACCATCCCTGGTTCATCGGCGTGCAGTATCATCCCGAACTGAAAAGCCGGCCGCTCGATCCGCACCCGCTGTTTGCCAGCTTCATCGAAGCGGCGGTGGAGCAGAGCCGCTTGGTCTAGAACCGACAGGCTACCATGCAAACCTACGTCGCTCTGCTTTACAGCATCGTCCTGGGCGAGGGGCGGCGTGTCGTCATGTCCGATCTCAGGGCCATGACAGAAGGCCTGGGGCTGAACAACCCGCGCACGCTGGTGGCGACCGGCAATCTGGTCTTCGAGACGAAAGAGACAGAAATTGCCGCGCTGGAGCGCCGATTGGAGACGGCGTTCCAAAAGACCTTCGGCCGCCATGTCGACATCATCGTGCGCCGCGCGGAGGACTGGTTGAAGCTTGCGGCCGGCAATCCGTTTCCCGCCGAATCGGCTGCCACCGCGGATCAGGTAGCGGTGCGCGTGATGCGGGAGCCCGTTCCCGCTGAGGCCGTCGCGGCGCTGGAGGCCTATGTCGGCAAGGATGAGCGGATGCAGGCGGTCGGCGGCGACATCTGGATCGCATTTTCCCGCGAGACGCCAAGTTCACGGTTGCTTGCAGCGGCAAGCCATAAACGGCTCGGGGTCGGCACCTCGCGCAACTGGAATACAGTGCGCAGGCTGGCCGAGATGGTCGGTGAATAGGGCTTTCCCTTCTCTCACAAGCAAGGGGAGAAGGGGGAAATTATGTCATGCCTTCGCCGCCCCGGCTCCGGCGGAACTCGCCGTTTTCCCTGTAGAGAGCCTCGACGCGAGGGAACCGGCAACCGATTGATTTGCCGGCTTAGGCCTTATCGGCATTCGATGAAACTCGCGCTTATCGGAGCACAACGGTTCGTCGCACGTTTGTCACGTTTGGTGATTCGATTTCGGTCGAACGATATGAGAGACTTCGTCTTGGCTCGGCCTCTTTTTTAGCGTCGGGCCCTGTTTGCCGGAACCAAGTTTGTCAGCCGTAAGTTTAACAAGGTTCGATCAGGCACGTAGCGATCGACCGGGAGGAAACGATGGATCGCCTGCAATTCTTTACGCCTGTGCGGATTTCGCGCAGGCAGGAAAGCCCTGCCGAAGAAATTTATAGCGTAGCCGAAGCGATGGGGTTCTTGCGCAAATGGCCAACAGGCCGGCGTGGGCCAGTCTACCAGTGCGCGGTGAATTGCTGCTCTGCGGCTCTGGCGGGACGGATGTCGGCAGAGGAAGCAAGGAAGGCTTTTGCCGGCTTCGCCCGCATCACACGCTTGCTCGAAGACGACATGCCACTTCCGATGGCCGGCGAGAATATTGATAGCGTGCATGCGCTGAGGCGATGAACGTTCATATTTGCGCCCTGCCGCGTGGGTCCGATCTACCAAGGCGCGGTGAATTGCTGCTCCGCGGCTTAGCGGGCTCGGCGGCTCACGGGCCTGCTTCGAGGAAAGCCCGAGCAAACCCGGGTTGCGCCGCCTCTATCGTTCCATCGGGCAGCTTCAAAAGCCGGTCGATTGCGATGCCGTAGAGCCGCAGCCGGTCGTCGAGCAGCCGCGCCGCTTCGTCGATATTGCCCTGCTCGGCCTTCAGCAAGGCGCGGTGCATCACATCCCGAAAGATCAGCCGCAGCTGCAAAAACATCTCGGCGAAAGCTTCTGGGTCGGGCACGTCGAAAATGCCTTCCTCGCTCCCTTTCCTAAGCAGATCGGTGATTATCGGCATGGCCAATTCCCTGGCCGCCTGGTCGACCCGATGGAAGAGGGCAAGGTTCTCGGGCCGGAACAGGACGAAAAATGTTTTGCGCAATTGCGGGGCAAGCTCGACGTTCAGCCGTCGCGAGCCGGCAAAGAGCGCATTGAGCCGGCCAAGCCCATCGAGTGACGGATCGTTGAGCACGGGCTGCAATTCGGTGAAACTGTCACGCGCGAGACGTGCGGCGAGCGCCTCCAGCAGGGCCTCTTTCGATGCGAAATAGTGGTAGAACGCGCCCTTCGACAGGCCGGCCTCCCGGATGATGTCGTTTACCGTCGTGTTGTCGTAGCCATGCTCGAAGAAAAGCCGTTGGGCGCAGTCGAGGAGTTCGGCGGATCGTATCTCCGGCGGCTTTATCACTCGGGCCAAAATCGATCCTCGCAAAGTGCAGGTGGAGCAAGAGGAGCACGAACCGTTTCTTTATGCAACTTTTATAGACCGACGGTCGGTCTAGTGCTATGTCTGCCACCGCCTGACGTTCGAATCCGATGATGGAGGGCGAGTTTCTTGCGACGGATACGCTGGACTGTCGGCATCGCTTTTGTCGCGGCGGCTGCTGCTTTCGGCGCTTGGTATCTGTGGCAGCCGGCCAAGGTTTCGGTCGTGACGCCACAACGCGCCGACGCGGCGGAAATCGTTTACGCGAGCGGCTCCGTCGAGCCGCGAACCTGGGCCAAGGTGACTCCCGTGGTCCGCGAGAGGATCGTCGAGCAATGTAATTGCGAGGGGTCGAGGGTTGCACAAGGCGACGTGCTCGCCAAGCTCGACGACAGCGAGGCCCGGGCCGTGCTTGGCGAGCTCGAAGCGCGTCAAGCGCTTGCCCAGGAAGAGCTCCGACGGCTGACCGTGCTTGCCGAAAGGCGTGCGGCGAGCCAGCAGGCGCTCGATCGTGCGCAGAGCGAGCTCGGCCAGATCGAAGCGCTGGTTGCCGGACAGAAAGCGCGACTCGACACCTATGTGTTACGTGCGCCGAGCGCCGGTGTCGTGCTCAGGCAGGACGGCGAGGTGGGTGAGGTCGCCGAGCGCGGCACGGTGTTGTTCTGGGTCGGCGAGCCGAAGCCGCTCCTGGTGGTCGCCGAGGTCAACGAGGAGGACATACCCCGGGTCGAGGTCGGCCAGCGCGCGCTGCTTAAATCCGATGCGTTCCTGCAGCAAAATCTGGAGGCGGTGGTCGACAGCATCACGCCCAAGGGGGATCCGGTGACGAAGACCTATCGCGTCCGCTTCCGCCTGCCGGACGATACGCCGCTTCGTATCGGCATGTCGACCGACGTGAACATCGTCATCCGCGTTTCGAAAAATGCGTTGTTGATCCCGTCCGTTGCATTGGATGGGAACAACGTGTTCGTTGTCGAAGGCGACAGGGCTTGGCGGCGTGAAATCCGAACCGGCATTCGCGGCACCAATGGCATCGAGGTTCTGTCGGGTGTCGATGAGAAGGCTCGCGTCATCTCGCCCTATCCCGCCGACCTCGCCGATGGAGGGCGCGTAAGCATCACCGCCGCTCAGGAGAGATAAAGCAACGATGCCGCTTATCTTCGACATCGCCCTCACGCACATTGCCGGCCGCGGCCGCCAGACGCTGGTTGCCGTGATCGGCGTTGCGGTCGGTGTCGGATTCTCCATCGCCATGGCAGCGCTGATGCAGGGCGGGCAGGATGATTTCGTCAGACAGCTCGTCGACACTATGCCGCATGTCGACATCACCGACGAGCAGCGCACCGCCCGCCGTCAGCCAGCCGAGGATGCCTTCGCGACGGTCGCGATCTCCGGGCTCAGGCCGCGCGATGATCGCCGCGGCATCATCAATCCGACCGCCGCGACCTCCTGGCTCGAGAGCTGGATCCCCGGCCGGTTCGCGGCAAGCCTCAAAACGCAGGGTGTAATCCGCTATTCCAGCCGCGAAGTGGGCGCGGCGATCATTGGCATCGAACCGGAGCGCGAGTCCGGCGTGTCGCCGATCGTCGGAGACTTCGTCGAAGGCAGTTTTTCGGCACTTGCCGCAGGCGGCAACAACGTGCTCATCGGCGACACGATGGCGAGCCGGCTCGGCGCCGGATTCGGCGACACGATAACGGCGGTTTCCTCCGAAGGGCTGACGCGCAACTTCAAGATCGCTGGTCTGTTCCACACCGGCACCACCGCGCGCGACGAAGGTGAGGCCTATGTGCTTCTGAAGAACGCGCAGATCCTCTCCGCGCGTCCGAACGCTATCAACGAGATCCGCATCAAGCTCAACGATCCCAACCGTGCGCCGGCAGTGGCGCACCGTGCCGAGGCCGAACTGGGCTACAAGGCCGTAGCGTGGCAGGAGGCGAATGAATCGATCCTCGAAGCGCTCGTCGTACGCAACGTCATCATGTACACCGTCGTCGGCGCGATCATGCTGGTGGCTGGCTTCGGCATCTACAACATCATCTCCACCATCACGCACGAGAAGGCGCGCGACATCGCCATCATGAAGTCGCTTGGCTTTCCGGAGTCCGACATGCGTCGGCTCTTTCTGCTGGAAGGCGTGGCGATCGGCGCAGGCGGATCCGTGCTTGGCGGGCTACTCGGCGTCTCCATGACCTATGCACTGTCGCTGGTGCGTTTCGAGATTGCCGCGACCGGCCAGGAGATGACCCGGCTGCCGATCGCTTGGAGCTTGATGCACTACGTCATCGCGTCGGCTTTCGCACTGGGCTCGGCGGCAGTGGCCGGCTACCTGCCGGCGCGCCGTGCGGCGCGCCTGAACCCCGTCGAGATCATCAGAGGCGCGTCATGAGCGCACTCATCGAGACCGAGAAACTGACGCGCGTGTTGCCCGAAACGGTTCCCGTCACGCTGGTCAAGGACATCACGCTCGCGATCAACGAGAGAGAATTCGTCGCCGTCACCGGTCCATCCGGCTCCGGCAAATCCTCATTGCTCTATCTGCTCGGGCTGCTCGACCGACCGACCGCTGGGACGTTAAGAATAGGCGGCCGCGACACCGACCCGATGAATGAAAGGGAGCGCGCGCGGACCAGGCTTTCGATGCTGGGTTTCGTGTTCCAGTTTCATTTTCTGCTGCCGGAGTTCACGGCGCGCGAGAATGTCGAAATCCCAATGCGCAAGCTGGGCCGACTGGCGCGGCCCGAGATGCGTGAACGGGCCGGGGAGCTGCTTTCATCCCTTGGGCTCGGCGAACATCTCGACAAGCGACCCGACCAGCTCTCGGGCGGCCAGCGTCAGCGCGTCGCGGTGGCACGCTCGCTCGCCAACGACCCGCCGCTTATCCTAGCCGACGAGCCGACGGGGAGCCTCGACAGCAAGAGCTCCGAGCAGGTCTTCGCAATCCTGGAGAATCTGGTGCGCGAGCGCGGCAAGACCGTCGTGGCAGTTACGCATGACCTCGACATGGCGGCGCGCATGGATCGGCGCATTCACATCGTGGATGGGAAGATCGGCTGATCAGCTTCTCCGGTGGGCCGAGGCAATGGGGCAGGGCTCGTTGATCCGATCGAGGGTACCTTGGCGCCTTCCCTACGGCGTTTCTCAAACACGTCTGGCCTTACAATCGAAATACGACCTTTAACTTAACTCAGAACGTCGAACTGGCGCAGAATCCAGGAGAACTGGTATATGACGCGGCGGCAGCGAAGGCTCGTCACGACGCTGCCTTTCTTGTCCGCTCGAACATGGGAATGACGTTGTCGGTGTTCGACGGCCGCTCGCCGGTACCCGTCACCCGGTCGAGGTCGCCGCGCTTGCGAAGGCGGGCCGCATCCAGAAGCATGCTACCGGCCCAGCGATAGACATTGTTGTCGCGGACCATCTCGCGCATGGGCCGCATGCGCTCGCGCTGTTCGTCCGGCGTCATGGTCAGCGCCTGCAGCAGCGCCTCGCTCGTCATGGCCGTATCGTAGGGATTGACGATCAATGCCTCCAGAAGTTCGCGCGAAGCGCCGGCAAAGGTGCTGAGCAACAGCACACCCTGTTCGTCGTCGCGCGCCGCGACGAATTCCTTGGCCACCAAGTTCATGCCATCATGCAGGCTGGTGACCATGCATATGTCGGCGGCGCGATAGATCTCGTAGACCTGTTCCTGCGCGTGATGTTTGAACACCATCAGGACCGGACTGTAGTCCTCGCTGCCGTAGCGCTGGTTGAGCTCGTCGACATAGCGGCGGCATTCATCGTGGAGTTGCCTGTAAGCCGGGAGTGTGCTCCGGCTGGGTGCCGCGATCTGCAGGAAAACCAGTTTCCCGACCCATTCGGGATATCTCGTGAACAATTCTTCCAGCGCCTTGAAACGGTCGAGAATGCCCTTCGTGTAGTCGAGACGCTCGACGCCGACGCACAGTTTCACATCCGCTTTCAGTCCGAACCTCTCGCGCAGGCGGGCGCGGCATTCGTCGACATCAGGCAGTTTTGCCAAAAGTTCGGCCGGCCATTCTATGGAGATGGGATAGGCGTGCACTAGCGTCGTCCGTCCGCCGTAGGAGATCGCCGCATCGGCCCGCTCTATACGGCTTTCCAGGAAGCGATCGACGCTTTCGGCGAAATTGTTGGCGTGGAACTGGGTATGGAAGCCGATGATGGAGCTGCCGAGCAGGCCTTCCAGGATCCGTTCACGCCATGGACAGATGCTGTACACTTCCGAGTTGGGCCATGGGATATGCCAGAAAGTGATGATGATCGCCTCGGGCAGGTGCTCGCGGATCATGCGCGGCAAGAGCGCGAAGTGGTAGTCCTGGACCAGCACAATCGGCCGGTCGTTGCGCGCTTCGGCAACCACCGTATCGGCGAACTTCCGGTTGACGGCCTCATAGGTCTCCCAATCCGACGCGCGAAAAATCGGGCGGGTGAAGGCGATATGGCAAAGCGGCCACAGACCTTCATTGGCGAAGCCCAGATAATAGCCCTGGTATTCTTCCTCCGTCAGCCAGACCCTGCGCAGCGCGTAGGACGGATTGCCAGGCGGCACCTCAATCCGGTCGTTCCTGTCGACCGTGAGACGGTCCGCTGTTCCGCCGCCATAGGCGATCCAGGTGCCGGCACAGGCGCGGGTGATCGGCTCAAGCGCTGAAACCAGCCCGCTGGCCGGTACCAAGAGCTCGACGCCATCATCCTTGATGTTGTGGATGTAGGGCTCGCGGTTGGACACCACGATCACCTGCGTCTCCGGCAGATCGTCGGCTAAAATCTTGCGCAAGGTGTCGGGCGACCATGTGATCAGCGCTGCATCGGCCGACTGGCCGTTCTTTTCGAACTCCCGCAGCACTTTGCGCGCCGCTTCCGAAGCCACGTCCTCGCCGGCGATGTATGTGACCGCTGGCGTGCGGCTATGGCGCCGATGGAATATCGAGAACACCACGGCAACAGCGGAAAGGCCGAGGCTTGCAAGGATCAGAACCCAGAGTACCTCTATGCCATAGTCTGACATCGGAACGACGATTTTCCTGCGGCCGGTCGGTGACCGTTTCTTCTTTGTTTTCGAATTCGCAGCCGGCCACCAGTGATAAGCTGCCGTTCGCCGGCATGATTTTGCAACGCTCAGATGGGCCATCGGTTCCGATAATTGGAGCGCCGCGGTCAGTTCGATGCGCAAAACCAAACTAGGTCCGCACGACGAGCGGCACTAACCCTTCATGTCGGTCGGCGAGAAAGGCGACGACCCTGTCCCCGACACGCTGGAAGGTGAGGTCGACCACCGTTTCGCCAACGCCCAGATGCCTCAGCGTGAGCGTGTCGATACCAATGGGCAGCCTGGGACGGGTGACATGGATTTCGTTGTCCCAGCCGTCGATCTCCAGGCCGAGGCAGGCCTGCATCAGCATGAAGGCAGACCCGGCCGACCATGCCTGTGGCAAGCAGGCGACGGGATAGGCGATCGGTGCTTCGCCCGGCGCGCGAGTAAAGCCGCAGAAGAGTTCGGGCAACCGCATGTTGAAATGGACCGCCGATTCGAAGGTGCTGCTCATCAGCCGGACCACGCTTTCACGCTCGCCAAAGCGTGCCAGGCCGGCGCCGCATATGGCGGTGTCATGCGGCCAGATCGAGCCGTTGTGGTATGACATCGGGTTGAAGAACACAGCATCGTCGGCAAGCGTCCTCAGCCCCCAGCCCGAATGGAAGGACGCCGAAAGCAGCTGGTCGGCGACCATCTGCGCCCGTGCCGGTTCGGGGAGCCCGACATAGAGAAGATGCCCGACATTAGACGTCCGCACCTTGCAGGGCTCGCCTGCGCCGTCGATCGCCAAGGCGTAGAAGCCGAGATCGTCCAGCCAGAAATGACGTTCCACGGCGGCGCGCATGGCCTCGGCGCGGCTGTCCCAGTGATCGGCCCTGTCGTCCTCGCCGCGGCGGCGGGCGAGTGCCGCCAGCCCCCGGAACGCGGCAAAGACATAGCCTTGCACCTCCACCAGGGCGATCGGTCCCTTGGGTATGCGGCCATCTGCATGGAAGACGGAATCGATACTGTCCTTCCATCCCTGGTTCGTGAGGCCGGACTCGGCGGCGCGCTGATAGGTGACGAAACCGGTCGCCCGGCTTGCCTCCTCGGTCCATTCGGCCGCGGCGCAGAGCGACGGCCACAGGCTGTCGATGAACGCCATATCACCGGTACGGTCCGCATAGGCGCAGGCGAGATGGATGTAGAGCGGCGTCGTGTCGACGCCGCCATAGTAGCGGCCGAAGGGGAGCTCCCGCAGCGCCGCCATTTCGCCCTTGCGGGTCTCGTGCATGATCTTGCCCGGCTGTGAATCGCTGAACGGCGACGTCTCGGTCGCCTGGTGCTGGGCAAGGAAAGCCAACACGCCTCGCGCCAGGCCCGGGTTGAGCCACAGCATCTGCAACGCGGAGATCACGCCGTCACGGCCGAACGCCGTCGAAAACCAGGGGATGCCCGCATAGGGATAGGGTCCGGTCGTAAGCTCGGTGGTCAGCAGCGCCACATCCGCGCGGGCCCGCACGACCCAATCGTTGAAGACGCGCCCGGAACTGTGAACCGTGGCGCCATGGCGGCGCTTGGCCCGCATGCCGAAGCGAGCCCGGGCCGCGGCGGCGCGGAAACGATCGCGGTTCGGCGCTTCCGCCACCTCGGGACCGACTTCGACATACAGCACCTTGCTGCTGCGCCTCGTCACGGCAATCAGGAAATCCGCACGGTTGGCCGTCAGGTGCTCCGGCGCCTGCGAGAACGATATCGCCGACATTCGCGCCAGTCCGTCCAACCCGTCGTAGCGAAGCAGGACGGAGGTCGCATCCGTCTCGGCAGCATGAGCCATCCCGCGCTTCAGCCTTGTCGAGCCGCGCACTTCGAACATGTCGCGGAAATCGGCGGCAAAATGCAGCGAAACGCGGATGGCGGAATGTTCCCGGCTGTAATTGGAAAGGGTGATGCGTTCAAACAGCCGGTCCTGCCAAAGCAGCCTGACGCGTTCGATATGGAACGCGCCCTGCGGAATGTCCCGACCATCGACACTTTGCATCGGCAGATTGGTTAGGTTGGAGGTGAAGAGCACATTGTCCTGGCTGAGCGACGCGCCGAGCAGCGATGTCTGCCGGCCGCCGACAGTCAGCCGGAATTCGGAAAGCACGCGCGTGTCGTCACGGAAGAAACCGTCGCCGGCGCCGCGGATATCGCCGTAGGCATCGGCCACGGCAAAACAATCGCCTTGCTTGAGGGCGAACAGCCGGTGCGGCTCCCGAGGTGCGGTGGGATCCAGGGAGGCAAGTGCCACCGCAGGATCAAGCTTGCGCTCGTCGAGTTGGGTCATTCGCTACACATCTCTCTCATTTCGCTCCGCGCCCCGAGGTAACGCCGCTCACGACGCTCTTGCTTCGGCCGAGGCACCGATCAGGCGCGCGTAGGCGGAAACGTAGTCGCGGGTCATTCGTTTGGCGGAAAACCGCCTTTCGAAGACAGCTCGCACCTTTCGCCTGTCGAGACGCAGCATGCCGGGCACCGACGCGACCGCGTCCTCCATGGAATCCACGATAAAACCGGTTATGCCCTGATCGACGATTTCCGGCATGGCGCCGGAATTCCAGGCGATCACCGGCGTGCCGCAGGCCATCGCTTCTATGACGGCAAGACCGAACGGCTCGGGCCAGTCGATCGGGAATACGAGGCCGGCCGCCTTGCCGAGGAATTCCGCCTTCTTGTCCTCCTCGATCTCGCCGACATAGTCGACACGGTCACCGTCGACCAGCGGCTCGATCATCTCTCGGAAATAGGCGCGATCGTCGTCGCCGATCTTTGCCGCAAGCTTCAGTTTCAGCCCCGAGCGCAGCGCGATCTCGATGGCACGATCCGGACGCTTATCGCGCGACATCCGGCCAAGGAAGGCGAGGTAGGGCTCCCCTGGGCTCATCTCGAAAACCGGTTTGTAGAGTTCGATAGGCAGCCCGTGGTGGATCGTCGTCAGCCAGTTGGCTTTGGCGAGCCCCGTTCTTTGGCTACGGGAAACGGAGATCATCGGAAAGCGCGGAAAACGCTCATAGGCCGGCGCCAGATCGACATAGTCGAGCCTGCCATGCGGCGTCGTCACCGTCCGCTCGGGCATGTGCTCGAAAAAAGAAAAATGCAGGAAATGGCTGAGGTGAAAATGAATGATATCAAATTCTTGAGATCGTTTCCTCACCTCGGAAAGCATCGTAAGGTGCGCGGCTGTCTCGGATTTCAGCGGGCGTGGGTCAAGACGCAGCGCACGCTCGCGACACGGCACCAATTTTGCCGACGTTTTTGTATCGCCACTGGCGAACAGCGTTATGTCATGGCCAAGCTCGACCAATCCTTCGGTCAGGTAGGAGACAATGCGCTCCGTCCCTCCATAGAGCCGAGGCGGTACGGATTCATGGAGCGGCGCCACATGGGCTATTCTCATAGTCTGGCATTTCCCTCAAAGACCATCGCTGAAGTCGAAATGCATCACCTCCGCGAACGTTCCCGCCACGGCAAGAAGTCGGGCGATGACTGGCTTTGACTCAGCCGGTCCGCTGCCATTTATCGAGGCTATAGGCGTTTATGCCGGGAACCAATTGGCTGGCCGTGAATTTAATTAGGTTCGATCGAACGCATCGCGATCGACCGGGAGGAACAAATGGATCGCCTACAATTCTTTTCGCCAGTGCGGATTTCGCGCGGGCAGGGGCAGCCTGTGGAAGATATCGAGGGCGTTAATGAAGCGATGGCGTTTTTGCGGAAATGGCCAAAAGGGCGGCGCGGGCCGGTGTATCAATGCGCGCTGAACTGCTGTGCTGCGGCTCTGGCAGGCCGGATGTCTGCCGAGGAAGCAAGAAAGGGTTTTACGGGCTTTGCCCGGATCACCCGGCTGCTGGATGACGACATGGCGCTGCCGATAGGCGGCAAGAATACGGATAGCGTCTACGCGCCGAGGCGATAGACGTCGCTACTGCTGAGGTTGGCCTCTGCTTGTGGGAGCCAGGCTTAGCTGAGCAAGCCGGTGCCACGAACCGCGCAACGCGACGCGCGATCTGCAGGGCCGATGCCCGGGCGCCTGGATCCAAGCCGGCCCCTATGGCAAGACCGAAATGCGCCCCAGAAGAGCCACTAATTCCGCCTGACGTCTCGTTTCGGTCTTGGCGAATAGCGAGGCAAGCTGGGAGCGGATCGTGGTGCGGCTGAGGCGCCAACTGCGGGCGATCTCCAACGGCGCATCGCCCTGAGCCAAGCGCAGCGCAAGGTGCGTTTCCGCGCTCGTCAAGCCAAACATCCTTTGCAGTGTCTGAGGATTTGGCCCCGACCTGTTCTCACGGTCCAGCAATGCCACAATGCTCGTTCCGTCAGGAGCGATAAGGCCGTTCTCTTTCAGTATCACCGGCCTGTCGCCTCTGCTGCGGATCACCACCCAAGAGAGGGAGCCCGGCAGGAAATGGGCCGGAACATTCGCGATCAGCCGCTTTAGGGCTACCGAAAGCTCGCTGGCTGTATCAGCCGGCTCGCCCTGGCGCTCCAGCGTGGTTTGAGCGGCGGCATTCCATTCGATGACTTTTCTTTCGCGGTTCAGTACGAGATAGCCACAGCCGATGCGATCAAGCATCCCCGTGACTGATTCCAGGCTGCGTCTCCGCGGTTCGTCGGCCCCTGCGTCCGGTCGATCTGATGCACCAATCGAATGATAAGCATATGACGGCCGCATCATCTGGGCGCCTGGGTTATACTTGGCTCCTATTGTAACGTTCCGGTTGCCCGCCACAGCTTCACTGTGTCTCTCGATCATCGCCATTTTTAACCTCCCCAAAGGTTCGTCAGCCCGTAGTAAATCGTTCGTGATTTACGAACAGTCTTCTTGCATAGGGCTCGTGAAAAAACGGGCCCTATTACCTTGAAATTCGATATATTCTGAGGAGTTATGACCAAGTCATGCTCCCCCCGCGAGATAAAATGCGCGCTGTGACGGTGGTATGGCAATCCGGCAGTCGTACTAGGTTGTACGTTTTTTGCTCTAGTCTCGACGGCCTAGTCAAAAGGTTGTAGTCTATGCCAATGAACTCGCAGTCGCGCAGGTCGGATTCGAACCCATCAGTCAGACTGCTAACTCACATTGCCTCCGTATTGGTGCTGGCTGCTACACTGATATTTGAAACGAGAGCGTCAGTATATATTGGGGAGGGATCGAGTTTTCTGGAGTTTATACCAGCTATTATTATCATTTCCTACCTTGAAGACCGTGGGCCTGCGCTTGCGGCGACAATCCTGATGGTGGCCGCCGGCCTATGGGCACGAAGCACCCTGCATGGTCAGATATCCAGCGAAGATTGGGCGCGCGCAATTTTGCTTGTGGTTTCGGGCGGCGTGATTGCCGTGACGTTTCATCGCCTGCGGCAGGACTTGCGTGAGCTGCTGGAAGTAGCAGAAGCCAGACTCGCCGCCGTCGAAGCAACTGAAAGCCGCTACCGTTGGGCTTTCGAACGCGCCGCCATGGGATTCGCAAACACCAACGAGAAAGGTGAGCTGCTGCAATCCAACAGACGCCTCAGTGAGATGACTGGCTACGAGGAGGAGGAGCTTGCCCAATTGCGGCTCGAGACACTCGTTCATCCGGACGACCGTGGTGCCTTGGAGCAGTTGCTGGCGGGCCTGGGTAACGACTCTGCTTCGTTCGCTTCGGAGGTTCGTCTGTTAAGAAAGAACGGCTCGGCATTTTGGGCGCGGCTAACCCTGTCTTCGTCCGTGCCCGACGGGGTTCTCTCAGAGAGCATCTTCGTGGTGGTCGACGATATCTCGGAACGACGAGCCGTACACGAAGCGCTTCGGGCTCAGAAGGAGTGGCTGGATCTCGCTTTGTCTGCTGGACGTTTGGCCACGTGGCGGATCGACCTTAAAGACGGGATCGTCACCGGCTCGGGCACGTTCTGGGACATTCTCGGCCTGCCCCCGGCCGCTAGCCGCCGTTTGGAGGAACTGTCAGCCGTCGTCCATCCGGCGGACTGGCCAAAGCTGGTAGCCTCGAGAAAGCTCGCATCAGTCACGAACTACGACGTCGAGATTCGCGTCCGACGACCGGACGGACATATCCGCTGGGTTGCCCTGCGCGGAAGGGAAGAGAAATACGATGATCGTCTACAGCGGCTCGGCGTGGCCGCCGACCTGACCGAGCGACGACAAACCACGCTGCTGCGCGCCGCGGCAAAGAAGCGGGAGCGCATTATGCTCGAACAACGCCACAGGTTCAGCAACCTATTTCCTGTGATCACGGCGCTCGTGAAAATGGTCAATGTTCCCGAGAACAATGTCGCCAGGTACAAGGAGACGCTCATCGACCGGATTCGTGCGCTTGAGGCAACGCATCTGCTCCTTTCAGGCAACAGCAGCGGGTCGGGAATGCTCCACGATCTCGTTGTTCAAGAGTTGCAACCGTACATGGGGACACGCGACATATCAGTCAGCGGTCCTTCCGTTGCGATGTCAGGCGGCGCCGCCGAGAGCTTTGCGATGATTGTTCACGAGCTTGCGACCAATTCCCTGAAACATGGAGCGCTTGGCGATTCAAAAGGCCGGATCGAGGTAAATTGGACATTCGCGTCTGAAGACGCACGCAGTGACATCGTGTTCGAGTGGGTGGAATCGGGGCGGCGGCGGACTTCAAAAGTTGTCCGTCATGGTTTCGGTTCCATGATAATCGGAGTGGATGGGGCGCCGCTTGTCGGTTACTCGCCTAAGTTGGAAATGTCGGATCACGGGCTGCGATATTCGCTGCGGCTGTCGCGCAAGGAAATCGGCCCTTAACGCTTTGACGCAAAAATCGGGCTCGTTTCTAGAAGGCGTAACGCGCAGGTTCAAAGCTTTAGAGCGTCCCTTGCGCGTCCAGGATGCGGCGCTCTAATTGACATCCCTCGTTAGCCAGGTCTTCAGCATAACGGCAGCCTCTGTTCGATTCCGTACCCCAAGCTCACGCAGAACCGCAGCGGCATGAATTTTCGTCGTCGCTTCGGCGATTTCCAGATCGCGCGCAATTTCCTTATTCGAGTACCCCTCCGCCATCAGCTTGAGGACCTCCTTTTGCCTCGAGGTCAGCCTGCCAAGATTGCCACTGGTGGTACGTCGGTGTGGGATATGCTCGGAGGGAGTAGGTACGTGAGTTGCTTGCGCGGCACCCGGGCGCGACAGAAGTGCAGGCACGTAGATGCGGCCCGAGAGGATTTCGTTGACGGCCATAACGACCTCCTCGTCTCTTTGCGACTTTACGATATAGCCGTGAAGTCCGATCGAGAGAGCCGTGAGTATCTCCGAGCGTGAATCGTTCCCGGAAACAATCGCAAATCGCGTATCCGGATAAGCCGACAGAATGCCGCTGAGCACTTCCTGATTGAACAATCCCGGCATGTTCAAGTCCAGCATCGCAAGATCAATGGACGCCTGTTCCGCCAACAGACTGAGTACGGCATCGAAACACGACGCCTCAAGTATTTCCACACCTGGAATGCCTGCGGTCAGTGCCAATCGCAAGCCACGACGATACAAGCCGTGATCGTCGGCGATAACGATTCGATACATTGAACTACCCCAACCAAACCTAGACGGATGGAACGGTCATGGGCCTTAAAGTCGTGGCCAATCACTCGTCGATTCATCCAGTCAACGCCGCGGTGCCCCAACACCGCACGCGTCAGATTGTTAATATAATCCTAAATAACAGGTAAGGCTCCTCTTTTTTTTGACCCTGTGAACGAGAGCCGCTGACGTCGTCGAATTAACTGTTCTTAACATCCAGGACCCATGTGCCAACAGCTCCGGG
The DNA here is from genome assembly GCF_024707545.1 of Mesorhizobium onobrychidis. Taxonomy (NCBI): domain Bacteria; kingdom Pseudomonadati; phylum Pseudomonadota; class Alphaproteobacteria; order Hyphomicrobiales; family Phyllobacteriaceae; genus Mesorhizobium; species Mesorhizobium onobrychidis. The sequence goes on from NZ_CP062229.1 coordinate 4,236,614, forward strand.
CCACGAGCTGATCGGCCAAGGGCTGACTGTTGAAGCGCTCCGAGCCGCCGTTGCGACAAGCGCCGGCTTTCGTCGATCAACACGGCTATTGAACGCGATAATGTCTGGATCGCTTCGAATACACGACGACATCCACCCCGACGGCCACTTACCATCCAGCTGCAAAGTCCGGATCAGGGCCGGCGGGAAGCCTTACCGGTCTTTTAACAGAACAAGAACGCGGCCCTCTGTGTCAAACGCTTGCAAAACTAACCCCGATCGGCGTCCAATTTTGACCCCTTGTGGCGATGGCCAGGTGCGACTTCCCGGTTCCGGTGCCGCCGATCAGCCCGCGCATTGAGCCGAACACAGCGGAACGTAGATCGAGCGAGCGCCCTTGCGTTGGCTTCATGATCTGCGATCTTTCGTGCGAAATTGCGGCGCGAACTTGTTGGTCCTGTCGATGATCGGTAAACCGTCTCGCCTTTGCGGGAAGCGGCTGCTTTCCGTTAGCTACCGAAATATTACGATTTGCTTACGTATATGTGCCTTTTGATTAAAATGTAGCAAAATCGTGACGCAGGACCGAGAATTCTGGGATTGGTTTTGCAAGGCTGGGATAGCGGAGATGGGAAAAGCTGATATCCCAATCATGAGGCAATATTCCCAGTCATGCGACAGATGAGAGGCTTGTGATCACCCCTTCCGTTGCATCATGTCTTCAAGCCTATGCCGACAAGTGTTTTTCGATTGCCCATCGAGAATTTTAATGAATTTGAGATACACTTAATTGGTACGCAATTGTCGGACACCGGGACCGGCAAGTCAGGAAGGGGTCTGTCGTGAGCGAAGAGATCAGTGTCGCCGAAGCCTACAGCAAAGGCCGCACCATCTTTCTGGGGCTTGAGTTGCTCATCGCGCCCGGTGCGCTCGTTCCCCGGCCGGAGACGGAGTTGCTCGGCACGACCGCACTTGATGTTCTGAGTCAAATGAACCTGCCGGCGCCGCGCGTTATCGACATGTGCTGCGGGGCCGGCAATCTGGCCTGCGCCATCGCGCATTACGCCCCCACCGCGCTTGTCTGGGCGAGCGATCTCACCGATGGATGCGTCGAAGTCGCGCGCCGCAACGTCGCCCATCACGTCATGGCGGATCGCGTGTCGGTGCTTCAGGGCGACTTGTTCAGTGCTTTCTCGGGCTTGAAGCTAGATGGCACGATGGACATGATCATCTGCAACCCGCCTTACATTTCGGAAAAGCGGCTCGAGGGCGACCGCGCGCATCTGACCGAACTCGAGCCGCGGGAAGCGTTTGCGGCCGGTCCCTACGGCCTGAGCATCCATATGCGGGTGATCAAGGACGCGCCACGTTACTTGCGGCGCGGAGGCATCCTGCTCTTTGAGGTAGGCCTCGGCCAGGACCGCCAGGTCATCAGTCTGCTGGAGCGATCCAAAGCGTACGAAACTATCCGCGCGATCACGAACGAAGCCGGCGAGGGCAGGGTGGTTATGGGACATACCACGCCGCAAGCGTGAGCATGCCGAGACTGCGGCAGGCTCTGTTGCGCTGTCGGCGGCGTAGAACAACGCTAGGCAAGATGTCGGCAATCAGTTTTGCTTGCGGAGAATATATTGCGCAATTCCTTGGATGGAATCGAGGTTCTCCGGCAGGAGTTCGCTGTCTTCGACGGTGATGCCGAAGGTCTCCTCGATGAAGCCGATAACCTCGAGTACCCCTGCCGAGTCGACGATGCCTTGGTCGAGAAGGGACGTGTGGCTCTCCAGAGCATCCGCGTCGGCTATGTAGAAATTCGACGCCAGGAAAGCGCGGATCTGATCCTTGCAGGTTTCGGCTCTATCCTTGGTAGACAACATTGAATTCTCCTCCGCGCGGCGCGAACCACTGATCTTTTTGCTCCCTCGCTGCGTGATATCGCCCAGAACCGCGAACGCGACGAATTAAGCCAATAGTGGCGGCGCTGGCGGTACGCCAGGCGCGATCGGCTGCGCCGCGACGTGACAGCCAACGGGAAGCAAGCGCGGCCGTTTGGCGAAGATCGCGGCTTCATCAGAATGATCGATGAAAAGATTTCGGCCGGCGGCGATGGTGCGGTCGAGCAGATCCGCTTACCCGGCTCTCTGATCAGCTTTTTGGCCTTTTCTTGGTTTATTCGGTGCTTTTGTAGGCCCGCTGGTGTCTGAGTCTTCGGCGGAGACAAAGCAGTATGCAAAGATATGTCCCCGGTTCTCGTCGGTTACGCGAATCCAATCCTTTTCCCACGTTCGGAGAGTAACATGTCGATCTGTCGACATGGCGGCGGCTCTGAAGGGGCTCGGCGCGTTGATGATACGCGCCGCGATCACATCATCGCCCTCCATTTGTTCTACGAGGTATGTCTGCATAAATGCCTCCCCAGGCCCGCTGCAACTTTAACGTCGGTCAAAACGTTCGGTTGCAGCGTAGCAAAGAGATTTTTGATAAATGTGACGAACCGACAAGGCCGCTGCTCGGCCGTTCCGAGAACGGCGGAGGTGGCCCAAGCTCTCATCCGTCGGGGTCGGGCATTGACGGAAGGCCGCTTACGGATCGCTCACATCTCGGGATCTTGCCGCCGCGCTTGATGAGAAAAGGAAACCTGCGTCAAGGTGCGCGGGCGAGGGTTAGCGCTGGGTCGACCAAGCGTCGCGCAACTCGCTGGCCTGGGCGGTCCTGACGCCGCAGGCAGTCAGGGCGCTTTTGGTCGCCGTTACGAGCGCGGCATTGTCCTTGGCGGTTGTGCCGTCGGCCAGAGTGAAATTGTTCTCGAAGCCGACGCGGGCATGACCGCCCAGCAGCGCACCGGCCGTAACGCAAGCGGTTTCTTCCCGACCGAAGGCGCAGAGCATCCAGTGCCCGAAGCGCGGGCGGTCATGTGCAAGGAAGGGAAGCAGGTCGGCCGGTCGCGAAACCTGTCCCGGCGTGTAGCGGCCGAGCACATAGAGCACCGGGATGTCGTCGAAAGGCACCAGCCCGCGCTGCTGCATGGCGGCTAGGGCCGAAGCCTCTTCGGGCGCGTAGAGGATCATCTGAGGGGCGATCCGCTCGCTCTTCAGCCACCACAGGAACTCGGCGAAAGCGGTCTCGTGGGCAGCGTCCGGCACCAGTTCGCGCAGCGCCAGCGAAACCGCCTCAGGGTGGGTAGCGCGAACAATCGCCATCTGCTCGGCCGGCTGGTATCGGCCGACCGCTTCGCTGGTGATCTGGATGATCAGCCGCTCGCCCACCGCATCTCGTATCGCTTTCGTCGTCTCGCGATAAGCGTGCGCGTCGAGCAAATGGCCGCCGTCGCGATCGCGGACATGCGTATGGATCATCGCGGCGCCCGCGTCGAGGCAGGCGGCGGCGGTCCGGGCCAGTTCCTGGGGGCCGATCGGCAGGGCAGGGTGGTCTTGCTTGCCACGCCGTCCACCATTCGGCGCAACGGCGATCGCCGTCGGTGCGATAAATCCGGGGCCGGTCACGTCCCTGTCGACGGTCACAGGTGCAGTCCAATCGTTTCAGTATTGCGCAGTATGTAACATATGTTGCATGATAGGTTCGCTCCAAATCGCGCCATCGTCAATCGAGGAAAGCATGACACACATCCTGCATCGCCAGATCCATGCGACCCTGCCCGTCGCGGCTGGCGGCAAGGGTATCGAACTCTTCGACCGCGATGGCCGCGCCTATATCGACGCGTCAGGCGGCGCGGCGGTTTCCTGCCTCGGCCACAGTCATCCCGACGTGACGGCCGCGCTCCACGCACAGGCCGACAAGCTCGCCTATGCCCACACCAGCTTCTTCACCAACGAGCCGGCCGAGACATTGGCCGACAAGCTCGTCGCTGGCGCACCGCAAGGTATTAGCCACGCCTATTTCGTGTCCGGCGGCTCCGAAGCGGTGGAGGCGGCGCTCAAGATGGCACGGCAGTTTTTCGTCGAAACTGGCAAGCCCGAGCGGCGAAACGTCATCGCCCGCCGACAGAGCTATCACGGCAACACGCTCGGCGCTCTCGCTGCCGGGGGTAATGAGTGGCGCCGTGCCCAATTCCGCCCGTTGCTGATCGACACGCATCATATCGACCCATGCTATGCCTACCGCTTCCAGGAAGCCGGTGAGAGCGTGGAGGCCTACGGCCTGCGCGCCGCCCAGGCGCTCGAGGATAAAATTCTCGAACTCGGTCCGGACACTGTCATGGCCTTCGTCGCGGAACCTGTCGTCGGCGCGACAGCAGGAGCGGTGCCCGCCGTTCCCGGCTATTTCAGGCGCATCCGCGAAATCTGTGACCGCTACGGTGTGCTCCTCATCCTCGACGAGGTGATGTGCGGCATAGGCCGCACCGGGACGCTGCACGCATGCGAGCAGGACGGTGTCGCGCCCGACCTGATGACAATCGCCAAAGGCCTCGGCGGAGGCTATCAGCCCATTGGGGCGGTGCTGCTTTCACGCCGCATTTTCGACGCTTTCGCCGAAGGCTCCGGCTTTTTTCAGCACGGCCACACCTATATGTGCCATCCCCTGGCCTGCGCGGCGGCGCTTGCCGTCCAGGAGGTGATCGCTCGCGACGATCTGCTCGCCAATGTTCGGGCGATGGGCGCACATCTTTCGTGGCGACTGGGCGAACGGTTCGGCAACCATGCCCATATCGGCGACATTCGCGGGCGTGGCCTTTTCATGGGACTTGAGCTGGTCGAAGACCGTTCGTCGAAACAGCCGTTCGATCCGGACCGCAAACTAAATGCGCGCGTCAAGCGCGAGGCGATGGCGCGCGGACTGCTGGTCTATCCCGCGGGAGGCACGATCGACGGCGTCCGCGGCGATCATGTGCTGCTTGCGCCGCCCTTCATCATAGACGCCGCAGCAACCGATGCAGTTGTTGAACGGCTCGGCGACGCGATAGACGCTGCAGTGGCATAGCGCCAGCGCTCTTCATTCCGGCAGATAGGCACCGAACGCCTGTAACTCCAGTTCCGTCTCCCGGACACGAGCCGCGGCGGCCGGCCCGCTGCGCGCCAGCATCGTTGCAGCCAGCGCTTCCACGATAGCCATAGCTGCGGCTACCGACGGGAAGAAAGACGGGCTGTCGGTAGAGAATCGCAATGTAACGTCGGCATGCCGCGCGATCGGAGCAGCCACGCTGTCGACAATCGCGACAATCGGAACGCTGTGTCGTTGCGCGGCCTCCATCACCGGCCCGAGTTCACGCGAGTAGGGCGAAAAGCCGATCGCGACGACCGCTTCCCTCTTTCCAAGCGCTGCGAGTTCCGCCTCGATCGCACCGCCGTCGCCGCCGAGCAGCGTGACGTCGCGCCGAAACATCCGGCAGAGATAGACGAGCGCGTGGGCGGGCGCGCGGCAGCTTCGGAACCCGGCGATGCGTATGTGCTGTGCCTTCTCCAGTATCGCGCAGGCCCTGGCTATTTCTTCGCTGCCGTTGGCCGCCTCGGCCGCCGCCAGATTGGCAACCGTCGTCCTCAGCGATTCCGCGAAAATCGCCTCCGACCCGCGCTTGACAAGCGCATCGGCCCTTGCCGCGAAAGGCGCCTTGCCGGAACGCAGCCGGTCCTCGAACGGCTTGCGCAGCGCCGCCCAATCACCGAAGCCCAGCCGCCGCGCCAATCGCACGAAGGTCGTCGGTGTCACCTCTGATCGCGCGGCCAGAACCCGCATGGAAACCAGCGCCACCTCGTCGGGATGATCGACCAGGAATCGCGCCGCCTTGCGCAGTTCTGGGCTCAATTCGGGGAGTTCGGTCAATATGCGCGCCAGAAGCGCGTCGAAACCCATCTCCCGCGTATTCATTGTAACAACCATTTCCCTTGATTGATAAAGCGCAACAATCGTAGCATGCATCGACGTGCCTTGACACTAAAACACCGGACGGCCGCGACGGCACGCAAAGTACCAAGGGAGAACCAGATGAAACATGCCCGGACTGCACGCCACGGAGCGCAGATCGCCGCCTTGTCGGCCGCGCTGCTGTTTTCGGCCAGCGCAATGGCGCAGCAGAATTTCGTTACTATCGGGACCGGTGGCGTCACCGGCGTCTATTATGCCGCCGGCGGTGCTATCTGCCGCCTGCTCAACAAGGATCGTAAGACACACGGCATCCGCTGCTCGGTCGAATCGACCGGCGGATCGGCATTCAACGTGAACACGATCAAGGAAGGCGAACTCGACTTCGGCATGGCGCAGTCCGACGTCCAGTACAACGCCTACAAGGGGCTGGAATCATTCAAGGACGGTGGCGCCCATGCCGACCTGCGCGCGGTTTTCTCGATCCATCCGGAGCCGTTCACGGTCCTGGCGCATCCGAATGCCGGCGTGACGAAATTCGAGGACTTCAAGGGCAAACGTTTCAACGTCGGCAATCCCGGTTCCGGGACACGCGCTTCCATGGAACGTCTGCTCGGTGCGATGGGCTGGACGTTGGCCGACTTTTCGCTCGCATCGGAGTTGAAGGCTGACGAGCACGGCCCGGCGCTCTGCGACGGCAAGATCGACGGGTTCTTCTACGGCGTCGGCCATCCCTCCGCGAACATCCAGGATCCGACGACCACCTGCGCCGCCAAGCTGGTGCCGTTGACCGGAGAAGTCGTGGACAAGCTCGTTGCCGAGAATCCTTACTACGCATCCGCAACAGGAGGCGTCATGAGCGAAGTGAAGGGACAACCGGCCGGCGTCGATCTCGAAGAGCTCGAACAGCTTGTCGCGGAGGCTGATACGGGTGGCCGGCATCCGAGCGGAACAGTCGCTCGAATCCTGCTCTGGGTTGCAGTTGCCTGGTCGCTTTTCCAGCTCTGGTACGCGCTTCGCCTTTGCCGTTCGTGTTCGGCTTCGGCATCCTCAATGATACGGAAGCGCGCGCCATCCATCTCGGCTTCGCGCTGTTTTTGACGTTCCTCGCCTATCCGGCGCTGAGATCCTCGCCCCGCGATCGTGTGCCGCTACTCGACTGGGTGCTGGCCGTGGTCGGCGGGTTTGCCGGCGCCTACCTCTTTCTCTTTTACGTCCAGCTTTCCGGACGGCCGGGCCAGCCGACCACGCTCGATCTCGTTACCGGCACCGTTGGCATCCTGTTGCTTCTCGAGGCGACGCGCCGCGCGCTCGGCCTTCCGATGGTGGTCGTGGCATGTGTTTTCATCTTTTACACCTTTGCCGGCCAGTACATGCCGGACGTGATTCAGCATCGCGGCGCATCGCTCAACAAGTTTCTCAACCATCAATGGCTGACCACCGAAGGCCCCCGGCGGGTCCGCTGGACCCGCCGGACTGCCGTCAGGTCACGAAGCCTATTTCAGCCAGCCCTTCTCCTTGAAGTATTTTTCAGCGCCCGGATGCAGCGGCGCGGAATTCCCTTCCGACACCATCTTGGCCGGGTCGAGCTTGGCGAAGGCCGGATGCAGCGACTTGAACTCGTCGAAATTCTCGAACACCGCCCTGGTCAGTTGATAGACGCTCTCATCGGGAACCTTGGCCGAAGTGACCAGCGTGGCGAGCGCACCGAAAGTCCCGGTATCGTCGGGATTGTTTGCGTAAAGGCCGCCTGGGATGATCGCCTTGGCGTCTTCGGGATTGCACTTGGTGTGTCGACGAGCTTCGTCTTTCTCTTCGTCCTGTTCGGTACACTTCTGGAAAAGGCAGGCGCCGGCAACTGGATGATGCAGATATCCATCGCGCTGCTGGGCCATCTGCGGGGCGGCCCGGCGAAAGTTGCCGTGGTCTCATCGGCTCTCAACGGCGTCGTGTCCGGCTCGTCCGTCTCTAATGTGGTTTCAGGCGGCATCTTCACCATCCCGTTGATGAAGCGCACCGGCCTTTCCGGCGTCAAGGCGGGCGCCATCGAGGCCGCGGCCTCGATCAACGGCCAGATCATGCCGCCGGTCATGGGCGCGGCCGCCTTCCTGATGGTCGAATATGTTGGCATTCCCTATTCGGAGATCGTCAAGCACGCGCTGTTGCCGGCGGTTTTTTCCTACATAGCACTGCTCTACATGGTTCACCTCGAAGCGATAAAGATGGACCTGAAGACGATCCCGCAGCGTCCGACGCCGGCAAGAGAACGAATGCTGCGGATGGGGCTGGGACTGTCGGGTAGCATTCTCGCCGTCTGTATCGTCTATTACGGCATTGTTGCTATCCAGGCTGTCTTCGGTGGGACCGCGCCGCCGGTGCTCGCAGTCGCTGGCGTGGCTCTCTACGTCGCCTCCGTCTGGTATTCCTCCCGCTATCCGGACCTCGCACTCGACGATCCGAACGCGCCAATCCTGGAACTGCCGCGCGCCTGGGACGTCACGCGGACCGGGCTCGATTTCCTCATCCCGATCGCCGTGCTTCTCTGGTGCCTGATGGTCGAGCAGATGTCGCCTGGCCTCTCGGCGTTCTGGGCAACGGTCTCGATCCTCGGCATCGTCGTGACGCGCAAGCCGCTGATGGCGGTATTCCGCCACGAAGACCTCGCACCCTCGGTGCGTGCCTCTCGGGACGATCTGATCGATGGACTGGCGCTTGGCGCCCGCAACATGATCGGCATAGGCATCGCCACCGCCACCGCCGGTATCGTCGTCGGCACGATCACGCTGACCGGTCTCGGTCTGATGATGACGGAACTCGTCGAGCTCATCTCCGGCGGCAACGTCATCCTGATGCTGATCCTCATCGCCGCGATCAGTCTTGTGCTCGGCATGGGTATTCCGACCACCGCAAATTATATCCTGGTCGCCACGCTGATGGCGCCGGTCGTGGTCGATCTCGGCGCGCAGGCCGGATTGCCAATCCCGCTGATCGCTGTCCACCTCTTCGTCTTTTACTTCGGCATCATGGCCGATATCACCCCGCCCGTCGGGCTGGCGGCCTTCGCGGCGGCGGCGATTTCCAAGGAAGATCCGATCGCCACCGGTTTCCAGGGCGCGCTCTACTCGTTGCGTACCGCGATCCTGCCGTTCGTCTTCATCTTCAATCCGGCGATCCTGCTGATCGGAGTCGACACCTGGCCCCAGACGATCTGGGTGGCGACGGTCTCGTTGATCGCCATCCTGTTGTTCGCAGCCGCCACCATGAACTGGTTCGTAACGAAAAGCCGTCTGTGGGAAAGTGCGGCCCTGCTTCTCATCTGCTTCACGCTGTTTCGGCCGGACTGGTGGCTCAATCAGGTATCGCCGCCTTACGAGGAACTGCCGGCGAGCGAGTTCCTGTCGGCGGTCGGGCAGGCGCCGGCCGATGGCCGCATCAATTTCGTCGTCGAGGGTGTCGACCTCATGGGCGAAGATGTACGCAAGACGGTCAACGTGCCGCTCGGCGAACCGGGCGAGCCGCTGGAGCGGCTGCGCGGCATCGGCCTTACTATCACGCAAGCGGGCGACACGCTGATGATCAGCAATGTCGATTTCGGATCCTACGCCAAGCGCATCGGGCTGGATGTCGGATATGACGTCGTGGCCGTGCTCAAAAAGGCCGACCAGCCCTCGAGCCTCATTCCGATCGGCCTGGCGCTTGCTGCGACCGCCGGCGTCGCCGGCCTGCAGTTAGCACGGGCGCGCAAGCAGGCGGAGGAAGGCGGGTCGGCGCGCTGAATCTGGAACGTTGATAACAGCTGGTGGCAGGCGCCGGGGGAAACCCTCAGTCGGCGGTCAGCACGACCTTGACGCTCTGCGAACGGTCGGCGGCCAGCCAAAACGCATCGTGGGCCGAGGCGAGGGGGCGTTCGGCGGTCACCAGCTTCAGGACGTCGATGTCCCCGCCGACGATGAGATCGACCGCCTGGTTGAATTCTGCGCCGAAGCGGAACGTGCCTTTCAGGTCGATTTCCTTGGCCATCACCGCATTGGCCGCCACAGGGATCTGACCACCCGGAAGATTGCCGACCTGAACGACCGTGCCGCCGCGCCGGACGCTGGCGATTGCTGCGGCGAGGCCCGCTGCGGTGCCTGAAATCTCGAACGCAACATCGATCGCCTTGTCGGACGCGAGCGTCTTGAGCTCCTCGTCGCCGCCAGACAGGTCGATCGTCCTGTTTGCTCCAAGTTTGCTGGCGAAGGCGAGCGGCGCCTCTGCTATGTCGACGACGGTGAGCTCGCCACATCCCTTGAGCCTGGCCGCGAGCATGGTCAGAAGCCCGATGGGGCCGGCGCCGAACATGACGACGTTGCGACCGGCAATGTCGCCGGCCCGTGCCACAGCGTGCAGGCTGACGGCGAGCGGTTCGGCGAGTGCCGCCGCCTGGTAGGTGACATCAGGCGGGACCTTGACGCATTGCGCGGGCGTGGCGTCGAACACGCTGGCAAAACCGCCTTGCATGTGCGGCGTTTTCGACGCCGAGCCCATGAAATAGATGTTCTCACAGAGGTTGGCGCGGCCCTCCGCGCATCGCGCGCATTGTCCGCACCAGCGCGACGGGTTGACCGCTACGCGATCACCGACGGCAAGTCCGGGCGCGTCAGCGCTGATTTCGACGATCTCCCCGGCGACCTCGTGGCCAAGCACGAGCGGCGATGTGACGACAAAATCGCCGGTCCGCGCATGACGGAAATAGTGCAGGTCGGAACCGCAGATGCCACCTGCGCCGAAACGCACGCGCACCATTCCCGGCGCGAGGGGGCCGAGCGGATGCTCGACGACGCGCAGATCCTCGGGGCCGAACAGCGTCGCGGCGACTGCGCTATCGATCATCGGATCAGTCCCATTTGCGTCGGCAGCCACAGCGTGATGGCGGGGATGAAGGTGATCAAGATCAGCGCGACGATCAACGGGACGAGCCAGGGCAGAATTGCCATGGTCGTACGCTCGACCGACAGCTTGGCGACCCGCGAGAGGACGAACAGCACCATGCCGAGCGGCGGATGGAGGAGACCAATCATCAGATTGAGCGTCATGATCAGACCGAAATGCACCGGGTTGATGCCGTACACGGCGGCCACCGGCAACAGGATGGGCACAAGAATGGTGATCGCCGCAATCGTATCGAGGAAGCAGCCGACCACCAGCATTAGGACGTTCACCAGGATGAGGAAGACCCACATGTTGTCGGTGAGGGCGAAGATGAAGGTCGAGAACAGCTGTGCCGCCTGGCTGACGGTGAGCAGCCAGGCGAATATCGAGGCGGCGGTGACGATGAAGAGTACGGAGGCCGTCGTCTCGATGGTGTCGAAGCTCGCCTTTGCGAGTGTGCGCAGCGTCATCGTGCGGTAGCGCACCAGCCCGAGGAAAAGCGACCAGATCACGGCGGCCATCGCCGCCTCGGTCGGCGTGAACCAGCCCATCGTCATGCCGCCAATCAGGATGATCGGCGTCATCAGTGCCATGACCGCGGAGAAGTCGAAATACCAGTCGACCGCAATCAGCACCAGCAGCGCGATGCCGACCGCGACATTGATGGACAGGCCAAGCTGCACCAGCAAATAACAGGCGAGTGGGAAGGCCGCCACCACCAGCACCTCGCCCGCCGCTTCGGCGAGCCGCCGAAGCTCGAACGGCGTATCGGAACCCCAGCCGCGCCGATAGGCGAAGATGGCGACCGTCACCATCATCAGCACGGTCATGACCACGCCGGGTAGGATGCCGGCCATGAACAGCGCGCCGATCGAGACATTCGCCATCATGCCGTAAATGACGAAGGGCAGCGACGGCGGGAAAATCGGCCCGAGCGTCGCCGAGGCAGCGGTGACCCCGACCGCGGCGTCGATCGGATAGCCGTGGTCCTTCATCGCCTTGATCTCGATGGTGCCGATGCCGGCGGCGTCGGCGAGCGCGGTGCCCGACATACCAGAGAAGATCACCGATCCGATGATGTTGACCTGCGCCAGGCCGCCCTTCATCCAGCCGACCAGCGCAAGGGCGAAGGCATAGATGCGGCCAGTGACGCCGGCGATGTTCATGAGGTTGCCGGCGAGGATGAAGAAGGGCACGGCTAGCAGCGGAAAGCTCTCCACCCCGGCAATCATGCGCTGGGCTGCGATGATGTCGGGCGCGACACCATAGATGACGAGGTAGAGCACCGAGGCTGCCGCCATCGACACGGCGACCGGCACGCCAATCAGCATCAGGACCAGAAAGCCTCCGACCAATAGCAGCATCGCTCAGTCCCCCACCGTTTCGAACGCACCGGGGCGCTCGAGCACCGAATAGCCACGCCTGTAGTTGCCAATGAAGACCTGGATCGAGCGCGCGAACATCAGCGCGAAGCCCGCCAGGACGGCGTAGAAGAACCAGCGGCGCGGCAGGTTGACGGTGACCATGCGCTCGTGCGCGACGATCGAGACGTAGCGCCACATCAGCCAGGTTCCGTAGGCGAAGAAGACGACACGGATGACGTCGACGCTAAGCGCGAGCCAGCGGCCGACGCGCTCCGGCAGGTAATGGTAAAGCACATCGACATGGATGTGGCGCGAGATGCGCACGCACATAGCGGCGCCGAGAAAGACGACGACCACGAGCGCGTTGATGGCGATCTCCTCGGTCCAAGCAAGGCTGTTGTTCAGCGCATAACGGGTGAAGAACTGCAGGAAGACACAGACGACCATGCCCCAGAACACGGCGAGCGTGATCCAGTCCTCAATGCCGTGGTGCGACAGGTCAATGTGTACCGGCACCTCCTCGAAAGCGTGGGCGATCTCTTCGACGGTGATCTCGGTATGGTGTTCCTCGGCCATTGGCGTGGGCTCCCGAAGCTGGTGGGTCATCAAGGATTGGAAAGGCCGTCCGGCGCAACATGGGACCGGACGGACGGGCAGGTTAAAGCGGCGAATCCGGTTGCCGCTCTATCCCCTTGTCTGAGCACCTGATTTTCCCGATACTCTACTTGATCGCGCGGATCGCTTCCCAATCGGCCTTGTTGTAGCCGAACTCCTCGAACGTGACCTTCTCAAGCACATTCTTCTCAAAATCGGCACGGTCGATGTCGGTCACGGTGATGCCGCGATCCTTGAACACCTGCACCAACTCCTTTTCGCGCGCGACGATCTTTGCCGTGGCACGGGCGGCCGCCTCCTGCATCACCTCGGTGAAGATCTGCTTGTCCTCGTCGGAAAGCGAGGCCCAGCGCGACTGGGATACGATCGTGTTGAGGTGATCGACGATGTGTCCGGTGAGCACGATGTGCTTCTGCACCTCGTGGAATTTCTTCGCCTCGATGGTGGTCAGCGGGTTCTCCTGAGCCTCGACGGTGCCGTTCTGCAGGGCCAGATACACCTCGGCGAAGGCGATCGGCGCGGTGTTGGCGCCGCACGCGCGCGGCATGGCGAGATAGGCCGGAACGTCGGGGACGCGCATCTTCAGACCTTGCATATCGGCACATTTGGCGATCGGCCGGTTTGAGGTGGTCTGTCGGGTGCCATAATAGGTGGTGGCCGTTATGTGATGGCCTGACTTTTCCTCGTAGCCCTTGGTCAACGCCTTGTAGACGTCGCTTTTGGTGTATTTCAGCAGATGGTCGGCGTCGCGGAAGGTATACGGGAAATAGGTGACGCCGATCGGCGGATATTCGCGCGCCGCAAAGCTCGACCCGGAAATGATGACATCGACAGTGCCGAGCGTCAGGCCCTGGTTTATGTCCGCTTCCTTACCGAGCTGCGAGGCCGGATAGACGTCGACGGTGTAGCGGCCCTGGGTGCGCTTCTTAATCTCCTCCGCTGCCCACACGGACTCGGTATGGAAGGGCTCCGACGTCTCATACACGTGGGCCCATTTCAGAGCTGTCTGCGCCGAGGCCGAAGCCAAAGGCATAGCGATTGCTGCGATCGCACCGAGTAGAATTGCGTATTTTCTCAGCATTGTGTTCCTCCCTGAGGTTGGATTTGACTGCTCCGACCGGATCTCCCCCCGGCCGACTGCTAGACCTTTTAGTTTGAGCATCGGTTTTTCCCAAAACCGGTTCCCACTTTTGGGTCCGATGCTCTATTCCGCGACCTCCCTGGCCGCGGATTTCTCACCGAAATTGCGTGAGAATCTCAGTTGCGACTGACGCAGATGTTCCTGCATGGCGGCTTTGGCCCGTTCAGGGTCGCGCGCCGCGATCGCGTCGCGCACCGCGCGATGCTCCTCCGCGGCGACCCGCCAGGAATCCCTGTTCTCGAAATAGCTCGACAGGCGTTCGAAATATGGGTTCATGCGCTGGTCGAAAAGCTCGCCGATGCAGCGCACCAGGACGGCGTTTCCGAGAATGCCCGCCACCATCGTATGGAACTCGCGGTCGACCGCGATCGTCATCTTGGTCGGGTGAGGTATGTCCTCCATGCGGCGCAGCACGTCGTCCATATGTTCGATGTCGATCGGCCGAACATGGAGGGCGGCTTCGGCGGCGATCGCGCCTTCGATGAACTCGCGCGCCCGCAACAGTTCGAACGGGCCTTCATCCATCTCTGCGGTCAAAACGTCGGCCCGCGGCCGGTCGGTGACATAGATGCCGGAACCGACGCGAATGCGTATGCGCCCCTCGACCTCGAGCGCGATCAGCGCTTCACGGACGGTGGGGCGGGAGATGCCCAGCTGATCGGCCAGTTCGCGTTCGGTCGGCAGGCGATCGCCGACTGCGAACTCGCCCGCGTCGATCAGCTGCCTGAGCTGATCGGCGATCTGTCGGTAAAGTCGACGCGGTTCAACGGCCTGGATCGGCATTGTTACCCAGTTCTACTTCAACGGAATCATCTGGCTGATCCCGGATCGGTAAATTGGTCTGACCTATTGATCGAAAGTGCCGCGAAAAAAACGGAGAGTCAAGCAGCAGAGAACGCTCATGGAACTCATTCTCGGTGACTTTCTTGGAAACCACGGATCGGCCAAGGCTGGACGGCAACACTTGACCTTCCAGCAACCGGAAGGCTTATCGCGTGGTTTCGCCGCCAACACCATCTCCGGAAGTAGGGGAGCGGCCTATGACGCGGCGCGTTCAAGGAGGCGGCCGAAACAGTCCGTCGCTCTAGGTCAGTGGGAGAGAAAACCGACAGGAGTTCTGCAGTGTTCGTACAGCCCGTCGACTACTTTCTTGCAGTCTGGTTCGTTCTAGCGGCCCTCAGTACGGGTTATGTGGCGTGGGATCAGTTCCGCAATAATCCCGAACCCGTAGTGATGAAATGGGGCTTCATCCTGGTCACGCTCTATATGGGACCGCTGGGGTTGTTGATTTACGTGCTGGCCGACAAGGAGCCTCGGCCGGGCGAACATGAGGCATTCACCAAGCCGCTCTGGAAGCAAGGCGTCGGCTCGACGATCCACTGCGTCGCCGGAGACGCCACCGGCATAATCCTCGCGGCGGCAATCACTGCCGCGCTTGGGCTGCCGATGTGGATCGATCTCATCGTTGAGTATGTTGCCGGGTTCGCCTTCGGCCTGTTCATCTTCCAGTCGCTGTTCATGAAATCGATGATGGGCGGCACCTATTGGGAGAATGTTCGCAAGAGCTTCATGCCGGAATTCATCAGCATGAATTTCATGATGGCGGGCATGGCGCCGGTCATGAGCTTTCTGATGATGGGCAGCGACATGCGGGCTATGGAGCCGACCGAGCTTCTGTTCTGGGGCGTCATGTCGTTCGGCGTGATCGTTGGCTTCATCACCGCATATCCTGCCAACGTGTGGATGGTGGCCCGTGGCCTGAAGCACGGGCTGATGACCGAACGCGAACCGGAATTCGACGAGGCGAGGGAAGGCAGGCGCGAGCACGCATATGGCGGCGCTGAAGCCGGGATGGCGGGGTACCGTCACGCTCACGCGCGCCTCGACGAACATGCCAACCCCAGACATGGCGGCCCAGGTGGCAACCCTGGGGCCGGCCATCATGGATCCTCCTCCCATGGCAATGGGGGAGGCGGGTCGCGTGGTACGCATGGCGGTCACGGCATGGAACCGGATGCAACTGTGCCGCAACTCGCGGCCTTCGGCGGCGTGTCCGTACTTGCGCTGGCGCTCGGCATGATCGCTCCGGCCAACTGGGTGAACCTCACCCTCAGCGCGCGAGACGTCGGCGGCGCCATCATGCCGCCCGGCATGATCATGGACCGCGACACGCCGGCTGCAGCGATGGCTGGACATGGCCGCCGTGCATCCTCGCCTGATCACGGCCAGCCATGGCCTGGAGGTTCGCGGCGACCGGGAACTGGAAGCCAGGATGGAGAACGGGGTGAAGGTGTTCGATCTTGAAACCTCGGTCATCCGCTGGGCGATCCTGCCGGACGTGAAAGTCGACGCCTATGCGATCAACGGTCAGGTTCCGGGCCCACGGCTGCATATCCGGCAAGGCGACCGGGTGCGCATCAACGTCACGAACCGTCTGCCGGAGAGCACGACCATCCATTGGCACGGGTTGAGCCTACCGAACGAAATGGATGGCCCGGCCGAGATCACGCAGGAGCCGATCCCGCCCGGCGGCAGCTACCGATACGAATTCACGGCGGGCCAATCGGGGACCTATTTCTATCATTCGCACGACCATGTCGACCGCCAGCAGGCGCTCGGACTCTACGGCGCACTCATCATCGATCCCGCCAATCCCCAGGACGAGATTGCGGCCGACCACGACTATGTTATCCAGCTTCAGGAATGGCTGATGCGAGAGGGACTGACTTTTCCGTCGATGCCGATGGACGGCGGGCAGCCGAATTATTTCACCATCAACGGCCGCGCCTATCCGTCAACCGACACGATCAGGATGAAAGTCGGCGAAACTCTGAAAGTGCGCTTCATCGGCACCAACAATGGGTTTATCCACCCGATGCACATCCACGGCGGTCCATTCGAAGTTGTCGCCCGCGACGGCGAGACTATCCCTGAGTCGGCACGATTCCTTGCCGATACGGTCAACGTCGGACCCGGGCAACGCTACGATGTCGTCTGGCAGGCACGCCGGCCCGGAAAATGGCTGATCCACTGCCATATCGGGCATCATACGACCAACAACAATGTCGAAGAGAAGGGCGGTGGCGGACTGATGGTCGTAATCGATGTGCAACCCTGAAGCCCGCTCCGCAAGGCGAAACGTAGATGGATATCTTTGCCATCTACGGCGGCCTGTTTGCTATTGCCTTCGCTGCGGCGACCATCCTTCCGGCGCAGTCGGAGGCCGCCCTTGCAGGGCTCCTCGCCATGGATTCCTTCTCGCCCGCAATGCTGGTTCTTGTCGCCAGCCTGGGCAACGTCCTGGGTTCTGTGGTGAACTGGGGACTTGGTCGAGGGATCGAACGCTTCCGGGACAGGCCCTGGTTTCCGCTGCGCCCCGCGACGCTCAACCGCGCCACGAGCTGGTATCGCCGTTATGGAAGATGGTCGCTCCTGTTAAGCTGGATGCCGATCGTCGGCGACCCGCTGACCGTGGTCGCTGGGGCTTTGCGCGAGCCGCTATGGAGCTTTGTCGCAATCGTCGCCGTCGCGAAGATTTCGCGTTATCTGGTCGTCGCCGGAGCAGTGCTGGGCCTGATGTAAAACCGAGATCGCGGACATCGCAGCAGGCAGTTGCGTTCACTTTTGGTTGCACTGCAACAAAGCGGCCGCGGCGACCTTGACAAATCAGACGAACAATTGTCGGAAGGGTGCGATGACGAATGTTGGTCGAATCTCGATCTTGGGAAACATACCGCTCCGAGCAATGCTGGCGGTCGTATTCCTGGTCATGTCGGCTCTTCAGCCTGGTCTGTTTGCCACAGCCAACGCCACGGGTTTTCACGCCGGGGTGGATCTCCAGGCCGAGATACCCGCACATGATATGGGCCATCACGGCGCCACGGCGGACGACGCGGACACGTCAGAGCATCATCATGGCGACAAGCAATCCTCCGACAAGAGCTGTGAAGTCCATTGCGCGCCGGCAAATGCGGTGCCGGTCGACTGCCCTGACTTGGAGCAGGTTGTCTCCCGCTGCTTTGCGTCCGTCGTTGCGGTCACTTTGCCGCTTGGCGAATACACAGCGCTCATAAGGCCACCCAAACATCTGAACTGACGCGCCCTCTTCGGGGCCTTCGCGCGCAGCGTCGGGAATCCGTTCCCGCGCGGCCAAACGCATACGTCATACTTCAGGTCTACAATGAAAATCGCAAGCTCTGCGATGCTCGCATCGCTGTTAGTTGCCGGATGTGCGGCAACCACGCCGCCGGACATCCTTCCCGCCTTCAATCCGGCCGATCCCGCAATGGGCGTCCGTGATGCGCACTACCACCCGGCCGTCGTCGACTATCGCCATCGGGAGCCAGTCGATCCGCAGAATTGGCGGCGTCTCAATGAAGAACGCCCCTCTGCGAACCCGGGAGCCGGATCATGAAGCGTCGGCTCCTGACCATGGCTGCAGTGGTAACCATCCCGCTGATCGCTGCCGGATGCACGACCAACGGGGCCCTCGACATCTCAGCCCCTACGGCCGGCTTCACGACCGTCGCGGCGCGTGCCGAATCCGTGACCGGCAAGCAAAACGTGTGGGTGCAGTCCAGAGAGGAAGCGCGGACGGTCTCGGAGCGCGTGAAGCGCCTCGTCCAGAAGAAGACGATCGGCCCGGACACCGCGGTGCAGGTCGCCTTGCTTAACAACAAGGGCCTGCAGGCTGCCTACGCCGAGATCGGCTTGTCGGCGGCCGACCTGTGGCAGGAATCGATGCTCGTCAATCCGACGATCTCGATCGGCATGATCGGCGTCGATCCTGTGCGGACGATTGAAGGAGCGGTGGTCAGCAACATCCTTGCGCTGGCGACCCATAAGCGGCGCGTCGCAGTCGCGGATGCACGTTTCCGTCAGGCCCAGCTCCGCGCCGCCGAAGAAACGCTACGACTGGCTGCGGACTCGCGGCGGGCCTGGATCAATGCTGTCTCGGCCTGGGAGAGCGTTTCCTATCTCAACAAGGCGCAAGCCGCAGCCGATGCTGCCTCCGAACTCGCTCAAAAACTTGGCGAGACGGGCGCCTTCACAAAGACCGGCCAAGCCCGAGAACACGTCTTCTATGCCGAGATCACCGGTCAGGCGGCGGAGGCGCGGCTCGCCGCGCGGACCGCCAAGGAAGAGCTCACCCGGCTGATGGGTCTATGGGGAGCGGACGTCGATTACTCGGTCCCCAACATGCTTCCAGCCTTGCCGAGAGGCGCCGAGGCCAAACGCGCAATCGAGGCGGAGGCGCTAAGAAATCGCGTCGACCTTGAGATCGCGAAACTTGAGCTGGAAGCGCTGGCGAAATCCTACGGTCTGACCGAGGCGACGCGCTACGTTAGCGATCTGGAACTGCTTTCCGGCGTGGAGGTGGAACGTGAGGAGTCGGAGGAGGGCGGAACAGAGACCCGTGTTTCACCCACTCTCGAGCTCGAGTTCGTCATTCCGATTTTCGACACCGGCAAGGCACGCATGCGCAAGGCCGAGCTTGCCTACATGCAAGCCGCAAACCGGTTCGCGGAAAAGGCCGTCAACATCCGGTCGGAGGCCAGATCCGCCTATGACGCCTACCGTTCGACCTACGACATTGCCCGGCACTATCGGAACAATGTTGTGCCGCTGCGAACAAAAATCGAGGCGGAGTCGGTCCTCACTTACAACGGCATGATCACCAACACGTTCGAGCTGCTGGCCGACACACGCGCGAAAATCAGCTCGATCATGCTTTCCCTCAACGCCAAGCGCAATTTCTGGCTGGCCGACGTCAATCTCGGAACCGCCATCCACGGTGGCGGCGCAAGCTCGTCCGGGGGCGGTGACGCACCGGCCGCCGCCGAAGCAGGCCCCGAAGGCCACTGAATTCAAGGAGAAGAAAATGCTTTCAAGACGTCAGTTGCTAGGCGCGGGAGCCCTGCTCGCCGGCGCCACTGCATGGACCAAAACGTCTGCGATGGGGCTGCCCGACGCTCCAATCATGGAGTCTCCCGACATGCAGCCTCCGATCTTCCCGACGAGCGGACCGGACTACCAGCCGGTCGTGACGCTCAACGGCTGGACCCTTCCGCATCGCATGAACAACGGCGTGAAGGAGTTCCACCTCGTGGCCGAGCCGGTCGAGCGCGAGATGTCGCCCGGCATGACTGCCTATCTCTGGGGCTACAATGGTCAATCGCCCGGCCCGACCATAGAGGCGGTCGAGGGCGATCGAGTCCGCATCTTCGTAACAAACAAGCTGCCGGAGCACACGACGATCCATTGGCACGGCATGATCCTGCCCAACGGCATGGACGGCGTGACCGGCCTTACCCAGCCCGGAATCCCGCCCGGCAAGACCTTCGTCTACGAGTTCGACCTCGTGAAGAGCGGCACATTCATGTATCACCCGCACGCCGACGAAATGGTCCAGATGGCGATGGGCATGATGGGCTTCTTCGTCATTCATCCCAAAGACCCGAAATTCATGCGCGTGGACCGCGATTTCGTGTTCCTGCTGAACGCCTTCGACATCGAACCGGGGTCGTACGTCCCGCGCATCATGGAAATGACGGATTTCAACCTCTGGGGCTGGAACAGCCGCGTCTTTCCGGGGATCAGCCATCTTCCGGTGGCGAAAAACGACCGGGTCAGGGTCCGCGTGGGCAACCTGACCATGACCAATCATCCGATCCACATGCATGGCTACGATTTCGAGGTGACCTGCACCGATGGCGGCTGGGTTCGGCCGGAGGCGCGATGGCCGGAGGTGTCGATCGACATCCCCGTCGGCGCCATGCGGGCATATGAGTTCGAAGCCAAATATGAGGGCGACTGGGCGATCCATTGCCATAAGTCGCACCACACAATGAACGCCATGGGCCACGACGTGCCCACGTTCATCGGCGTCGACAACTCGAAGGTCACCGACAAGATCCGCCGGGTCCAGCCCGAATACATGGCCATGGGTGACCGCGGCATGGCCGACATGGGCGAGATGGAGATGCCGCTTCCCGACAACACGATCCCAATGATGACCGGCTGGGGCCAATTCGGCGCCATCGAGATGGGCGGGATGTTCTCGGTGGTGAAGGTTCGCGAGGGCCTGGCTTCGAACGATTACGCCGATCCGGGCTGGTACCAGCACCCGGAGGGAACCGTAGCTTACGAGTGGAAGGGAGATGTCCCCGCTCCGACGAAATCAGGCGACGCAAAAACGATGGCCCCGGCAGCGCACGGCGGTCACGGCAAACAGGGATGAGAAACCGAAACCCTTCAACCTCAACAATGAGAGAAAGTGCAGCATGAAACATATAATCGCAGCGGCCGTTTTGATGGCGGTCAGTTCGGGAGCAGCTCTTGCCGGTGGAACCCACGCCGGAGGCCATGGCGACAAAGCCGCCAAGATGCCGATCGGCAGCCCTGGCGAGGCTGGCAAGGCAAAGCGGACTGTCAACATCTCGATGTCGGAGAATGACGACGGGAAGATGATGTTCCAACCGGCCGTACTCAAGGTGAAGAAGGGCGAGACCGTTCGCCTGAAGTTCGCCAACAAAGGCCAGGTCGACCACGAATTCGTCATGGACGCCCATGACGGGATCATGGAGCACAAGGCGCTGATGGAGAAGTTCCCCGAGATGGAGCACGCCGATCCCAACTCAATCCGGCTGGCGCCCGGCGCCAGAGGCGAGATCATCTGGACGTTCGCCAACGCCGGCGAATTCGGCTTCGCCTGCCTGATCCCGGGTCACTACGATTCCGGCATGAAGGGCGATATCACCGTCGCCCACTAACCCCCAAAATCGCAAAGGAAGCAGTCATGAAGATATTGATAAGAGCATTCTCGACCCTCGCGCTCGCGCTCGCCATCGGCGGGAGCGCGTTCGCACAGGAATACGTGAAAGGCGAAGTCCTCAAGGTCGACGCCAAGCAGAAGAAGCTGACGATCAAGCATGAGCCGCTGACGAATCTCGACATGCCAGCGATGACGATGGTGTTCGTCGTCGCGGAGGACGGCATGATCGAGAAGGTCAAAGCGGGTCAAGCAATCGAGTTTGCAGCCGACCGCGTCAACGGGCGCATCACGGTCACCGATATTAAGTGATCCACGACTAGCGCCGCGGGTTGCAAATCAACCCGCGGCCGCCGTCCGATCAGGCAAAAACGCGCTTCATGACGAGGGGGCCGCGCAGAATGTTATCCAGAGATTCTCTTTCCAATCGTCAGGTGCGGAACGGCTTAGAGGTATCTCTATAGGATATCTTCGCGCGCCCACGCTCACATACGCCGGATAATTGCAGCGAACGCGTGCACGATGCTTGCCGGTATCTTCGTACCTGATGGCGCCGTTCGCGTCTGTTTTGACTAAGCCAATAGCGACGTCGAAGTCATAGTCCCCATCTCGCGAGACGCTATTGTTCAGGATGCTAAGCTGGACCGAGGTGGCATCTGGAAAATTGGCAGTGTAAAAGATCAGTTGCTCCGCCGCCATCGAGGGCGTAGCCACCAACACGCCGGCAAAAAATGCAATGGCGCGCATCTCCTCCTCCCGAGGATCCAAAACCAGACTATCATCTCTCGCGTCGATATTCGAATCTCCGTTTCGGAGTGGGCGGAGGCATCCAGAAAGGCCGGATATTCCTCGACGTGCGCAGCGCTTGAGGCGGTCGTATGAAGTCTTTGCCGCGGCGATTAGGCATCGTGAAGAACGAAATCGCTTCTTCTTTGCATCGGCTCGAAGTGATCAAAGCATGAGTGGAAGCGTTGGCGGCGATGGCTTGTGCGCGATTTCACAAGAAGGTCATAAACACCCGAGACACTATCGCGCGGTGGCTGCCTATGCCAAAGTGTAAACGATGACGAATTCGTTCGGTTTCGGAAGGGTGCTCTTGTTGCTGGCCGTGTTTGGGCTGGCCTTTGCACCTTTGGGAGCTTCGTCTTCGAGCGCTGCTGTTGCCGGGTCGACTTTATCCATCATGCAGGGCGACATGCCCTGCTGCCCGGACGGCAAGCCAATGGTGCCGGACTGCGGCAAGGATTGCCCGCTCGCGGTCCTGTGCGTGTCGGGCCTCGGCAGCGTTCCGGTTCCCGAAACGCCGACGTTCCTCGTCCAAGCCCCGAGCGGAGAGGAGTTCCTCGACGGCAGGGAAGCGGTCCTTTCGTCGCTTATCGGGAAACCCCCGCCCAGACCACCCAAAGCCTGACTGTCACAGGCGCTTCCAGCGCCGGAATCCGTGCGGCCGAATGCTGCGCGGGCGGAGTCGCATAGTGTCTGCCATGCCAATGCCGTGCGCAACGGCTCAATGACATTCGGAATCTTGAAAACATGAAATCGAAATTTTTCCCACGCGCTGCGACGCTCGCGTTCGCATCCGTCATCGCGGCTTCCCAAGCGGCCAAGGCCGCGCCCGAGGACTACGAATTCCAACTCGTCGAGAACGAGATCAAGGAAGGGAACGGTGCAGTCGTCGCCGTCAGGCTCCTCGACAAGCGGACAGGCGCTCCGGTGAACAACGCCGTCGTATTCGCCACCAGAATGGACATGGCTCCGGACGGAATGGAGGCGATGACCGCGCCCGTCGAGGCGCTGCCGCCCGAAGAACCCGGCATCTATCGCTTCAAGACCGACCTCATCATGGCGGGAGGCTGGCGCTTCTCGATCGCGGCGAAGGTCCAGGGCGAGGCCGACACGGTTGAGCGCCGCCTGGTATTCAAGGCCGTCCAATGAAAAGGTTCGCCTCATTCCTGACCCTTGCTGTATTGGCGGCCGGGGCGGGCGCGGGCGGATACTCGGCCGGACAGCATGATCTGTCCGTGTTGGACGTCGTGCATATGATCGAGACGGCCATCGGGCACCCGCCCAGCGCGGAACCGATCCCGACGACTGCCGATCCGGTTCCCTTTGGTCCCATCATTTACTACCGCCATCCCGACGGAGATCCCGCCTATTCGTCGACGCCTAAGCGCACCGAGGACGGCCGGGATTTCGTCGCGGTCCTGGCGAGCGAAGACGTTAGCTTCGAGGTTCGTCCCGAGATGAAAGCAGGCGGCGGCGCGGCGGCGGCACCGAGTGGCCGGAAGATCCTCTACTACCGCAATCCTATGGGCCTGCCGGACACGTCGCCGACCCCCAAGAAAGATTCCATGGGGATGGACTACATTCCTGTCTTCGAGGGCGAAGCGGATGACGGCTCGACGGTCAAGGTATCGGCAGGAAGGCTGCAACGGACAGGCGTGAAGACAGTACTCGCCACCAAGAGCGCCGTCGTGCGTCCGGTCCGGGTTCCCGGAACGGTCACGCTGGACGAGCGACGCGTCACCCTGGTCTCAACCCGTACCGAGGCCTTCATCGAGGAAGTGGCTGACATCACGACCGGGGAGGCTATCGAGAAAGGTAGCCCGCTTGTGCGCCTTTACGCTAGGGAAATTGCCCAGGCAGGTGCTCTCTATGCCGCCGATCTGAAGGGCGGGTCAGACCGCAACGCCGCCGCCGGCAGCTTGCAGCGTCTGGAAAATCTCGGCGTTCCTGCGGAAGCGATTGCTGAGATCGAGAAGACGAGGAAGGTGCCGATCTCGGTTACGCTGATGGCACCACGCAACGGCGTTGTCCTGGAGCGCATGGCGGTCGACGGCATGATGGCGGAGGCGGGCCAGACCCTGTTCCGGATCGCCGATGTCTCGACCCTCTGGGTGATGGCCGACGTGGCGGAATACGAGTTGAGTTCGGTTCGTATCGGGGACAAGGCGACCGTCCGCATCCGCAGCCTTCCGGGCAACGTGTTCGAAGGTAAGGTCGGTCTGATCTACCCTGAAATCCAGGGGCAGACCCGCACAGCGCGGATTCGCATCGAACTGCCCAATCCCGAAGGGCTGCTGCTTGCCAATATGTATGCCGAGGTCGAGATCGCGACGGGCGGCACTGATCCTGTCGTGACCGTGCCTGACAACGCCGTCATCGACACGGGGGACCGCCAGGTCGTGATCGTCGACAAGGGCGAAGGCCGCTTTGAACCGCGCGACGTGAAGATTGGCATGCGCGGTGACGGTATGGCCGAGATCATGGAGGGCCTCGCCGAAGGCGAAAAGGTCGTCGTCTCGGCTAACTTCCTGATCGATGCCGAGAGCAACCTGAAGGCCGCGCTCAGCGCGCTGACGCCCGCGGAGGCAAAACCGTGATCGCCAACCTCATTGCCTGGTCGGCACGCAACCTCGTCCTCGTCTTTTTTGCGACCGCTCTGGCCGCAGCTGCGGGGGTCTACTCGGTCAGGACCTTGCCGCTCGATGCCATACCGGATCTCTCCGACATCCAGGTCATCGTCTTCACCGATTATCCGGGCCAAGCCCCGCAGGTGGTCGAGGATCAAGTCACCTACCCGCTGACGACCTCAATGCTCACCGTTCCAAGATCCAAGGTGGTCAGGGGTTTCTCCTTTTTCGGGGTGTCCTTCGTCTACGTGATATTCGAGGACGGCACCGATCCCTATTGGGCGCGGAGCCGCGTGCTCGAATATCTGAACGCGGCCGCCAGCCGTCTGCCCGATGGCGTATCCCCGGCGCTTGGACCGGACGCGACAGGCGTCGGCTGGGTTTATCAGTACGCGGTCGTTGCCAAAGAATTGTCCCTCGCGGAACTCCGTTCCCTGCAGGACTGGGTCGTGCGCTTCGCAGTCTCGAAGGCGGAAGGCGTGTCCGAGGTCGCAAGCGTCGGCGGCTTCGTCAAGCAGTACTCGATCGTGGTCGATCCGTCGCGGATGCGCGCTCAGGGCGTGACGCTTTCGGAAATTGGCGAAGCGGTTCGCACCAGCAACATGGACACGGGCGGCCGCACGGTCGAAATCTCCGAGTTCGAATTCATGGTGCGTGGACGCGGCTACCTGAAGAGTGTGTCCGACATCGAAAGCATTGCGTTGAAGTCAGTCAGCGGCGTGCCGCTCAGGCTCGGCGACGTCGCCAAGGTCGAGATCGTGCCTGACGAGCGCCGTGGCATCGCCGAACAGAACGGCGAGGGCGAGGTCGCGAGCGGCATCGTGCTGCAGCGGGTGGGCGCGAACGCGCTGACGGTCATCGAAAACGCGAAGGAGAGTCTCGCCGAGATCGAAAGGAGCCTGCCTGAGGGCACCGAGATTGTTCCCGTCTACGATCGTTCAAAGCTCATCGAGGCTGCGATCGAGACTCTGAAGTCGACGCTGGTGGAGGAGAGCATCGTGGTCGCCCTCGTCACCATCGTGTTCCTGCTTCACGTGAGGAGCGCACTGGTCGCCATCATCATGCTGCCCGTCGGCATCCTGATGGCTTTTGCCGCTATGAAGCTGCTTGGCCTCGGCTCCAACATCATGAGTCTGGGCGGCATCGCGATCGCCATTGGTGCGATGATCGATGCAGCGATCGTCATGATCGAGAACGCCCACAAGCACCTGGAACGGGCGCCTCCGGGCAAACCCCGCATCGAGGTTTTGATCAAGGCTGCAGCTGAGGTCGGGCCAGCGCTGTTCTTCAGCCTGCTCATCATCACCGTCTCGTTCCTGCCGATCTTCACGCTGGAAAGCCAGGAAGGCCGCCTGTTCGGTCCGCTCGCCTTCACCAAGACCTTCGCCATGGCGGCGGCGGCGCTGCTCTCGGTGACGCTAGTGCCCGCCCTGATGGTGTTGCTCGTGCGCGGCCGCATCGTGCCGGAGCACAGAAATCCACTCAACAGGCTGCTTATCGGGATCTACCGGCCGATCATCGCCGGCGTGCTGAGGGCAAAGATGTTCACGATCCTGCTCGCGATTGCCGCCCTTGCCGTGACGGTTTGGCCGGCGCGCCAACTCGGCAGCGAGTTCATGCCGAATCTCGACGAAGGAACGTTGATGTACATGCCGACGACGCTGCCGGGCCTGTCCGTCACGAAAGCCGCCGAACTGATGCAGATGCAGGATCGGATCATCAAGTCATTCCCTGAGGTAGAGTCTGTCTTCGGCAAGGCGGGCCGGGCACAGACCGCGACCGACCCCGCGCCGACCGAGATGTTCGAAACGATAATCAACCTGAAACCGAAATCGGAATGGCGGCCCGGAGTCACATCGGAAGGTCTGAAAACCGAGATGGACGCCGCGCTGCAGTTTCCAGGTGTTTCAAATGCCTGGACCATGCCGATCCGCGCCCGCATCGACATGCTGTCGACGGGCATACGCACGCCCGTTGGGGTCAAGGTCTACGGCACCGATCTCGCTCAAATGGAAAATGTCGCGCGCCAGATCGAGGCGGTACTGAGGGCCGTGCCCGGCACGTCCAGCGCCTATGCCGAGCGGGTGATCGGAGGTTACTATCTCGATATCGTTCCCGACCGGACCGCCCTCGGCCGCTATGGGCTGTCGGTCGGCGATGTGCAGGATGTGATCTCCATGGCGCTCGGCGCAAAGATCATCACGTCCACAGTCGAGGGCCGCGAACGCTATGGTGTCGCCATCCGCTATCCGCGCGCGCTGAGAAGCGATCCCGGCGCAATCGCCCGCGACGTGCAGATCGCGCTGCCTGGCGGCGGCTTCGTGCCCCTCGGCGAAGTCGCCAAGGTCGAACTCACGCGCGGCGCGACCTCGATCCGCACCGAGAACGGACAACTTGCAGTCTACATCTTCGTCGACATCGCCGGCCGTGATCTCGGCGGCTATGTCGGCGAGGCGCAACAGGCGGTCGCCGCAGAAGTAAAACTGCCGCCAGGTTATTCGGTCGCCTGGAGCGGGCAGTTCGAATATCTCGAACGTGCCCAGGCACGGCTGAAGATCGTCGTGCCACTAACGCTCGCGCTGATCTTCCTGCTGCTCTACCTCAACTTCCGGGCGCTGACCGAGACGCTGATCGTCATGCTGTCGCTGCCATTCGCAATCGTCGGCGGCATTTGGATGATGTGGTGGCTGGGCTTCAACATGTCGGTCGCGGTCGCGGTGGGCTTCATTGCGCTCGCCGGCGTGGCCGCCGAAACCGGGGTCATCATGCTGATCTATCTGGACAACGCGTGGAGCGAGGCGAAGGCCAGATGTGTGGCCGGGAAGCGGAGTTTGACCAAGATGGACCTTAACGAGGCGATCATGTTCGGCGCCGTCGAGCGCGTGCGGCCGAAAATGATGACCGTCGTCGCCATCATGGCGGGCCTCCTGCCAATCCTGTGGAGCACGGGAACCGGATCGGAGGTCATGCAGCGGATAGCAGTGCCCATGATCGGCGGCATGATTTCTTCAACGATCCTGACGCTCGTCGTGATCCCGGCCGTTTACGGCATCGTCAAGGGCTGGCGGTTGCCGCGGCGGAGCGCGGTAGCGGAGCCAAGTGCAGACGCTCGGCTGAAGTTGGCCGCGGAATAGGAGCGAAAAATGATGGATCAGATGATGTCGGGCGGCATGTGGGGAATGGGCGTGGCAGGCTTTATTCTCCTCGCTCTGGTCGTGCTGGTGATCATTGCCTTGGTCAAGTTCGTGTTCTTCAGATGACAATCGCGGTACCGAGGGCGCGCGGTCTGATGACGCCCTCACACGAGGCTTCTAGTCGTCAAGCCTGACGCTTGGTACCGGCATCGTAAGGTCGCTCGTGGTGGAAAGCGGACGCTTCAGGCCGGACGTTTTGCCTACCAACTAGATTATGTTGTCCTTGCGCGGCGGTTGATGTGTTGGAGTGGACTGTGGGTGCGTCCCTTTACGAACCGGTCAACGTCTACAAGCCTCACGGACCTGATATCGGCGTCGTTGACGGCCCGTTTGAGTATCTGACGATAGCCGGAGTAAAGCTTCCGCTGCCATTTACCACTCGGATGACGGTCGTGCGCCTGTCGAACGGTGATCTGTTCCTTCATTCGCCCATCAAGTTCTCTGCGACGCTGGCCGAAGAGTTGCGGAACTTGGGCAGGATCCGCCACCTCGTTTCACCCAACCAGTTTCACTACGCTCATATCGGTGAGTGGTCGAAGGTCTTTCCAGAGGCAATCACATGGGCATCACCCAGAGTTCGCCAAAGAGCGCTGGCACGGCACGCCGATGTGACGTTCACGCGAGATTTGGAGACCAATCCGCCGGAGGCGTGGCGGCGGGACATGGACCAGACGCTGTTTCCCGGTGGCTACTTCAAAGAGTTCATATTTTTCCACTACGCTTCAAAGACGCTGATCCTCACAGACACGATCATCAATCTCGAACTGGACATGATCGATGAACCTTGGCGCACGGCGACGAAGCTGACTCGGATGGACCATCCCCACGGGCAGACCTTCTTCGGTATGCGGCTGCCAATTCTCCTTCAGCGGCAGAAAGCAAAGGCAGTAATAAGCAAAATCCGGTCGTGGCAACCGCAGCGGGTCATTCTCAGTCACGGCCGCTGCTTTGATGCCAATGGGGACGAGATCATCCGCAGAATATTCGGAAAGTCGGCGCGGTGAGGCAGTGATTTGCAGGCCAATGCCTCGCGATAGGTCGGAACGGGTATTCCGCACCGGGGGTACCAAGCGTCAGACTTCACCACTAGGCGGCCATTTTCCGGCAGCTCTCTGCACACCGACGGCAGGCCTCTACGCATTCCTGCATGTCACCGAGACGCTCGCAGTCATCCGCGCATTCGTTGCAGATCTCCGCGCATTCGCCGCAGGTATGCTTGTGGTGGCTCGGAACCGATGAGCATGAAATGCGCCGATGTCCGGCAGATCTCGGCGCACGCCATCATCAACGTGAAGTGTTGTTTTTCGGTGTGTTGACCGCCCAGTTCCAGGCAGTGGCCCATCGCGGTCGAAAGGCACACGGAATAGCAGCGCAGGCATTCGTCGATGCAGCTTTTCATTTCGGGGCTAAGGTGATGCATGGGGGTGTCCTTTTTTCGATCCTAGTGTTCCGTCTCTAACGAAAGGATTCCCTTTAGCTCTCTGATGTGCGAGTCAGAGGGCATGTCAACTGAATCGGGCATCCGGTTGTCTCCTGAGGATCGGGCGACGCTGGAAGGTTGGGTGGCGGACCGCAACTCGCCACAGAAATGGGTTTGGCGGGCGCGGATCGTGCTGATGTGGGCGGACGGCGACGGCGTCACCGCGATTGTACGGGCGACCGGCAAAACCAAGCGAACCGCCTATCGCTGGCGTGATCGTTACGTTGCGTGCGGCATTGAGGGGCTGAAGCGGGATGCCAGCCGGCCGAGCCGCAAGCCGCCGCTTTCGGCCGAGGTGATCAAGCGTGTGGTGGATATGACGCTGCATCAGAAGCCGCCGGCGAGCACCCATTGGTCGGTGCGCAAGCTCGCCAAGGTGGTGGGGCTCAGCCCGTCGAGCGTGCAGCGCATCTGGGCAGCGCACGGGCTGAAGCCGCATCTGATCAAAAAATTCAAGCTGTCCAATGACAAGGCGTTCGTCGAGAAGGTCCAGGACGTCGTCGGCCTTTATCTCAACCCGCCGGACAAAGCCCTGGTGCTTTGCGTCGACGAGAAGAGCCAAATCCAGGCGCTCGACCGCACGCAGCCGGGGCTGCCCATCAAGAAGGGGCGGGCCGGCACGATGACCCATGACTACAAGCGCAACGGCACCACGACACTGTTTGCCGCCCTCGACGTGGCCACCGGCAAGGTCATCGGCGAATGCATGCCGCGACACCGCCACCAGGAGTTCCTGCGCTTCCTGCGCACGATCGATCGCAACACGCCCAAGCACTTCGCCCTGGATTTGGTGGTCGACAACTACGCCACCCACAAGCATCCCAAGGTCAAAGCCTGGCTTGCCCGGCATAAGCGCTTCCGCCTCCACTTCACCCCGACCTCTGGCTCCTGGCTGAACCAGGTCGAGCGCTTCTTCGGGCTCATCACCGACGACGCCATCCGCCGCGGCGTCTTCCGCAGCGTGACCGACCTGACGATCGCGATCGAGGCCTACCTGGAGCATCACAATGCCGACCCCAAACCCTTCATCTGGGCCGCCAAGGCTGCTGACATCCTTGAAAAGGTCGCACGAGGGCGTCGAGTGTTAGAGTCACAACACTAGGTAGCGCGCTACGGCGCCTCCTAACGATCACTTCGCGTTCGTCTCAAGCCACTGCTTGAACTCGCCGATTTCCTTGGTCTGGGCGTCGATGATCGTCTGAGCCATCTTCTTGGCTTCGTCGTTGTCGCCGTATTTCAGCTCGACTTCGGCCATGTCGATCGCGCCCTGGTGATGCGCAATCATCCCGCAAGCGAAGGCGACATCAGGGTCTTTGGCCATCATGCCTTGCATCATGGCAGGATGCATCTTCATCATTGCCGCCATGTTGGCCTTGTGCGCTTCATCCATGCCCGACATGTCCATGTTGGCCATTCCCGGCATGGTGTGCCCGGCTGATGCGCCTTCAGCCTGACCGCATTGCTCCGGCAAGGACGTTGGCGCCACATCTATTGACCGGTCGGATGACTGCTGAGGGAACGCCGCCGAGGCGAAAACCGAGAGCAGCAGTGCCGTGGCGATCGTAAGTTTGGTGTTGGCCATGATTCATCTCCTGAGTGCTTGACCTATGACGCGCGGCGCCAGAGTCTCGCCTTGGCGCCGGCTCGTGGCATGAAACCGTTTATGGTTTTGGAGGTCGGTCCAATGGGTCAGGGATCCGCGAGCTAGGCAGACCGGCTGTTTCGATGCGGACAGGAGATTTCAGGGTCGGACTCGACAGAGTCGCCGCGACAGCCGCGAACCCGGCCATGCAGTGGAGCGCCGAACAGCAATGCGCGACGTGATGGCTGGTATCCGCGCAAGGGTCAGCGGCACCCGCCTCGCTTGCCTGTGCCGTGGTCTGCGGCATTTGCAATAAAGCGCTGGAAGATTGATGATCGTGGTCCAGCGCGTTGGCGAGTTGCGCTCCGGACAAAAGCAAACCTACAACGACGCAGATGAAAAAGGCTGCGTTCGCCCGCCAAAGAACCTACACGAGTGCACCGCATGACATGCTGCGTAACGGAAGCGCGGAAACTTTGTTCCGATGCGGTGGGTTGCCAGCGTAGACGGAGCGGACTGCATCTATGGATGCAGAGCCGTCGGCTCCTCATGCTGCTTGCGCCACCCGTACGGGGTCAGGCCCCGCGGCTTGTATAGCGACAGCGCCACGGGCACGAGCAATACCAGCAGCCCTCCCGCGGCGTGGATCACAGGTGATATCCTCAGCCCGTAGAGATCAGTGTTGGAAAACGTCGTCTCTGCCGCGACATCTGCCAGATAGCCAATCAGCTCAAGTTGAAGCAGCAGGACGACGGTGACGACGAGATTCAGCAGAAGTTTCGCCACGACCCAATAGTGCCGGAACAGGCCCCATGGAGTGCCCAGTGACTGGACAAGCCCGGTGACCAATGAGGCCAGGACCAGCGGAACGATGACGTACCAGGCGGTCAACTCCATCGCGAAGTAGGCGGCGCGCACCACCTGCAAATCCTTGCTGGTCAGTCCGGCGACGGCGAGAACAAGGAAGCCGGTGACCGCACCAAGGGAGCCGACCGACGAAGCGACATGCGCGGTGAGCGCGAACTTTCGAAGGCCGGGTGTCATGGTCATGGCTGTTGCATGCCAGGCTCTGTAACGCTGGAGGACGGCAGGTGCCGACCGGGACCGTGAGGCCCGCCGACGCCGGTGAAGAGCGCAGCGATCACCAGCAGGACCAGGGCGATCACGATAATCCCCGACACTTTCACCCAGCGCGGTGTGCCGGGGTAATCGGGCGGGTCGGCCATGTGCGTCTCCTGCGTCGCGCGCGGCATCGAGTTTCATGACTACGAAAACTTTATCGAGACAGTGTGTCTATATCAAGTCTTGGTGTCTCGTATCTCGACATCGCTGATACGCCACGTATATTGGGGCGGTGCCGAAGCTGTGGAACGAAACCATCGATGCCCACCGTCGCGCGGTACGCGACGCGACCCTCGACGCCACCGCGGCGCTGGTGGCCGAGCACGGGCTGCTGTCGGTGACGATGGCGAAGATCGCCGAGGAGACTGGAATAGGGCGCGCGACGCTGTACAAGTATTTTCCGGACGTTGAAGCGATCCTCGTCGCCTGGCACGAACGTCAGGTCACCGGTCACCTTGAACATCTCATTACCATTCGGGACCAGGTTGGCGACACCGGGGAGCGGCTAAAAGCGGTTCTTGAGGCCTATGCGTTCATTTCACACGAACACCATGGCACCAAACTCGCGGCACGCCTGCATCGAGGCGAACACGTCGTCAAGGCGCAACATCAGCTCCACCATCTCATCCGCGATCTGCTGGCCGAGGGCGCAGCGACGGGCGATCTCCGGGACGACGTCGCGCCTGGCGAGCTTGCGACCTATTGCCTCCACGCCCTCACGGCAGCCAGCAGCCTGCGATCCAAGGCCGCGGTCCGCCGGCTCGTCGCGGTCACTCTGGCCGGGTTGAAGCCTCCGCGTCGGTCAGACGGCGGGCTGGGCTGCGCAGACTTGTCCGATGCACCGCAATCCCGGTCCTGATATCATGCCCGTCATGATGGTAAGGGCGAAGTTGGAGGCGACGAGATGAGACAACTACTGGGAATTCTGGTCGCGAGTCTGATTGCGGCGACGTCGACCGGATCGGCTGCAGGAGCCGAGGCCGTCTCGGTTTCGCAACTGAAGGAACATACCCACATCCACGGGCTGGCCGTAGATAGGGAGAATTCCGGCAAGCTCCTGATAGCGACCCACCATGGACTCTTTCGCGCCGGGTCGGACGGAAAGGCAGAGCTCATTTCGCCGGTGCAGGATTTTATGGGGTTCACGCCGGACCCATCCGACCCGAGGTCGCTCTACGCCAGCGGGCACCCGGCGGGTGGGGGCAATCTCGGATTCATCGCCTCAGCCGACAACGGCGTTACCTGGAATCAGGTTTCGCCGGGAGCAGACGGCCCGGTCGACTTTCACCAGATGACGGTCAGCTCGGCCGATCCTCAGGTTCTCTACGGCGCCTACGGCGCGCTACAGGTGAGCCGCGATGCTGGGAAGACATGGTCGGTGGTTGGACCTCTGCCGGAAAAGCTGATCGACCTTGCCGCATCGGCGAAGGACGCCGAGACGATTTACGCCGCGACGGAGGGAGGTCTATCGGTCAGTAGGAACGGAGGCCTGACCTGGGAAGCGGTCGTCGATGGCGCGCCCGTCAGTCTCATCGAGGTGACGGCCGACGGTTCCGTCTATGCGTTCGTGGTGGGACGAGGACTTGTCCGGTCCGCGGAGGCTGCTCTGAACTTCGCGCCCCTTTCCAGTGGCTTGAGTGACCGAATCCTGCTGCACCTCGCGGTCGATCCGGCCGACAAGGATCGGATATTTGTCGCGTCTCACCAAAGCGACATCCTGGCCAGCACCGACGGCGGCGCCAACTGGACCGAACTCGGTCGTTGAGGCGGTGACACACCGGATCGTAGGGTGATTGGAAAGCTGGCGCTTATGCTTGCTCTCGCCGCCTTGGTGGCGGTCTGCGTGGTTCTTGTTTTCGGCGGCAAGTCGGGCGGGATCCTCAAGCCCGACGATGCCCGTGTCATCGCGCGCGGCGAGGCCGTTTACGTGGCGCATTGCGCCTCTTGTCATGGCAGGAACCTCGAAGGTCAACCCGAGTGGAAAGCGCAGGACAAGGATGGATTCCTTCCGGCGCCGCCGCACGACGAAAGCGGTCACACCTGGCACCACCCGGACACGCTGCTGTTCAGGATAACGAAACTCGGTGTCGCCGAAGCCGCCAACCTCAAGGATTACAAAACGCGGATGCCAGCTTTCGGAGGAATCCTGACCGACGCCGAAATCATCGCGGCCTTGTCCTATATCAAGTCGCGCTGGCCGGACGACTTACGCCGTCGCCACGACGAACTGAACCGCGTCTTCGCGTGGCGGGAATCGTCCGCACGATGAGCCGCATTGTGGCGGCACATCATCGCCGACGGGCAAGCTCCCGATAAAACGCCTCCGGCGTAACGGCGATCTCCGACGCAACGTGATGCCAGCGTCCCTTGGGCGGCAAGACGCCGCCGTTGCATGCCATCCAGACACTAACTCTCGCAGCGACTGACTTCAGGGATAATATCTCGGCCCGCGTCCGCGTCCGGTGGACCTCACCTGCCAAGTGTCGCAGCAGTGCGGAGGCCAGTGCGCGATCGCTTTCGAGCACCGCCATGGCCCTGGTGATCGGCACGGCGCGCACCATCGATGCCTCGGCCGCCAACGCATCGCAATGGTATCGATCCGCAAACAGCGAAGCCTCGGCCAGGATCGAAGCCGAGCCGGCACGCTGCAACGTCAGCTGGAACCCGTCAGGAAGTGCCCGGACAAGGCGCAGTTCTCCCGCGGTGACCAGGAAGAGCGACAAGACCGGGTCGTCCATACGAAACAGGACGCTGCCGGCAGGGAGAGATTGCTCGCGTTCCGCGAGTTCAAGGAATCGCTCGAAGAGGAGGTCCGACATGATCGCAATCATGTTTCAGTTCCTGCGGCTGTGTCAAACGTCGCAAGAAGAAACGCCGGAGATCGCTCGATGAACCGCATCCCCATTGCCGTGCTGTCCCTCATGCTGACTTTTCTTGCCGTCCCTCACGGGCTGGCACAGCAGCATGGCAACCATCACAAGGCCGCTGAAGGAAAGGATCCAGCCACTTCGTCTTATTCCGGGATGGAGAAACGCCGCGTGAAAGCGCTCTCGGGCGAGCAGATGGCTGATCTTTTGGCCGGGCGAGGGATGGGTCTGGCGCTGGCGGCCGAACTCAATTCCTATCCGGGTCCATCACATGTCCTCGAACTCTGGGATGCTCTTGGCCTAACCGATGAACAGGCGTTGCGGACCAAGGCCCTGCTGGATCAGATGAAGGCAGAAACGATCCCGCTCGGAAGACTAGTCATCGAGAAAGAGACCGAACTGGACCGCTTGTTCTCCGAACGAAAGATGACGTCGGCGCACCTCGCTGAAATGACAAAAGCCATAGCCGAGGTGCGAGGCGCGCTACGGGCAGCGCACCTGCGCTATCATCTCGAGATGGCCGAATTGCTTACCCCTGAGCAGATCCGCCGGTACTCTCAGCTTCGCGGATACTCTGGGCAGGTCGATTGAACAGGGCTACGCACGCACGTTGGTTTCATCAGCGGACACTATTGCGCGACCGCACCTTCCAGATAGAGGATGATCGCGGTGCGCTGGGCGGCGTTGGGAACGCCCACTGTCATCGACGTGCCCGGAACCATCTGGCGTGGCGCCGCGAGGAAGGTATCAAGCGTACCGCCGTCCCAGACGATATCAGACTCTCGCAGCGCGGCCGAATAGCGGGCACCCTCGACGCTGCCGGCCTTTCGGCCGATGACGCCCGACAGATGCGGACCGGCTCTGTTCTGGCCGGGCTCAAGGCTGTGGCAGGCCCCGCAGCGCTGCCGGAACAGCCGCTCGCCGTCGGCCTGCTGCGCGGAAGCGGCGGTCGGCAACAGCA
This sequence comes from Mesorhizobium onobrychidis, assembly GCF_024707545.1. Lineage (NCBI taxonomy): Bacteria > Pseudomonadati > Pseudomonadota > Alphaproteobacteria > Hyphomicrobiales > Phyllobacteriaceae > Mesorhizobium > Mesorhizobium onobrychidis. Next base: position 4,272,828 of record NZ_CP062229.1, read on the forward strand.
GACAGCCGGCGGACAAGAGCGCAGCCAGGGACGCACGCGCTCGCGTGATGGACGTCACCGGGAATGCGGTCGCAACTCCAGCGGAAACAACATGGTGACGTGTCGTGGCTTGTGAATGGTTCATCGGATGACCTCTGCGGAACGATTGAGGGAAGGGGCTTTGCGGGGGGCCGGAAGCTTCCGGCAGGACCAGCCGCTCACCGGCGAGAGCGGCGGCTGGGTCGGGGAAGGCGCTGGGGATGATGGGGGTGGCGACTTGTCCTTCGTTACGACGACATTGATCGAATCGTGGCGCGACAGCGCGGGAGTTCCGATCGCGGGGCAGGTTTTCGGTCAAACCGGCAAGGATCGCAGTCCGGTCGGAGGGTGCGTCTCAGGCACAGGCGCCGGGGCAAGCTGCTTGGCCATGTCGATCAGCGGCAACCTGATGACCGCGCGAAGGCCGTTGCTCCGGTTATCCAGCACGATGTCGCCGCCGTGGTGGCGGGCGATGGCGCGGGCAATTGACAGGCCGAGCCCGACGCCACCGGTCTCCCGGTTGCGCGACTGCTCCAGGCGGAAGAAGGGGGCGAACACCTGTTCCATATCGCCTGGCGGAATGCCGGGTCCGGCGTCCTCGACTACGATGTCCAGGCTGTCGGCACTCCTGACCAGGCTCACCCTGGCCTGCTCGCCGTAGCGGACGGCATTTTCGACGAGGTTGCGGATCGCCCGACGCAGGGAGTCCGGCCGGCAGCGATACAGCACCTTTGGCCCGTCGCTGACGGTGACGTTTTGGCCCAGATCTGCGAGATCGTCGCAGAGGCTGCCGACCAGCGCCGAAAGATCGACGGTTCGCGTCTCCTCTACCGCGGCGTCCTCGCGCGCGAAGGCGAGCGCTGCTTCCGTCATCGTCTGGATTTCCTCGATGGTCTTCAGCATCTTTTCCTGGAGATCGTGATCCTGGACGAACTCCGCGCGCAGCCGCAGCGAGGTCAGCGGCGTGCGCAGGTCATGGCTGATCGCCGCCAGCATGCGCGTGCGGTCCTCGACGAAGCGCTGCAGGCGCTCCTGCATGCGGTTGAACGCTTCGGCGGTCTGGCGAATGTCGTCCGGCCCTGATTCCGGCAGCCGCGGCACGGTCTCGCCGCGGCCGAACAGTTCAGCGGCATTGGCGAGCTGTCGCAGCGGACGCGCGATTGCCTGCGCCCCGAAAATCGCTATGGCGGACAGGATGAGTGCGGTCAGCGCCAGCGATATCGCCGATTGCGTCGTCCAGAAGGCGTTCGGCATCGCCTTGGCGTAGGCGGCATTCAGCCAGGTGCTGTCATCGAGGCGGACGGAAAGGCCCATGCCGTTTGGAGCGGCGTCCATATAGAGAAACTTGGCCGGCCGCGAGAAGGGCCTGCCATTGCCGGACAAATCCACCATGCGCGGCGGCACGGAAGGGTCGGCGGCATCGACCGCGGTCGAGGCCTGCCCGTTCATGTAGGCGGCATACTTGCCGGCAATTCCTGGCAGCGGCTTGGCTAGCTCAGTCAAGGCTTCCTGCTGCCAGGCGAGGGGGTTGCTCGGTCCGTCGTCCGAGGTCCAGAAGCGCGTATAGGCAGTGCCGCTGACGTTGAGGATGTCAGGCCGAAGCGAGGGCGGCGTCGTGTCCAGCAGAAGCGCAAGAGAGGACGTGCGGCTGACGAACTCGCCCTTGGCGGCTGCGTGCAGGGCCTGGCCGCGCTCGTCCCACGATATCAGGAAGGTGATCGCCTGCGACAGGGCGAGCGCAAGCAGCACCAGCATGAGGAAGCGGGCCGCCAGCCTGCGTCTCCACAACAGCATCATGCCTGGGCCACCTCGGCGGTGAAGCAGTAGCCGCCGCCCCAGTGCGTCTTGATCAGCATCGGTGTCTTTGGGTCAGCCTCGATCTTCTTGCGCAGCCGGCTCACCTGGTTGTCGACGGCCCGGTCGAAACCGTCGGCCGAGCGCCCGACGGTGAGGTCGAGCAACTGATCCCGGCTGAGCACGATCCCGACATGCTCGATAAAAGCGGTGAGAAGCCGGAATTCGGCTGTGCTGAGCGCGACCGCCACGCCGTCGTGACCGACCAGCTCGCGGCGGCCGACATTCAGCGTCCAGCGGTCGAACCGAAGCGCGTTCGACTTGAGACGACCGCGCTGCGGCGGCAGGCTGTGGACGCGCCTGAGCACAGCCTTGATCCGCGCCAGCAGTTCCCGTGGATTGAACGGCTTGGTCAGGTAGTCGTCGGCCCCGATCTCGAGGCCGACGATCCGGTCGACCTCCTCGGCCATGGCGGTAAGGAAGATGATCGGAACATCGACCGTTCCGCGCACGTGCCGGCAGGCGGCAATTCCGTCTTCGCCAGGCATCATGACGTCGAGGACGATAAGATCGGGCAGGCTGCGGTCGAGCAGCCGCTTGAGCGCGGCCGTGCTGTCGGCGACGCTGACGCGATAACCTTGCTGGGTGAGGTATTTCCCGACGAGGTCGCGGATGTCCCTGTGGTCGTCGACGACCGCGATGTGCTGCGCCGCTTCCATACAATGCTCCAAAGCCGCCGCTGAATAGTCGGCCAGTATCGACGATATCTAGTTTGCGTCTACACCGATGATCACCTTCTGCGCCACGGCGGCAATCTCGCGCGGCATCAACAAAGCGTGAGAAGTGTAACGAAATGTATCAGAGCGCAGCGCCTGCGACAGCTTGCGATGAACTGCCGGTCGTCGGGACAAGGTTCTGCGACAGCTTCCGCCTAACTTGGCCTCGTCGCTAGCCCGGACTTCCGGTCTTTGCCGCCAGGCCATGCCGTGCGGCATCGGACGGCGGTTCTCGCCAGCCTTTGATCGAAAGGATTGCACAATGGCCAGATTGATCATCAACGGCACGCCCCGTGACATCGAGGTCGATCCGGATACGCCGCTGCTGTGGGTGATCCGCGAGCAGATCGGGCTTACCGGGACGAAGTACGGTTGCGGCGTTGCCGCCTGTGGCGCCTGCACCATCCATATAGACGGCGTCGCCACGCGCTCCTGCGTGCTTCCGGTGAGCGCGGTCGAGCCGGACCAGCAAATCACCACCATCGAAGGGCTTTCGCCGGACAGTTCACATCCGGTCCAGCAGGCTTGGCTGGCGCTCGATGTGCCGCAATGCGGCTACTGCCAGGCCGGCATGATCATGGCTGCGGCGGGTCTGCTCATGCAGAACCCGAACCCCGCGGACGAGGACATCAACGCCGAGATCACCAATATCTGCCGCTGCGGCACCTACAACCGGGTGCGCGCCGCGATCAAGCTGGCCGCCAAAGGCGGCGAAGCCACGCAACGCGGTTGAGGAGAACAGTCATGAACGCCATAATTTCCATCTCCCGCCGCAGCTTCATCGTGGGCGTGGCCTCCACGGCAGGCGGCCTGTCCCTCGGGTTCAACTTGCCGTTCATCAAGCCTGCACTTGCCGAGGGCGCCGAGACGGCGCCGGAGATCAATGCCTGGGTGGTGATCAGGCCCGACGACACGGTGGTCATCCGTATCGCCCGCTCCGAGATGGGGCAGGGGACGCTGACCGGCCTGGCGCAACTCGTCGCCGAGGAGCTGAATTGCGACTGGTCAAAGGTCACGACCGAATATCCGTCGCCGGCCCAGAACCTCGCACGCGACCGCGTGTGGGGCAATTTCTCGACCGGGGGCAGCCGCGGTATCCGCGAGTCGCACGAGTATGTACGCATTGGTGGCGCCGTTGCGCGCGAGATGCTGATTGCCGCCGCGGCCGCCGAATGGGGCGTGCCGGCCAGCGAATGCACCGCGAGGATGGGCATGGTCACGCATGCGGCATCAGATCGCGCCACCTTTTATGGACAGTTGGCTGCCGCCGCCGCGCGGATGACGCCGCCCGCCAACGTAACGCTGAAGGACCCGAAGGATTGGACCATAGCCGGCAAGCCGCTGCCGCGGCTCGACACGGCCGACAAGCTCAACGGCAGCCAGGTCTACGGCGTCGACCTCAAGCTGCCGAACATGCTCAACGCCGCGATCCGAGCCTGCCCGTATTTCGGCGGCAAGGTGGAGAGCTTCGACGCGGCGGCGGTCGCGGCCATGCCCGGCGTGCGCACTGTCGTTCAGGTCGACGAGACCGCCGTTGCGGTTGTCGCCGATACGTGGTGGCGGGCGAAGACCGCTCTCGATGCCTTGCCGATCGTCTGGGACGAAGGTCCCAACAGGCAGGTCACCAGCGCCTCGATCACGGCGATGCTCGAAGAGGGGCTCGGCGCAAATGACGCCTTCATTGGCGCCAAGCAAGGTGACGCCGGTACTGCCCTGTCCGCCGCCGGCCGGACGGTCACGGCGACCTATGCCTACCCCTATCAGAACCACGCAACCATGGAACCGATGAACGCGACGGCGCTCTACACGCCGGAGCGCTGCGAGGTTTGGGTGCCTACCCAGAATGGCGAGGCGAGCCTTGCTGCAGCGGCCGAAGCCGCCGGCCTGCCGGTGCAGCAATGCGAGGTGCACAAGATCCATCTCGGCGGCGGCTTCGGCCGGCGCGGCAACTTCCAGGACTATGTGCGCCAGGCGGTCAGCATTGCCAAGCAGGTGCCGGGAACGCCCGTAAAGCTCATGTGGTCGCGCGAAGAGGATATGCTGCACGGCGCCTATCACCCGACCACCCGATGCCGGCTGACGGGCGCGCTCGACGCGGACGACAACCTGACCGCTCTGCACATGCGCATATCCGGCCAGTCGATCCTTGCCGCGGTGCGGCCGGAAGGCATGCAGAACGGCATGGACCCGGTCGTCTTCCAGGGCCTAGTCCTCAGCGGCACGGAAGGCACGCTGGGCTATACGGTGGACAATCTGCTCGTCGACCATGCCATGCGCAACCCGCCGATCCCGCCAGGCTTCTGGCGCGGCGTGAACCTCAACCAGAATGCGCTCTACGTCGAGTGCTTCATGGACGAACTCGCCCATGCCGCCGGCCTCGACCCGCTCGCGTTCCGCCGCAAGCTGATGGCCAAACATCCGAAGCATCTCGCCGTGCTGGAGGCGGTTGCCGAACGGATCGGCTGGGACACCCCGGCCGCGGCCGGCGTTCACCGCGGCCTGGCGCAGATCATGGGTTTCGGCAGCTATGTCGCGGCGGCAGCGGAGGTTTCGGTCACCGACGGGCAGCTCCGAATCCACCGCATCGTGGCGGCCACCGACCCGGGTCATGTCGTCAATCCCGCACAGGTGGAACGGCAGGTCGAGGGCTCCTTCGTCTACGGGCTTTCCGCCTGCATCTATGGCGAGTGCACCGTCAATGGCGGCCGCATGGAGCAGGAGAATTTCGACAGCTACGAGGTTCTGCGCATGGCCGAGATGCCGGAGGTGGAGACGATCATACTGCCGTCCGGCGGCTTCTGGGGCGGCGTCGGCGAGCCGACCATAGCGGTCGCCGCGCCGGCCGTCCTCAATGCGATCTTCGCCGCCACCGGAAAGCGCATCCGCACGCTGCCGTTGAAAAACCATGACCTCGCATGACAATGAGGCACTCGAAGAACAGGCGCGGCAGACTGGCGCTCGCGCCTGTCCTGCTTGCGGCGCTCGCGGCCAGCGCGTCGGCGTGGGCCGACGCGGCGCCTGGTGCGACGGCGTGCACCGGCTGTCACGGGCCGGCGGCGCTCGGCTCAGCCATACCCTCGCTCGACGGCCACGCGGCGGACGACATCGTCGCCCAGATGCAAGCCTTCCGGTCCGGTGAGCGCAAGGCGACGGTCATGGACCGCATCGCCAGGGGATTTACCGAAGAGGAGACGCGCGCCATCGCCGAATGGCTCGCCAAGCCGGAGGCGGCACGCCATGCCCAGCCGTAGAGCCCTGATCGGCGGCGCGGCGGCCAGCGTCGCCGCCGCAGGTGCGCGCACAGGCGCAGCCCCGCGTGATCGTCGTCGGCGGCGGCTTTGCCGGGGCAAGCTGCGCCCGCGCACTGAAGCAGTTGGATCGCGACCTTGCCGTGACGCTAGTCGAGCCAGAGACCGCCTATCTGGCCTGCCCGTTCAGAAATGCCGTGCTTGCAGGGCTGCGCGGCATCGAGGCGCAGACCTTCCGCTATGACCAATTCGGCGACATCGGGCTCATCCGCACGCGCGCCGTTGCCGTCGATGCCGAGCGCCGGCGCGTTCGGCTGGAGGATGGTACGGACATAGGCTACGTCAGGCTGGTGCTGGCGCCCGGCGTCGACCTGCGCTTCGACGCTTTGCCGGGCTACGACGAGGCGGCGGCGGCGATCATGCCGCATGCCTGGAAGGCGGGGGCGCAGACGCTGCTGCTGCGCGACCAGCTCGCAGCGATGCCGGACGGTGGGGTCGTCATCCTCTCCGCGCCAGCTAATCCGTTCCGCTGCCCGCCCGGTCCCTACGAGCGGGCAAGCCTGATCGCGCATTACCTCAAGACCAGCAAGCCACGCTCCAAACTGATCATCCTCGACGCCAAGGACGCCTTTTCGAAGCAGCGGCTGTTCGAAGCGGCCTGGCAAGAGCTCTATCCCGGCTTGATCGAATGGGTGCCGCTGTCGTCGGGCGGCAGGGTGACGGAAGTCGACCCGGCGACAAGAACGCTGGTGACTGAGTTCGGCAGCCACAAGGCCGATGTCGCCAACGTGATCCCGCCGCAGCGTGCGGGCAGGATCGCGCAGTCGGCCGGTGTTGCCGACCAGACGGGCTGGTGCCCGATCGACCCGGTCACCTTCGAGTCCCGCCTGCAGCCGGCGATCCACGTCGTCGGCGACGCGGCGATCGGCGGAGCGATGCCGAAATCCGCCTTCAGCGCCAACGCCCAGGCAAAAGCCTGCGCTGCGGCGGTAGCCGCGCTGGTCAGGGAGCGGCAGCCGGCGCAGCCAAAGCTCATCAACACCTGCTACAGCCTGGTCGCGCCCGGTTACGGCATCTCGATCGCCGGCGTCTACCAGCCGCGCGACGGCCTGCTTGCCGAGGTGGAGGGTGCGGGCGGCACCAGCCCGCTCGAAGCGCCGCTTTCCGTCCGCGAACTGGAAGCGGCCTATGCGGAGGACTGGTTCCGAACGATCACCAGTGAAGTGTTCGGATGATGAGGATGGCTAGCCTCGCTCTTGCGGGATTGCTGCTTGCGGATTTGCCCGGTGTCGGCGAGGAGATGCGATCCTACGTCGTCACCGGCGATGCGCTCATGGAGCCTCTGGTCGGCGGCAAGGGTGATCCGGCGCGCGGCGCTGCGCTGATCTCGGACCGGCAGCGCAGCCTCTGCACGCTCTGCCATAGTGGGCCGTTTCCAGACGCGCATCTGCACGGGACGCTGGCGCCTGACCTGACCGGCGTCGGAGCAAGGCTTTCGGAAGGCCAGATCCGGCTGCGCGTGGTCGACATGAAGCGGCTCACGCCGAATACGATCATGCCTTCCTACTACCGGGTCGCGGATGAGCAAGGCCGGCGTGTCGCCACCGTCTGGCGCAGCAGGCCGATCCTGAGCGGTGCCGACATCGAGGATATCGTCGCCTATCTCACGACGCTGAAAGGGTGATTATGCGCGAAGACCCGCTTCGAGTTCACGGAGGCTTGGTCGGACGGCGGCAGTTTCTTCGGGGATAGTTTCGGCGGAAGCCACTATCCATTCTCCGAAGGCAGAGATCGGCCTTGTGGAGATGCTGGTGCGTTGTGGTCTGGCGCCCTCGAAGCGAGGCGTCTGGGCTGCCCCGACGCGTCTAGGCGTGTTGGATAGCTTTCGCTGTCGGCCAAGGCAAAAGATCGTGAGCGCGTAGGGTTCAGCCCGTTGGCGACAAGGTTCGTTCAGATCGCGTTGCGCAACGCGGAACCCGCACCTCTGCTGGTTGAGGGCGGAATACGCTTGCATTCAGCTCCAGGCGTGGCTCGCCAATCCATAAACCCAAGGTTTGTTGCTTTCCCGGTTCAGGAACCGGCGGCCTTTGGACATTGTCGTCACGGTCTCGGCAATGCCGAGGCCGCTCTGCTGAAGGAACTCGGCAAACACGCCATCCCTCTCGCGCGAATCGACGCGGGCGAATCGACCTGCCAGCTTCTTCAGATGGACGGCGGTGAGATGGACCGCGTCCTGGTCGCTTCGAGCCACAATGGGGCCAATCACATGGCCGCGCCCGAACTCGCGACACATGGAATAGCCAACAACCTCGCCACCGCGGCTCAGAGTGGCTATCGAGGCATCCTCTGCGAGCAACGCAAGTAGCCCCGCACGATTTGTCCCAAACGCACGCGCGTCCAGCTCGGTGATCTCGCGAAGTCTGTCGCTGGGCAGCTCACTTAGTTCACCATCAAGAGCTGGCATTGGCGGGAGTTTTTGTGGGGCCTCGCCCTGGCGCATGTAGACGATCGCCTCGCTCGTGAAGCCGAGTGAAATATACAGAGGATAGGCGGGATGGGTTGCATTCAGGGCCAGATTGCGATCCCCGCACTGCTCAAGGACCTGTTCCATGAGCCATCGGCCACCTCCCTGCGCCTGTGCGCGAGGCGTCGTGATCACCAGGCCAATGGTGGCAAAATCGTCCCCGTGGGGAAACCACATCGCGCTTCCGAAGACGCGCCCAATTCCGTCAACGGCGACGATGCCGTGGCCGGCGCGGCGCAGTAGGTTCCAGTCCTTGGGGCGATGCGGCCAGCGGACAGAAATCGATAGTGCATGCAGCAGATCAACGTCGACATCATTGATGTCCCGCGCGACCAGTTCAAAGGATTTCAGGCGCACTGATCTCTGCATCTCAGTCGATCCGCTCCTTCAACGAATGCCCAACGCACGCGTCTTGATCCTGGCGCCTTTAGCCATGTTTGCGACAGGCCTCATTTGCCGCAGCTTTACAGGGGAAAGCCAGCAGGTTTCGCTGGTTCGAGGCGTTTTTTCGCAATCTTCAGCCAAAGCACGACACGATTCGGCAGGGAATACTGCTGCCTACGGATAGGCTGGTCGCACCCGGTGACAATGTGCAAGCAGAGCGGACCGCCATGAACGTGGAAGAAATCCTCGCGACCCTGATTGCATTTCCCTCTGTTGTGGGCACGCCGAACGGCGCGATCGTCGATTGGATCCGCGACTACTGTCAGGCAGCCGGAGCCGAGGTGACGGTTCTGCCCGGTCCCGAGGGCGACCGGTCCAACCTGTTCGTCACGGTCGGCCCGCGTGCCGGTCGGGGCTACATCATCTCCGGACATGTGGATGTCGTGCCGGCCGGCGAGCCGGAATGGAGCTCGGATCCGTTCGTCCTGCGCCGCGAGGGCGGCAGGCTTTACGGCCGCGGCACCACCGACATGAAGGGCTTTCTCGCCTGCGCATTGGCCGCGCTCCCAGGACTTGCGGCGATGAACCTGCGGCAACCAATTCATCTCGCATTCTCCTACGACGAAGAGGCGGGGTGCCGTGGCGTGCCGCATCTCTTAGCTGCGTTGCCAGGCCTATGCGAGAGGCCGCTTGGCGCGATTGTCGGCGAGCCGAGCCGGATGCAGCCGGTGCGCGCACATAAGGGGAAGGCCGCCGCGCGGCTCGAGGTGATCGGGCGATCCGGCCATTCGTCTCGCCCCGATCTCGGACTCAATGCCGTGCACGCCATGGCCGGCGTCATCACGCACGCCGTGGCCTATGGCCAATCCCTCGCCAACGGACCGCTCGATCAGGATTTCGAGCCCCCATATTCTTCGTTGCAGGTGGGCGTCATCGCCGGTGGACAGGCGGTCAACATCATCGCTGGCCAATGCACTGCCGATATCGAGGTACGTGCCGTGCCGGGCGTTTCTCCATCCTCCCTGCTTGAGCCGGTCAAGGCCGGGCTTTTTGCCCTGCGCGACAGCGGCTTCGAGGTAATTTGGCAAGAGTTGAGTTCCTATCCCGCCCTTGCACCCGCGAAGGGGAGTGAGCTAGCGGCGGTTCTGACCGAGCTGACGGGGCAGGAGCCGCTCACAGCGGTCAGTTACGGCACGGAGGCCGGGCTTTATCAGCAGGCCGGTATCGATGCGATCATTTGCGGCCCCGGCGACATCGGCCGTGCTCACCGTGCCGACGAATATATCGAGACCGGTGAACTCGCCGCTTGCCGGAAGATGATCCAGGGGCTCGGCGCACGTCTCGCGGCCTGAAGGAAGGGGCGGTTTCCATGGCGTTTCTTTTCAATTCCGATGCCGCGCGTGCTGCGGTGTTCCGCGAGGTCTTCGCGCGCGAGCTCCCGGAGCTGGAATTCTTCCATTCCGGCGAGGAGATGGAGCCGGAGAAGGTGCGCTATCTCATTACCTGGACGGTGCCGGACGAGATCTCGCGCTACCGCAATCTGGAAGTGCTGTTTTCCATCGGAGCGGGCGTCGACCAGTTCAAGCAGGACGTGGTGCCAAGCCATGTGAAGCTTGTGCGCATGGTCGAGGATGGCATCATACGCATGATGCAGGAATACGTCGCGCTCGGCGTGTTGGCGCTCCACCGGGAGATGCCCGCCTATCTCGAGCAGCAGAAAAGGTGCCTCTGGCAACCGATTGCCGCTCGACAGGCGGCCGAGCGCCGGGTCGGTTTTCTTGGTCTTGGCATGCTGGCGCAGGCAGCTATCGAGCGCCTGAAGCCGTTCCAGTTTCCGCTTGCCGGGTGGAGCCGCAGCGAAAAGCGGATAGAGGGCGTGGCCTGTTTTCATGGCGCGGATCAGTTGCCCCGCTTTCTGAAGCAGACGGACATTCTCGTCTGCCTGCTACCGCTGACACAGGAAACGAGCAGCATTCTCAATGCCGGGCTCTTCTCCTTGCTACCAGCCGGGGCGCGGCTGCTGCATGTCGGCAGGGGTCCGCAACTCGACCAGGCCGCGCTGATCGACGCGCTCGACACCGGTCACGTATCTGCGGCGATGCTTGATGTAACTGATCCGGAACCGCTCCCGGAAGACCATCCGCTGTGGTCGCATCCGAAGGTGATGATAACGCCGCACATTGCCTCGGTGACGCAACCGCATACGGCGGCGCAATCCGCCGTGGACAACATCCGGCGCCACCGCGCCGGCGAAGAACTGATCGGCCTCGTCGATCGGACACTCGGCTATTAACCAGGAGACCCCACATGTCACTGCTGACCACGATTGACACAAATCCCGCCTTCACGCCCAAGGAGGCCTTGCCGCTGCCGGAGCGGCTCATTTCCGGAACTCCATCCTTCAAGACCTGGGCGCAGGATGCCTCGAAAGGCGAGAAGGTTCTGACCGGCGTCTGGGAGGCGACCCCCGGCGAGACGCATTCGATCAAGGGCACTACCTACGAGTTCTGCCACATCATTTCGGGTCTCGTCGAAATCGAGGAGAAGGGCGGTGAGACCAAGACTTACCGCGCCGGCGACAGCTTCGTGATGAAGCCCGGTTTCGTCGGCGTCTGGCGCACGATCGAGACCGTGCGCAAGATCTACGTCTGCGTTTATGACTGAGTTCAGTGCTCAAGGTCCGGCCGAGTAGAGTGCGCGCCGGTTCCAGAACAATCGACTTTCCAAGTTCGGCCCGACGCGATTCGACGCTGTCGGGCCGCTCATCCACGACGAAAAATGCGGCGCGCCGTCCACTATTGTTCCGCTAGTGCGAATGAGGATCTCCATCAAATGAAGACCTACAACATAGCGCTCATCCCCGGCGACGGCATCGGCAAGGACGTAACCGAGTCGGCATGGCAGGTGATGCAGGCGGCGGCAAAACGAGGCGGTTTCGCCCTTGATGGCAAACGCTTCCCATGGTCCTGCGCCTACTATCTGGAAACCGGCGCAATGATGCCGCCAGACGGCATCGAGACACTTCGAAAATTCGATGCGATCTATCTCGGCGCTGTCGGCTGGTCCGCGGAAGTGCCCGACTCAGTATCGCTTCACGGACTGCTCCTGCCGATCCGGAAAGGGTTCACGCAGTACGCCAACATACGGCCGCACCGGCTGTTGCCGGGCGTTCAGGGCCCCCTCCGCTCCGATGGTTTCGATATCCTGTGCATCCGCGAGAATACGGAAGGCGAATATTCCGGCGCCGGCGGGCGCGTTCATTCCGGCACAGCCAATGAGGTCGCGATTGAGACAGCAATCTTTACGCGTGCGGGTGTCGAACGGATCATGCGTTTCGGTTTCGAACAGGCGCGGGCGCGCCGCAAGAAGCTCGCATCTGTGACCAAATCCAACGCGCAGAAACATTCCATGGTTTTCTGGGATGAGGTGACGCGCGAGATTGCGAAGGACTATCCCGATGTAGAGGTCTCGCACTACCACATCGACGCCATGGCTGCCCGCATGGTGCTTGCGCCGGAAAGCCTCGACGTGATCGTCGCCTCAAATCTTTTTGGCGACATCCTCACGGATATTGGAGCGGCCATTCAGGGCGGGCTGGGTTACGCCGCCTCTGCCAATATCAATCCCGATCGCAGCGCGCCTTCCATGTTCGAGCCGGTCCATGGTTCGGCGCCCGACATCGCGCATCTCGGCGTCGCCAATCCGATCGCCGCGATCTGGTCCGGTGCGATGATGCTCGAGCATCTGGGCGAGGGGCATGCTGCGGCAGAAGTGATGTCGGCAATCGAGTCCATAACCGCGCGGGGCATAGGCACGATCGCAGGCAAGGACCGGACTGAAACAATCACGCAAGCTGTGCTTGCGGCATTGAGCTGAAAGGGCAGAGGAAAGACCATGAATGCGATAACGAAGATTGGCACGTTTGACGATGCGGACCTGTTCCGCCAGCAGGCGTTGATTGGCGGTGTGTGGCGGGAAACGGATACAAAGGTCGTCGTCGATGTCACCAATCCTGCCACCCTGAATGTTCTTGGCAGCGTTCCCGACATGGGCGGCGACGAGACCAGGGCCGCGATCGGTGCTGCGGCCGAGGCATTCAAAAGCTGGAAGAAGACGACCCATGCCGAGCGTGCGAGACTGCTGGAGCGATGGCACGACCTCATTCGCCAGCACGAACAGGATTTGGCGCTTCTGCTGACGCTGGAGCAGGGTAAGCCGCTTGCCGAGGCGTCGGCGGAAATCCGCTACGGCGCATCTTTCGTGAAATGGTTTGCGGAGGAGGCGCGCCGGATCGGTGGCTCGACCATTCCATCACCCACCGCCGATCGCCGCATTCTGGTTCTCAAGGAAGCAGTCGGCGTCTGCGCCATCATCACCCCGTGGAATTTCCCCAATGCGATGATCACGCGCAAGGTGGCGCCCGCCCTTGCCGCCGGCTGCACGGTGGTGATCAAGCCGTCGGAGTTCACACCCTTTTCGGCGCTCGCGCTCGGCGTGCTGGCGGAGCGAGCGGGCATCCCGGCCGGCGTTATCAACATCGTGACCGGCATGCCGGGAGAGATCGGCAAGGAACTGATGGCCAACGAGACGGTGCGCAAGATCTCGTTCACCGGTTCGACCCGCGTCGGCGCGCTTTTGATGAAGGGCGCCGCCGACGGCATCAAAAGGCTCAGCCTCGAGCTCGGCGGGAACGCGCCTTTCATCGTCTTCGATGACGCAGATCTCGATCTCGCCGTCGAAGGCGCGGTAGACTCCAAATTTCGCAATGGCGGCCAGACTTGCGTCTGTGCCAACCGCATTCTTGTGCAGGCCGGCATCTATGAGGCGTTTGCTGCGAAGCTCGCCAGCCGAGTTGCAGACATGAAGGTTGGCGCCGGTACAGAGGAGGGCGTCGTCATCGGGCCGATGATCAATGGTGCCGCCATCGAGAAGATCGAGCGGCATGTCGCCGATGCTTTGGAGAAAGGGGCCCGGATAATTGCCCGGAGCGAAGCAGTGCCGGAAGGCAAGCAATACGCCCGGCCTATTCTGCTCGGCGACGCCACGACCGAAATGCTGCTGGCGTCGGAAGAGACGTTCGGGCCCGTTGCGCCGTTGTTCCGTTTTGAAACCGAGGAGGAAGCCATCGCGATCGCCAATGGAACACCCTTCGGCCTTGCCGCCTATTTCTACACGGAAAACCTCAAACGATCGTGGCGTGTGGCCGAGGCGCTGGAGTTCGGCATGGTCGGACTCAACACCGGTCTGATCTCGACGGAGGTCGCGCCGTTCGGCGGTGTGAAGCAATCGGGGCTGGGGCGCGAAGGATCGCAACTGGGGATTGAGGAATATCTGGAGGTCAAGACGCTTCACGTCGGCGGGTTGAATTAGAGCGGGGATGAATTGAGTCTGAATCGAAAGGGGATTCCCGAAGGCGAGCAAATCTGATTCAACCTGCTGGCTGGGTCAGGAGGCCAGCATGGATGGGCAAGCCTTACTCGATGGATCTTCGCACGCGGGTGGTAGCGTCGGTTGAGCAGGAGGGCCTGTCGCGACGTCAGGCGGCAGAGCGCTACGGGGTTGGAATCAGCACGGTCATCCGATGGGTGCGCCGCTTGCGCGAGACGAACAAGCTGACACCCGGCAAGATGGGTGGGCACAGACCGAAGAAGATTGCCGGAGAGCATCGGGAGTGGCTGCTGCGGCGCTGCCGGGCGGCGGAGTTCACACTGCGCGGTCTTGTGGCCGAGCTTGGCGATCACGGCCTGAAGGTCGATTACCGCTCGGTGTGGGAGTTCGTTCACGCCGAGAAGCTCAGTCACAAAAAAAGACGCTGATCGCCAGTGAGCAGGATCGCCCGGATGTGGCGCGCCGGCGGGCACAGTGGGTAAAGTATCAGGACCGCATCGATCCTTCCCGCCTGGTGTTCATCGACGAGACCTGGACCAAGACCAATATGGCGCCGCTCAGAGGATGGGCGCCGCGCGGCGAGAGGATCAAGGCCAAGGTGCCGCACGGTCATTGGAAGACCATGACCTTCTTGGCGGCACTGCGCCACGACCGTGTCGATGCACCATGGCTGATCGACGGACCGATCAACGGCGAGCGTTTCCAGCTCTATGTCGATGCGGTTCTCGTCCCAACCCTCAAGCCCGGTGACATCGTCATCATGGACAATCTCGGTTCGCACAAGGGCAAGGCCGTGCGCCGTGCCATCCGCTCGGCCGGCGCCAGGCTGTTCTTGCTGCCCAAATACTCCCCCGACCTCAACCCTATTGAGAAATTCTTCGCCAAGCTCAAGCATTGGCTGCGCAAGGCTGCCAAGCGAACGGTCGAGACCGTCTGTGACGCCATCGGCCAAATCCTCGGCACTGTCACTTCAACCGAATGCAGAAATTACTTCATCGAGGCCGGCTATGCGCCAACCTAAATTCATCCCGCTCTAGAGGCCTTTTCGGAATCTCAAGAGCGAGACAAGCAATGAGAAAGGGGCGGCCGAACCGCCCCTTTCTGATTCGATACTTCGGATGCCGCGATGGCCGGAGGCCCGCCAGCCTCAAGCAACTTCCCGAACGGGCTCCAGTCCGACGGCGGCGGCCAGACCTCCGATATCCTTGATCTCGGTATATTCGTAGAAGGGGTTCGCGGGCTCGTGGCCGCGATTCACCCAGACCTTGCTCTTGATACCGAGATCATAGGCGGTCATAAGATCGTAGCGGAATGAGGACGACACATGCGTAATGTCCTCAGGGTCGCAGCCGAGCTTGTCGAACATATATTCGAAACCCTTCATCAGCGGCTTATAGGCGCCAACCTCTTCGGCGGTGATGACGGTGTGAAAGGGCGCGCCGAGCTTTTCCACATTCGACATGATCAGGCTGTTCATGGAGTTGGACAGGATCACCAGTGGGATTTCCTTGGCCACTCTGGACAGGCCCGCCGGGACGTCGGGGTGCGGACCCCAGGTTGGCACTTCGTCATAGATGCGTTGGGCATCTTCGGGTTTGAACTGGATACCGATGCGCTTGCAGCTGCGTTCGATGGAATTCTGCACCACCTCGAGGAAGGGTTTCCATGGCCCCAGCACCTCGTCAAGGCGATAGCCTCTAAAAGCCTCCACGAAGCTGGCCATTGCCTCTGGGGAGAGGCGCTCGCCGTAGACGCGCCTCGCGGCACCGGCCATATCGAAATTGGTGAGCGTGCCGTAGCAGTCGAAGGTGATGTATTTCGGTCTGAACGTCGACATGGCGACCATCCTCCTAGTTTTCTCGGCACAGCGTGCCTGTACCGCAATCACCTTAGTCGGAGATCTGGAAGACTAACGGCCGCATTCGCCGCGACCTGAAGCAGATCGTTTCGTATTGCATCGCCGGTTTGGCAGAGAGTTGCGCCAGATGTCCTTTCGAGCTTTGGGAGCAGCGCGGCCTGTCGGCCATGCTTCGGCAGAAGATGCGGCGCGAGCGGCGAGGGATAGTGAAAACGCGTGGCGCATGGCTGCCGGTCGGGAGGAACTGCTGTCTTTGGTGGTCTACCGTAAGCACCTGAAGACGAAGGCCGGAAATTCATCATGACCACACAACAGATCATCCTTGAAGAGATGACACCGGGGCACCTGGAAGGTGCTGTCGAGTTGTCTCGCCAAGTTAAATGGCCGCATCGCCGCGAGGATTGGGAGCTGGTCCAGTCGGTCAGCCGGGGGATCGTCGCTTTGGAAGAAGAACGCGTGGTGGCGACCATCATGATGACCCCCTACGGCGACGATGCCGCCGCCATCAACATGGTGATCGTTGATGCGGCCATGCGCGGCCGCGGGCTCGGCCGAAAGATGATGGAAGAGGCGCTTGCCAAGGCGGGTGAGCGCACTTGTTGCCTGGCGGCGACACGGGAAGGCCTGCCGCTCTATGAGAAGCTGGGCTTCGTCACGACTGGCGAGATCGTACAGCATCAGGGCGAGGCATTGCCTGTTTCAGCGCCGGCACGTGTATCCTGGGCCGAGAGCGGCGATCTTGCCCGCCTCGGGGTTCTGGATCGCGAGGCATTTGGCCATGACCGTTCGGCGCTGATGAAGCTGCTTCGCGAGCGCGCGAAGTTCGCTGTCATTCGCGATGAAGGCGATACCCAGGCCTTTTCCGCCATCCGGCCATTCGGCCGGGGGCTGGTCATCGGGCCGGTGGTGGCGAGAAACGGTACCGAGGCCAAAGCCCTGATCGACTTTCTGCTCGCCCATCATCAGGGCAAGTTCGTCCGTGTCGATACCGACGTTTCAACGGATCTTGCTGAATGGCTCACCGGGCGCGGGCTCGCGCACGTCGGCGGTGGGATCACGATGCGACGCTCCATGGCCACGCACAAAGAAAGCAAGCCCGCGCATCACCGCACATATGCGTTGGTCAGTCAGGCACTCGGTTGAATCGGAGGAAGAAATGCTGGCAAATTCACTGATCGAACTCGATCGCGCACATCTTGTTCACCCGTTTTCATGCTATCGGAGCCACGAGGAGACGGGCGTGCGGGTGCTTAAATCCGCCAAGGGCGCAACGGTGACCGATGCAAGCGGGAAAACCCTGCTGGACGGATTCGCCGGTCTATGGTGTGTGAACATCGGCTACGGCCAGGAAAGTGTCGTTGAAGCAGCCGCCAAGCAGCTAAGAGAGCTTCCCTATGCGACTGGATATTTCGGGCTGGGGTCCGAGCCTGCCATTCGTCTTGCTGCCAGACTTGCCGAACTCGCGCCCGGCGATCTGAACCATGTCTATTTCACGCTGGGCGGTTCCGACGCAGTCGACAGCACGATCCGTTTCATTCGCTACTACTACCATGCCAGGGGTACGCCGCAAAAGGACCAGTTCATCTCGGTCGAGTATGGCTACCACGGATCCTCTACGGCAGGGTCCGGTCTGACCGCGATCCCCGCTTTCCATGCGGGCTTCGGTGTGCCTTACGACTGGCAGCACAAGATTCCCTCGCACTACGCCTATCGCAATCCGGTCGGTTCCGATCCGCAGACGATTATCGACGCATCGGTCGCGGCCCTGCGCGCCAAGATCGCGGAACTCGGCGCGGACCGCGTTGCGGCCTTCTACACCGAACCCATTCAGGGTTCGGGCGGTGTCCTCGTTCCACCGACAGGCTGGCTGAAGGCCCTGCACGCCGTGTGCAAGGAACACGACATTCTGTTCGTTGCCGACGAAGTCATCACTGCCTTTGGCCGCACCGGTCCGCTCTTCGCCTGTGAAGAGGACGATGTGGTGCCGGATTTCATAACCACGGCGAAGGGACTGACCTCGGGCTACGTGCCGATGGGCGCAGTCTTCATGTCGGACCATGTCTACAATACGATCGCGGACGGAGCCGGCAAAGCGCCTGTCGGCCATGGCTACACCTATTCAGCCCATCCCGTGAGCGCGGCGGTGGGGCTGGAATGCCTGCGTCTCTATGAAGAGGGCTTGCTCGAGAACGGGCGGAAGGCCGGGAAGCGCTTGATGGAAGGCCTTCGCTCGCTCGCCGACCACCCGCTGGTTGGCGATATTCGCGGTCGCGGCATGCTGGCCGCGGTCGAGTTGGTCACTGACAAGGAGCACAAGACGCCCCTGCCGGCGGCAGCCGATCCGGGTCGCCGTATTTTCGACCGCGCATGGGCGAACGGCCTCATCATCCGCGCCTTCAACAGCGGCATCCTGGGCTATGCGCCGCCGCTCTGCTGCACGGAGGACGATATCGATGGAATCCTCGAACGCACGCGGATGACGCTGGATCAAACCCTCGAAGACAAGAACGTGCGGGCGGCGATGAAAAGATGATCGTTCAGACTGCCGCCGTATGCGCGGGGCAGCCTCTTCCTCATCTGTCGAATATGGCGTCGAGCGGCAGGTGAGATTTCACGATAGGGGACTTGAGCACCACGAAGCTGAAATATTTGTCGATGCCGATGTCCATTTCGACAAGGCGCTCCATGACCGTCTGGTATTCGGTGATTCCCGCTGTGACAAACTTCACCAGGTAGTCGTAGCCGCCTGAAACAAGATGGCATTCGATGACGGAATCGATCTTCTCGACGGTGGCAAGAAACCGCGCGAAGTCGTTCTGCCGATGGTTCCTGAGCGTGATCTCGGTGAAGACCGTCAACGTCTGCCCGAGCTTGGAGACGTCGATCTGGGCGGAATAACCGGTGATGAAGCCTTCCGCCTGAAGCTTCTTGACCCGCATCAGGCAGGGGCTCGGTGACAGATACACCAGCTCGGCAAGCTCGACGTTGGATATGCGCCCGTTCTTTTGCAGCTCGGAGAGAATTTTGATGTCGATCTTGTCGAGCTTCATCAGAAACCTGTCACACGTTCGAACCGCGGATCGTCCGGCAAACGGCGTCCGTTACTTCCTGCGTGGTCGCGGTGCCACCAACGTCCGGCGTCAGCACGCCTTCCCTTGTCACCGATTCCACAGCGCGCATCAGCCGGTCGGCCGCTTCGCTTTCGCCCAGATGGTCGAGCATCTGGGCGGCGGTCCAGAAGGTGGCGACAGGGTTGGCGATACCTTTGCCGGCAATGTCGAACGCCGAGCCGTGGATAGGCTCGAACATCGAGGGATAGCGCCGCTCGGGATCAATATTGGCGGTCGGCGCTACGCCGAGACTGCCCGCAAGCGCGCCTGCAAGGTCCGACAATATGTCGGCGTGAAGATTGGTGGCGACGATCGTATCGAGGCTCCGTGGTTTCAGCGTCATCCGCGTCGTCATAGCATCAACCAGCATCTTGTCCCACGTGACGTCCGGGAATTCCCGTGCCACCTCGGCGGCGATTTCGTCCCACATTACCATGCCGTGACGCTGCGCGTTGGATTTCGTAACAACTGTCAGGAGCTTTCGCGACCGTGACTGCGCCAGCCGGAATGCATATCGCATGATGCGGGTGACGCCGACGCGCGTGAAGATCGCGACCTCGGTTCCGACCTCCTCGGGGAGGCCGCGATGGGCGCGGCCGCCGTGGCCCGAATACTCGCCCTCGGAATTCTCCCGCACGATCACCCAATCCAGATCGCCAGGGCCAACGCCCGCCAGCGGCGAAACAATACCGGGCAATATCCTTGTCGGCCGCACGTTCGCGTATTGATCAAAGCCTTGGCAAATCGGCAGCCGGAGGCCCCAGAGCGTGATATCGTCGGGCACATCGGGAGCGCCTACCGCGCCAAAGAAGATAGCGTCGAAGCGCTTCAGTTGCGCCACCCCATCTTCGGGCATCATCCGACCATGGGCCTTGTAGTAGTCTGAGCCCCAGTCGAAATGCCGGACGCGCAGCTTGAAGTCGCCGCAGCGCTCTTCAAGTGTCTCAAGCGCCTGGAGACCGGCGGCAATGACCTCTGGGCCGATCCCGTCGGCCGGAATGGCGGCAATCTCATATTCGCGCATCGTCACTTCCCCATTGTTTTCAGTGCTGGCCGCCTCGCGGCCTCGATCTCGTGTGCGACCGGTTGGACCTTGGCAAATCGGTCTTCTCAGAATTCAGCGACCTTGCCCCACGCAGCTGTCTTCAGACGCTCCGGCCGATAGGGACGCGGATCGACGATCGGCTCGCTGCCGGTGATGATATCGGCGATCATATGCCCAGCGCCGGGCCCGATCCCGAAGCCGTGGCCGCTAAATCCCGCGGCGAGAAGGAAGCCCGGAATCCCCTCCACTTCACCGATTGCCGGGATGCCATCGGGCGTGCTGTCGACATAGCCCGCCCAAGCATGAGAAATCGCGACGCGCTGGAGTTCGGGCAGCAATCCGCAGGCTCTTTGATATGTCAGGCGAATCTGCCTCATGTCAGGTTTAGGGTCGAGAATCCGATTCCGTTCCATTGGTGTCACGTCGTCAAGTACCCATTTCCTCAGGCTTTCATGACCTTGACGCCAGCCCTCGAACGCTCCCGGGGCCAGACTGCGCCAGCGGCGGGCGAACATGGGCACGAACTCGCGGCTGAACCTGAGCTGCTGCGGCGTTGGATCGACTCGCGCCCGCCCGCTGATCGCCAGCGCGTATCCACCGTTGCCGCGTCGCGTCAGCGAGACGCGCGCGGTATGCAGGGCATCCGGCAGGCCATTTGCGCCCGGCGCTACGGCTAGAATGGACTGACGCACGGCAGCTTGCGGGAAACGAATACCAAGCTGGTTGCAGAAGGAAGAAGCCCACGCGCCTCCGGCCATGACCACGGTCGTTGTCCGGATGGTTCCCGCTTCTGTAACGACGCCGCTGACCCGGCCGGCGCTCAGTTCCAGCCCGCGCGCCGCGCAATTCTGATGTACCGTGCCGCCGGCCGCCATGATGCCGCGCGCGGCAACGGGCACCGCCTTTGAAGGATCCGCCGTTCCGTCAGTTGGCGAGAACACGCCGCCTTTCCATTTGCGGCCGGTCGCCTTGCCCCGTTCGGTGGCTTCTTCCGCGCTCAACACATGCGTAGTGACGCCAACCGTCCTTGCGAAATCGCGCCACTTTGCCCAGCCTGCCAACTCGTTTTCGTCCTGCGAGAGATAGAGCAACCCGCAACGGCGAAAGCCGGTGTCTTCGCCAGTCTCCTGCGCCACTTTTTCCCAGAGATCGAGGCTCTTGGTTGCCATCGGCAACTCGCGCGCGTCACGGTTCTGCTGGCGGCACCAGCCCCAGTTGCGGCTGGACTGTTCGGCGGCAACGCGCCCCTTTTCCAGCAGGGCAACGCTGACGCCGCGGCGTGCGAGATAATATGCCGTGAAAACGCCTACCACGCCGCCGCCGATGACGACGACGTCCGCCTCGCGAGGCAGGGAAGGGCTACACTCGATGTGCATGAGCGGCGCGGGCATGGATGGGACTCCGGTAATTTGAAGCATCCTAACCTGCCGCCTGCAGAGGCAGGCTGCGGAGTTCATGCCTGGACGGAATTTCCTGCGGTTTGCAGTCAATAGAATAGGCAATTGTTGCCGAAAAAGCTCGCTGGCGCCCAACCTCGCCGGGGCAAGCAGGAGTACACTTCACCCAGCCGCGTAATCTACGGCATGGGCTTTTCGGGACGCGGCGCGCAATTGTCGACCTTGATCCGCAGTGCCCTGCCGACATTGCTGGGCCGCACGGGGTACCAATCCGCGCGACGGCAAGGCCTGTCGAGCACGAATTGCCGGACGAAGGACTGGTTGTCTGATCCCGGTTTCTGCGCCGGAACGGGAGCAGAGTGAAATGCCGAACGTGACGTTCTTTTCAGAAGTTCCTGCCGCCCGAGGGCCAAATTTCGACGACTATGCGGAAACAGAACAGTCAAACTGGCTGAAAGAACGGAGCAATCCCTCCTTATGGCAGGCAGGCTCCAGAGGACATCCGATAGGCACGGCCTGCCCGTTCGGAGAGTTCTCCAAGAAAAGGGAACAGTGTCCGGTACACGGACCGGATTTCATCAAGGGAGCCGCCAGGATGAGCAGAATCAGTCTCTCGCAGCCTCAGGGCGCGAAACGCCGAGATGACCAGACGACGGACGCTACGGTGAGGCGCTTCTGCTCAAAGCGCGATGATGCGGTCCGCAACAGCGTGGACCCGCTCGGTTCAAAGGGGAGGTGATCGCAATGGTCGCAAGCATCCAGGCTGTAGCCCCCCACGATGTGGCGCTTTCGATACGCGACCTCACGGTGAATTTGCCGCAGGGCATGGAACGGACCCATGCCGTCGAGAACATCTCCTTTGATCTGAAGCGCGGCCAGATCCTGTGCATCATCGGCGAATCCGGATCGGGAAAGTCTGTCACAGCCAATGCGATCATGGGGCTTCTGCCCAAGGTGATCCGCGTCTCCTCGGGCGCCATCCAGCTGGATGGGATGAACATCATAGGCATGTCGCCCGACAAGCTGCGCAGCCTACGCGGCCGGGTTGTGTCGATGATTTTCCAGGATCCGCTCTCGGCGCTCAATCCGCTGATGACGGTGGGCGCGCAGAT
The DNA here is from genome assembly GCF_024707545.1 of Mesorhizobium onobrychidis. Lineage (NCBI taxonomy): Bacteria > Pseudomonadati > Pseudomonadota > Alphaproteobacteria > Hyphomicrobiales > Phyllobacteriaceae > Mesorhizobium > Mesorhizobium onobrychidis. The sequence continues at coordinate 4,295,482 of NZ_CP062229.1, forward strand.
CGACGAAGTGATGGCGGCACATGGCGTCGGCACCCCGAAATCCCGTCGCGGCCGCGCTGTCGAGTTGCTGACCGAGGTGGGGCTGCCCGACCCCGAACTCATGTATCACCAATATCCGTTCCGCCTCTCCGGCGGGCAGCGGCAGCGGGTGATGATCGCCATGGCGCTGGCACTCGAGCCCACGATCCTGATCGCGGATGAACCGACGACCGCGCTCGACGTGACCACCCAGGCGCAGATCCTGGAACTGATCCGCGACATTCAGCGCCGCAAGGGAATGAGCGTCATGTTCATCACCCACGACTTCGGGGTGGTGGCTGAAATCGCTGACAGCGTCGTGGTGATGGAGAAGGGCCACATCGTCGAGCAGGGTAGCGCCAAACAGGTCCTGCAGTCGCCCAGCCATCCCTACACCCGGCGCCTTATCGCGGCCGTCCCGCACCTGACCGGCGAGGACCGCATTCCTCTTGAGACGACTGACAAAGCGCCGATCTTGAAGGTCGAGGGCCTGATGAAGACCTACCGCAGCGGCAGTTCCCTGTTCGGCTCGCAGCGCGTCGTGCCCGCCGTCAACGAGGTCTCGTTCGAACTGGCGCCCGGGCGCACGTTGGGCGTCGTGGGCGAGAGCGGTTCCGGCAAATCGTCGCTGGGCCGGCTTCTGATCAAGCTGCTCGACAACGACGGCGGCGGGATTCTGTTCGAGGGCCGCGATATCGCCAAGCTTTCCGAAACCGAGTTCCGCGCGCTGCGGCCGCGGGTCCAAATGATCTTCCAGGACCCCTTCGCGTCGCTCAACCCGCGTTCGACAGTCGGCCACATCTTGACCGTTGGCCCAGTCGCGCACGGGGCGCCCTATGCCCAAGCGCGTGAAGAAGCGAAGGCGCTTCTGGCTCATGTCGGGCTCGATGCCGGCGCCTTTGGCCGCTATCCGCATGAATTTTCCGGTGGGCAGCGCCAACGCATCGGCATCGCTCGGGCACTGATGTTCAAGCCGAAGTTGCTGATCGCCGACGAGGCGGTCTCGGCGCTCGACGTGTCGATCCAGGCCCAGATCCTGCAGTTGCTGGACCAGATCCAGCGGGAGACCAGCGTGTCGATGATCTTCATCACCCACGACCTGCGCGTCGCCAGCCAGATCTGCGACGAAATCGCGGTGATGCAGAAAGGGCGGATCGTTGAACGCGGACCACCCTCGCAAATCTTCCTCGACCCGCAATCAGCCTACACACGTGAGCTGGTGGCGGCGATTCCTGGAGAGCAGCCGGGATCTACCCGTCCGGTTGCAGCAAATGGGTAAGAGCCACGGCGGATACCGCCAGAACAAGGGGAATTCCAATGACTGAACGCTCAAACACCAAATCAAACTACTCGCGGCGCGATGCACTGCGATTGATGGCGATAGGCGGGGCTGCAGGCCTCATTGCGCCCAATCTGTTGGGCAAACCCGCCTTCGCCCAGAACCCTCCAGCGAGCCCAACCGGCCGCGTCGTCGTCGGATTTTCGCAGGAACCCACCGTCTTCAATCCACTGATGCCGCATACCGAGTGCGACGACGCTGTGCATTTCTCAGTGTTTGATGCACTCGTTCGCATGGACTCTAAGGGCGTTCTTCAGCCCAATCTTGTGGTCGAAGTGCCAAGCCAAAAAAATGGCGGCATCTCGGAGGATGGACTTTTGTGGCGCATCCGCCTGCGTGATGACGTCCGCTGGCACGACGGCCAACCCTTCACGGCCGAGGACGTGAAGTTCACGCTTGAGCTCATCACCAATCCGAAATTCCGTGCGTGGCGCACGGCCGGCCATTCGCTGGTGCGCGATCTCAAGGTGGTCTCGCCGACCGAGCTCACCTGGCGGATGGAGGAGGCTTTCGCCCCTTACCTGTCGTTTCTCGCCGAAACCTTCATGGTTCCCAAGCATATCCTCGAAAAAGAGGCCGACCCCAACGCCGCCGCCTTCAATCAGGCGCCTGTCGGCACTGGCGCATTCAAGTGGGCGCAGCGCATCGCCGGCGATCATATCGAACTCGTCGCGAACGCGGATTATGCCGGGGAGGGTCCCTATTTGGAGCGGCTCGTCTTCAAATACATCCCCGACATGACAGTGCTCTATACCCAGTTCAAGAGCGGCGACATTGATCTTGTCGACCAGGCATTCATAACCGCCGACCACTATGGGGAAGCCAGCAAACTACCGGATCGCGTGGTCATGTTGGAGCGCGGCGCATCGGTCGAGTCGATCTATCTCAATCTTGAGAAGCCGCAATTCAAAGACCCGGCGGTCCGCCAGGCGCTCTACGCCGCAATAGATAGGAAAGCGATCCTCGAAGGACTCTATTACGGGGTCCACAACCCCACCGAGACCTTCATGCCGCAGAATTCCTACTACTACAATCCGAACCTGCCGGCGCAGGAGTTCAACATCGAGCGCGCGCGCCAGCTCCTCGACGAGGCCGGCTGGGTACCCGGAGCCGATGGAATACGAGTGAAGGACGGGGTGCGTCTGTCGTTCGCCAACTCCACCACCTCCGGCAACCACCTGCGCGAGCAGACGCAGCAGTTCCTGCAGCAGACATTCGCCGAGATCGGGGTGGAGATGACCATCTCGAACCTGCCGGCCGCCGTCATGTGGGGCGATTTCTGGCTCAAATCGCAGTTCGAGTCAGCGATTTCCGGTGTAACCAATGTCATCGCGGGCGACCCCGACGTTTCCAACCGCCTGCACACCAAGGCGATCGTTGCGAAGGGCGGAAAGGGCTCGAACACGGGCCAGTACTCCAACCCGGAGGTCGATGCGCTGCTCGAAAAGGGCGCCCGCACCTTCGACCGGGAAGAGCGGCGCGCCATCTATCTGCGTGTGCAGGAAATCGTTCGTCAGGATCTGCCGTTCCTGCCTCTGTTTGCCTACGCCAATGTGTTCGGCCGCAAGGAAGGGCTGGAGGGTTTCGAGGCAAATTCCAACGCCCGCGTCGCATCCTGGCATGCCGCCGGATGGCATTGGAAGGACTGACATACATACGCCGCCGCCGCCTCGCGGCGGCGGCCAGTCATCGGCGCTGTCTTGAAAGAGGAGAGTTGAAATGCGCGGCTTCCTGCTCAACCGGCTTTCGCAGAGCCTCATCCTGCTCCTGATCGTGTCGGTCATCGGGTTCGTCGTCCTGAACCTGCTACCGGGGGGGCCACTGGCGCAATTCGGGCTCGATCCCGGCATGACGCAGGACGATCTCGATCGCCTAAAAGAGCAACTAGGGCTCAATCGGCCGCTGTGGATGCAATATCTCGACTGGGCCTGGCGGCTTCTCCAGGGCGACTGGGGCCATTCCTTCCGCGATGGCGCGCCTGTGCTGGCAGTGATTGGCCGGCACGTCTTTGCCACGCTGCTGCTGATGGGTACGTCCACTGCGATTGCAATTGCGATCGGCACCTGGATCGGTATCCGCGGCGCCACACACCGCTATTCGCTGTTCGACCATGTGGCGACGGTCGGAGCCATGGTCGCGCTGTCGATCCCGACCTTCTGGTTCGGGCTCGTCGGCATCTACATCTTCTCCCTGCGGCTAGGCTGGCTGCCTGCAGGCAACATGTACACGATCGGCGACGGTTCGGTCCTGAACTACCTGCATCACCTGATCCTGCCAAGCATCGTGCTGTCGCTGGTGCATGTCGCGATCTGGAGCCGCTACATGCGAACCGCGACGCTCGACGCCATCAGCCAGGATTTTGTCAAGACCGCCCGCGCCAAGGGCCTGAGCGAGCGTCGAGTCATAATGAAGCACGTCGTCGGCAATGCGCTTTTGCCGATGATCACACTGGCCGGGGTGCAGCTTCCCAGCATCCTGACCGGCGCGCTGGTGACGGAGACAGTGTTTACCTGGCCGGGGATGGGTCGACTGTTCCTGGATAGCCTTGGCTACAGCGACTACCCGGTCGTGATGGGACTGCTGATGTTCTCAGCCATTCTCGTCATTCTGGGCAACCTGATCGCAGATATTGCCGTGGCGATCGTCGACCCGCGCATTCGTCTGGGTTGAGCGCGTAACCTCACACCCAACAGGAGGCACCCGAAATGACCGCTCTCGCCGCAAATGCAGGACCAAGCCGCTGGTGGCGCAGCCGCACCGTGCGCCGTTTCAAGAGCCATCATCTGGCGTTGCTGGGGGTGGCGATGATCACCCTTCTCACGCTGGCATGCGTCTTCGGCCCCCATCTCCTGCCCTATGATTCCCTCTACATCGATTTGCGCGCCCGCTTTTCACCGCCGCTGACCGGCAACCACTATCTCGGGACCGATCCTTTGGGGCGGGACGTGGCGGCGCGACTATTCATGGCGGGGCGGACCTCACTGCTGGTGGCTTTCTTTGCCATGCTGCTGTCGACGCTGATCGGAACTTTCGTCGGCGTGATCGCGGGCTACCGTGGCGGCTGGATCGGTGCAGCGCTGATGCGCACGGTCGACGGCTTCCTGTCATTCCCCTCCATCTTCCTGCTGCTGGCCTTGGCCGCGGCACTGAAGCCGAGCCCCGCTATGGTCACCGTCATCGTCGCTGTCACCAGCTGGATGGAGGTAGCCCGAATTGTTGAGGCCGAGGTGCGGTCATTGCGCGAGCGCGAGTTTGTGCTGGCCGGGCGCATGCTGGGGCTAAGCGGGACGCATATCATGTTCCGCGAGATCCTTCCCAATGCCATGGGCCCGATCATCGTGGCCGCTACGCTGACAGTCGCGCGCGCGATCCTGCTGGAAGCCTATATCAGTTTCCTGGGTTATGGCATTCAGCCGCCGCTGCCCAGCTGGGGCAACATGCTCGAGGGCGCCCAGCAGTATCTGGACAGTGCGCCGTGGCTGGCGATCATTCCCGGGGCCGCCATCACGATCGCCGTGACCAGCTTCAATTTCATCGGCGACGGGTTGCGCGATGCGCTCGACGTGCGGGACGACCGTGTCTGATCTCGCCGGCAAAGGCGGACCACTCCCGATCCCGAAAACCAAGCGAGAAGTGACGTGACTCAAGTACACGAGCCGAAAGTCGCCGACAAGAACACGCCCTACTGGTGGGAAGCGGCATCCGTCATGCCGCTGCCGCCGCAGCCCCTGGTCAAGAGGCTCGACGTGGTGATCGTCGGCGCCGGCTACGCCGGCCTTTCAGCCGGGCTTGCGCTGGCGCGCGAAGGACGCTCGGTTGCAGCTTTTGATGCGATGAATCCGGGCGAGGGGGCCTCGTCGCGCAATGGCGGAATTACCAGCGGTAGTATCCGGTTGGACTATGCTACGATCACCCGGCGCTTCGGCGAAGAGAAAGCCATGGCGATCGAGGCCGAGGGCAAGATCGCGCGCGAATTCCTTTATGATTTCATCAGAACGGAAAAGCTCGACTGCGACTTCAAGCTGGTTGGCCTTTTCAAGGGCGCCATCGGATACGAGCAGTACGAGAAGATGGCCCGCGGCGCCGAGGCGTTGGCGAAGAAACTTGGGATCGAGTCTTACCCCGTTCCATATGCAAAGCAGCGCAACTACATCGGCACCGACTTCTATCGCGGCGGCATGGTCCGGATGGACATCGGCGGGCTGCACCCGGCCAAGTTCCACGCTGAGCTCCTGCGGGTGGCCCTTGCTTCCGGTCTGACGGTGCATTCGAACACGCCCGTGACGTCGATCGAAAGGGATGGCTCCGGGTTCCGCGTCGTGACTTCGGCCGGAACTGTGCAGGCGCGGCAGGTCCTGGTCTGCACGAACGGCTATACCGATGGCGCCAATCCCTTCCTGCGCCGCCGCCTCGTCCCGGTTCGCAGCCGGATCATCGCGACCGAGGAACTCGCGCCTGAAGTGATGGCGCGCCTGACGCCGAAGCTGATGATGATGAGCGAGGGCCGTGAACTGGGCTTTTATTACCGGCCCTCGCCGGACGGCAGACGCATCCTGCTGGGCGGGCGCGACAGCTCCCGTGTAGGTGATCCAGCAGCCCCCACGCTCCGTCTGCGCAACGGGCTGGTCGAACTTTTCCCGGAACTGGAGAATGTTCGACTTTCGCACAGCTGGTTCGGCAATGTGGCGATGCACCGCGACATGCTGCCCCGCATCTTCGAGAAGAACGGCGTGGTCTATGCCACCGGCTTCTGCGGTTCGGGTGTGGTCTGGGCGCCATGGATTGGCACGCGTGCAGCCCACAAGCTGATGGGACATGGCGAGCAGGCGCGCACCGCGTTCGATTTCCGGCCGCCTGCGGCCATCCCGCTCTATCGTGGCAATCCGTGGTTCATGCCGGCTATCATCAAGGGCTACGCCCTGCAGGACCGAATCGCCTGGTGGCGCGCCAGCCGCTGACACCACTGCAAAATCGCGCGAGACATGTTGTTGCCGGAGAGCACTCCAGTACGGCGAAAAAATCCGTCGGGGCTGGGACTTGTCGGTGCGAAGCTGATCAGCGGTGGGACGCCTTAGCGCGGATCAGCGCGTCGGCCATGTAGAGGTCCTGTAGGGAGATGCCGGAACTGTCGAAGACCGTGATTTCGTTGTCGAAGCGGCGTCCGGGCGCGCGCTTTTCAATGACGTCGCCGATTGGTGTTACCGCAAGCACGCCGGCGTCGATCTCGTCGCGCAAATGTTGGAACTCGCCGATCTGGACGGACTGGGAAAGCAGATCACAAAACAGACGTGCCTTGGGAAATAATTCGCTCGGCAATTCGCGCTTGCCCGGAGCATCCGACCCCATGCTGACGACATGCGTTCCGGGACCGACCCAATCGGCCTGGAACAGTGGTTCGCGTGAGGGGGTCGCTGTGACCACGATGTCGGCCGCGCGCACGGCTTCTTCGGCCGATACGACGCGCGCCTTCAGGCCCCAGTCGTTGATCCGTTCGACAAGAGCGTCGCGTCGCGGCGAAGGGCGAGCCACGACCAGCACGGTTTCGATTGGGCGGATGCGTGCCAGCGCCATCACTTCGAAGCCCGCCTGGTTGCCGGCGCCAAATATCGCCAGAACCTTGGCTTGCTTCCGCGCAAGAAGATCGGCCGCAACCGCGTCGGCGGCGGCCGTCCTGTAGGCGTTGACCTTCCCGGCCTCGATTACGGCGCCGAGCCGACCTGTATGCTGATCGAGCAGCACGATGGTGGAGTTGTGGCGGGGAAGGCCACGTGCCGGGTTGCCCGACCAGAAGGAGCCAATTTTCACCCCGGTCAGGTCGTCCGACGAACCGGATTTGATTGAGAAGGTGTTGGTCGCCTCCTGTGTGCGCCCGAGAACAGCGGGAAAGACCCAGCTCTGCCGCGATGCTGCTGCCACGAGAGCCTCCCGCGCCGCCTCGAAGGCAAGTTCATGCGTGACGAGGGCGGCTGACTCCTCTTCGCTGATGTAGATCATCCAAAATTCCTCCTGAGCATTAAGCGGCTCATCGCTTCAGAGTGTTCGGCCCATGGTGTTGGTCAGGCCCGAGATCGCATCAGAGGTGTGGACGTCACGCCGACTGGCAACCATGACGGGCGACGCAAGGTGGCAGATGAGTATTTCTCCCCCGATTTGCGCCATTTTGTATGCCGACGGACGGGGTCAAAACGAATGATCCCGTCGAGTTGAAAGGGCAAAACAGCAGCGAAATCTGTCCGCCGGACGCGACTCTAAGGTCCGACTTCAATCTGACTTTGGATCAAGCGACAGCGTTGCAATCATGACCGTTGAGCATGACAGAGATATCGTCAGCGCCCCGACCGAGTTGATGAAATTCGAGACCCGCCATGTGCCGGGCGCGCTGAAGCTGTCGCAGGAGATGGGCTGGCCTTATCGCCAGGAGGACTGGGAATTTGCCGTGACGGTCGGCAATGGCCTGGTCCTCGAGCGGGCGGGAGAGGTGATTGGCTCTGCCATGTCCTGGAATTACGGACAGGCCTATGCCACTGCCGGGATGATCATAGTCACTGGCTCCGCACAAGGCGGTGGCAACGGCTCCCGGCTCTTTGATGGGTTGCTTCAGGCCACGGACGGTCGCAACGTGCTGCTCAATTCGACGGAAGAGGGGCTCGCGCTCTATAAGCGGCGCGGCTTTACCGCCTGGGGCAGGGTACTTCAGCTTCAGGGCCCGCTGACCGTCGCCGTGACGCAGAGTGCGCGCAACGACGTTCGCCAGGCGACGGTCTCCGACCTCGCGGCGATCCAGGCCTTCGACGAACGAGCCATGGGCATGCCCCGGCCGTCGATGGTGGCTGCGCTCGCCGATGCGGGCAAGGTCGTCGTTATCGAGCGCGCGGGACGGATTGCAGGCTATGCCATCGCCAGGAAGTTCGGGCGCGGCTATGTCGTCGGCCCCTGTGCGGCCGAGAGCGCTCAAGACGCGCGGCTTCTGATCCTGGCCCAGCTTTCGAAGCTTCACGGGCAATTCGTGCGCATCGACGTCTATGCCGAACACGGATTGGGCGACTGGCTGGAGAGCCTTGGCCTTAAGCAGGTTGGTTGTGCGACTGCCATGGTCAAGGGGCGGCGACCCGTCTCCGATGTACCAGCCCATATGTATGCCTTGGCAAACCAGTCGTTCGGTTAAGGAATGAGGATTCGGGAAAGATGGAGAAACATAAAAGTGCGTGAAGCGGCCAAAACGATCGATGCCCTCATCACCCCGTCGCTGCTTCTGGACCGAGGACGGCTTGAGAGCAACGTCCAGCGTCTCGCCGAGCACGCTAATAGACTTGGTGTGGTGCTGCGCCCGCACATGAAGACGGCCAAGAGCATCGACGTCGCCCGACACGTGTTTCCTCGCGAACCCGGCCCGATCACGGTCTCGACCATAGCCGAGGCGGAATACTTCGCGGGCCACGGCTTTCGAGACATGACCTATGCGGTCGGCATATCGCCGGCTTTGGCCATCCGCGCCGTGGAACTATGTGGCCGCACGGGCGTCGATCTCAAGCTGCTGCTCGATTCGGTGGAGCAGGCCGATGCACTGGCCGGCGTGCGCCAAGCCACCGGCCTGACGCCGTCCGTCTTCATCGAACTGGACTGCGATGACCATCGCGGTGGATTGAAGCCGGACGATCCCAAGCTGCTCGAGGTGGCCGACAGGGTCGTCGCAGCGGGCGCCAACCTCGTCGGCGTCCTCGCCCACGCCGGCGAATCTTATGGCTTGAGCACGCCTGATGCGCTGGTCAAGGCAGCAGAGAACGAGCGTTCGGCCACCGTGCGCGCCGCTGAAGTCCTGCGCGCCCATGGCCACGCCTGCCCGATCGTCAGCGTCGGTTCGACGCCGACGGCGCATTTCGCCGACAATCTCGAGGGGGTCACGGAGCTGCGCGCCGGGGTCTACATGTTCTTCGACCTCGTCCAGCACGGGGTAGGGGTCTGCGGCCGCGACGATATCGCGATTTCCGTATTGGCCACGGTGATCGGGTCCAAGCCGGAAAAGGGATGGGTGCTGGTTGACGCCGGGTGGATGGCGCTTTCGCGCGACCGGGGAACCGCAAACCAGCAGCTCGACCAGGGTTACGGCATGGTCTGCGACGAAAAGGGGCGGGTGCTTGAAGATGTGATCGTGGCCCAGGCCAGCCAGGAACACGGTATTCTCGCCATTCGTGCCGGTTCTGGAAAGTCCATGCCCGACTTGCCGCTCGGTTCTCGGGTCCGAATTCTGCCCAACCATGCCTGCGCGATGGCCGCCCAGCATGACTTCTACAGCGTCGTCAACGGTGAGAGCCCCGAGATTGAAGCGCGGTGGGAGCGGATCCGCGGCTGGTAGAGACTCCGATCTCCACGCTTTGCATGGCGCCCATGCAAACTGACGCTCTGATGGTGCAAAAATGAAACTTACCTCTTACTGGCTGGACACGTCTCAGCCGTTCGATGGCGGATCGTCCAAACCCCTCGAAGGCCGGTACGACGTGGCCGTGGTGGGCGGCGGCTTGACCGGGTCCTCCGCGGCGCTGGCCCTCGCCAAGAAGGGCGCGCGGGTAGCCCTGCTCGAGGCTGAAACAATCGGCAACGCCGCGTCGGGGCGCAATGGCGGCATGTGCAACAACGGTTTTGCCCAGAACTATGGGATCATGGCCGGCAAGTACGGCACGGATGCCGCGAACGCGCTCTACAAGGCCTTCGACGCCGGCGTCGACATGGTCGAGCGGCTGGTGCAGGAAGAACAGATCGACTGCAGCTTCGCCCGTGTCGGCAAGCTCAAGCTTGCTGCCAAGCCTGAGCACTACGACATGCTGGCGCGCAGCCAGGAACTCCTCGCGGCCAATGTCGATCCCGAAACGAGGATGATCGCGCGCGCCGACCTGCGAACCGAAGTCGGCACCAACCGCTACCACGGCGGGCTGCTTTTTCCCAAGAGCGCCGGCATGCATGTCGGAAGGTTCGTCCGGGGCTTGGCGACCGCCGCCGCACGTGGTGGCGCAGAGGTGCATGAACGGACTCCCGTCATGGCAATGCGCAAGGTACCCGCCGGGCATGAAGTAGAGACCCCACGCGGCAAAATCGTCGCGCGGCAGGTCCTGCTGGCGAGCGGCATTTCCAAGGTCGGTCCGCTCGGCTGGATCCGCCGCCGCATCGTGCCGGTCGGCGCCTTCCTGATCGTGACGGAACCGCTGTTGCCTGCGCAGATCGAGCGCCTCATGCCGACCCGTCGCAATGTGGTCGACACGCGCAACCTCGTTGTCTACTGGCGGCTGACCCCGGACAATCGCATGTTGTTCGGCGGCCGGGCCAGGTTTGCCGTGTCCAATCCGCAATCCGACGAGAAGAGCGGGCAGATCCTGAAGGCGGCGATGGTCGACGTCTATCCGGAACTGGCCGACACCCGGATCGACTACTGCTGGGGCGGCATGGTCGACATGACCCGCGACCGCCTGCCGCGCGCCGGCGAGCGCGACGGCATCTACTACTCGATGGGCTATAGCGGGCACGGCACGCAGATGTCCACGCTGATGGGCAGCATCATGGCCGACGTCATGGACGGGCGCCCCGACCTGAACCCCTGGAAGGACTTCGACTGGCCGGCGATCCCCGGATATTTCGGGCGTCCCTGGTTCCTGCCGATCCTCGGTGCCTATTACCGCGTGAAGGACCTTGTAGGATGATGACGCCCCTCGAACACCTGTCCCGCAGCGGCCGCCTGGACAAGTTTTTCATCGACGGCGAATGGCGCGAGCCGAGGGGCACCGCCAAGGGCGTCGTGGTCAATCCGGCCACGGAAGAGGTCGTGACCCGGTTTCCGCTCGGAAACGGCGGGGATGTGGACGCGGCCGTTTCAGCGGCCCGCCGGGCGTTCGCCACGTGGAGCCGTACCAAGCCGGAATACCGGGCGGGCCTGCTTGATCGCCTGCAGGCGCTGCTCGAAGCGCGCAGTGAACTGCTTGCGCAATGCCTCACCCTCGAAATGGGCGCGGCGATTGGATATGCGCGCACCGCGCAGGTGCCGCTCGCCATCGCCCATGTGAAGGTTGCTCGCGATGTCCTGACAGCCTTCCCCTTCGTCGAGCAGCGCGGCCGCACCGCCGTCACCCATGAGCCGGTCGGCGTCTGCGCCCTGATCACGCCCTGGAACTGGCCACTCTACCAGATCACCGCCAAGGTTGCGCCGGCGCTCGCCGCAGGCTGCACGGTCATACTGAAGCCAAGCGAGCTTTCTCCTTTGGACGCGCTGCTGTTCGCCGAGGCGATCGAGGAAGCCGGCTTCCCCGCCGGCGTCTTCAACCTCGTCAATGGTGACGGCCCTTGCGTCGGTGGGGGTCTCGCGTCTCATGCGGACGTCGACATGATCTCCATTACCGGCTCTACCCGTGCCGGCATTGCGGTGGCCCAGGCCGCCGCGCCGACGGTGAAGCGCATCGCGCAGGAGCTCGGCGGCAAGTCGCCGAACGTGATCCTGCCCGACGCCGATCTGGATCGCGCCGTTTCGCTGGGCATAGCCGCCGCCTTACGCAATCTCGGCCAGTCATGCAGTGCGCCGACGCGTATGATCGTGCCGCGCGTGCGGCTTTCCGAGATCGAGTCAATTGCCCAGCGGACCGCGGATGAGATCGTCGTCGGTGATCCTCTTTCGGAGGCCACCACCCACGGAGCAATCGCCAATCGTGCTCAGTTCGACCGGATCCAGACAATGATCGGCGTCGGCGTTTCGGAAGGCGCGAAGCTTCTCACCGGCGGACTGGGCCGTCCGGACGGCCTAGATGTCGGGCTCTATGTGAAGCCGACCATCTTTTCCGACGTGCGCACGGGCATGCGCATCGCTCAGGAGGAGGTCTTCGGGCCGGTCCTTTGCATCATCCCCTACGACACAGTCGACGAGGCCGTCACCATCGCCAATGACACCATCTATGGCCTCGGGGCCCATGTGCAGGGCAAGGATTTGGACGTCGCCAAGTACGTCGCGTCGCGGATTCGCGCCGGTCAAGTGCATCTCAACTACCCGGCGTGGGATCCTCACGCGCCGTTTGGCGGCTTCAAGCAGTCCGGAAACGGACGCGAATACGGCCTCGAGGGCATGTTGGAGTATCTCGAGGTCAAGTCCATCCTCGGCTATTTCTAGGCGACATCTTCGCCAAGCGCAGAGGGCGCGCCGGTGGCGCTCTCTATGCCAGTAGGCCGGGGCAGATCGTTAACCAGTTAAAAGACTGCGCGGCTCGCTGCGCCTGTCGCCGAGCTATACGAGAGGCGGCAGCTCGGTTTCGGCAGGCGGACATCGCGTGGGCCGAACAATATTGCGGCAAGACTCGCATTAGGAATTTGCACCCTGTCCCACTTGTCCTATCGCTGCTCTAAACGCCGTTTCACGTTTTCAACCCCAAGCACGGGGCTTGTCAGAACTGGAAGGCTGTGGGCCGTGCCCCGCACCGCACGAGCCATCGAGGCCTGCGCAAAAATGACCACATCGACCTTCTTCGACAGTTCTTCGAGAGCTAGGCGGATTTGCGCGTCATGGGCTTCGACGTCCCCGCCGGCGAGGCGTTGAAACGCTCCCTCAACAAGCACATCGTCGATCGCTACATCCTTGCCCGCGTCGTATGCCTTGCGCTTCAGCAGATCCACGGTTGGCACCAGCGTTGTGGACAAGGTCGCCAGGACACCTATGCGGTTTCCATGCTCGACGGCGGCTTTGGCCATGCCTTCATCAATACGGAACAGCGGCACAGGACAAAGCGGCGCAATGGCATCGACTGCCGGTCCGAGAGTCGAGCATGTGACGACAATCGCATCTGCCCCGGCGTCGACTGCCGACCATACGTAGGCAGCAAGCCTTCGTTTCGTCAGATCGGATAGCGACCCGCGCTCAATGGTATTTCTCAAGAGGCTCTCGTCGAGGATCGCGAACGGCTTCCAGTCGGGCAAATGTTCCTTGGCGAGGCCCTCGAACTCGGAAACAAGGCCGGAAACCGTATGGATGAAAGCCAGCTTTCTACCGGAAGCGCTCGTAGTTTGATCTGACATGTGGTTTTTCCATCAAGTTGCTGGAAGCTGAGTTGGCGGAACTGAGTGTCTGGACCAGTCGTCAACCCGGTCCTTCGTGAGAATCCTCTTCACGAAACGGTCCAGATCGCGCTTAGGCCTGTAGACATGCAAATTCGCAATCGCTCCGCGCTCTTTGGTGTCGCCATGCAGTCAATTGCATCAGAAAGCGCCAACTTCAATTTTCGATCTGTCCGAGAAGCGTGACATGCGGAATGGAGTCGGATCGACGCTTGCAGCGTCACCTGCGACCAGATCCGCCGCCAGATGGCCAATGCCAGGGCCAGCGCCGAAGCCGTGTCCGGAACAGCCTGCGGCGACGAATACTCCGCCGATGCTGTCCACCGGTGAAATCACGGGTACTGCGTCCGGTGTGGAGTCGATATACCCGCCCCAGGAGGACACGACGCCGGCATCAGCAACGGTGGGGAACAGGGCTTTTACCCGCGTCATGATGGTTGCCAACATCCGCTTGTCCGGAGCGGGATCGAGGACGCGGATGCGCTCAAAGGGGGTCGGCCTGTCGAGATGCCAGCGACGGAGTGAGTCCGGGCCCCCGAAGAACGAGCGGCCTATGCCGATCTCGACGGCCTTCAGCCGTTTCATGAACATCGGCAGAAACGGGCGGACATAGCGGATCCCCTGCGGCGTGATCTCAAGGGTCGCCCTGCCGCTGATGGCTATCGTGTAGCTGCCATCGAGCCGGCGCGTCATGGCAAAGTCGGAGGTATAGACTGCCCCGCCAAAATCCGGTGCAGGACCGGTCCGCAAGGCGGTCTGACGGACGCTGGCCTGCGGCAGCGAAACCGCATGCATGCGCAGGAAAGCAGAAGCCCAGGCACCGGCGGCACATAGGACCGCGCTGGTGCGGATAAGGCCTTTCTCGGTGACGACGCCGCTCACTTGCCCATTGGTGATATCCAGGCCGCGTGCCGCGCAGTTCTGATGAATGGTCGCGCCATGTTTGCGCGCGCCCTCGGCGATCCGAGGAGCGGCGAGCCAGGGCTCGGCCTTGCCATCATCTGCCGCGTGGACGCCGCCCAGCCATTTGCGGCCGCCAGCCGCAGGAACGGCGGCAGTGACCTCGTCGGCAGTAAGCATCCGCGTAATGACGTCGAACCGTCGGGCAACCCCGCGCCATTGGTCCCATTCGGCGAGTTGCTTTGGATCGGCGGTCGCATAGATGAGCCCGCAACGGCGGAAGCCAAGGTCATGCCCGATCTCATTGGTGAGTTCTTCCCACAGCCGCAGCGCCAGATTGGCAAGCGGCAACTCACGTGCGTCGCGGTTCTGCCGACGGCACCAGCCCCAGTTCCGGCTCGACTGTTCGCAGCCGACATACCCCTTTTCGATAAGCGCCACCGACAGGCCGCGCCGCGCCAGGAAATAGGCCGCGCTGGCGCCGACAATCCCGCCGCCGATCACCACGACGTCCGCTGACTTGGGGAGTTCATCGCTGCTGATGTGGTGGATAATAGGGGACATGGGGGCCTCGGTAATCAATGAGCGCTAGCAGTATCGGCGACTGGTGCCGCAGAATGCACTGACTGCAGCGGCATTTCGGTACTTTGCACCGAATATCCCCGGCATCCGGCAAGTGACGGCGATTTTATCGCCTTCAAGAGCTGCGGCGCTGCCGTTTTTGACGCTTTAAAATCAATGTCATAATCTCTTGACGAAGTTCCATGATCGCCTTCCGCGTGTTCGGTGGCATTCGGCGGCGCGGTATCTACGACAACATGAAGACCGCAATCGACAAGTCCGGCCGTGGCAAGGAGCGCGACTGTAAAATGCCTCAGCCCTGAGGAGGTCACAGATTTGAAGCGCCGATTTGAATAAGGTCCGTTTTGAGCGGCCGGTCGAAGCGGATGATCCCAAGCCTCGCTGATGGTGCCTCTGAGGTTCCGGAATAGGAGTCGCGTCGGAATGGATAGCGCAAGCTGGAGGCCAGCGGTTCTCGAGGGCTCCATCTTCCGGTCGGCCTAGTCGGCCCGAAGCTGCGATTTTGTCCAGTGATGAACGAAAGTTGAACGTTGCTGTCTACCAGGATCGTTCCTCACCTCCCATGCTCTCTTGATGTCCTTCGAGGCACGCCGAGATCGCCCGCAGCTGGAATTCCAGTGCGGGGCCCTCTGCCGGGAACCGGCCGTCCAGCGCAGAGGTACCGACGGTAAATCCCGCTGCGCCACTCTTGCGAATTGTCTCGACCTGATCCGGCCGGTCCACCGATCCCGCGACTATAATGGGCTTGGGCACAGTTCGGCACACAGCGTCGATGAGAGATGGCACATTGCCTGCCGAACGGTAGGCGAGAAGGTCGAGACCGGCGACACCGGGATGGCTGGCGAGCGCGACGGCGCTTTTGACGATCTCGGCCTGCGATCCTTCGAGAATGCTCGGGTGCCCGACGATGCGACCCGGAAACGGATAGTAGCGGATGGGTGTCCCTTCCAGCAGCGGCAGCACGTCTTCGGCATGGGTGCCACCGAGAAGAAAGTCGACGCCGAGGTCGATCGCCGCCTTGACCGAGCGGATCTCGCTGTCGCGGTCGAGCGATACGACTTCGAGATAGGTGCTGGCTCCGCCCTCGCGGATCTGGCGGGCGAGGCCGGCGAGCGCGTCGAACGGCAGGCCGACGTCCTTGAAGCCGATGTGGCGGATTCCGGCCCGGAGCGCCGTTTCGACGTGGACGGCGGCGTCGGCCACGGTGCGGTCGTTGCGCGTCAGCATGAAGATGAAGTCGAATTGTGTCATGGGGTGCCGGCTTTCTGGTTCTGGAGGGAAGCCTTGAGCCGAAGGGCGTAGTCGAAGGCGGTCTCAAGGCTGGAGGGGTCCGCAACGCCGGACCCCGCGATGTCGAACGCGGTGCCGTGATCGGGGCTGGTGCGCACGAACGGCAGGCCCAGCGTGACGTTCACGCCATGGTCGAGGCCCATATATTTGACCGGGATGAGACCCTGGTCGTGATACTGCGCGACCACGATGTCGAATCTGCCCTTGCGGGCCTGCATGAACACAGTGTCGCCGGGCCATGGGCCGGATGCGTCGATACCTTCGGCACGGGCCGCCTCGATCGCCGGCTGGATGATGCGGATTTCCTCGTCTCCAAAGAGACCGCCTTCGCCGGCATGCGGATTAAGGCCCGCGACAGCGACGCGCGGATGGGCGATGCCAAGCGCCTGCGCGCCGGCATGGGCCAGCCGGATCGCGTCCATCTGCGCCGCGAAATCGCCTTTGCGGATCGCCTCGGACAACGAACAATGGATGGTGACGAGGACCGTGCGAATGTCCTCGTTCGCTAGCATCATGGCGACCTTGGGCGCCCCGCCATGATCGGCCAGGATTTCGGTGTGGCCGGGATAGTGCAGACCGGCGGCTGCAAGCGCTTCCTTGTGAATCGGCGCCGTCACGATGCCGCCCACCCCACCATCCCGCGCCAGTCTGATCGCGACAACGATGGCGTCGAACGCCGCGCGTCCGCTGATGGCCGAAACCTGGCTGACGGGTGGCAGGACGCGAAGCTGCGAGGAGCAAAGCACGTTGAGCGTTCCGTCCTCGAGCACGGTCTCATCGAGGGAAGCGATCGGCCGGACCCGCACTTCAGCATCCAGCGCGCAAAGGGCGTGGTTCATCACCAGCGGATCACCGACGACGATCCAGTGCCGCTTGTCCGGCCGACGGAGATACATTTTTGCGATGATCTCGGGGCCGATGCCGGAGGGGTCACCCATGGTCACGGCTAGAGGAGCGTCAGGGGCGGTCATGGATCAGAGCCTTTCGTGAAAGCGTTTTGCCAGCAGGTCGCGGGCGGCATCAAGGAGTGTCGAAGGTGAGCCGAACCCTCCCGCCTTCATGGCGATGGTGAGCGACGTTCCGTCCGCCCGTTCGGCGTGGCCGACCGGAAAGCCGGGCTCCAACTCGCGGGTGAGACAGAAACGGCTGATGCCGAGGCGGTCGAGCATCGCCGCCATCGTCTCGCCGCCGGTGGCGATCACCGCGTCATAGTCATGCCGGGCGACCGCTGCGGCTGCTTGTCCGGCCAGGTTTGTCGTCACCGCGCTGGCATTCTCCTGCCGTTGCAGTGGTGCCCGAAGGCAAATCACACGGGCGTCGCCGGGAGCGTCGGCCAGGTCGGTGACGACGGGAACGCCTTGTACCCGCAAGGTCTCGCATTGGGCGCGCGTCACCGGATTGGCGCTTCCTGCGACGATCACCACCCGCCCGACGGCTTTGCCCGTTACCGGGCGTCCATCCGGCACGGCAAGGACCAGCGATGCCAGCGCGATGGCGAGACCAGGAGAGCCCACCCAAAGAACAGTCTCAGGATCGGGGACGCTGGCGACTTGCCGGTTCAGTACGTCCTGGCTGTCGGCGTTGAGGATCAGAATGGACCCTTTCGTCGCCGCATCGCCGGAACTGTTTGCCGCGAGAATGATCGGTATCCCCAGGGACGGGTCGATCAGATCGGCAATGCGCGATGTGACTGAGGGATGGACCGGGTCACGGCCATAGACGCTTTGACTCACGGGAATGCCGTTCACCGTCTGGATCCCGCCGACGGTGAGCCGCCCCGCTTCGGGAAAGGCTGGCGCGATGACAAGCCTGCTCCGGCCGCTTGCGCGAAAGGCGGCGGCGACTTCCACGCGGATATGGCCGCGCAGGGTCGAATCGATCGTTTTGAGGAGAAGGCGGGCATTCGAGAGGGCCGACACGGCGTCGGCCGTAGCCCTTGTCGCCTGCCGCATGGCAGAGGCGCGGCTGTTGGTATCGATCGAAGCGACGGCTCCGTTTTCCGTGCCGTCGACTTGTCGCTTGATCACAGGTGCATAGCCTCTCGCGAGAAAGGCCGCCGCGCCGTCGGCAGCGCTGGTCAGATCGTCGGCGATTATCCCGACCAGGAGAGATGTGTTCCGCTTCATGTTGGTGAGAATAGCAGAACGATCGGCATCGATTATCCATATGATCTGACGATTAGTGGTGATATGTGATCACCAATGAAACGATCTGACGTACCTTCTCTGGACGATCTGCGTGCCTTCGAGACAGTGGCGCGTCTAGGATCGGTGCGTGCTGCGGCTTTCGAACTCGCGCTGACGCATGGTGCAGTCAGCCGTCGCGTCTCCAAACTCTCCGCTGATCTTGGCTTGCGCTTGCTCGAAGCGGACGGACGCGGAGTGCGTCTGACCGCCGACGGCGAGAAGCTGGCGGAGGCGACCGGCAAGGCGTTCAGCTTAATCACTGATACGTTGGCAGAAATCAGATCCAACTCGACACCCATTCCGATCATCCTATCCTGCGAGCGCTCGCTGGCGATGCGCTGGCTGATTCCGCGCCTGTCTGGGTTTCAAGATCGATACCCGGATGTCGAGGTCCATCTGTCGACTGGCGGCGGTGGGCTCGACTTCGCGCGCGACCGGGTGACGCTTGCGATCCGCCGTCTCGATTTTCTGGTGGACCCGGAATGGACCATCATCAGGCTGATGCCCGAGCGTGTCGGTCCGGTAATGCTACCATCCCTGCGCAAGCGGTTCGAGAGTGGCGACTATGTGGCGCTCGGATCACGGACGCGACCGAATGCTTGGGAAGCGTGGTTCGACGAGCACATTGATGCGCCGCGTCCTCGAGCGACCCGATTGCTGGATCATCATTTCCTGATGGCAGAAGCGGCCCTGGGTGGTCTTGGCGTTGCTCTTGCACCACAAGCGATTGCAGCGGATGACGTCGCGAATGGGCGATTGGAAGCACCACTCGGCTTTGAACGCGACGGAACCGACTACGGCCTGATCCATCCGAAGTCGATCATTGTTTCTACCGGCCTCTCCGCATTGCGCGATTGGCTGACCGCAGAGTCCGAGAGATCGTTCAAGCGGCAGGTGCCTGAGAACACCTAAACTAAGAAAATAAGGTCGCCTTTGCGCCCGTATCGGTCGCTGCTCGCAGCACCCGCTTGGTCTGGGCATCCACCCCGTTGGCGGCTCGACTCAGGAGACAGGGCTAGCGCCCTAAAGGTCGGTTTCGGCTCAGGCGGGGCGAAAGGGACAGCACTGCGAAAGGGCGTGCTGGTTTTGCGGTCGACCGGAGGGCCTTCTGCTGAATGACCATGCATTGCGGCACATTCTGCCAAACGCCTGCGATTATGCTCGGCTGATAGGGCAGATTGACAGGAATCAAGGACATGGATCGCTTCCGGCCGAAATACGTGACTTTTGATTGCCACGGCACGCTAATCAATTTCCAAATGGCCGAAGCTGCTAAGGATCTGTTCGGTCATATTCTGGATGGACCGCGCATGGACGAATTCATCAGAAACTTCCAAGGCTACCGCCTCGATGAGGTGCTGCAGGACTGGAAGCCTTATGCAGATGTCGTTCACAACGCACTGGAACGCACCTGCCGCCGCAACAACGTCGCATTCCGAGCCGAAGACGCCGAAACGATCTACAACCGCATTCCGACCTGGGGGCCGCATCCGGACGTACCAGAGGGATTGGCTAAACTGGCCAAAGAAATTCCGCTGGTGATCCTTTCGAACTCCATGATGGCCCAAATTCCGTCGAACGTGGCAAAGCTCGGCGCGCCGTTTCATGCCGTCTACACCGCTGAACAGGCCGGTGCCTATAAGCCGCACTTCAAGGCGTTCGAGTATATGTTCGACATGCTGGGATGCGGACCCGAGGACATAACGCACGTTTCCTCGTCTTTCCGCCACGACCTGATGTCCGCCTATGATCTGGGGATCAAGAACAAGATCTGGGTTAATCGCGGCCATGAGCCTGCCAACCCCTACTACGAGTACACGGAAATCCGCGATGTGACGCAGCTACCGGGCGTTTTCGGACTCTGAGGGCGAGGACCTGCCGGGGCCTTGCAGGGCACCGCGCCCATTTTTGCGAGAGCTGCCAGCGGCGCCGTCTCAAATACCGCGAGAAATAGAACTGCGGGCGTCATCGCTGGAGCGCGCCATCTGTCGAAGCATGAAGAACAACCGTCCCCAACAGGCGAGGATCTTTCGAATTGGGTGCTTATGGTGATCTGGTCCCCGATGAAGAAGCAGGTCAGCTCAATGGCTCTATGACGGCAGGATGCGCCCATCTGCCTTGCGCGGCAGCTTCAACCGAAGCCTATTTTCGCGCTGCCGCCGCAATCCTGGCAATGCGGCCGGGCTCCTCCGAACCGGACATGTCGGCGGCCCTACTGAAGCGCCACTACGGATTGACGGGATCGATCGCGACATTGTCCTCCGAGGTTGAGCGCACCGTTGAGGTCAACCTGTCGGACGGTCGCCGGTTGATCCTGAAGACGTCGGCAAGACCGGAGGCGGTCGACAGCTTTCGTTTTCAAACCGCCGCTATGGCCGGATTGCAAGGGGCCGCGGGCTTCGTTGCACCCGAAGTGCTCCGCACCAGCAACGGCGCATTGATGTTCGAGCAAGAGGGGGTGTGCGGGTACTTGCAGACCCGGATTGAGGGCATCCCGCTGCACCAGGCTACGCCAACTCCCGACCTGCTTTTTCGAACCGGCAGTGCTCTCGCCCGGCTGGACCTAGCTCTTGAGCTGGTCAGTGTACCCGCGGTCCACCGCCCCGTTCTTTGGCACGTCGGTTGCTGGTCGCGGTTGACGGAACTACAGCAATACCTGCCATCCGGGACCATTGCCGATAGTGTACGCGTGGCGATGGCGGAGTATGTGGAGTTGGTTGAGCCACAAATCTCGAATGTGGCATGGCAGGTAACTCATAATGATCCCAGCCCGTTCAACATGATGGTGACAGGCCAGGGAATGAGCTTCATCGATTTCGGCGATGGCTGCTGGAGCCCCAGGATCCAGGATCTGGCGATCGCAGCAAGTCACGTCGTAAAGGATCCGACCCTTCCTTTGGGCGGGGCTGAACATCTTATCGCCGGCTATGCCTCTGTCATTCCACTTTCGGCGCTGGAAGCAAAACTGCTCGTCGGACTGATGCGGGCGCGACAAAGCGCATTGATCTTGGTCAACTACTGGCGATCCCACCTTTTTCCGGCCGACGCCCAGTACATCAAAAAGAATGTCGCGCGTGCCGAGCACGGACTTTCCATCCTGGCGACTCTTGGTGCCGCATCGGGCGAGGAGGCAGTCATGGCGGCAATGCCGTCGTTTCAGCCGTAACACATTTCGGTTCGCTCGACCGGCACGGTAGCCAAAAGACGAACCGCGAATTGATCAAGGTACTCTTTCAAATAGGCAGCAGCACCATGTCCACAGATCTCATGCCTAATCGCTACAGGCCCGGCGAGTCCGACCTTCCCAGGCGCGAGTCCGAGCTAATTGCTCGCCGTGACGAAGTACTTGGGGCCTCTTATCGGCTTCAGTACCGCCGGCCCGTGCACTTCGTTCGTGGCGAAGGCATGTGGCTCTACGATCCTGACGGGCGTGCCTACCTTGATTTCTACAATAACGTGCCGTCGCTCGGCCATTGCCACCCAGAAGTAAACGCCGCAATGGCTGAACAGGCGGGCCGGATCAGCGCCAACACGCGCTATCTCGAGCCAAAACTCATCGACTATGCCGAGCGACTGGTCGACACTTTCCCAAGCGAGCTCGACCGGGTGGTTTTTACTTGCACGGGGAGTGAATCCAACGATCTGGCCCTGCGTATTGCGCGATTTGCGAGCGGCAACGAAGGCGTGATCGTCTCGACTTACGCGTATCACGGTACCAGTGCGGCTACTGCCGCGGTTTCCCCGAACCTGGGCGACGCGGTCAAGCTCAGCCCATTCGTGCGCATGGTATCCCTACCTGGGCCGGCAGGGGTGCCGGAAGCCCAGGCTGCGGACTTTTTCGAGAAACAGATTCGTTCGGCCATTGTGGATTTGAACCGTCGTGGCATCGGCGTTGCGGCCCTGCTCATCGACAGTATTTTTTCCAGCGATGGCGTATGGGTCGATCCCCCTGGTTTCATTGCCAGTGGAGTTGCGGCCGTGCGGGAGGCAGGTGGTCTCGTCATCGCCGACGAAGTTCAACCGGGCTTCGGGCGAACCGGCGCTCATATGTGGGGCTTTGAGCGGCACGGGATCGTTCCGGATCTTGTTACCCTCGGCAAGCCGATGGGCAACGGATTTCCAATTGGCGCTGTCGTTGGTCGCAAAGCACCGATGGAGCAATTTGGTGCCACCTCTCGCTACTCGAACACATTCGCCGGAAATACGGTTGGCATAGCGACCGCGGACGCCGTGCTGACGATCCTGCAGCGTGACCAGATCCCCCAGAAAGCGCTTGCCATGAGCCAGCGCCTCCGAGCCGGGCTGGAGAAAATCGCGCAGCAGCCTTACGGAGTTCGTGCCATCCGAAATGCCGGTCTGTTCTTTGGCGTCGATATAGGGCCTGAGGGCACCCCGGCGGCAAGCCGGCGGGCAATGGCGCTGGATGTGGTGGACGCAATGCGGGACGACGGCGTCCTTGTCAGCACGACAGGGGCCAACGAGGATTCGCTTAAAGTGCGCCCGCCGCTCGTTTGCCAGGCCGAGCATGTCGACCTCTTCCTTGCAGCCATGGAGCGGGCGCTCATCAAGGTCGCAGGCTAGACCGCATACCTGCGAGCAGGTGGCCAGGTCCTGGTTCAATGGGTGCCGAGATTGGCGGTGTCGGTCGGCCACTTTGGGGCCTCTCGGCGGGATCAGGGAAGGATATCCTTCAGCCGATAATAGGTGCCCACCATTGGCAGGGACCACGGCTTGCCCGTATGCAGCGGGACGGCATTCCAGTCCATGCCACCGATTGGATTGGTATCTGTGCGGCCCATGGCAATGTCCGCTAGCACACTTCCGATCAGCGTCGAGAGCTGCGCGCCATGTCCTGAATAGCCCATGCCGTAGATCAGGCCATTGGCGGTGCCGGCGCGCGGATAGCGGTCTTGCGTGCAGCCGACGAGACCGCCCCATGGGGCGTTCACATCAAGATCTTATCCGGCTGACAGAGCATTTTCTCAGCGCGCAGCGATAGTCGATCCAGTCTAAAAAGACCCGTCCGTCGACCTTGATAGGTCTTCATATGCGTTTACTTCCTCAAGCCGGGCTTCAAGTGCTGGCTTGAAGGCAGCAAGTGCATCACTTCCCGCCAGAAACTGCTTCGGCGGATTTTCCATGGTGGCAATTTTCACGAGGATATTGCCGAGCTTGGCGGGATCGCCCTGCTGCTTGCCGTCATAACCCGACCACATATCCTCGGCGCTGCCTTCAACTGCGTAGTCCTCGATCGTGCCGCTGCCATACTTGGCATTTTTGGCGTCCAGCAGGTCTGTCCGGAAGAAGCCCGGTTCGACGGTCGTGATCTTGATGCCGAATTGTTCGACCTCCTGAGCCACTGACTGCGACAGGCCTTCGACGGCGAACTTGGCGGCGCTGTAGGCGCTGCAGTGCTTGAAACCCATGATCCCCGCAAGCGACGTGATGTTGATGATCCGGCCGGACCTCTGCTTGCGCATGACCGGAAGGACGGCGCGCATGACATGCATGACACCGAGGAAATTGGTCGACATCAGCCCGCCGATCTCGGCCGTGGTCAACTCTTCGAAGTTGCCGAGCAGGCTGTAGCCTGCGACATTACCCACGACGTCGATATGCCCGAAGATCTGGACGGCTTCATCGACCGCCGCCTTCACCCGGGTTTCATCCGTGACGTCCAGTTGAACGAAGGTGAGGTTGTCGCCGGTGATGTCGCTCAGAGCGTTCCGGACCTTGTCGAGATTACGACCTGTCGCCACCACGCGCTCGCCAGCCTTCAAGGCTGCCCTTGCTGTTGCTGCGCCGATGCCACTGCCCGCACCCGTGATAAACCATACCCTACTCATGTTTTGCTCCTGTTTTCGAATGCCGGGAAGATCGATGGCGCAAGGCGATCCGATTGGCTTGCATTGTCCGAATGGACCTGGAAATTGTCACGCTGGCGGGACGAATCCTTGTGTGATGACGACCGATCCTTCGGTCGAGGCGATGCGGAACTGCTTCGCGGCGGTATATTCCGGCGAGTTGTAGAACCGCTCGGCGTCGGCCACACTCGGGAACTCGGCGATGGCCAAGGCCGACTTCGGCTCGCCTTCCACCGCGTCCGCGTTCAGGTTGAAGACGATGATCTTGCCGCCGTATTTCGGAGCAAGCGGGCCTGCCTCATCCATGTATTTCTGGAAGACCGCCTGATCGGTGATCATGTAGTTCGCGATCATGTAACCCGGTGCCTGAGTATCCTGCGCATAGGCTGGTGCGCCAAGGACGAGGATGACGGCTGCGGCAACGCCAACAATGAACTTCTTCATTTTAGTCTCCTTCGATTTTTGAGTGTGGTGGTCATAACGAGCCGTCCGTCGACCTGGAAAGCTCATCGTGGCATGTCGCTCAGACGCTCCTCGATGCCGGGCATGATCATTCCGATCGCATCCGTTCCGGCGACAAAGGTTTTGGGCGGGTTTTCCATGGCGGCGATCTTGAGGAGAGCAGCGCCGAGCCGGCCAGCATCGCCAGGCTGTGCCCCGTGATAGGCCGACCAAAACGATTGCGATGTTGCCTCGTCGGCGTAGTCGTCGATACCGCTCTTCGGAACGTAGCGGACGTTCTGACTGTCCAGGAGATCGGTGCGGAAGGCGCCGGGCTCGGCGGTCGTGATCTTGATGCCGAACGGCTCGACCTCGATCCCGACAGAGAACGCAAGGCCCTCAATCGCGAACTTGGTTGCGGAATAGGCGCCGCAGTGCTTGAGGCCGACAACGCCGGCGGCAGCGCCGATGTTGATGATGTAGCCCGAGCGCTGCTTGCACATCACCGGAAGGACCGCACGCATGACATGCACGACGCCGTAGAAATTGGTGGCGAACTGGGCTTCGATCTCCGGGAGGGGCGTCTCTTCAAATTGCCGAGCAGGCAGTAGCCCGCGCTGTTGACAGCCACGTCGATGCGGCCGAAGCGCGCGACCGCCTCCTCGATGACGGACTTTGTCTGCGCCTTGCCCGTCACGTCCAACTGGACGAGCGCCAGATTGTCGCCGGCAACGTCGTCGAGAGCCTTGCGGGCCTTGTTGAGATTCCTGGCGGTCGCGACCACGCTGTCGCCAGCCCTTCAAGGCCGCTCTGGCGGTCCCGGCGCCAATGCCGCTGCTCACACCGGTGATGAGCCAAACCTTGTTCATGGCTAACTCCTGTCTTCGATGAGCAGGAAAATGGAGCGCCCGGTTTGGTCTGAATAGCAGCTATAATCTGCATGAAGTTAGAAATGGCATTGATAAATGCCCCCGCGCCGGAGGAAGCGTCTGACAGCGCAAAGTGGAAACGCTGGATGATTGATGGGTTAGCGGCTGCTATCCCCTCGAGGGCGTCGGACGACGAATGACCTTCGGCCGCGCCTTTCCCTTGTAGCGGAGTGCATCGACGAGAAGGAGGAAGGCCGGCGTATGCTGCCGTCGGCTGGGGTAGTAAAGATGATAGCCGGAGATCGGCTGGCACCAGTCTTCCAGCACCCGGATCAGACGCCCGCTGGCCACATGCTCGGAAACCTGACTTTCGAACGTGTAGGCCAGTCCCAGTCCATCGAGAGCAGCGTTTTCCAACATTTCGTTGTCGTTGAGGATGAGCGCCCCGTTGACCCGGACCTCAAGCTCAACGCCATCGCGCTCGAATTCCCAGGCATAGAGCCCGCCACTGGTGGTCTGGCGGTAGTTTGCGCAGTTGTGCTCGCTCAGATCACGCGGCGTTTGCGGAACTTTTCGCTTGGCAAAGTAGGATGGGGAGCCGACCACCGCCATGCGGATATCCGGGCTGACCCGAACCGATATCATATCCTTCTGTACCTGCTCACCCAGGCGAACGCCGGCATCAAATCTTCCGGCGACGATATCCGTCAGGCCTTCATCAACACTGATCTCGACCGCAATGTCCGGATACTCCGGCAGGAGTTTCACAAGCGCGGGCCAGAGCACCATTCTGGCGGCATGCCGGAAGGTCGTGATGCGGATCGTGCCGGCCGGCTTGTCGCGAAGTGCAGTGAGCGCGGCGACTTCGCTGTCGATATGGTCGAATGCCGGGCGCAGGCTATGAAGCAGCCTTTCTCCAGCATCCGTCAAAGACAAACTGCGCGTCGTTCGCGCGATCAATCGCAGTCCGAGCCGTTCTTCCAGCATGCGGACGGAATAGCTCAGAGCGGACTGGGAAAGGCCGAGCTTCGCGGCCGCACGTGTGAAGCTTCCCTCCTCGGCAACCGCGATGAACGCGGCGAATTCACTGAAGTCGCCCTTTCTCATTTATAAATCCCATTTCTAACTTCATGCAAATTATAGCAGCTAATTAGCATGCCCGTCCTCCGCTATTTGCTCTCCAACACCACACGTTGCGGCATCGGCAAACGGACGAGGACGAGTTCATGGCATACGATCTCAACGTCAACGGCGAGCAGCGCAGCGTCGAGGTAGATGGCGATACGCCGCTGCTCTGGGTTATCCGCGACGTGCTGGGAATGACCGGCACCAAGTACGGATGCGGCATTGCGCAGTGCGGCGCCTGCACCGTCCACATCGATGGCGAACCGGCCCGGTCCTGCCAGACTCCGGTCGACAGCGTCGGCAGCTCCACGGTCACGACGATCGAGGCGATCCACAATACCCCGAGCGGCCTCAAGGTTCAGAAGGCCTGGCAGGATCTCGACGTGGTGCAGTGCGGATACTGCCAGTCCGGGCAGATCATGTCGGCGGCGGCTCTGCTGTCCGAGAAATCCAACCCGACGGATGCCGACATCGACGAGGCCATGTCGGGCAACATCTGTCGCTGTGGCACCTATGTCCGCATTCGCGAAGCGATCAAGTACGCCGCGAAGCTCGACGGCAACGCGAAGCAGGGGGGCTGAAAATGTATAAGGAGAATCGTTCATCCAACGCATTGCCCGTTGAGACGCAATTGACTAGGCGTTCATTCCTGCGCGCCGGCGTTGCTGCCGGAAGCGGGTTGTTAATTTCCATCAATGCTCCGATGTTCGGTGCGGACAGCGCTGCTGCCGCTGACAAATCGGCGGCCGATTTCGCACCTGGTGCTTTCATCCGGATCGACAAGACCGGCCGGGTGACGGCGATCATTTCGCAGGTCGAAATCGGGCAAGGCATTCAGACGGCACTACCCATGCTGATTGCCGAAGAACTGGAAGTTGAAACCGCTCAGATTATCGTGGAACAGGCGCCGCCCAATGACGCCCTCTATGCCAATCCGATGACGGGTTTTCAGAATACAGGCGGGTCCAACTCCGTTGGAGCCTTCTACGAGCCCTTCCGGCAGGCCGGCGCCTTGGCGCGCACGATGCTCGTTGCAGCGGCAGCAGAAACGTGGAGCGTTGATGCGGCCAGCTGCCGGGCTGAAAAGGGAACGGTAATTCACGACGCGACCCAGCGGACCATTTCCTATGGGGATCTGACGACCAAGGCGGCTACGCTGCCGATGCCGGAGAAGGTCGCGCTGAAGGATCCCAAGGATTTCAAGATCATTGGAAAGTCGCTGAAGCGGCTAGATTCTGTCGACAAGACAACCGGCCGAGCCCGGTTCAGCATAGATTTCACAATGCCGGGCCTGAAGATCGCGATACCCCAGGCTTCGCCTGTCATCGGCGGCAAACTGGCCGGCATGGACGAGAAGGCCGCACTTGCCGTCGCTGGTGTTCGCCAAGTCATTCGTTTCGACGATCTCGTGGTGGTGGTTGCCGATCACACGGGCGCGGCTAGAAAGGGGCTTGAGGCTCTCAACCCGCAATGGAGCGGTGGCGCTGCAACATTTTCGACGGCCCAACTCGTGAGCGACCTTGACAACGCGATCGCCGGTGACGCGGTCGTCGCAACAAACGAGGGCGACGTCGCCACCGCTATGTCCGCCGGAGCCAAGACTTTGGAGGCTCGCTATCAATCGCCACTGCTCGCCCACGCCACGATGGAGCCAATGAGTTGCACGATCTGGAACTCCGAGAACGGCTGTGAGGTCTGGGTCGGTTCGCAAGTTCTAACGCGTGCGCAGGCGGCGGTCGCCGAAGCCATGGGGCTTCCCGTGGAAAAGGTGACAGTCCACAACTTCCCTATGGGCGGTGGCTTCGGTCGCCGCCTGGAAACCGACTATGTCGTACAGGCGGCACGGATCGCCAAACAAGTTTCCTTCCCTGTAAAGGTCATCTGGACTCGCGAAGAGGACTTCCGGAACGACTATTTCCGTCCCGCCTATGTGGACAAGCTTTCGGCGAGCCTTGATGCGGATGGGGCGCCGACGGGCTTTTCGCATCGCGTCGCTGGGTCGAGCATCATGGCGCGTTGGGCCCCGGCTTGGTTCAATAAGGGTTTGGATCCGGATAGTGTCGACGGGGCTGCCGGGCAATACAAATTCGCTAATGTGCTTACCGAGTATAGCCGTTCGGAACCCGCAGCGGGCCTGACGACCGGCTGGTGGCGGGGCGTTGGGGTGACCCATAATTCCTTCCCCGTCGAGGGCTTCATCGACGAGATGGCCGAAGCAGCGGGCAAGGATCCGGTTGCCTTCCGCAGAGAGCTGCTGACAGAGTCGCCCCGGGCTCTGGGAGTCCTGAACCTTGTCGCTGAAAAGGCCGGCTGGGGCACCCCCCTGGATAAAGGACGGGCACGTGGTGTGTCGGTGATCCATCTGTTCGGTACGCATGCAGCGCAAGTGGCAGAAGTCTCGCTCAACGACAACGGCGAGATCCGACTTGACCGGGTCTTCTGCGCAATCGACTGCGGAAGAGTAGTCAACCCGACCGGTGCCAAGGCTCAGATTGAGGGGGGCATCATCTTCGGGGCCAGCGCGGCACTCTATGATGCGATCGAGATCGAGAGCGGACAGGTCGCACAGACCAACTTCGACACCTACCGGGTCATGCGGATCGACGAGGCGCCAAAGATCGAGGTCTTTTTTGTCGACAATGATCAGCCACCCACCGGGACTGGCGAGCTTGGTACTGCGGCAATAGGAGCGGCAATCGGCAATGCAGCCTCCGCGCTGCTGGGCAAACGGATCCGCAGCCTTCCGGTTGTGACTACCGCGTGAGCGATCGATCTGTCTTTCCAGAATGGCAGGGTTCTGAAGGTCTCAGGGCAGGGCGTTCGGCATCTCCAGAGGGGACCGAAAGCAACACAAGCAGGTTGTCGACAATCTAACAAGGACGATTGTCGGGATTCTGGTGGGACGCGCTTCGGGACCGGGTGCTGATGCGTGCGGATGAGAACGCAGACCACGTCGGTGGGCGTGGAAGTCGCCTTTCGCGATTCAGCAGCGGTCTCCTCCGAGGGTCGTTCGTAGGAGTTCATTCTCAAAGCAAGGCTTGGTCGTCGCTGCCTTTCGTGTGTACCACGTGTGCATTGAGAAGTGAAATGTAGCCAAAAGGCTTGGCGGTGCGGCGGCTTAATCGTAAGTTTGGCTACGCTTCCATCGGTCTGCTGCATCGCAGTTCGATCAGGCGCCCCAACTTGCGTACTCGGGATCCAAACCGAATGTCCGCTCATGGTAGCGCAAAGCCGCCTGTTGCCTCTGCACCAACGGTGTCCGCTTTTGGGGATGGACGCGATAATTTCAATGACCGCCTTGCGGCGCAAATCGGACGTTGGCCACGTCCGACTCCAAGGGTGCCGTATGCGGTCATCACGCGGGTCCGCAATGGACTGGAATTTTACCATCTGAACCGGAACGAACAGGCAATGACTCGGGCCATTGAGGTACATTCATCAAACTCGGGCCTCGATTAGAAACGGCCCATGGCGCGACAAGGCCGCGTCAAGCAGCGTACTGAACGTCTCGCAGGTGGTGGCAACTGCTGCCTCGACTCCCAAACCGCGCGCAAGGGAGACCCAATCGATTGGGGGATTATCGAGATCGAGCATTCGTTGAGCATTTGTCCCGATGGAGGCGACCCCCACGTTACGCATCTCGGCGTGGAGGATGGCGTAAGTCCGATTCGAGAAGATGATCGTCGTCACGTCGAGATGCTCGCGGGCTTGCGTCCAAAGCCCCTGCACGGTGTACATGGCGCTCCCGTCGGCCTGGAGATTAATTACCTTTCGATCCGGGCACCCGATAGCAGCACCAGTTGCCAGAGGGATGCCGTCACCGATGGATCCTCCCGTCGGCGAGATGAAGTCATGTGGAGCCGCAAAGGCGGAGAGCGCGAAGAACCGTCGGCCAGAGGTAATCGCCTCCTCGCATATGACGGCGTTCTCGGGAATTTTGTGCGCCACAATAACCGCAACCGCATCGTCGGTCAGTTGTGCAACTGGATAGCCTTCGTTCCCATTTGGCGTGATCAGTTGCAGCGACTGCGTTCGCTTCACGCCGAGCTCGTCATGCAGTGCTTCCAGCGCTCCCTTCAAATCCTCGCCGTGCTTGGCCAAGGTCAGGACCGTACAACCATCCCGAACCAGTCTGCCGGGCTTTCCGGGGTACGCGAAGAACGCCACCGGTTCCGGCGCGCCGACAAGAACTAGCAGGTCGACGTCCTTCAAGACTTCGAGCGCCAAGTCGATCGGATAAGGAATGCGCACCGGAGCGACTCGCCCGAGGCCACGCTGAGTGTGGGCTACCAACACTTCGTTGAAGAGCCGAACGTCGCACGCAATCGCGATCCGGCCTGCGATTGTAAGAGCGTCGGCGCGCGCAGCGGTTCCGCCGACAACCATTGCGACGCGCCCCGGATTGGCGCGGATGGCGCTTGCCACCGCTCGCACCGTTTGAGGATCGGGCGCGCGAGGTGCGTCGATCGATATCTTTCGCGAAGGCGAAGGCGTGGCAACTTCTCCCCACGCGGCATCGGCAGGCAGAATCATCGTTGCAACTCCTGGCGGCGACAACGAGGCACGATAGACCGCCTCAGCCGTAGGGCCGACATCCAGGGAACCGTTGACGCGACGCACCCAATTCGACATCGGCGCTGCCAGTCCTTCGATGTCCGTGGTCAATGGCGCGTCGAGCGGAAGGTGATAGGAAGCATGGTCACCCACGATATTTATCATCGGTGTGCGAGCGCGGCGGGCGTTGTGCAAATTGGCCAGCCCATTGGCCAGCCCTGGTCCTGTGTGAAGCAAGGTTGCGGCGGGGCGACCGGTCATTCGTGCGTAGCCGTCGGCAGCGCCGGTGACCACGCCCTCGCTGAGACCGAGCACGCATCGCAATTCGGGCTTGCGATCCAGCGCAGCAACGAAATGCATTTCAGAAGTTCCCGGATTGGCGAAGCATACAGTCACATCATTCGCCAAAAGCACTTCAGCGAGGACATCCGCCCCATTCATACGAACCGCTTGACTGTCTGCCCTCACGTGCGCCCCCCGATGATCTCACCACGGGCATCTTTGCATGTCTTCGCGGATCGTCCAGAATAAGTTTTGCTGATCCGCGAAATCGAGCGCTGGCACACCCCGAAACACAAATCCCCATAGCTCACTGCGTGCGGGCCGCGGGTTCCTGCATGAGAGACTTTCGTACGCCTGACGGCACCCGAAACCCTTCAGCATTGCAGTCATTCCGACGGTCGCGTCCATTCCTCAAAAGCGGACGGCAACAGACAGCTTTGCGCCAGAAGGCAGACAACTTCCCGAGTTCAGCGAGGATCGCAGAACCCGATTTGATGCCGTCGATGAAGCACAACGGCGACGAACCGGGAGAACGCCCGATGACCCGACATAGACCGATTGCACGCAGGACCGTGCCACGCCGGCACCGGCCAACCGGATGGTCTGTGGCCGGTGCCGTGGCGCTTGCCGCCGACGAGTTCATCCACCGCTTCCTGCTCCATGTCCTGCCGCGTGGGTTCCACCGCATCCGTCACTATGGGCTGCTCGCCAGCTCCGCCCGCAAGCCAGCCTCGCACTCGCGCGCGAACTGCTGAACGTCGCTCCGCCGCCCGAATACGACACTCCGGAAGAACCGGCTGACGTCCGCCCGCCTTGCCCTTGCTGCGGCGGACGCATGGTCATCATCGAGACGTTCGAACGGCGGACGCAGCCGCGCGCGCCACCGGACACCTGTCGCGACCTTCCGCATGGGGTGCGGTTGGCGTGTCGAGGAAGCGGCTTCCGGGCGATGCCGCAGAGCCTGTCGCAGTCATTCCGATGGTATTGGTGTGCATGACGACTGGCGTCATGGCGCGCTGGCGCTCGACACCATCGCGGCGATAGTCCTTGTAGCGGAAGGTGACTCCAGCCTCGTCGAAGGCGATCAGGCGGCGGTTCGAGATGGCGACCCGGTGAGTGTAGCGCGACAGGTAGGCGAGCACCGCTTGGGGTCCGGCGAAGGGCGGCTTGGCATAGACCACCCAGCGCTTGCTGCGAACAGGCTTCAGATGACGCAGGAAGGCCCGACGGTCGGCCAGGTGCGCCGCCGATCCGAAGAAGGCGAGCCGCGTGATCGGAGCATCGGTCGACAAGATAGCGATGGAAAGTTCCTTTCGTTGAAGGGAACTCCATGGTCAGATCAGGTGCATCACCACCCAAAGCCTAAAATGATCACGCGACCGCGCCGCTCGCACCCTCCCGCGAAGCGGGTTCGTGCATGGGCGCAAAGCTGCCGTTCAACAGACGCTGTGAGAAAGACCGGATTGGGCCAAAGCAGCCGTCGAGTGATATCCAAAACGCTCCAGGAATGGACGCCCGGCAAGGCGTTCAGACGTCGTGGTGTTGATCAGCACAAAATGATTTCTTGTCGTCACAGTCAATGCTGAGCGCTACAGCTGCACTCAGTTCCAACCGCTCATCTGGGAGAACTCCCTCTGGGCCACCTGTCTGCGCCTATCAATGTAGTCTGCCAAATCCTGCAAATGGACACCCTTGGCACATTTCTGACTTGTTTCTATTCGCATGAGCGGCAGGGCAATGTCGCCTGAACTGAGCTTGCGAAGAAATTTCGGGAGCGTCAGGTGCGAAAAGAAATCGCGACGGACCTCATCGAGCGGAATGATGGCCTTACCATTGTATTGTGCCATGAGCAGAAAAGCGGTGTTGAGTGACATTGATGGTTACGCTTTGAAAAATAGAATGAAATGAGTCACATATCATAGAGGCCGGCAATGTCAGTCGGTCCAATCTCAGTGTGGTTTAAAAACTGTGGATAAATGATTGAAAAATATATGAAATTCGCCGTTGCGCCGATGATGGATTGGACGGACCGGCATTGCCGGTTCCTCCATCGCCAGTTAACGCGCCGGGCATTGCTCTACACCGAGATGGTCGTGGCCGACGCGGTCATCCACGGCGCGCGCGAGCGCTTGCTCGGCTTCGATGGTACCGAACATCCGGTCGCGTTGCAGCTCGGCGGCTCCGATCCGCAGAAGCTTGCCGAGGCGGCCCGCATCGGCGAGGCCTTCGGCTATGATGAGATCAACCTCAATGTCGGCTGCCCGTCAGACCGCGTCCAGTCGGGTACGTTCGGCGCCTGCCTGATGAAAGCACCAGTTCTGGTCGCCGATTGCGTCGCGGCGATGAAGGCTTCTGTCAGCATTCCCGTCACCGTCAAATGCCGCATCGGCGTCGACGAGCAGGATCCTGAGCCGGCGCTCGATGCGCTGGCGGACGGGGTTTTCGCGGCCGGCGCCGACGCGCTGTGGGTGCATGCCCGCAAGGCGTGGCTGGAAGGGCTGAGCCCGAAGGAAAACCGCGACATCCCGCCGCTCGACTATGGTCGCGTGTATCGGCTGAAGGCCAAAAATCCAAACAAATTCATTGGTATCAACGGCGGCATTCAGTCCGTTGAAGAAGCGCTTCACCATCTTGATCATGTCGATGGTGCCATGCTTGGCCGCGCCGCCTATCACACGCCGGGCATTCTGGCAGGCGTCGACGCCGCGTTTTACGGCGGCAAACCCAACACGTTCGATTTTGCCGCGCTGATCGATGCGATGGCGGATTATGCGGCGCGCCATATCGAGCGAGGCGGGCGGCTTGGCCATGTCACCCGTCACATGGT
Source organism: Mesorhizobium onobrychidis (assembly GCF_024707545.1). Taxonomy (NCBI): domain Bacteria; kingdom Pseudomonadati; phylum Pseudomonadota; class Alphaproteobacteria; order Hyphomicrobiales; family Phyllobacteriaceae; genus Mesorhizobium; species Mesorhizobium onobrychidis. The sequence continues at coordinate 4,329,837 of NZ_CP062229.1, forward strand.
CGGCTTGTTCCATGGCCTGCCCGGTGCGCGCCGCTACCGGCAGATCCTTTCGACCGATGCGACCACGCCCGGCGCCGGACCGGATGTGCTGAAGGCGGCTTTCGCTGCAATCGATTTCGGCGGGACGGACGCCGAAGCGGCCTGACTGTTCAATCGCGCAAGATCATGTGGTCGCCGCGCACGTCGAAACCGGACAGTGAGCCGATGAAATTCATGCCGAGCAGGCTCTGGCCGAGCATGCCGGGCGCGGCGATCATGACCGGCATGTCCTTGCGTACGATCCCGCCGATCGCCATTTCGTCGGTTCTCACGGCGGCGGCGCGCGCCATGCCATTGGCGGTGGAAACCGGTATGGTGAAATTGAGAATGGCTGGATTGAACCCGGCCGCTTGCGCGTCCTGCGCGGTTAGCACGGTGCTGGTGGCGCCGGTATCGACCACGGCCCGGACCGGCGTGCCGTTGACCATGATGCGCGCTTCGAAATGGCCATTGCCGGCCTTATCCAGGGTCACCGTGGCATGGCCGTCTTCGAGGCCCAATGCTAGCGGACTGCCGGGAACAAGGCCGGCAGTTACCCGGCTGGCGAAATCCTGCAATTCATAACGGTACTGGTAGCCGGCGATCAGTGCGAGCACGATGACGGTCCAGGTGCCGAGGTTGCGGGCCATCGTGCCCACGGGTCTGCCTGATCTGAGCAGGCCGGCGCCGATGAGTGCGACCAATGCGCCGAGCCAGATCAGCCGGCTGAAATCGTAATTCTCGACGCCGAATGTGCTGCCGGCGGAATCGTTGAGCATGAGCAGGACCACGCCAGCCCCGATCACGATCATCAAAACCCAGAAAAATCGGTTCATATATGGCTCACGAGAGGGCGTCGCGTTCACGCGCAAGGCGGGTGCGGCGCGTTTCCCGGCGCGGTCTGCGTTCAACCGTTTCCAGCCGGGCCGGCAGCTCGGCCATGACGCTGCGGCGGGTTTCAGGGGTCATGTCGATCCAGGCGCCGATTTCCTCGCGTGTGCGGCCGCAACCGAAGCAGAAGCCGGTTTTCATATCGATCGAACAGACCAGGATGCATGGGGATTCGATGGCCGTCATAATGTTCTCTTGTCTCGCCTCCACATGGTGTAACGGCAAGGCCAATGCAAGCCCTCCGGAATGCGCCGCCGGCAACCGCTTTCGCGTCAATGCAGGTAGTTGTGCCGGCTGAGCAAGGCGGCTATGCCGCTCACCAACTCTGGGAACGATCACCACCGACATGACCAGCGCGCTGCCCTTCGACGATTTTCGCAATCTTCTGGCGAGCCTGCCGCCGGCCGACACGGCGGCCGAAGCCCGCGTCCGTGCGCTGTTTGCCAAGGCCGACAAACCCAAAGGTTCGCTCGGCCGCATCGAGGACATCGCCGTGTGGCTCGCTGCCTGGAGCGGCCGTGCGCCGCCGGCGGTGAACCGGCCCCTGGTGGCGATCTTCGCCGGCAATCATGGCGTCGCTCGGCACGGCATTTCGCCACGGCCTGTCGCTGCCACGGCGAACGCCGTCGAGCTTTGCGCGGCCGGGGGTGCGGCGGTCAACCAGATCTGCATCGCCAATGATCTCGGGCTGAAAGTGTTTGATCTAGCGCTGCACATTCCGACCGCCGACATCACCGCGGACGCAGCACTTGACGAGCGCGGCTGCGCGGCCACCATGGCCTTCGGTATGGAGGCGATCGCCGGCGGCACCGATCTGCTTTGCCTTGGCGACCTCGGCGTTGGCAATTCCACCGTTGCAGCGACTTTGTTTGCCGTACTGTTTGGCGGCAAGGGCGCCGATTGGGTCGGATCCGGATCGGGCGCCGATGCATCGATGCGGGCGCGCAAGGCGGAAGTGGTCGATGCCGCGCTAGCCTTCCACGGCACAGGTCTCAGGGACCCGCTGGAAGCGTTGCGCCGGGTTGGCGGCCGTGAATTCGCGGCGATCGCCGGCGCCATCCTGGCCGCCCGGATGCAGAAGATTCCCGCCCTGCTCGATGGGCTAGTTGCGACTGCCGCCGCCGCGACGCTGCATGCTGTCAACCCCGCCGCGCTCGACCATTGCCTGCTTGCCAGTCTGTCGCCAGAGCCTGCGCATGCTCGGGCCGCCGAGCGGCTCGGCTTGCGTCCGCTGCTTGATATCGGCGTGAGCCACGGCGAGGGGGCAGGGGCGGCACTTGCCGCGGGCCTGGTCAAAGCCGCTGCGCTCACCAGCTCGGGCATGGCGGCGGCGGTTCGCTAAGCGTCTATCGCCGGCGCGCAGCAACGGCTTTGGTCGGCAGCGCCGGCAATTCCTCCATAACCCGGCTCAACGGGAAGATGGCGATCGCCTCGGTGCCTTCGCGCAGTTTGGAATGGAGTTCGAACTCGCCGCCATGCATGGCGAGTAGGCTTTGGACGATCGGCAGTCCAAGCCCGGTGCCTTGTTCGGCGCTCTTGATAGCGATGGAGCCCTGGCCGAAAGCGGACAGCACGACCGGAATCTCGTCTTCCGGTATGCCGGGCCCATTGTCCTTGACGGAGAGGTATTGGCCGCCGCCCGCCGTCCAGCCGACCCGCACGCGGATCTCGCCGCCAGTTCCGGTGAACTTGATGGCGTTCGACAAAAGATTGAGCGCGATCTGTCGCACCGCGCGTTCGTCGGCGAACAGGCGCGGCAAGGCGTTTTCGAAATCCTGGACGATCCGGATGTCCTTGTTGCGCGCCTTCAGCTCCATCATGTGACAGCAATCCTCGACGACGGACAGCAGCATCATCGGCTCTTCGTTGAGCTGGTAGCGGCCCGCTTCGATGCGCGACAGGTCGAGGATTTCGTTGATCAGGTCGAGCAGGTGCTGGCCAGAGTCATGGACGTCGCGAGCGTAGTCGCGATAGGTCGGATTGCTCATCGGTCCGAGCACCTCGTTCGCCATCACCTCGGAGAAACCGAGAATGGCGTTGAGCGGCGTCCGCAACTCGTGGCTCATCGAGGCCAAAAACCGCGACTTTGCCAGATTGGCGTCCTCCGCCCGCCGCCGCGCTTCGTCCGACATCGATTTCGCGGTGTCCAATTCGGCGATCAGCGCATCCTTTTCGGAGCGGAACGAGAGCAACATCAAGGACGAGCGATTGAGCTGGCGCGCCACATAGGCGAAGAAGGGCAGCGAGACGATCAGCAGCCCGGCCATGATCAGTTCGACCGGCATCCACTGCCTGGCGCCGGCATAGGCATAGGCCGCGACAGGAACGGCGAAGGTCGCCAGCAACGCACCGCGCAGCGATGACGCAGTGATCGCGGTCGCCGCCATGGCAAGCAGCAGCACCACCGCCTTGATCAACTGAAACTGGTCGACCTGGCAAGCATCGCAACCGAGCCAGGCGAACCAGGCCCAGCCCAGGCCGCAAAGGAAATGGCCTATCAGGAAATCACCGTGCGTTTGCAGCGGGTTGAGTTCGGCGGCTTCCGTTCGGTCGACGCGCCTCGCCATGAACACGACGATCGTGTAGCAGATGAGTGTAAAAAGGGCCCAGACGCCAATTTCCTTACCCACTCCAGCAAACAGACCCGTGGCGGCGGCCGCCAGGACGAGAAGCGGAACGATGATCGCGCCGCCCATCATCGCACGGGCGTGGAGTTTCAAAAGCTCGCGGTCGAAATCAGGATTTCCGGCCTGCTGCGAAAGACGGTCGCGCGTCTTGCGCACCGCACGCGCCACATCGCTGTTGCGATGGGGTTTCCTGCGGTCCACAATAAACTTGTCCGCTGTGGTCGAGCGTTGCAAGGGCATGGAGACTTCAATTTATGCGGGCAGCGGTTTCAAATTGTTAAGCTACGTTCGAATGATTAACCAACGGTTTGCCATATGAGCCGTTCGTGGTCGCGGCGACCGCGACAGCGATACGTCACGCCGCGGCCGCGAAGCCTTTGGCGCCGGCTGGTGGACTATGCACTGACGGTCATCGTCCTCGGTCTGCTGATCCTTCTGGCGGCGCGCCTTGACCGGATCGAGACGCGCAAGACGGAGGGTGCCGCCGTCGTCAATGACGGCGATACGATCACGCTCGGTATCGAGCGCATCCGTATGCGCGGCATTGACGCGCCCGAATATTCGCAGGTCTGCCGCAAGGGCGGCGCCGGCTATCCCTGCGGCAAGCTGGCGCGGCAGTCGCTGGTGCGTCTGATATCAGGCAAACCCGTCTCCTGCACCGGCTGGCAGCGCGATCGCTACGGCCGGCTGCTCGGCGACTGCAACGCCGGCGGCAAGGATCTCAACCGCGCCCAGGTCGAGGCCGGCTGGGCAGTTGCCTATGGCGATTTCGAAACCGAAGAAGCCGCTGCCCGCTCCGGCAAGGCCGGCATCTGGGCCGGCACTTTCGACGAGCCGCACGATTGGCGCGAGAGCCACGATCACGAAGTGACCGAAAGGAAGCACGGCACTTTGGCTTCGATTGGCGATGCCTTGCGAGAAATTTTTCGCTTCCGGTGATGGTCAACCCTATAGTTTGTTGCAACAGACCTGATCAGAGCGACGTGCGTCCATTAGGACGCACAAGGCATGCGCTGGGATTCTTGATTCGCATCATGCTTTCCGGAAATCGATTCCGGTTTTGGGCCGATCCGATAGGAGGAATGGAATGAAACTCTTCGACGGCGGCCGGGCGCCCAATCCACGGCGGGTTCGCGTCTTCCTTGCCGAAAAGGGGCTTGAGGTTCCTCTGGTGCCCGTCGACATGGGCGCGCTGGAGCACAGAAAGCAGCCGGTCAGTTCGCGCAACCCGCTGCAGCGCCTGCCGGTGCTCGAACTCGACGACGGCACCGTCATCACCGAATCCGTCGCCATCTGCCGCTATTTTGAGGAACTGCATCCGGAACCGGCTTTGTTCGGCCGCGGCGCGCTCGGCAAAGCGCTGGTCGAGATGTGGCAAAGACGCATGGAGCTCAACTTGCTCAGTTGCGTCACTGCCGCGTTCCGGCACATCCATCCGGCGATGAAGGATTGGGAGATTCCACAAATCCCCGAATGGGGCGAGGCCAACAAGCCGAAAGCCGTCGGATTCCTGAAACTCCTCGACGACGAGTTGGCGAACCGGGAATTCGTCGCCGGCGAAGCCTATTCGATCGCCGACATCACCGGGCTGATTGCCATCGACTTCATGAAGCCGGCGCGTATCAAGGTGCCGGAAGACTGTGCCAACGTGCTGCGCTGGCATCAGGCGATCTCCAGCCGGCCGAGCGCTGCCGCCTGAGAATGAGTTCCCGAGAATGAGCGAAGAGCTGGAAAACTTCGCGGCGAGGGTACGCGCCTGCCGTATCTGCGTCGAAAACCCGATCGGCCGCCCGTTGCCGCACGAGCCGCGCCCGGTGCTCAGGCCGTCGTCGAGCGCCCGCATCCTGATTGCCAGCCAGGCACCGGGCACCAAGGTGCATATGTCAGGCATGCCGTTCACCGACGCCTCCGGCGATCGGTTGCGGAACTGGCTGGGCGTCAGCAGCGAAGAATTCTACGACACGACAAAATTCGCCATCGTGCCGATGGGCTTTTGCTTTCCCGGCCAGGATGCCAAGGGCGGCGATCTGCCGCCGCGCCGCGAATGTGCACCAGCCTGGCGTGCGCCGCTGATGGCGCTGATGCCGCGCATCGACCTGGTGCTGACGATCGGCAGCTATGCACAATCCTGGCACATGGGCGCCGCGCGCCGGCCCTCGCTGACGGAAACCGTGAAGGATTGGAGCACCATCTGGGATGCGCCCAGCAACCCGAAAGTGCTGCCGCTACCGCATCCGTCGTGGCGCAACACCGGCTGGTTGAAGCGCAATCCGTGGTTTGAAATGGATTTGCTGCCGTTTCTGAGATCGGAAATCCGCTATCGCCTCGGCTGAAGCGTAAGCAAGAAATCACTCGCTTTTGCGCCATCTGGCAGAATTTCTTTCTTGTGAATGGCCTAAATAAGAAGGACTATAGCCAATCTATTCCTAGTCTATCCCCGTGGGAGCACCGAAATGGACCGCCTTGACAGAAAAATCCTCCGCCTCTTGCAGGAGGACGCGACGCTTGCGGTCGCCGATGTCGCCAAGAAAGTCGGACTGTCAACCACCCCCTGCTGGCGGCGCATCCAGAAGCTCGAGGAGGAAGGCGTGATCAAGCGGCGCGTCGCCATCCTCGATCATGAAAAGGTCAATGTGCGCGTCACTGTATTCGTGTCGATCCGCACGAATTCGCACAGCCATGAGTGGCTGCGGCGCTTTTCGGAGGTCATCCAGGAATTTCCGGAAGTGGTCGAGTTCTACCGCATGAGCGGTGACGTCGACTATCTCCTGCGCGTGGTAGTGCCCGATATCGCTGCTTACGACGCCTTCTACAAGCGGCTGATCGCCAAGATAGAGATCCGCGACGTCTCGTCGTCGTTTGCCATGGAGCAGATCAAGTACACCACCGAAATGCCGCTGGACTACATGGTTCTGGACAAGGAATCGGGCGCCCACGCCGCTTGAGGATTTTTTTGATTAGTTCTTCTTTTTGTTGAGAAAACGCCACGGCGAGTTTGCCGGCTGGGTGATGGTGTCCGGCACCACGTCGACATCCGCCACTGCCGCCTTGCGCACCGCGTAGCCCGATTGGATGACGCTGGCGCCGTCGAGGATGAAGAGCTGTGTCTTCTCCATGCCTGGCTCCAATGCGCCGGTCACGGAGACCGGCTGGTAGGCCTCCGACATCCTGTAGGGGTGCGCGGGCGTGACGAGGACGATCTGATTTGGCGGCGGCGTCGGCATGTGGCTGCACGCACCCGTCCAAGGTACCAGCAGGAACTGGTAGACGAGATCGCCGTCGCGATCGACCGGCAGCGCATACCCCGCCAATTGGACGGTCTTGTCTCGCAAATTGAGAGACAGCGTCTCGCCACGGTCAGGCATTTTTGCCGCGACCATCGGCAATCCGACACTTTCGGCAGCGGGCTGGGTCGCCGGGCGCAGGTCCTTCCAGAATATGCGCGCGGTTTCGGCGGAAGCGGTGGCAATGGAAAGGCCCAGTGTCACAGCTAAGGCCGCGCCTGATTTGAGACGATTGTTCATTGGCTTCATTCTTCGCCAGTCCGTGGCTGGATCGGGTAAGCCCGTCGTGATCTCTGAAGTACCGGTAGCGGAGTGATCCACTTGTTATCGCAGAATACAACATCGAGTGCCATGACCGTGGGACCAAACCGTCGTTGGGCCTTCCAGCCACACTGAAGGGCGGAGCGGCGCCGGCGCGGGGAGTTCGATCCGAAGAAATGCAGGGAAATCGCCGAAAGCGTCTTGCCCGTTCGCCTCAGCGACGCAGAATAAGCCGACCAAGCGACGCCAGAAGACAGACCCCATCTTCGAATATCGCCAAAGTCTGGAGAAGTTCAATGCCGGCCAGCCATGATCTCAACGGGCTGATGAAATTCCTCAGCCGTGACGAATGGCGCGAACGTTTCGCGGAAGTGTTCGACGATCATTTCGGCCCGATCCTCGCCGACGGGGACATGGAATTCGAAGAACTCGCCGAAGTCCTCGGTGCCGACAGAGCAATGACCCTTTGGGGCTGCGCCTTCGAGGATTTCCTGACCCAGGATTTCGAGGGCGAACCCAGCAACATCGTCGATGAGTATCTCAAGCGCAGAGGCTGGAAGGAAAATGCGCAAACGAGAGCCTATATGGGCGCGCTGCGTTCCTCCGTCATGAGCTTGTATGAGGTAAGCGACGTCGTTCCGGGACAATCGCTTATGGCGCGCGATCTTCTCCGCGGTGGCGAACCGATCGCCGTCAAAGAGGGCACCGCCACCAAGACGTTGAAGCAGTGGGACAAGATCGCGGCCAGGATCGTGCCTGTCCTCGGGAAGAATATCCTTGCCGGCAGTCTTCTTCACTTCACCCGAGAGGCCACCGAATCCTTGTTTGATGGCCTGTTGGGCGTGTGCGGCAAAAGGAACGCAAGAAAGCTGCCTGCCATCAAGGATGAAGACCTGCGGGCGGTGGCGTCCATGTTCACGCTCGCATGGGTGTTCGACGCCCTTGGTAAGGCGATGGACATGCAGATGCTCCAAAATGCCGAAGGCGACGTATTCATGTTTCATGATGTCCGCTTTCCCTTGGCCGCCGGCGTGACGCAGAAGGACATCGCCGCCCGGCTGAACGGCATAGCGGGCATGTCGCAGGAAAATGCACAGTTCTGGAACTGGCTGGAATACATGCCGCAAGGCGAGGACAGACCTAAAGAGGCGGGCACGCTTTCCCTGGACACCGTGATGGACAACGGTTTGCGCGTGTTGGGCAATGTCGAGTTGAAAGGCGGTTTCCTGTGTCTATCCGCCAATTCCGCCGAGCGGGCGGAAAAAGGGACGGCCCTGATCCGGCGAGCCTTCGGCGATCTGGTCCGAACACCTCTCACGGAAATCCGTACCATACAGCAGATGATGGCCGAACGGCCAGCCAAGGATGGCAAGACGCCCTCATCGGAGATGCCGCCGGAACTCGCTGAACAGGTCATTCACGAATACCTGGATCAACACTATAGGGAAACCCTCGATCAGCCAGTCCGGATGCTTGGGGGTAAGACACCGCGTCAGGCCGTCAAGAGCCAAACCGGCCGGCAAAAGGTCGCCGAGTGGCTCAAATATTTGGAAAACCAGACCGCGAGGCAGCCTGACCGCGCCAATCCCACGGCCGCTTACAGTTTTGAGTGGATGTGGACGGAACTTGGTGTTCACGACCTACGCCGGTAGCGTCTGGCATCCTCAACGCTCCAAGCGCATCACATGCCAGCGAGAGCCCGCCATCTCGCGAAAATCCCATGAAATTGTGGCTCGGCGATGCCTGGTTGACCAGATAGGCCCTTGATCGTCCTGGCGCATTTGGCCAAGGCGTGGTCTATGGCCGCGTCGAGCAGGGCGGCCGCCACGCAAGGCCCTCCGCACGCAGAGATCCCGTCAGCCTTTCCTGGCGAGCCGCTCGAGCGTTTTGGCGTCGGAAAGTTCCCTTGCAGCGTCCTTGCCGATCCAGCGCGCCGTCTTGTCGGTCGAGACGGCCAGCTTTTGTGCCAGGGCAAGGGCAGCGCCGTGCAAATTCAGCGATCGCTTGCCGATCGAACGAAGCGCCCAGTTCACCGCTTTCTTCACAAAATTACGGCCGTCGGTGGCATGCGCTTCGATGATCGAGAGGAAGTCGAGGAAGGTCGCCTCTGGCTCCTTCTTCCGGTGGACCACCGACCAGGCCATCATGGCAAAGGCTGTCCGTCGAACGAATTCCCGTTCGTCGGCTGCGAATTCGGCGATCAGTTCCCTCCAGGAATCCGTATCGACAAAGAGATCGGAGACGCCGTCGACGATATCCCATGAGTCGAAAGTCGCCGCCCATCGTCTTGCATCCGCGGCAGAGAACCGCTTCGGATCGGCCGTGACGGAAGCGATGAACTGCGCTTCCATGATACCTGTCTGCCATAGCTCGAAGGCCCGCTCATGGTTGCGCGTGATTTTCCTGGCAATCTGCCGTTGCACGCCATGCGAGATGCCGAGCGCACGTTCGATCTTGATGCCGTAACGCAACATGCCGACGCGGTTCTCCTCCGAGCCGATCGAGCGCAGATGGTCGATAATTTCCTCGGCGCTGGATTGAGGGGACAGCTCGGCCAAGACGAAACCTACTTTTCCAATCGCGCCAGCAAAGAGGACGTATCCCAGCGTTTGCCGCCCATCCCCTGCACATCCTTGTAGAATTGGTCGACAAGTGCCGTCACCGGCAGCTTGGCGCCGTTGCGGTCGGCCTCCGCCAGGCAGATGCCGAGATCCTTGCGCATCCAGTCGACGGCGAAGCCGAAATCATATTTGCCGGCATTCATCGTCTTGTGGCGGTTCTCCATCTGCCATGAGCCGGCCGCGCCCTTGGAGATCACCTCGATGACTTTTTCGATGTCGAGCCCGGCCTTCTTGCCGAAATGGATGCCCTCGGCCAGCCCTTGGACAAGACCGGCGATGCAGATCTGGTTGATCATCTTGGTGAGCTGGCCGGAGCCGGCCGGACCCATCAGCCCGACCATGCGGGCATAGGCATCGATGACGGGCTTTGCTTTGTCGAAGGCTTTCTGTTCGCCGCCGACCATGACGGTCAGCACGCCGTTTTCGGCGCCGGCCTGACCGCCGGAGACCGGTGCGTCGAGGAACGAGAAACCGCGCACTTGCGCCTTCTCAGCCAGTTCGCGCGCAACTTCAGCCGAGGCCGTGGTGTTGTCGATGAAGATGGCTCCCTTCTTCATCGACTGGAACGCACCCTCGGCTCCAATCGTCACCGCGCGCAGGTCGTCATCATTGCCAACACAGGAAAAGACAAAGTCCTTGCCGTCAGCCGCTTCAGCCGGCGTGTTGGCGACACTCCCGCCATGCTGGGCAACCCATTGCTCGGCCTTTGCCTTGGTGCGGTTATAGACGGTGACGTAGTGGCCGCCCTTGTTCCTGAGATGTCCGGCCATTGGATAGCCCATGACGCCAAGACCGAGAAATGCCACCGATGCCATGTTTTCGAATCCCTTCAAGCCTGTTTTCCGGCCTTCTTAGCGGATCAGGCAAAGCTATGGGAGTCAGCGGTGCAGATGTATGGTAATGCGCCGTTCTATCCACTCGACCGCGTGGCGGAGTATCTCGACAATGATCAGATAGATGATCGCCGCCCAGATATAGGACTGGAAGTCGAAAGTGCGCGAATAGGTGAGCTTCGTAATGCCCATCAGATCATAGACGGTGATGAGGGCCACGATGGCGGAGCCTTTGATCATCAGGATGATCTCGTTGCCATAGGGACGCAGCGCCACGATCAGCGCCTGTGGCAGGATGACCTTGCGCAGTGTTTGCAGTTTGTGCAGGCCAAGCGAGGCAGCGCCTTCCCACTGACCTCTGGGGACGCTCTCGATAGCGCCGCGCAGGATCTCAGCCTGATAGGCTGCTGTATTGAGGGTGAACGAGAAAATGGCGCAGTACCAGGCTTCACGAAAAAAGCCCCACAGGCCGACAGCTTCAAGTGCCGGTCGAAACGAACCCACTCCATAGTAGATAAGAAAGACTTGTGTCAAAAGCGGAGTGCCGCGAAAGAAATAGACATAAGCGTAGGCAACGCTGGACAGGATCCGGTTCCTGGACATCCGCGCGTAGGCGACAGGAACTGAAAGGACGGCTCCCAACACGATCGACACAGCGACAAGCGTGAGCGTCACGCCAAGGCCAGAGATGTAGCCCGGGGCGTATTTTTGGAAGAGTTCGGAATTCCAAGCCTCGACCAAGTATACAATCATGCCGATGCCGAGCACGATCCAGAGACCGACCAACGCATATCCCAATACACGTTGCCGGGACCAGCCGCGCGGGATTGCTGGCGGTTTTTCGACCTTGGTCGCCACGTCGGCCGCTGCCGCACTCATCGTTGCACCTGTTGTCGGCCAACCCTGCGTTCAATGGCATTGATGCCGAAGGACGAGATGACGGCGAGGAGCAGATAGATAAGAGCAGCGACCCCAAAAAACAGGAATGCATGCTTGGTGACGCGGGCGGCGACGCCCGCTTGCCGCAATATGTCGGCAAGACCGATGGCGGATACCAGCGCTGTATCCTTGAGGAGGATGAGCCACAGATTGGCAAGACCCGGCAGGGCAATACGGATAAGCTGCGGCAGCACCACCAGTCGCATCGTCTGCCAGCCCGACAGGCCAACCGAATAGCCGCCCTCATACTGTCCCTTCGGAATGGCGCGGAACGCGGAGAGGAAGACCTCGCTGGCATAGGACGAGAAGACGACGCCGAGCGCGATCATGCCGGAAACAAATGCGTTCACTTCGACCGCAGCGGTCGGGTCATACAGACGCATCAATTGCTGGATGCCGATTTGCGCGCCGTAAAAGATCATGAACAGGGTCAGCAGCTCGGGCAATCCACGAAAGATCGTGGTGTAAATATTGCCGGCCAGCCGCAGCGACGGCTCGTTGGATTGCTTGGCCAGTGCGACCAGGAAGCCGATCACCAGACCGACAGGCAGGGTCGCGGCTGCAAGCGAAACGGTGATGAAAACACCATAGGCGATGTCGTCGAGCCAGCCTTCGGGTCCCCAACTGAGCAGCGTCCAAACGCTTTGCATCCGCCTGCCTGTTCTCCTCTATGGCTTTTTGAGAGCGCGGCGTCGCGCCTCGCGCGCCGCTCCTTGCGCAAACGGCGGGGATGTCCCGCCGTTCGCTGTCAACCCGGAAGGATTAGGACTCGCCGCCGTAGACGTCGTACTTGAAGTACTTGTCGTTGATTTCCTTGTACTTTCCGTTGGCGCGGATGGCGTCGATCGCCTTATTGAATTGATTGACCAGTTCGGTCTCGCCCTTGCGTACCGCGATGCCGGCGCCCGGACCATGGATCTCGATGTCGGGCGTGATCGAACCGATCAGCTTGCAGCAGGCGCCGTCCGGCGTGGCAAGCCAGCCTTCGAGAACAGTGATATCGTCATTGACCGCATCAACGCGGCCATTGGCGAGATCGAGCTGATATTCCTGGGCGGTCGGGTACGGCTTGATTGTACTGTCGGTATAAGCCTTGGTTGAATAATTGAAGTGGGTGGTGGACGCCTGCACGCCGATCGTCTTGCCGGCGAGATCTTCCTTGGTCACGCCCTTGATGTCGCTGTCCTTGGGCGCGGCGATCGCCGGCGGCGTGTTGTAGTATTTGTTGGTGAAGTCGACCTTCTCGGCACGCTCCGGCGTGATCGACATCGAGGCGACGATGGCGTCGAACTTGCCGGCCTGAAGCGCCGGGATAATGCCGTCCCAATCCTGCGCGACGAAAGTGCATTTCACCTTCATCTCGCCGCAAAGCGCCTTGGCGATATCGATATCGAAGCCCACGAGCTGGCCATCAGCGGTCAGGTTGTTGAACGGCGGATAGGCTCCCTCCGTGCCGATCCTCAAAGTTTTCTCCTGAGCCTGGGCAACACCCAATGTCAGCAGCGCGGCCGATGCGGCGAGCGCAATACGCAGTGCAGTACGCATGATGGTCCTCTCTGTATGTTCCCGGCCGTCGTTCCAAACGGCTCTGTGGGCGGTTCTTTTGACCGCCCGCTGGCGCGATACTCCCATTCTTTCCCAAGAAAAAGCAACTGTAAAACCGTTGCTTGCGGGTTTCGCATTCCCAGACAATGCTGACGTTGCGGCAGGCATACCAACGAGGAAATAGGGGGCGGCCGATGCTCCTTCGGCAGTACCCTCAGCGCGTCAAACCTGTCGCGCGCTCGATGAAGTCGGCTATCGATTTCGTGTCGTCGAGATCGAAGACAGGCAGGCTTTCGTCCGCTATGGCGAAGTCGGCGGCGATGGCGACGATATGCGGATCATTTGCCGAAAGCGGTGCCAGGTCCTTAGCCTCCAGACGCCGCGTCTCGATCTTGCTGTGCGCCTCGCGCTTGTAACCTTCGACCAGCACGATGTCGGAGGTGCCGAGCCGCGACAGGATCGCGTCCAGCGTCGGCTCGTCCTCGTCGCGCAATTCGTGCATCAGGGCCCAGCGCCTGTCCGACACGATGGCGACTTCCGTGGCTCCGGCCTGTCGGTGGCGAAAGCTGTCCGCTCCCGGCTTGTCGATGTCGAAATCATGATGGGCGTGTTTCACCGTCGAGACTTTCCAACCACGCCGAACGAGTTCGGCGACCAGCTTTTCGGTTAGTGTCGTCTTGCCGGAATTCTTCCAACCGGTGATACCGAAGACGCGTCTCATCATGGCTCCATGGTCTGCAACAGACGTTCGGCCCGAACAAGGTCGTCTGAAGTATTGATGTTGAAGAAGGGGTCGTGCAGATGGCCTCCCGAGGTCAACATCGGGAATTCCACATCGAAAAAGTCATGCCGGTCGATAAAAGCGGAAACCCGCCTGATATCCTCATCGACCAGAAAACGCCGCAGAGCCTGGTGGAGCCCCAGCGGCCAGAGCGCGAATGTCGGATGCCGTTTGCCGCCGGAACAGGCGACGGCGATCGCGCCGGGACGTTCGTCGACCGCCGCGGCCAGCCGTTCAACCAGATTTTCGGGCAGGAACGGTGTATCGCCCGCAGCCGTGACAAGGGCCTCGCAAGTCGTATTCGCGGCAGCCCATTCGAGGCCGGTCAGGATCCCGGCGAGCGGTCCGGCATGACCTTTCACCGTATCGGCAAACACCGGAAGCCCGACCCCGGCAAACCGTGCCGGGTCGCCATTGGCGCTGAGCACCAGCGGACCGACCTGCGGAGCAAAGCGCGCAACGACATGGTCCAGCAGGCTGCCGCCGCCAAGCGCAAGCAGGCCCTTGTCGCCGCCGCCCATTCGCCGCGACTGGCCACCGGCCAGAATGACGCCGGCAATCTCTTTAGTCATCGTCTATCGTCCATGCGGTCACTCGCCGCGAACGGCAGGCCTATATGCCGTCCGGCGCCATATCAGGTCCAGCGCTTTCGGCGGCTGTCTTTCGCCGGCCGACGATCCGTTCGCGGTAAAGTGCGTAGAGGCCGGAGCCGACGATGACGATGGCGCCGAGGATCATCGGCAGGTCGGGGACGTCGCCGAAGATGAACAGGCCAAGCAGGATCGACCAGAGCAGGGCTGTGTAGCGGAACGGCGCGATGAACGAGATGTCGCCCACCCGCATCGCCATGATGATGAACTGGTAACCGATGACCACGAGCACTGCCGCCAATGCCAGGAACGCCGTGCTTTCACCCGTCATCGGTGTCCACCCGCCCATTGGCAAAAGCAGCGCCGCGCCGAGCATTGTCATGGCGAGTGCCGTGGTGGTCGACACCAGCAATGTCGGAATGGCTTGCGGTATCCGCTTGGTGGCCAGGTCACGCACCGCACAACAGGCGACACAGGCCAGCGCCAGCAGCGAATAGATGCTGAACCCCTCGAAGCCTGGTCGCACGATGATCAGCACGCCGGCAAAACCGATGGCGATGGCCAGCCAGCGCCGCCAGCCGACGCCTTCGTTGAACACAAGTGCTGCGCCCATCGTCACGGCCAGCGGCAGCGCCTGCAGCACGGCCGAGACATTGGCAATCGGCAGATGGGCAAGGGCGATGAGAAACGACACGGTAGCACCGGCTTCGCCGGCGACGCGCACCGCAACCATCGGTTGCAGCATCGAGCCGGGCAGGGCAAGCGCACCGCGTTGCCAGGCAAGCAGGCCCACGAAAAGCGAAGCGAAGGCACCGCGGATCAGCATGACCTGCGCCATGTTCATGGATTCCGACGAGACTTTGGTGATCGCGTCGTTGAGGGTGAAACCAATCATGGCCACCACCATGAACAGCGCGCCGCGAAGATTTGGGGAAAGAAGCAAAGGCGATACCGGTTGTGCTTTTGCATCAAGCCTGTAGCAGCCGGTCATAAGACAGCAACGTTAAAGGGCTGGGCCACAGCCTTTCGCGTGGCCCGTTGCATCCTTCTCGCAAGAGCGGCAGGATTTATTTCGGCGTTGTGACCGAGAAGATCAGCCGCCGGTGACACTCATGTGCCGCGACACCGAGGGACGGTTGGTACGGCGGTCGATGATGAAATCATGGCCCTTGGGCTTGCGGCCAATGGCTTCATCGATGGCGTCGGCGACCAGTTCATTGCCTTCGGATGCACGCAACGGCGCGCGCAGATCGGCGGCATCCTCCTGGCCGAGGCACATATAGAGCGTGCCGGTGCAGGTCAGCCGGACGCGGTTGCAGCTCTCGCAGAAATTATGCGTCATCGGCGTGATGAAGCCGAGCCTGCCACCAGTCTCGGCGACGTGGACGTAGCGGGCCGGACCACCGGTCTTGTAGGGGATATCGGTCAGCGTGAACTGCCGCTCAAGTGCTGCGCGCAGCAGCGACAGCGGCAGATACTGGTCGGTGCGGTCGGCGTCGATCTCGCCCATCGGCATGGTTTCGATGACCGTCAACTCCATGCCGCGGCCGTGCGCCCAGCGCAGCATCTCCGGCAGCTCGGCGTCATTGAAATCCTTCAGCGCCACCGCATTGAGCTTTACCTTCAGCCCCGCTGCCTGCGCGGCGTCGATGCCGTCCATGACCTTGTCGAGATTGCCCCAGCGGGTAATCTGGCGGAATTTTTCCGGGTCCAGCGTGTCGAGCGAGACGTTGATGCGCTTGACCCCGCAATCGGCGAGATCAGCGGCAAAGCGCGAAAGCTGCGAGCCGTTGGTGGTCAGCGTCAGTTCTTCCAGAGCGCCGCTCTCGAGATGACGCGAAATCTGACGCACCAGATGCATGATGTTCTTGCGCACCAGCGGCTCGCCGCCGGTAAGACGCAGTTTCCTGACGCCCTTTTCGATGAAAACCGTGCATAGTCGGTCGAGCTCTTCCAGCGACAGCAGATCCTTCTTGGGAAGGAACGCCATGTCCTCGGCCATGCAATAGGTACAGCGGAAGTCGCAGCGGTCGGTGACCGACACGCGCAGATAGCTGATCGTGCGACCAAAAGGATCGATCATGTCCATGCTGGTGCGTTTCCCGTGGCTGCGAACGGCTTCGTTATATATGGCTATGTGATACGATCCAACCTGCGATTCAAGATAAGAAGTTTCGATCCTAGGCAACATCGCGCCGCCGACAGATCGTGTCGGAAGTTTCGAAGCGGCCTTTTCCCGCTGCGCGAAGCGGCGTAGGGAAAGGACAGATGATGCGGAACTTATCACTATGACGGCGCCGAAGGAACTCAGGGTCTCGAAGGACCGCAGGCTGCTTACCGTGACATTCCCGGACCATCAGCCATTCGAACTGCCGGCGGAGCTGCTGCGGGTGGCCTCGCCATCGGCCGAAGTGCAGGGACATTCGCCCGAACAGCGCGTGACCGTTCCCGGCAAGCGCAACGTTGCGATCCTGAAGATCGAGCCGGTCGGCAACTATGCCGTACGCATCACCTTCGACGATTTTCACGATACCGGCATCTTCACCTGGAATTACCTGCATACGCTGGGTCATGAGAAGGACGCACGCTGGGCCGCCTATCTCGCCGAGCTGGAAGAGAAGGGGCTAAGCCGCGATCGTTGAATGGTTTCCGCGGGACGCTCGGTCAACGCAGGATCGCCAGTATTTCGCTGGTGTCGTAATAAAACGGCGTGCCTTCGATCAGCCGGTCATCCTTGAAGCGCAAGACTTCGGCAAACGGCTGTTTGATGGTTGCACCATTGGCCCGCGATGTCAGCGAAAGTGTGCAGCTCATGAATACCATGTCATCGTTTTGGGCAGCTTGAAGGCTCTCTACGGTCACGTCGCTCCAGATTTCCCGCATCTTGCGGAAAAGGGCGCCAACGCCGTCGAGGCCATTCCAGTCACCGGCATAGGGCAGGGACTGCGGCTCATGCACGACAACTTCCGCGTGAAATGCGCTGGCAAGCATATCGAGGCTCTCCGACCCTGATTGCAGGAAGCGCATTTCAGCCTCGAACATATTTTCAAGAAGTTCCATGGCGACGCGTCGTCCTTGAGGTTTATCCATTTTCGGTTCTCCGTGTTCGGCAGCACGATCAGTATCGTCCTATCAACGCGGCTTGCCCTTAATATTGGTGGTTCGACACCCGTTTCCAGACGGCCGAACTGACGTGCAGCAGGTGTCGTCAAAACGTCACGGATTTGGAGTAGCGCCGGCAAAGGTTCGGAGACGAAAACATGTCCGTCATCACCACGGTCGAACAGCTCGAAGCACTCTATGGCCTGCCCGGCGAGACCTCGTTGGTCAAGGAACTCGACCATGTGATCCCCGAATACGCCGCCTTCATCGAGGCCTCGCCTTTTGCCGCGCTCGCGACCAGCGGGCCGGAAGGGCTGGATTGCTCGCCGCGCGGCGATCTCGCCGGCTTCGTCCGCATCCACGATCCGAAAACCCTGATGATGCCGGACCGGCGCGGCAACAACCGTGCCGATTCGCTAAAAAACATCATTCGCGATCCGCGCGTCGGCCTGTTGTTCCTGGTCCCAGGCTCCGGCACGACGCTACGCGTCAACGGCCGCGCCCACATCACCACGGACGCCGCGCTCTGTGCCTCGTTCGGCGTCGACGGCCGACCGGCGCGTTCGGTCACGGTCATCGATGTCGATTCGGTCTATTTCCAGTGCGCTCGCGCCGTCCATCGGTCGGAACTGTGGAACCCGGCGAGGCATGTCGACCCGAAGTCGCTGCCGACACCTGGAAAAATCCTGGAAATCACCAGCCGGAAAGGCGTTGACGGCGAGGCATACGACAAGGAATGGCCGGAGCGCGCGAAAAAGTCGATGTGGTGAGCGGATCGCTCCACGAGCTCCATCCTTTGTTTGAGCATCGGATTTTCCCAAAACCGGTTTCCACTTTGGGTCCGATGCTCCAGTCACGCTTCCTTGAGCACGTCGGCAATCTTGCGCATCTGCTCGCCGATCATGTCGCATTGCTCCGGCGTCGACTGGCTCATCGCTTTCTCGATCAGCGCCATATGGACCTTCAGCGCCTGCATCAGCAGTTCCGTGCCGGCTTCGGTCAAGATCAGTCGCAGCACCCGCTTGTCTTTCTGATCGCCTTCGCGGCGCAGCAGGCCGCGTGTCTCGAGTTGCGGCAAAAGCATGGTGATGTTGGAGCGGCCGACCAGCAGTCGGCGGGCGAGATCGTGCTGCGACATGCCGGGATGGCGGTACAGGTTCATCAGCACGTCGAGTTGCGCCGGCTTCAAGTCCAGCGGCGCGAGCTTCACCGCCAGCGTGCGCTCCAGCACATGGCAGGCGCGCGCCACCGCGACCCAGTTGCGAAAACGCGGGTTGTCCCAGGGTAGCTCTTGTTTAATGTTCATGTTTGAACTATTATGTTCATGCTTGAACGAATGGATGGATCGCCACTATGGCATCATTTGGATTGAAGGTCATCCGGAGCGTGTTTGCTGCCGCCGAACACGTGGCTCCTCGCCTTACAGGGCGCGCGGCGTTCGAACTGTTCTGCCGCACGCCGAACGCCAACGTTCTCAGCGACGGCGAGCGACGCGCCGTCGACCGCGCCGCCGGCTTCATGGCCGAGGCGCGCCATCATCGGCTGAAGACCAAAAACGGGTGCGTCATGGTGCATGAATTCAGGCCAGAGCCGGGCAGGCGGGCCGCCGGCACGGTGCTCGTCATCCATGGCTGGCGTTCGCGCACCGAATATATGCGCACGCTGATCGAAGCCTATCGTGACGCCGGTTATAAGGTTGTCTCGCTCGACCTGCCGGGCCACGGCCAATCGCAGGGCCGCCGGCTCACACTGGTCAGCGCTGTCGAAGCCGCACGGCTGACCGGCGAATGGTTCGGCCCGTTCGTGGCGGTCGTCGGCCATTCCTTCGGCGGTGCCGTCGCCGCCAATGCCGTCGTCGGTTCGGTCAAGAACATTCCGCCACTGGCGGCCGAGCGGCTGGTGCTGATCGCGGCGCCGAGCTCCCTGCCGGCGATCTTCAATGATTTCAGCCGCATGCTCAGTGTCGGCCCACGCTCGCAGGCCGCAATGGCCGACCGCGTCGAACGCATCGCCGGCCGACCGCTGCACGAATTCACCGGCGACCGCCAGCTTGCCAGCACGCCGGTGCCAACGCTGGTCATCCATGCGCCAGACGACCGCGAAGTGTCCGCCGACCATGCAAGGCTCTATGCCGGCGCCGGCGACCATGTGCGGCTTTACTGGGCCGATGGGCTCGGCCATCGCCGCATTCTCGCCGATAGGGGCGTGGTCGAGCGTGCGATCGGTTTCGTCGCCGAACACCGGGAACCGTCGCTGCTGCATTGACCTGAATATCTTGTTTTTGTCCCGGGCCAACCGGGAGTCCAGCCGCCATAACGGTCGGGGTTGTCATGCCGCGTCCGTGCCGGCCATCACCTTCCACGCCGCCATGGCCCCGGCCACCGTCGCCAGAAGGGCGGTGCGCGATGCGCCGTCGCGCGCCTGGATCGACATGCCGTGCTGGACGGTCGCATAGAAGGTCGCAGCCGTGCGGCAGTCGAAATTTTCCGGCAATTCGCCTTCCGCCACGCCGCGTTTCAGCCGTCTCAGCAAGGCTGCGCGGTTTTCGGCGCGACGGCGGCGCAGGTCGTCGCAGATGGCGCCGCGGCTTGAGTCCTGATGCAGCGCGCCGAGTGCGATCAGACAGCCTTGCGGACGATCGGTTTGCGAATAGGCCTTGGCCGTCTGGCGCAGGAAGCGCTCGACCGCCTGGCGCGCCGTCGGCGACTTTTCCAGTGCGGACCAGATATCGGTGCCTTCGACCTGCGTGTAGAGCTCGACCGCTTCGAGGAAGAGCGCTTCCTTGCTGCCGAACGCGGCGTAGAGGCTGGGCGAGTTGATGCCCATCGCCGCGGTCAGCTCGCTCATCGATGCGCCCTCGTAGCCCTTGGCCCAAAACACCTCCATTGCGCGCCGCAAGGCAGCGGTTCGATCGAAGGTGCGGGGACGGCCTCGTTCGGGCATGGCATCCTTTCTGTGTTGATTGATACATAAATCTGTTGACGCACCCGGGCAAGGCTGGCAGACATTTATGTATCAATCATTACAAAAAAGGAGAAACGAATGTCATCGCAAGGCTTGAACGGCAAGGCTGCGCTCGTCACCGGCGGCAGCCGCGGCATCGGCGCAGCGATTGCGCGAAGGCTCGCGGCCGACGGCGCCAGCGTCGCGCTCACTTACGTGAATGGCGAGGAGCAGGCCCGCGCTGTCGTCGGGGAAATCGAGGCAGCCGGCGGTCGCGCCATTGCCATCAAAGCCGACAATCGCGATGCTGCCGCGATCCAGGAGGCGGTCAGCGAGGCCGTGAAGACCTTCGGGCGACTGGACATCCTCGTCAACAGCGCCGGTATCTGGCGCGCCGCGCCGATCGATGAATTGCCGCTCGCCGACTTCGATGAAACCATGGAGGTCAATGTCAGAGCCCCGTTCGTGGCCTCGAAGGCGGCAGCCGTGCATATGGGCGAGGGTGGCAGGATCATCTCGATCGGCAGCAATCTGGCGGAGCGTGTCACCGACACCAGCCTCAGCGCCTACTCGGCCAGCAAGGCGGCATTGGTCGGCTTGACCAAGGCATTGGCGCGCGACCTCGGTTCGCGCGGCATCACCGCCAACGTCGTTCATCCTGGCTCGACCGATACCGATATGAACCCGGCCAGTGGCCCGCACGCCGAGCACCAGCGACAGAAGATGGCGACGCCTGTCACAAAGCGCCCTTCGGGACCTGCCAGCCAGGCGACCATGCCGGCGATCTCTTCAGCCTTGCCGAAGCGGGGCGCCGCACTGACTATCGACGGCGGCGCCAACGCCTGACCCGTGCACTATTTTCGGGAACCGGAGCGGGCCCAATTCGCTTTGGTTGTCACGGTGTTGTGAAACTGTTCTGCAACAGGAAAGCCGAAATTTATGGAAGCTTAACGAAATCGGTATGAATCGGTGTGGTCGCGTCTTACATCCCGCCGTGCGGTGGGCGAGACCGTCAAGCGATGCGGAACGGGAACCGGTTGCAGCCGGAGCGGGTGATCCATGAAATTCCTCGGAAACAAAGCAACCGTGATGCCGCTTGCGGTTGTCACGGTAATGCTGGCCTTCGGCATGCCGCAGGCGGACGCGCAAGGGCTTTTCGAGAGGCTTTTCGGCGGTGGTATCAGGCGCGCGCCCCAAGGTGATTTCCCTCCGCCGCCGAAGCACAGACCGAGGCCGAAAGAATTCGCTGGTGGTGGCAGCAGGATCAACAGCCCGTCCTACTACACCTATAAGGCCGACCGGCTGGTGCTTGTCGATTTTGCGACACTGATGGCAGCACCACAGCCGGTGGCACCACAGGACGCTGCCTTTGTACCGTCGCTCACCAGCGACGCCTTCCGCGAAGCGATTGCCGGGCTCGGCGACTACGAGCTTTATGCCGAACCTGACATTGCCAAGGCGTTGATCGCCTATTACTCGGCCAATCCGGATTTCATCTGGGTGACCGGGACCGGCCCAAACGGTCGCGCGCAGGATGCGGTGCGGGTGCTTGGCGAGGCGACGAGCTATGGCCTGACGCCGGCCGACTATTCGGTTGAAGTGCCCGCCGCCGGCGCATCGACCGGCGGGGCCGATGCGCGGCTGCAGGAGCTCGTCCGCTTCGAGATGGCGCTGTCGGCGCGCGTCTTGCGCTATGTCCACGACGCGCAAAGCGGCCGCGTCGATCCCAATCGCATCACCGGCTACTATGATTTCCCGGCCAAGCCGCTCGACATGGAAGGCGTGCTGAAAACGCTGGTGCGCACCCAGCAAGTGCGCACCTATCTCGAATCACGGCATCCGCAGAATGCGGAATACCAGGCGCTGCGCGTCGAACTGGAATCACTTCAGGCCAGCGCCGAAGACGAGATCGTCGTTGACCCCAAGCTGTTGCTGAAACCGGGGCAGACCAGCCCCGAACTGCCGAAGCTTCTGGCGAAGATCGCGCGCAATCTCGACGATGAGATGGGCGGCGCCTATGGCGAGATATTGGCCAGGCTCGCCACCAGCGAGGTCTATGATCCGGAACTGGTGCCGGTTATCAAGGCAGTGCAGAAGAAGGCTGGCATGAAGGGCGACAGCGTCATCGGTCCGCGCACCGTCGCGGCGCTGGTCGGGACGTCCAAGGCCGACAAGATTCAAAAGGTGCAGGTCGCGCTGGAGGAGTTGCGTTGGCTGCCATCCGACCTCGGCAGTCCGCGCGTCTTCATCAACCAGCCGGCCTTCACGGCGAGCTACATCGAAAATGGCGAGGAGAAGCTGAAGACCCGCGCCGTCATCGGCAAGACCACCAACCAGACTTCCTTCTTCTACGATCAGGTCGAGCAGGTCGACTTCCATCCCTATTGGGGCGTGCCGCAGTCGATCCTCGTCAACGAGATGCTGCCCCGGCTGCGCAGGGATCCCGGCTATCTCGACCGCGCCGGCTACGAAGTGGTCAACGCGCGCGGCAAGCGCATTCCCTCCTCCTCGGTCAATTGGGGTGCCTATGGCGCGAAAGTACCTTATGGCGTGCGCCAGCTGCCGAGCGAGGCCAATGCGCTGGGCGAACTGAAGATTCTGTTCCCCAACAAGCACGCAATCTACATGCACGATACGCCGCAAAAGTCGTTTTTCCAGCGTGACATGCGCGCGCTCAGCCATGGCTGCGTTCGTCTGCAGAATCCGCGCGGCATGGCGGCGGCCGTGCTCGGCACCTCGGTCGACTACATTGCGGAGAAGCTGAAGCACGGACATTCGACCGAAAAGGTGGCGCGCACGATCCCGATCTATGTCGCCTATTTCACCGCCTGGCCTGATATGTCCGGCAAAGTCGAATATTTCAGCGACGTCTATGACCGCGACACGCGGCTGCAGCAGGCACTCGACAGCACGGAAGCGGTGCGCTCGCCGGCGAGCTGAGGACCCTAACGTAGGGAGAGCGGGCGCCGGAAGCCGGCCTCGCGCCCGGCAATCAGCCAGTAGACCAGACCGGCGACCAGGCCGGCGGCGGCGATGATGCCGATATCGGCCCAGCGCTCGTGGCTCAGGTCCTCCGGCGCGCTCGGCCAGATCAGGAAGAAGCCGGCAGCCGCTGCTGCGGCGCCGAAGACCATATGCAGCCAAAAACTGCGCAGCGAAAACAATTCGGCGATCAGCGCGAAGATCAGCGTCTGCAGGCCGGTCATCATGATCGTCAGGAAATAGATCAACATGCCGAGCGGCGGCACGACCAGCGCCGCGATGGGGGAGATCCCCATGAGATCGAAATACGCCGGTGCATCAGGCAGCGAACTCAATGCACCATACATCGTGGCCACGGCAATCAGCCCGACCAGCACCGCAACGAAATAGCCGGCGAGCATCATCAGAACGCGTTTCGCCACATGCTTTGCCGTCGCCATGCCCACCCCCGTACGGCTCAATGATCACGCCGCAGTCAGCCTTCAAAGGCGCATCGGCGCAAGGGGATGCCGTAAAGCGTGCAGGAAGTCTTAGTGAAGCTACGCCGCCGCCCCCTTCCGAGGGATCGTCCCCAGGCTGCGCTGTAACCTGCCGGAATTATTCCGGGTCCTTCAAGAGAAAGCCGGCCGCACGTATCGGCTGGGGGAAGATGGCCGTGATCTATTTCGGCTCGGCTGTCACCGGATCGTAGGTGATTTCGACCTTCGCCTTGTCGGTCGTGTAATAGGTGACGGTGTACGCGCCGCTGTCCCAGCCGACCTCGTCGACGTAGCGAAAGTCGTCGCGCTGCTCGACCTTGGCGATTATTTCGGACAGTTTCCTGGCATTCTGCGGCGGCAACGGGCTTCCGTCTGCGGCAAGGGCCGGTCCGCCGAGAAGGAGAACTACGACACCCGTCGCCAAAACACGTCTGGACATGGCTTTCCCTCACTCTTCGAGGAGTAGAAACTCGCGGCCATGCAGGTTTGTTCCGGGGTTCTGGAATGGACACTCGCGAATCGCGCCGATGCGTCGCGTTGTCGTTGCTCACGTTTACGGCGTCTGCAGATCGCCCTCCTCGGGGAAGAGATGGGCTAAGGCCGTGTCGAACGTGAGCTCCAGGGCGTCACCCGGTTCAAGGATCTTGTCTTCATCGAAGGCTGCAATGAGCTCGTGATCGTCGCGAAGTGTCAGGTCCACGACCGTCTCGCTGCCCAACCGCTCGGTATGTGCCACGATGCCATGCAGCATGCCTTCTCCAGGCTGCGCCGCCCGGAGGTACTGCGGACGGATACCCAGGATGGCCTTGCCGTCTTTCCGGAAGGAGCGCCTTCTGGTCGCTACCCTGATCGGCTCCAGGGATTGATTGCCAACCATTGCCGCTTCGCCATCGAGGTCGAGGACGTCGACATTCAGGAAATTCATCGACGGGGCTCCTAGAAAACCGGCTACGAACCTGTTGGCCGGCTCGTGATAGAGCTCCATCGGCGCTCCGATCTGCATGACTTGACCGTCCTTGAGGACGACGATCCTGTCAGCCAGCGTCATCGCCTCGACCTGGTCATGGGTGACATAGATCATCGTTGTGCCCAGTTGCCTGCGCAGCCGGCCGATTTCCATACGCATGTCCATGCGCAGTGCGGCGTCGAGGTTGGAGAGCGGCTCGTCAAACAGGAATACAGCCGGTTTCCGCGTGATTGCGCGCCCGATAGCGACTCGCTGGCGCTGGCCGCCCGAAAGCTGACTTGGGCGGCGGTCGAGCAAATGTTCCATTTGCAGAATGCGTGCGGCCTCGGCCACCTTCTGCTGCTTTTCCTGCTTGGTAGCGCCCGCGATCGTAAGACCGAACGCGATATTCTCGCGCACGGTCATGTGCGGAAAGATGGCATAGTTCTGGAACACCATCGCAACACCGCGTTGCTTGGGCTGGAGCTGGTTGACCACCCGGCCTCCGATCTCGAGGGTGCCTTCGGTTATGTCCTCGAGTCCGGCGATCATGCGGAGCAAGGTGGACTTCCCGCAGCCCGACGGTCCGACAAAGACGACGAACTCGCCATCGTTGATGTGGATATCGACGCCTTTGATGACGTCGACGCGACCGAAGGATTTCTTGACGCCCTTGAGTGAGACCTCAGCCATGAGCGATGGCTCCCGTTTCCTGATTCATGTGCGGCAATTCGGGGTCACCGATCGGTCTATCGGCCTTGAGGAATAGCCGTGCCAGCGCTTGCCGTAATGGGCAGACCGGCCGTCCCAGATCCACGGGTGTTCGAGCGCGAACCATGTATTCAGCCCTTCACGCCGGTCGAGGCGATCGACGCGATGAAGGCGCGCTGCAGCAAGAGGTAGAAGATCAGCACCGGGACGGTGATAAGGGTGAGATACGCCATGACTTCGCCCCAGGCGACGTTGAGTTGAAAGAAGTAGCCGAGGCCGACCATGACCGGGCGATAGCTTTCCTGCTGCACCACGATGAGCGGCCAGAGATATTGGTTGTACATGACGAGGAATTTCAGGATGGCGGCAGTCGCCAGAACCGGCCCTGAAAGCGGCATGACGACGCGATAGTAGACCTGCCACCAATTCGCGCCCTCCACCCGGCTTGCCTCGATCAGCTCGCCCGGCAGCCCTTTGAAATACTGCACGAACAGGAAGATCGTCAGCCCGTCGGCGATCCAGGGGATGATCTGCACCCGGTAGGTATTGAGCCAGCCCCAATGCAGCCCATCAAGCCCGATCCAGGGCAATTTCGAGACCAGGAGCAGGAGCGGGATAGCGATGGTCTCGAAAGGGATGATCAGCGTCGCGATGACGATCGAGAGCAGGACATCGCGCCCCTTCCACCGCAGGAAAGCAAAGGAGAATGCGGCCAGCGAACAGATCAGCAACGAGAGAAGGACGGTCGCCCCGGTGACCAGAACCGAGTTTAGGACGAACAGGCCGACAGGCGCCCGCCGGAACGCTCCGAAATAGTTGTTGAGGCTGATGTCCCCGACGGGCAGGAAAGCACGCAGGCTGGAGGTGTCCGCGAGGAGCTGATTGTCGGGCTTGAAGCTCGAGTTGATCATGAACACGAGCGGAAAGATGAAGATCAAGGCGATCAGGCACAGCACCAGATAGCGGACGAAGAGCCTCAGGCCGTAGTTGTCGGGATTAAAGGCCATCTTAACGCTCCCGTGTCAGCCAGCGCTGAGTGAGTGAGATCGCCAGCACGAGCGCGAACAGGATGACCGAGATGGTCGAGCCGCCCGAGATGTCCTGCTTGCCATAGCCGCGCTCGACTGCCTGGAAGACGAGGGTCTGGGTGCTGTCGAGCGGACCGCCATTGGTCATCACGTCGATCTGGGCGAAGAGGGCGAAACCCTGCATGGTGATCACGACAAGGACGAGCACGGCGGTATTGCGCAGGCCCGGCCAGGTGACATAGCGGAAGGTCTGCCATTTCGAAGCACCCTCGATCGCGGCGGCCTCATAGAGCGTGGGACTGATCATCTGCAACCCGGCTAGCCAGATGACCATGTGGAAGCCTACAGCCTGCCAGATCGACATGGCCATGACCGCGGGCAGCGCGGTCGAGGGGTTGCCCAGCCAGTCGACGGGCTGGAAGAGGCCGAAGGTGAGCCCCTGGAGGATGCTGTTCAACAGCCCGTTCTGGCCGTCATAGATGAACCGCCAGAGGAGCGAGACCACGACGATGGAGACCACCACCGGCATGAAGTAGATGGTCCGGAACAGGTTGATGCCCGTGACCTTGTGGTTGATCAGCAAAGCAAGCATCAGCGCGAGGCTGCCCTGCACCGGCGCCACGACCAGGACGAACAGGAAGGTGTTTACCAGCGCCTTCATGAACACAACGTCGCTGGCGATGACAACCATGACGTTCTCGCCGGACTGCCAGCGGAACCACTCGCGCATGCCGCGATACTGGGGATAGGCCTCGCTACGGGTGATCTCACGCAGGCGGGGATACTGGATTTCGCCGGCCTCGTTTCGGACCACTTCGCCAGCATCGTCGCGCTCTGGTTCGAGGGTCACCACCCCAAGGCCCAGGAGCTGACGATAGTTTTCCAACCCGACGAACTGGGTGGCATTCGGTGACAGCAGCCGCTGATTTGTCAATGAGAGACCGATCGCGAAGAAAAACGGCAGGACGATGAATATGACGATGAGTGCGAAACCCGGCAGGGCGAATGTCCAGCCCGTCCGGTTCGACAGGGTTAGTTTCGATGCCATTTGCGATATCCGCCAGAAAGCGTGGAGTCCGCGGCTGGCGGGGACCCCGGCGCGACAGAACTACCGGTGACCGTAGCCGCCGTTGCTTTCGATGTCGGCGTCGATCTCGTCGACCGCAGCATCAAGCGTGTCGGCCACGTCGGCGCCATTGGCGATGTCGGCCAGTGCCTTGGTGAAGACCTTGGCCTGGACCACGTAGCCCGGGGTGACCGGGCGCACCAGAGCTTGTGCTTTGGAGAGGTCGAAGAACACCGCGAGCGGGCCGCCATCCTTGTAGTTCTTCGTCATCTGTGCCGCCGAGGGCGTCGGCGGGATCAGGCCGATGCCGTCGGAAAAGGCGGCCAGGTACTTGTCCTGCGCGGCGAACTTGATGAACTCGGCAGCACCTTCCGGATGCTTGGACTTGGCCGAGACGCCGAACTGCCAGGAGCCCGCGCCGATCTTGTTGCCCGCGCCGAAATCGGGGGCTGGAAGGAAGACAACGTCATCCACGGCTTCCATCGTCGCCACCGCGCGCCAGTTGCCGTTCCACTGGAAGGCGAACTTGCCGTCGATGAAGCCGGTCTGCTGATCGGCGGGGTCCTCGCTGGTGCCAGGCGCATAGCCTCCGTTAAACAGCGATTGCCACCACTTGCCAAAGGCCTGCGCAGCCTCGCCGTTCAGCGCGCCTTCCGCGGTCTTGTAGGTCGAACGGTCGACAATGTCTCCGCCGAAGCTCTGCAGGAACGGCGAGAAGGCATAGGAGTACCACTCGGCTTGGTCGTTCATGCCGAGATCAAGGGCGAATTCATATTTGCCGGAGGCCTTGGCGGCATCAAGCGCGGCCATGAGTTCCTCTCTCGACCAGGGCTTGTCGAGGCTCGGGGTGCGCAGGCCCAGCTCGTCCAGCGTCGATTGGCGTGCAAAAAGCGCCACCGCCGCGTCCCACAGACCGACCGAATAGAGCTTGCCGTCCCACACGCCTTTGGTGCCGGGCAGGAAGTCGGCGAAGTCGCTCTCGTCGATCGGCAGCGGCTGCAGATAGCCGGCCCAGGCCCAATTGGGCATGACGGGCCCGTCCACATCCAAGATGTCGGGCAGGTTGCCCGCCAGGGCCGCCGCCGCGACGGAATCGTTGTAGCTCTTCTCTGGGAAGCTCTCGATGGTCACCGCCCAATCGGACTGGCTGGCGTTGAAGTCGGAGACGATCTGGTTGAGGGTTCGCGACTCCACCTCGTTGCCGGCGCCGTGATACCACATGGTCAACTTCGTCTGCGCCAGCGCGGGCACACACAGACAGGTCGACGCGATCACCACACCGGCAAGGTGTTTTGTCAGGTTCATCGATTATTCCTCCCTTTTGACTTCAAGGTCGCTGGCTGGATTCAAGGTCATCCCCGAGGCCCGCCAGGACACCGGGCCGGAAGACAGCGTCCTGGTTTCGGGCCGGCCGCTACGGGCCATTGATGGGTTCAGCAATGTTTGCGGAAGCCGGAAGCATTTGCAATTGCGTTGTTTCACCTAGTCGGAGCAGGAGGTCGACGGCGATTTCCCCTCGTTAGTTCCCGGGTACCGCCACGGAGATAGCAGCTCACCTAGGACGGTTTTATCGTCCGTCAACTTTCTCCCGGCCGCGTTCAATGTGCAGCTTGAGCGATTCCAAGGGTAGACAGCGCTTAGTGATGTGTACCCAGCTGCCTGGCGAATCGCATGAACCGGGTCATGGCAAACCTAACGATGAGGCGGAAGTTCGAAGCGTAGGCGGCTGCGAAGCGGATGGTAGCTTTGTACCGGAAGCGGGTATTGGTGGGCGATGCAGGGATTGAACCTGCGACCCCACCCGTGTGAAGGGTGTGCTCTCCCGCTGAGCTAATCGCCCGCTCGTTGCCCGAAGGCCAAGCGCGCCGCGATATAAGGGAGGCCGGCCGGGGAAGTCAAGGCGATGTCCGGGCGTTCCGACGAAGACCGAATGCAACTCCGCCGGGAGCGACCCGGTCGCCGTCGTTCAGTGCCCCGCAGCGGCAATCAGGCGTTCGGCCAGACCAAGCGTCAGCGCATCGAAATGCGAGATCACCGCCGACGGTTCGAATTCGCGCACATGGCGGTCGGTGTAGCCGAAATCGACCGCCACCACGGGAATGCCGGCGGCTTTCGCCGTATCGATGTCGGTCTGCGAATCACCCACCATCAGCGCGCGGTGCGGATCGCCGCCGGCCAGCACGATGGTTTCGGTCAGATGGCGCGGGTCGGGCTTGCGGAACGAAAACGTGTCCTGACCGCAAATCGCCGCGAAATGCTTCGCCAGGCCGAGCGCCTCGATCAGCGCCACCGAGTTGGCTTCGTATTTGTTCGTGCAGACGGCCAGGAGATAACCGGCTGCTTCGAATCGGGCGATCGTCTCGACGGCGCCGGGGTAGGGGCGCGATTTACCCGGGATGTTGTCGGTGTAATGATCGAGAAACAGTTTCAGCAAGCGATCATGCTCCTGGGTTTCCAGCGATCTCTGCTGCGCGGCATGCGCGCGCTCGATCATCACCCGTCCACCATGGCCGACGAAGCGCTTGAAGCCAGCCTCATCGACGGCTGCCAGTTCGCTCGCGGCAAGGCTGTGGTTGAGGCTGTCGAGCAGGTCTGGCGCTGTATCGATCAGCGTCCCGTCGAGGTCGAACACGATGATCGGTCGGGTCATGGCCTGTCCTGTGACGATTGCGCTGCCGGCAGGCGATAGCCGCTGCAGCCCATCCAGGCAAGCAGTGCTTGGTCAATCCACAGGGCAAAGTCTTTGACCGGGCGGGCAAAGATGCTAGGAGCGCCGAAACAAATTGGGGCGCGACACACGGCATGGATGCGAGACAATTGAAGGTCGAAGCCGCACGGGCAGCGCTTGCCCATGTGAGCGACGGCATGCGGCTTGGCATCGGCACCGGCTCGACGGCCGAAGAGTTCGTTCGGCTGCTCGCCGAAAAGGTCGCCACCGGCCTCACCATTATCGGCGTGCCGACCTCGGAGCGCACCGCCATCCTTTGCGGCGAGCTTGGCGTGCCGCTGTCGACGCTGGAAAAAACGCCCGAACTCGACCTTACCATCGACGGCGCCGACGAGATCGATCCGGCGCTGACATTGATCAAGGGCGGCGGCGGTGCGCTGCTACGCGAAAAGATCGTAGCGGCGGCTTCCGCTCGCATGATCGTCATTGCCGACCGTTCGAAAATGGTCGAGACGCTCGGCCGTTTTCCACTGCCCATCGAGGTCAACCCGTTCGGCCTGCGTGCCACGGAAATCGCGGTCGCCGCGGCGGCCGAAAGGCTCGGCCTTTCCGGTCCCGTCACATTGAGGATGACGGGGGGCCAGCCTTTTGTTACAGACGGCGGCCATTTTATCCTCGATGCATCTTTTGGCCGCATTCCGGATACAAGAGCGCTTTCGAATGCTCTCCATGCCATTCCGGGCGTGGTCGAGCATGGTCTTTTCATCGGGCTGGCATCAGCGGCCATCATAGCCGGCGACGGCATCCAAACCGTCCATGCCGCCCGAAAACCAGGGAGTTCTATCGATCATGATGTTGCATAACCGGGTTCGCCGTTTTTCTGCCATTCTGGCAGCTTCAGCCGTCTTTGCGTTTTCATCGCCGGCGTTCTCACAGGACGTCACCGACGGGCATCTGAAGGCGGCCCGCGCCGCGGTCGCGGCGATCCACGCGACGGACCCGTTCGACAACATCCTGCCGCAGGCCGCCGCCGCGCTTCAGCAGCAGCTTATCCAAAAGAACCCGGACATGCAGGAACTGATCGGCAGAACGGTCAGCGAAAAGGCTCTGGCGCTGGCCTCGCGCCGCGCCGATCTCGAGAAGGAAGCGGCCATGGCCTATGCCAAGGTATTTTCCGAAAAAGAGCTTACCGAAATCGCCGCTTTCTATAATTCCGATTCCGGCAAAAAGCTGCTCGACAGCGGCCCGGCCGTGACGCGTGACCTGCTCAAGGCCGCCGACATCTGGCAGAACGGCGTCGCTCGCGATCTCGCCCAACAGGTCGGCGAAACGCTGGCCGCGGCAGCAAAGGCCACAGCGCCGGCAAATGCCGCGGCTCCTGCGGCTGGTACGGAGCCGGAAGCACCGAAGAACTGAGTATATTTTCCGGCGGAGTTATCGCTGCTGGACCGGAAAGCCCGGCCTCCGTCGCGCGTCTGACAACATACGCGGCGCGGTGGTCCGGGCTTTTCTTTTGGTGGTTTGCAGCCTACCTGTCTCAAACATTTTGAAGGGCAAGGAGCGGCACCATGGCCGGTTACGACTACGATCTTTTCGTCATCGGCGGCGGCTCCGGTGGGGTGAGGGCGGCGCGCGTGGCGGCGGCACTCGGCAAACGTGTCGGCATTGCCGAGGAATACCGCTATGGCGGCACCTGCGTCATTCGCGGCTGCGTGCCGAAGAAGCTCTATGTCTATGCCTCGCAATTTCCCGAACATTTTGCCGACGCCGCAGGTTATGGCTGGACCGTGCCGCAGGCGAGCTTCGACTGGCAGACATTGGTTGCCAACAAGGATCGCGAGATCAGCCGGCTGGAAGCCATCTACAGGAAGAATGTCCAAGGCGCCGGCGGCGAGACGTTTCAGTCACGCGCCATGCTGGTCGATCCGCATGTGGTGCATCTTCTCGGCGAGGACCGCACCGTCACCGCCGACCAGCTTCTCATCGCCACCGGCGGTCGCCCGGCGCCGCACCCGGCTCTGCCCGGCCATGAGCACTGCTTCTTTTCCAACGAGGCGTTCGATCTCAAGGAATTGCCGAAGGCGATCATGATCGAGGGCGGCGGCTATATTGCCGTCGAATTCGCCAACATCTTTCACGGCCTCGGCGTCGACACAACGCTGGTCTATCGCGGCAAGGAGATTCTCTCCCGCTTCGACATGGATCTCAGGCGCATGCTGCACGAGACGATGGAAAAGAAGGGGATAAAAATCCTCTGCCATGCCGTATCCGAATGGATCAGGAAGCGTCCGGACGGGCGCCTCGACGCTGTCGTCACCGGCGGCAAGGTGCTGACGGTCGATCAGGTCATGCTCGCCATCGGGCGTCTCCCCAACACCGAAAACATGGGTCTTGAGGGCGTCGGCATCGAGATGACCAAGACCGGCGCGATCCATGTCGACCAATATTCGCGCACCAACGTCGACAACATCTGGGCGATTGGTGACGTCACCAACCGCGTGCAATTGACGCCGGTGGCGATCCACGAGGCAATGTGCTTCATCGAGACCGCCTTCAAGGGCAACCCGACCGCGCCCGACCATGATACGATCGCCACCGCGGTCTTCTCGCAGCCCGAGATCGGCACGGTCGGCCTGTCGGAAGACGAGGCCATAAAGCGTTTTTCCGATGTTGAGGTTTACCGCGCCACCTTCCGGCCGATGCGGCACACACTGTCCGGCCGCGACGAAAAGATGCTGATGAAGCTGGTGGTCGACGGCGCCTCGAAAAAAGTGCTCGGCGCCCATATCCTCGGGCCTGATGCCGGCGAGATGGCACAGCTTCTCGGCATTCCGCTGAAAGCGGGGCTGACCAAGGATGACTTCGACCGCACGATGGCCGTGCACCCGACCGCGGCGGAAGAACTCGTCACCATGTACAAGCCGACCTACCGGGTGAAGCACGGCGAGCGCGTCTGACGTTTTGCCCGTGCCGTCGCCAACGGAGCATTCCATGCACGCAAGCGATGGTGCAACTGGCCGGCAGGCCTGACTTGTGCCCTGCTGCCGGCCGTGGCGGGCATGGCAGGATCACTAGCGACGCTGGGCAACGATATTGTGTTCGCCGCTATTTCTGCCTCATGCGGCGAGGGAAGCGCAGCCATCTTTCCTCGACCGGCCTTGGGTGCTCGAGGATTGTGGTGAGCTCCACCGGCAGGCTCGGCGCCAGCGGCTTTTTGGTCGCGACGCCATCTGCGATCGTAACGATGCTGTGGTAGAATTCGGCGCCTGAAAGCGATCTTGGCGGCAAGGCCTCGTGCATGATTGAGATCACCGTGACGTCGGGACAATTGTCCTTGATCGCTTGATGGAAGGCGATCTTCCCTTCGGGATCGAGCGCGCCGGTCGCTTCGTCGAGGAACAGCAGTCCGGGCTGCTGCAGCACGATACGAGCGACAACCAGCTTCTGTTTCTGGCCGCCCGAAAGCACCTGGTCCCAGTTCATTCCCTCGCGGCTTTCATCGGCCATGTGTTCGATGAAATCGCCAAGGCCCGCTCTGTGCAGAGCCGATGCAACCTGCGTGTCGGTGTGATCGCGCTCTGAGCCGGGCAGGCAGACCAGTTGCTTCAGCGAGACCTGCTGCAGCTTGACCTCCTGGGCGGCATAGAAACTTTCGACCCCTTCCGGGAAGACGATGGTACCGCGGCCATAGGGCCACAAGCCGTTGATTGCCTTGATCAGCGATGTCTTGCCGCAACCCGATTCGCCCTTCAGGAACGTCCACTCACCGCGTCGGAAGCGCAAATTCGCAGCGCTCAGGAAGGGCGTGGCGTCCTCGCCCTGATGGGTCAGCTCCAGCTTCTGGATGGTCAAACCGAAAACCGGGTTCTGGCGGTCGTAGCGGAAATCGGAGCAGCCGGTGAGGCTGTAGAATTCCTGCGGGTGCTGGACGTTTTCGATCGCGTTGGCGAGTTCGGTGACGCGTTGGCTGTTGGCCCGCAGAGCCGCAATGGAAGGCATGACATGGATGAACCACGAACACTGACTGATCAGCGAGTTGACCATCTCGGAGCCGGTTATGTAGCCCTTGAGATCGAAACGGTTGTGGATGTAGGGCACGAGGCCGGGCCCGTAGGCGACAATGCGGGCGCCGATGAAATTGTAGACCAACTCGAACGAACGGTAGCCGGTGTTGACAATGTTCAGCCGCGCCCAAGTGCGGTCGATGTCGACATAAAGCCGGTCGTGCATCGTCTTTTGCACGTTCTCGCCCTGTGATGCGGCGACGTGGAAACTGCGACGCAGGAACGTCGTCAACTCGCCGCGATAACTGCCTTCGGACTGCTGCATCCGGATGTTGATCCGCTCCAGCAGTCTGCCGAGCTTCACCGCGATCCAGGTGTTCAGCGGCACGTATATGGCGACCGCCAGGAAAGCCAGGACCGCGCTGCCATAGCTGCCGAGGAACTCCAGCCCTTTCACCTCCGCCGAGGTTTCAAGCAGTTTCCGGCCGACGAAATAAAGCGATGTGGCGACAGCCATGACCCCCATGGCTAGGCCGATGGCTCCGCCGGTCATGTCCTTGATCGATTCCTGAACGCGCTGGTCGATGTTGTCGGGAGCAGCAGTGCCGGAGGAACCATGCTGGGCATGGAAGTGCGTGTGATTGGTGTCGAGAAGCGCTTCGTTGAAACGGCTGTCCAGCCAACCGCGCCATTTGCGATGCAGCGTTGCGGAAACAAAGGTGCGGATGCCGGTAAAGCCCGCGTCCTTGAGCACGACCAGAAGGATGAGCATGCCGGCATTGGTGAGCAGCGATGCGAGCGGCGTGGTGTTCGCGGCATCGTGGTAAAAGGCGATCGAGTTGACCAGTTCCCCGGATGCTTCGGCGAACCAGACGCCGGCTTTGCTGGAGAGCGCGGTAAACAGCGCTATGACCAGCGTCAGCGTCCAGGCCTCCACCCAGCGGTCCGAGAACCAGTAGGCCCGCATCAGTCCCCAGAAGCTGCGCATCGAGGAAACCGGTGTCAGGAGCGGCGGCCTTGCGGCACCGCGGAGCCATTTTTCCGATATTGAATGTCGCTCTGGTCTACCGACCCGAATCACAATCCCGCCCAACCCTCTTTTAGTTTTGTTACAGACAGTAACACCAATTGATCATTTTCCATTATCTTTTCTCGGCCTGCGAAGGATTGATCCGCTCGCCGTTGCCATCAAGCAACAGAATTCAGGACTGCAATGTCATGCCATGTCGTTCCCTAAGGAACGTTATCTTTGTAATTTCAATGGTTTGCTGATCCGTTCGTGCGGGCGCCGGCATCTTCCCTTAGGGAAGCTCTTTCCACAGTTTTGTGAAGGCAAGAGCGAGGCCGATCAGCCGATTTTTATGCTGCGGAAGATGGACGCGCATGAAAAAGTGCCGTCTTCGACACGTCTTTGTTGCCATGTCGGACCTGGCGGCGGCCGGAAAAGTAACCGGAATGGCGTTGGCTGAAGCGCTGCGCGGCGATGCCGCCAAGCTCGCCTACGGAAACAGCTGCAGCAAGGGGTCGCTTTCCTGCAAGGCGTCAACCAAGGGCGCCTGCACCAGCAGCAACGGGCACTGATTTTTCGTCAGCAACGCCAAGATAACGGTGGAGTAGCGCCTCTTCAGTTCGCTTTCTCCAACTCGCCCCGCGCCTTGGCCGCCGCAACCTGGCGAATGGCGTCGGTGAGCGTGTCGGCGTCCTGCGCGCCCATCACCGCATACTTGCCCTCAAGCAGGAAGCACGGCACGCCCGTGATACCCATGCGCGAAGCGGTGGCGATTTCGGTGCGCACCGCCTCGACATCGGCGTCAGTCGGCAAAAGCGTCTCGACCACGGATGCATCCATGCCGGCCTCGCGGGCGGCGTTGATCAGAACGGCATGATCGCCGAGATTGGCGCCTTCCTCGAAATTCAATTGGAACAGACGTCGCACCAGCCGGTTCTGCATGACCTCGCCGGCGGCACCAGCCCAGCGGATGACGCGGTGCGCGTCCAGCGTGTTGGGCGCGACCTTGATGGCGGCGAAGGCGAAGTTGATCCCCTCGGCTTCGCCCAGTGGCTCGATGCGGGCGTGGATCTCGCGGACGCGTTCGTCGCTGCCGAACTTGGCCACCATGTATTCGCGGCGATCCTTGCCTTCGGGCGGGATGGTCGGGTCGAGCTGGAACGGCCGCCAGCGTATGTGCACGTCGACATCGCTTGCCGCGGCGATCGCCTTGTCGAGCCGCTTCTGGCCGATGAAGCACCACGGACAGACGACGTCGGAGACCACATCGACGGTAATCGACTTCTCGTCGCTCATCTTGATCTCCTGTGCCGAAGAGGTCACTTCGGCTTGCGCCACCATGTCGGCAGTCGATAGCCTGATATGGGCGTCTTTTGCGGATGTTCCAGGTAGCTCCAGTAGGCGAGCCATTGCTGCGTGTTGTGCTGCATCGGAACCATGTAGTGGCCGGAGATCAACAACCTGTCGAGGACCCGGACGGCGGCAACATAATCTTCGCGGCTGCGGGCGTCGAGCATCGCCTCTAGTGCGGCATCTATCGCCGGATCGGCGACGCCGGCAAGGTTGAATGACCCTTCGGCATTGGCGGCAGCTGATCCCCAGCGCCCGAGCTGCTCGATGCCCGGCGACAGCGAGTTCTCGAAGCCGCTGGCGCCGATCAGCACATCGAAATCGAAACGTTGCTTGCGCGACTGGATCTGGTCGCCGTCAAGGCTGCGGATGGTGACAGCGATGCCGATCTTCGCCAGCGTGCGCTGGTAGATGGCGGCAAGGCGCTCCTCGTTCTGCGAGGCGGTCAGGATCTCGAAGCCGAAGGGTTTCCCCTCGGGATCGAGCATCACTCCATCCTGCAAGGTATAGCCCGCGCCCTTCAATATGTCGAAGGCAGCTTTCAGCACCTTGCGGTCCTGGCCCGAGCCGTCGGTGACGGGTGGCCGCCAGGTGCCGTCCATGACATCGGCTGGCACACGACCCGGGTAGGGTGCCAGAAGCGCCTTTTCCCTGTCGTCGGCCGGATGGCCGAGCGCGGAAAGATCGGAATTCTGCCAATAGCTCATGGTGCGCATATACTTGCCGCCAAACAAGTTCTTGTTGGCCCATTCGAAGTCGTAGAGCATGCCGAGCGCGCGTCGAACGACCGGATTGGAAAACTTCTGCAGCCGTGTGTTGAACAGGAACCCCGTCACCACTGGCGGGATGCCGGTGTCGAACGTTTCGGCGATCACGTCGCCCTTGTGGAAGGCCGGGAAGTCGAGATCGCGCTCGCGCTTGACCGGATCGCTGTCGTCATCGATGGCGCAGATGCCTTTCTTGAAAGCTTCCAGCTTGGCGTTGGCATTGAGGAAATATTCGATGGTGATCTGGTCGTAATTGTCGAAACCGCGCTTGGCGGGGATGTCCTTGCCCCAATAATTTGGGTTGCGCTTGAACACGATGCGCTGGCCAGGCGCCACGTGCGCCACGGTGTACGGGCCGCTGCCGATCACAGGTTTCAGCGTGGTCCTGTCGAAGGTCTCCTTGTCGAAAGCGTGCTTCGGTACGATTGGCGTCATCGCGATAACCAACGGAGTCTCGCGGTTAGCCTTGTCATTGAATGTAAAGCGCACGCTGCGGTCGCCGATTTTTTCGAGTTTGGCGACCATGCTCATACGGGCGCTGTAGGGTGGCCGGCCTTTCTCGGTAAAGACCTCGTAAGTGAACAGTACGTCTTCCGCAGTCATCGGTTGGCCATCAGACCACTTGGCCCTCGGATCGAGGTGGAATTCGATGCTCTTGCGCTCCGGATCCATGTCGGCAGTGTCGGCAAGCAGGCCATAAAGACTGAAGGCTTCATCGTCATTGCGCTGCATCAACGGCTCGAAGACGAGATTGCCGAAGATCCTATCGATCATGCCGCGTGCCGTCGTGCGCAGGCTTTTCAGGATGAATGGGTTGAGATTGTCGAAGCTGCCGACGACGCAATAGGTGATGCTGCCGCCCTTCGGCGCATCGGGATTGACGTAGTTGAAATGCGTATAGTCGGCCGGCAGCGCCGGCTCGCCTTGCATGGCGATCGCGTGTTTCGGCTCCGATACAGCTGGCTGAAGCGAAAGTGTGATAGACGAGATCGCGGCGATCAGCCAAACAAGAACG
This sequence comes from Mesorhizobium onobrychidis, assembly GCF_024707545.1. Classification (NCBI taxonomy): domain Bacteria; kingdom Pseudomonadati; phylum Pseudomonadota; class Alphaproteobacteria; order Hyphomicrobiales; family Phyllobacteriaceae; genus Mesorhizobium; species Mesorhizobium onobrychidis. Next base: position 4,368,297 of record NZ_CP062229.1, read on the forward strand.
CGGCCCATGACCGTCTCCTTACTGGGTCGGCTTGATGATTCGGAGCGCACCCTAGCATGAGCCGGCCGCCTCCCGGTCAATCGCGAGTTCAAGAATTGCGAGTATCGGGCTGGATTCGGCACCGCTGGCAGTGTAACACGCCGTCCGAGTCATTCTGTTGCCTCATTTCAGCAACAGGTAGCTGGACCACACGGCGCGAAGAAGCCGGTCCTGGGATCATTTGAGAGGAAGTTCACGATATGACGAGCCTGAACAGCAACGCGTACCGCCTGTCGGTCCTGGCCGCTGGCGTGGTCGGCTTTCTGGGCACACAACTTCCAGCAGCTCTTGCGCAACAGCAACAGCAGATTCCGCAGGGTTGGTTCAAAGCCTGCACCAAGCAGGAAGACGTCGACATCTGCAATGTCCAGAACATCACCACTGCCGGTAACGGCCAGCTCGTCACCGGCGTCAGCCTGATCGAATTGAAGGGCAAGATAAACCGCAAGGTGTTCCAGGTGACGGTTCCGACCGGTCGCCTGGTTCCTCCCGGCATTGGCCTTCAAATCGATACCGGGAAGGCGCAGAAGCTCGATTATGTGATCTGCTTCCCCGACCGCTGCGTGGCGGAAGTCCCGCTGACCGACCAGCTCGTCGCCTCCTTCAAGAAGGGTTCGAACCTGACGCTGACCTCGGTCAATTTCCAGAACCAGCCGAACCCGATCAAGATCGCGCTGACCGGCTTCAGCGGCGCCTTCGACGGGCCGCCGCTGCAGCAGTCGGACATCGAGGATCGGCAGAAGAAGCTTCAGGATTTCGTTGCCAAGAACAATCAGGACTTCGCCAAGAAGCTCAAGGAAGAGCAGGACAAGGCGAAGACCGCCAACTGATCGCCCCTCGGGGCGAATAAGACAATTTCTCAAGCCAAGGAAAAAGCGGGGTCATGCCCCGCTTTTTTGTTCCGGCCGGCCATTTCTTGAGCCCATCAGGCCCGCAATCCGTCAGGTCAATGTCTTGACTGGCGTCTCGGCTCGTAGCGGCCGTCCGGCCTCTTGTCGAACATCTCGCCGATCTCCGGATGCCGCACCGGTTCGCCAGACTGATCCTCGAGCAAGTTCTGCTCAGACACATAGGCGATGTATTCCGTTTCCGAATTCTCGGCGAGCAAGTGGTAGAAGGGCTGGTCCTTGCGCGGCCGCACATCCGCGGGGATCGCCTCGTACCATTCGTCGGTGTTGGCGAATTGCGGGTCGACATCAAAAATGATGCCGCGGAACGGAAACAGCCGGTGGCGAACCACCTGTCCGATCGAGAATTTGGCTGTTTTCATCATCGTACTCACCACTAAGTCCTAGGAGTGCCGCGCCCTTGGAATGCGCAAAGACTCTCTAAGACTTTGAATTTACGCATTACGCTTCAAAAAATCGAGCCCGACTTATGGCGGATGCCTGACCCTCCTTGACGCAGACGCCGCATCAATTCAATGCCGAAGTGCCTGATCAATGCCGAAGCGCTTGACGGCACGTCAAGCTATGGGCCAGCCCGCCCGAGGGGCGTGCTACCGCCGGACTTGTTTCCATAAGCCACCGGCGAGCGCGGCAAAACCACTGCCGGGCCGCAGCCCCTCGCGCATGAAAAAGGCGCGAAGCGGCGCGAAGCCGCCGAGCACGCCGAGGCCGGCGCTGCGCGCCATCTGTGCCGGCAGCATGTCCGAGAGCAGCGACTTGTTGAGCAGGTTGACCGCGCCGCTGCGTGCCAGAATGTCGGGCCGCCGCCTGAAATCGTAAGCCGCGAGCGCCTTGACGGCACCTGGATCGGTTCTGTTTTCGCAAGCAATCCCAATAAGATCGTCGATATCCCTGATACCAAGGTTGAGACCTTGCGCGCCGATCGGCGGGAACACATGGGCGGCTTCGCCGACAAGTGCCACCCGGTTGCGCGCGAAGCACCGCGGCGTCACGCCCGAAAGCGCGTAGATCTGCCGGCCCGGCTCGACAGACACCCGGCCCAGCATCGATTGCATCCGCTGTTCGACCCGCATCGAAAGCGTCGCATCGTCCAGTGCGACGAGTTCCTTCGCCATTTCCGGTTCTACCACCCAGACAAGGCTGGACCGATTGCCGGGCAGGGGAACCTGGGTGAACGGGCCGGTCTCGGTGTGGAATTCGGTCGAGGTGAAAGCGTGGTCGCTGCGGTGGCCGAAATTGAGAACCAGTGCCGCCTGCGGATAGGACCGGGCGGATGTCGAGATGCCGGCAGCCTCGCGGGCCGGCGACAGGCGCCCGTCGGCAGCGACCGCCAGCGATGCTGCAACCTCGCTGCCGTCAGACAGGATCGCATGGGCATGATCGGCGTCGAGGCGCCAGGTCGCCACCATCGATTTTCGCCATTCGATGCCTGAATGCGCGGCTACCGCCCCGGCAAGTGCGGGATTGAGCGCGCTGTTGGGTAAATTCAGCCCGAACTGCTGCTCGCCGATTTCGCTGGCGCGAAAAATGACCACCGGGCTGCGGATCAGCCGGTTGGTTGCATCGACGATGCGCATAACCTTCAGCGATGCGGCTTTGGACCTCACCTCATCAAGGACGCCCAACCGTCCGAGGATCTTCAGGGCTGGGTTCATCAAGGCCGTCGTTCGGCCGTCTTGGCCATTTGCCTCAGGTCCGACGAGCGTCACCGGAAAGCCGGCATCCGCGAAGCCAAGCGCTGCGATCAGCCCTGCCGGGCCACTGCCGGCAACCAGTATCCGTGCTGTTTGCTGATGGTCCAAGTTCGCTTCCGGATTGTGATGCCAGGCGGTCGGTCCGACCTGATAAGCATATAGGTCAGATCATACGGCTTGATCAACGCGGCGATTCGGCCCATTCGATTGCCATGATCGGCCAAGACCATGATTTCAGCCATCTCGACCGTTTCGGCCGCGCCATGGCGAGCGTCTCGCGCAATCCCCGACTGGCGGTGAGCATCATTTTGGGCGCAGGCGTCCTCCTGGCCTGGCTGCTTCTCGGCGCCATGGCGATTCGCGGCGCCGAAAGCCGGGTTCCGGGCATCGATGTGCCCGGCGACATGATGCTCAGATATCTGCCGCAGCTGCCGCTGCCGGATTTTCTCGAGCGCTTCTTCACCCTTTGTCTTGCACCCGCGCCGCTCGACGGAGGCGTCGGCGCGCAGGCCGGAGCGCTCATCGTCATGTGGTTCCTGATGGCGATCGCCACCATGCTGCCCTCGGCGGCGCCGATGATCCGCACCTATTGCGAGATTGCCGATACTGCGCGGATCAAGGGCGAACCGGTCGTCCATCCGCTGGTCCTGGTCGCCGGTTACCTCAGCGTGTGGTTGGCCGCGTCGGCAGTGTTTGCGGCGCTGACGCTCATCGTCCACGCCTTCGCCTCACCTGTGCAGATGCTCGATCCGGTGGTCGGAGCGACCGGAGCAGTCGCGCTTTTGGTTGCCGGCCTCTACCAGTTCAGCGGCCTGAAGGAAGCCTGCCTGACAAAGTGCAAGAACCCGTTCTCGATCCTGTTTTCGAACTGGAGCGCGAGGCCCGGCCGCATTTTCCGGCTCGGCGTGGAGCAGGGCGTCTGGTGCCTCGGCTGCTGCTGGGCGCTGATGCTGGTGACGTTCGCCGTCGGTGTGATGAACGTGTTCTGGATGGCGCTGATCGGCCTGTTCACCTTGATCGAAAAACAGACGGCGGGCAGGCTGCCAACCCGGATCGCCGGTGCGATACTGCTTGTCTGGGCAACCGCCCTGCTAGTAGTCTCGGCATAGGGAGAGAATTCTATGGCAGATCAAGACTGGGCAATGAAGGGAGAGCTGGTGCTCTCCTGCAATTGCACGGTTTTTTGCCCTTGCGTGCTGTCTCTCGGCAGTCATCCGCCGACCGAGGGCTATTGTCAGACCTGGGCGGGGTTCCGCATCGATGCCGGCCATTTCGGCGAGGTCGACCTATCCGGCCTCAACCTTGGGCTGGTCATGGAAATCCCCGGCTATATGAGCCGCGGCAACTGGACCGCCGGACTGTTCATCGACAAGCGCGCCTCAGTCTACGCGGTAAAGGCGCTGACCAGGATTTTTACCGGCAAGGCTGGCGGAACCACCTCGCTGCTCTCCATCCTGGTCGGAAAGTTCCTCGGCGTCGAGCAAGCGCCGGTCACCTATGAGACGCGCGACAGGACGCGGATCTTCCAGATTCCGAAGATCATCGACGGGGCGGTGACACCGATCCCAGGCAAAGACCGCGACAAGGATACGGTGATCAGCAATTCAGAGTACTGGATCGCACCGGAAATCATCGTCGCCAAGTCCGACAAGAGCAAGATGCGGGCCTTCGGCCGCAACTGGAATTTTGCCGGCCGCTCGGCCGAAATCTGCAAGCTGGACTGGCGGGGCCCGTGAGCAAAAAAACAACGGCCAGGAAAATCACGGACAGGATTCCGAGGCCGAAGAAGAAAGTCACTTGGCCGCAGGCGCGCGCGTTCTCGGTCCATCTGCTGACCGCGTCGGGCTCGTTCCTGGCGTTCCTGTCGCTGGTGGCGGCGAGCGAGCAGCGCTGGACCGCGATGTTCTGGTGGCTGGGACTGGCGCTGTTCGTCGACGGTATCGACGGGCCGATCGCCAGGAAACTCGAGGTCAAGGAAATCCTGCCGACATGGTCGGGCGAACTCCTCGACAACATCATCGACTATGTCACCTACGTGCTGATACCGGCCTTCGCGCTTTACCAGCGCGGCTTCATGGGTGAGGGCCTGTCGTTCCTGTCGGCGGCGATCATCGTCGTGTCGAGCGCGATCTACTATGCCGACACCGGCATGAAGACGAAGGAAAATTTCTTCAAGGGGTTTCCGGTGGTCTGGAACATGGTGGTGTTCACGCTGTTCGTCATCGATCCGGGACAGTGGGTTTCCTTCGCCGTCGTCGTGGTGGCCGGCATTCTGACCTTCGTGCCGATCAATTTCATCCACCCGGTGCGGGTGGTGCGGCTGCGCCCGATCAACCTTGGGATGACGCTGCTATGGTGCGCTTTCGGAGCGCTGGCGCTGGCGCAGGCAGCTCTTGCCGCCTTCTACGACCAGATCGGCGTCTTGGGCGAGCAGGTGAGTGTCTTCACCAAGATCGGCATCACGGTCACCGGACTTTACCTCGCATGCATCGGCGGTATCATGCAGCTCTTTCCAACGCTCGGCGCCAAGAAATCCTGATCCCAACAGAAGTCTGGTCAATGTCCAAAGCAATACGCATCCACGCGAATGGCGGTCCGGAGGTTCTGACCTATGAGGACACCGATCCGGGCCAACCCGGCTCGGGACAAATCCTGGTCAAGCACACGGCGATCGGCCTCAATTTCATCGACGTCTATCATCGCTCCGGCCTTTATCCGCCGCCAGGCGGTTTTCCGCTGATCCCCGGCAGCGAGGCGGCCGGGGTGGTGGTGGAAGTGGGCGCGGATATCGACTGGCTGAAGCCGGGCGATCGCATCGCCTATGCCGTGACGACTGGCGCCTATGCCGAGCAGCGCGTGATCGCCGCCGACCGCGTGGTGAGGGTGCCGGACGGCATCAGCGACGAGCAGGCGGCCGCCATGATGCTGAAAGGGATGACGGCGGAGTATCTGCTGCGCCGTACCTTTAAGGTGAAGGCGGGCGACACGATCCTGTTTCACGCGGCGGCCGGGGGCGTCGGACTGATCCTCGGCCAATGGGCCAAGCACCTTGGCGCAACCGTGATCGGCACCGCCAGCTCCACCGACAAGATCGAGCTCGCCAAGGCGCATGGCTTCGACCATGTCATCAACTACCGCGAGCAGGACTTCGTCGCCGGCGTCCTCGCCATCACCGGCGGCAAGAAATGCGACGTCGTCTATGACTCGGTAGGCAACGACACCTTTCCGGCCTCGCTCGACTGCCTGAAGCCCCTCGGCATGTTCGCCAGCTTCGGTCAATCGTCAGGACCGATCCCGCCGTTCAGCATGTCGTTGCTGGCCCAGAAAGGTTCGCTGTTTGCAACCCGGCCGACGCTGTTCGTCTACAACGCCAAGCGCGAAGACCTGGAGGCGTCCGCCGCCGCGTTGTTCGAAATCGTGCTCAGCGGCGCGGTCGAGATCAAGATCAACCAGCGCTACGCGCTCAAGGATGCCGGCAAGGCGCATTCCGACCTTGAAGGCCGCAGGACGACCGGGACAACCATTCTTATCCCTTGAGCCTTGCTATCCCTTGAGTTTCCGCTGAAATTCTTGAAGCTCTTTCAAGACGGGTGCCGCTTTGCGATGACAGCAGGCCGCGCATACCATGCCTGCGGGAACACAGAACATATCTGGCAAACCAGATGGGAGGCACTGTGAGTGCAAATCAGGACGACGCAAACCTGCTCGAGGTTCGTGGCCTTACCAAGACGTTCGGCACGCTGACCGCGTGCGACCATATCGATCTCAACGTCGCAAAAGGCGAAATCCACGCATTGCTCGGCGAGAACGGCGCCGGCAAGTCGACGCTCGTCAAAATGCTGTTCGGAACATTGGAGCCCAATTCGGGCGAGATTTTCTGGAACGATCAGGCGGTCACGATCACCAATCCCGGCTTTGCGAAGAAGCTCGGCATCGGCATGGTGTTCCAGCATTTTTCGTTGTTCGAGGCACTGACGGCGGCCGAGAACATCGCGTTGTCATTGGACGACGGTTCGCCGATCAGCACGATCGCCGCGAAGGCGAGGGCGCTTTCCTACAGCTACGGCCTGCCGCTCGACCCGCAGTCGCTGGTCGGCGATCTCTCGGTCGGTGAGCGCCAGCGTATCGAGATCATCCGTTGTCTTCTGCAGATGCCGCAGCTCATCATTCTCGACGAGCCGACTTCGGTGCTGACGCCGCAGGAAGCCGACAAGCTGTTCGAAACGCTCGAACGGTTGCGCTCGGAAGGAAAGTCCATCCTCTACATTTCGCACCGGCTGGAAGAGGTCAAGCGCATCTGCGACCGCGCCACCGTGCTGCGCCACGGCAAGGTGGTTGGCCATTGCAACCCGCGCAAGGAAACCGCGGCATCGCTGGCACGCATGATGGTCGGCAACGACGTTCAGGCCGTGGTGCGCGCGCCGGTTCAGGGTATTGAGAGCGCGCAGCCGCTGCTTGAAATTCGCGCACTCAGCCGCAGGCCGGCAACGCCGTTCTCGATCCCGCTCAGGAATATCAACCTGACGGTACGCGCCGGCGAAGTGATCGGCATTGCAGGCGTTGCCGGCAACGGCCAGGGCGAGTTCTTCGAATCCGTTTCCGGCGAGGTGCCGCAGCAGGATGCCGCCTCGGTGCGCATACGCGGCAAGGATGCCGGCGGCCTCAGCATCACCGGCAGGCGGCTGATGGGCGCTGCCTTCGTGCCGGAAGAGCGGCTCGGCCACGGTGCAGCACCCCGCATGAAGCTTTCGGAAAACCTGCTTCTGTCGCGCCATGCCACCGACGGCAAGGTGTTTGTCGGCGCCGGCGGAATGGTCAAAAGCGATGCGATCTATGCCGCTGCCCAGCGCATCATCAAGGCGATGGATGTGCGCAAGAGCGCTCCGGACCCGGAGGCGGCAGCGCTTTCAGGCGGCAATCTGCAGAAATTCATTGTCGGCCGCGAACTCGACCGCAGGCCAAGTGTCATGGTCGTCAATCAGCCGACATGGGGCGTCGACGCCGGTGCCGCCGCCCACATTCGCCAGACGCTGATCGAATTGGCGCGCAGCGGCTCGGCAGTGCTGGTCATCAGTCAGGATCTCGACGAATTGTTCGAGATATCCGACGCGATCGCGGTGATGCACAATGGCGAATTGTCGAAGCCTTTGCCGAGCGCCGAGGCCACGTTCGAAAAGATAGGACTGCTGATGGGCGGGGCCGAGCCAGGCCACGCCGAACACGCTCTGGAGACGTCATGATGCGCCTCGAACTCGTCAAACGGCCACAGCGCTCAATGCTGTTCTCGGCGCTGTCGCCCTTCATTGCATTCGTGTTGACGATCATTGCCGGCGCGATCCTGTTCGCACTGCTTGGCGTCAATCCTTTGAAGGCGTTCCAAATTTACTTCCTCGAGCCGGTCAGTCAGGTCTGGCAGCTGCATGAGCTGGCGATCAAGGCGGCACCGCTCATCCTGATCGGGGTCGGCCTGTCGGTTTGCTACAGGGCCAACATCTGGAACATCGGCGCGGAAGGCCAATTCATCCTGGGCGGCATCGTCGGCTCGAGCATTCCGGTGCTGTTTCCGCAGTTTGAAGGGCCGCTGGTGCTGCCGCTTATGCTGCTGTTCGGCATGGTCGGCGGTGCCGCCTACGCCGCCATTCCCGCCTTGCTCAAGACGCGCTTCAACACCAACGAGATTCTGACCAGCCTGATGCTGGTCTATGTCGCGCAGCTGTTCCTCGACTGGCTGGTGCGCGGGCCGTGGCGCGATCCGAAGGGTTTTAATTTCCCGCAGACGATACAGTTCAACGACTCGGCCATATTGCCGGAACTGATGCCGGCCTCCGGCCGTGCCAATTGGGGTTTCGTGTTCGCGCTGGTCGCGGCGGTGCTGGTATGGATCCTGATGAGCCGCATGCTGAAAGGCTTTGAGGTTCGCGTGCTCGGCTCAAGCCCCAGGGCAGGGCGCTTCGCCGGCTTCGGTATCAACCGGATGGTGTTCTTCGCCTTCATGCTGTCTGGTGCACTGGCCGGACTTGCCGGCATCTCGGAAGTCTCCGGCGCTATCGGCCAGCTGCAGCCGGTGATTTCACCCGGCTACGGCTTTGCCGCCATCATCGTGGCGTTCCTCGGCCGGCTCAATCCACTAGGCATCGTTGCGGCGGGCCTGGTGCTGGCGCTGACCTATCTCGGCGGCGAAGCGGTGCAAAGCGCGCTCGGCATCTCCGACAAGGTGGCGCGCGTGTTCCAGGGCATGCTCCTGTTCTTCGTGCTCGGCTGCGACACCCTCATTCACTACCGTATTCGTCTGATCGGCTTTGCCGCGCCGAAGCTTGAATCCGCGCCGAAGCTGGAGGAGGCCCGCTGATGGACATCACCGTCAACATTCTTTTGACCATCGCAACCGCGGCGACGCCTTTGCTGATCGCGGCAATCGGCGAGTTGGTGGTCGAACGTTCCGGCGTGCTCAATCTCGGTGTCGAAGGCATGATGATCATGGGGGCGGTCGGCGGTTTCGGCGCCGGCTATCTCACCGGATCGCCGTGGATCGGGTTGTTGGCGGCGATCGCCTTGGGTGCGGTGTTTTCGCTGCTGTTCGCCGTCATGACGCTGTCGCTGGCCACCAACCAGGTGGCGACCGGCCTGTCGCTGACATTGCTCGGCCTCGGACTTTCCGGCATGATGGGCACCAGCTTTGTCGGCCAGCCCGGCGCGAGGCTGCCAAACCTCGACATTCCCGGCCTGACAGCGATCCCCGTCATCGGCAGGTTGTTGTTCGGCCAGGACCCGATCTTCTACATCTCGATCGCATTGACCGCCGCCGTCATGTGGTTCCTGTTCAAGACCCGCACCGGGCTCACGCTGCGTTCGATCGGCGACAGCCACACATCGGCCCATGCGCTTGGCATCGAGGTCATCCGCTACCGCTATCTGGCGGTGATTTTCGGCGGCGCCTGTGCAGGCCTTGCCGGAGGCCACCTGTCGCTGGTCTATACGCCGCAATGGGTGGAGAACATGACCGCCGGACGCGGCTGGATCGCGCTGGCGCTGGTCGTGTTCGCATCATGGCGGCCATGGCGGGTGCTGGCTGGCGCCTATATCTTCGGCGCGGTATGGATCGGCCAACTTCATGCACAGGCTTTTGGCATTCCGGTTCCCTCGCAACTGCTTTCTTCGTTGCCCTATCTGGCAACCATCGTGGTTCTCGTTCTAATCTCGCGCAACAAGCGTTTGACGATGATGAACACACCGGCTTCCTTGGGGCAGCCATTCGTTCCGGATCGTTGAGAATAAAAGACAAACGGGAAGCTCCAAGGCTTAACTCAGAGAGGTAACACGATGAAAAAACTGCTTATTGCGCTGATGGCCACGGCGGTAGCATTGTCGCTGGCGGCGACCGCCGAAGCGCAGGAAAAGCTGAAAGCCTGTTGGGTCTATACCGGCCCGATTGGTGATTTCGGTTATTCGTACCAGCATGACCAGGGCCGCCTGGACGTAGAGAAGGCACTCGGCGACAAGGTCGAGACTGCGTATCTGGAGAACGTCTCCGAGGGTCCCGATGCCGATCGTGCCTTCGAGCGCCTGGCGCGCGAAGGCTGCAAGATCATTTTCGGCACGTCCTTCGGCTTCATGGACCCCGAAGTGAAGGTCGCCAAGAAGTTCCCCGACGTGATGTTCGAGCACGCGACCGGCTACAAGACGGCTGAAAATCTCGGCATCTACAACGCACGTTTCTACGAAGGCCGCTACATCCTCGGCCAGATCGCCGCCAAGCAATCGAAGTCGGGCGTCGCCGGCTACATCGTTTCGTTCCCGATTCCCGAGGTGGTCATGGGCATCAATTCCTTCATGCTCGGCGCCCAGTCAATCAAGCCGGATTTCAAGGCGAAGATCGTCTGGGTCAATTCATGGTTCGATCCGGGCAAGGAAGCCGATGCCGCCAAGGCTCTGTTCGACCAGGGCGCCGACATCATCGTCCAGCACACCGACTCGACCGCTCCCCTGCAAGTCGCCGAAGAGCGCGGACTGCAGGGCTTCGGCCAGTCTTCGGACATGATCAAGTTCGCTCCCAAGGCACAGTTGACCTCGATCGTCGACGATTGGGGGCCGTATTATATCGGCCGGGTGAAGGCTGCACTCGACGGCACCTGGAAGCCCGGCAATGTCTGGCTGGGTATCAAGGACGGCGCCGTTAAGATGGCCCCTTACACCAACATGCCCGACGACGTGAAGGCGATGGCGGAAGCCACCGAGAAGAAGATTATCGACGGATGGAATCCTTTCACCGGGCCGATTGCCAAGCAGGACGGAACGCCGTGGCTGAAGGACGGCGAAGTCGCCGACGACGCCACGCTGCTCGGCATGAACTTCTACGTCAAGGGCGTCGACGACAAGCTGCCGCAGTAAGCGCAAGCCTTGGCTCGGCCGGCTTTCGCCGGAACAGGAGAGGCGCCTTTGGGCGCCTCTTTTCATCTGCAGAGCTTCGAAGGTTAACCTGCCCGGCTGCGAATCCCATTCACGAAAGTTCAGCGGGTGTGAACGCCCGTAGGCAGCCTGATACGATCCGATGTGGGAGCGAGCGCCGGGCGCCCATCCGTCGTGATCTGCCATATCTCGACGGCGCCGCCAAGCGGCGCTTCCTCATTGCGGTAACGGTTCACGCCAACGAAGAGCTTTTGTCCCGTGCGATCAAAAGCGAGTCCTTGCGGCAGCACGCCTGCGAGCGGCCATTCGCCGTGCGGCGATAGCCGTCCTGTTTCAGAGTCCAGCTGATAGAGGCTGAGCGACGCGTGCTCCGTCCAGTCGCGCGAGCCATCTTGCTTACCGGTGCCGCGAAGATTGGACGTGACAAGAAAGCGGCCGTCGGGGCTGAAGGCGATCGTCTCGGCGCCCCAGCCACCAAGCGCGATGTGAGGCACGGTGTGCCTTGCTGCGTCGCCCGTCGTCCCGACATCGGCAAGCCGGACTGTGGTGAGAATGCCCTCCTGAACGCCATAGAAACCAGCCGTATCGATTCCCCATTGAACATCGGAGGTGATGTAGTAGCGGCCGTCCGGCGAAAAGCGGCCGACAAAGGGGAACTTGTTCGTCTGGATGCGATTGCCCCAGGGACGAATAGCAGAAACCGCTCCGTCCTCTCCGCGCAGCACCTCGTAGAAGGCAACCTGACCACGGTCGACGAGATTGACCCCGACATACCGGCCGCTTGGATGCCACTGCACCCAGGTCGCCTTCAATGGAATGAAACCCGTTGACGGCTCAAGACCGAGACCGAAGCTGGATGCTTGGCCGAACCGACCCTCCCTGACCGGAACGAAAGTGAGTTCGTGTTCGGCGTCGGCAGTAATTGCGGCGATGAGATCGCCAGCAGGATTGAGATGGATCGCCTGCGGCTGGATTCCGATCCTCACGCTGTCGGCCACCGCCGAGTGGCCGCCATCGAACTGGAGCGATCGGATCGTGTCGCCTTGCTGCAACTCGTCGAGGCGGGTCGCCCGTTCGGAGCGTTGACGGAAGGTTTCGGCGACGAAAACGAACTGGCCATCCAGGGAGACGTCTAGTGCTCCGGGCGGCCCATAGGTCGAATTCGAAACCTCCTTCAGCGCAACAGAGCGAGACCGCTCTGTCGGCGAGGTGATGATGGACAGCGTATCCCGATAGTGAGGATCTGGAGGCCCGAGCTCGCCCGTCTCGTAGACGGTCGGCACCATATCGACATCCGACAACGCGAAGACGGTCCCTCCGCGACTTTCGGCCGGCTGAGCGCTTGAGAGGTTCGGCATCAGGAATAGAACAATAGCAGCGAGAGAACAGCGTCGCATCGATGTCGCCATATCGATTGAAGGCGCCTATTTTCGGGGTTCGCTTTCAGTCGTCAAATCGATATTTGACATCTCAATATTCCTCTCAGTAATAAGATCTCGGAGGTCCAGCATGAATCTGGCTTCGATCGATCTGAACCTGCTTGTCGCCTTCGACGCTCTGCTCAGTGAAGGCAGCGTGAGCGGGGCGGCAGCCCGTATCGGGCTCAGCCAGCCAGCGATGAGCAAGCGCCTCGCCCATCTGCGTCGGCTTTTCGCCGATGATCTTTTCTTCCGTCATGCCGATGGCGTGCGGCCGACCGAAAAGGCGCTCGACCTCGCCGATCCGATCCGGGCCGCGCTACGGCAGATCCAGGATGCGCTGGGAGGGTTCGGCCAGTTCTCGCCGGAGCGATCGGGTCGCATCTTCAGGATCGCGACCACCGATCACATCGCGGCGACTTTAATGCCCAGACTGATGCCGGTGCTCCGTTCAGCGGCGCCGAGAATTTCGATCGTCCTGCGCAGCCTACACCGACAGGAAATCGTCGATTGTCTCGAGAAGGGCTCGATAGACCTTGCGATCACTATCCTGCCCGATGCGCCGACGACGATCAAACGTGCATCACTCTTCCACGTGAACTGGCTATCGATCGTCTCGGCCGAGCATCCTGAGATCCGCGACGCGATGACGCTCGAACTCTTTCTGAAGTATCCGCACTTGCTGGTCACTCATGTCGGCGACCTGAAGGGCTACATTGATCGCCTTCTGGACGACCGCGGCCTGAAGCGGACCGTTGCAATGAGCCTGCCTTATGCGCTCGCCGTGCCGGCGATCATCGCCCAGACGGACATGATCTGCACCTTGTCGGCAAACGTGATCCGGCTGACGAATTGGCCGCGCGTGCGCTCCTTTCCGCTGCCCTTCGACTACTTCGGTTATCAGGAAACTCTGCTATGGCATCGGAGGAACGACAGCGACCCCGGTCACGCTTGGCTCAGGCGGATGCTTATCCGTGCAAGCGAAACAGTCACGTCCTAGAGCGCTTTGCGTTTTTGGTCGAACCAAAACCGCGCTCTAACTCTCTATTTTAACGCATTTTGTCGGACGCCAAACGAAGACGTTTGGCTGCAAAATGCTCTAGCAGAAGGGGTCTTCGCCCCGCCGGCGATCAGACCGCCGAACCGTAGAGATCGTAGGCGTCGGCGCGGTCGATCTTGACCGTGACGATGTCGCCGGCACGCAATGGGCGCCGCGACTGGATATGCACCGAGCCATCGATTTCGGGTGCGTCGTATTTGGTTCGGCCCTTCGCCGAGGTACCATGGGCCTCGTCGATCAGGACTGGCAGGCGCTTGCCGACCTTCCTTGCGAGCTGCGTCGCCGAGATCTTCTGCTGGCGCTGCATGAAGCGGTGCCAGCGCGCTTCCTTGATCTCCTGCGGTACCTGTTCGAGGCCGAGATCATTGGAGCGGGCGCCCCTGACCGGCTCGTATTTGAAACAGCCGGCGCGATCGATCTTGGCTTCGTCCAGCCAGTCGAGCAGCATCTCGAAATCGTCGTCCGTCTCGCCGGGAAAGCCGACGATGAAGGTGGAGCGGATGGCAAGATCCGGACAGATTTCGCGCCAGCCGCGAATGCGGTCGAGCGTCTTTTCGCCATGGGCGGGCCGACGCATGTTCTTCAGCACCTGCGGCGAGGCGTGCTGGAACGGGATGTCGAGATAGGGAAGGATCTTTCCTTCGGCCATCAGCGGGATGACATCGGCGACATGCGGGTAGGGGTAGACGTAGTGCATGCGTACCCAGACGCCGAGCTTGCCGAGTTCCTCCGACAGATCGAGGAATTTCGCCCGCACTTCGCGATCGCCGAACATGCTGCTCTGGTACTTGATGTCGATGCCGTAGGCGCTGGTGTCCTGCGAAATGACCAGGATTTCCTTGACGCCGGCCTTGGCCAGTTTCTCGGCCTCGCGCAGCACGTCGGCCGCCGGCCGCGAGACGAGATCGCCGCGCAGCGCCGGGATGATGCAGAAGGTGCAGCGGTTGTTGCAGCCTTCCGAAATCTTGAGATAGGCATAGTGGCGCGGCGTGAGCTTGACGCCTTGCGGCGGCAACAGGTCGACATAGGGATCGTGGCTCGGGGGCGCGGCCTCATGCACTGCAGCCATCACGCTCTCGTAAGCCTGGGGACCGGTGATGGCGAGAACGTTGGGATGTTTTTCGCGGATGACGTGCGGTTCGGCGCCGAGACAGCCGGTGACGATGACCCTGCCGTTCTCCGAAAGGGCGGAGCCGATGGCAGTGAGCGATTCATCGCGAGCCGAATCGAGAAAGCCGCAGGTGTTGACGACGACCAGATCGGCGCCGTCATGCTTGCGCGCGATCTCATAGCCCTCGGCGCGCAGGCGCGTGATGATGCGCTCCGAATCCACGAGGGCTTTCGGGCATCCAAGGCTGACGAAGCTGACGCGAGGAGCGGACATAAAGGTTTTCCGGCTTTTCGGGATTGGCGGCGCAGTACCACACTTATTGCGGCATTGGTATGGGCCCGCGGCAACCGCGACGAAACGCACGATGAATGTATCGGTGCCGACGACGGAAGCGGCGGGACAGGCGGCGTTAGCTCACCGCGTTGTTCAGATGTGGCCAGACTTCCAGCGCGCCTCGATAGACCATATCGAGCGCGACATACAGGATGATCAGCAGGCCGATATAGGCAATCCAGCGGTGGCGGTGCAACAGCCTGGCGATAAAGCTCGCGGCCAGACCCATCAATGCAATCGACAGCACGAGGCCGATGATCAGCACGGAGAAATGGTCGCGTGCGGCACCAGCGACCGCCAGCACATTGTCGAGCGACATCGAAACGTCGGCGACGACGATCTGCAGTGCTGCCTGGCCAAGCGTCTTGCGCGGCGACTTGCCAGCCACGGCATTGTCATTGTCGAGATCGGCATTCGCCAGCGCCTCGGTCGCTTCCAGCTCGTCGGCATGCGAGGTGCGCAGTTCGCGCCACATCTTCCAGCAAACCCACAAAAGCAGGATGCCACCAGCCAGCAGCAGACCGACGATCAAGAGCAGTTGAACGGTTACTGCTGCAAAACATATGCGCAGCACGGTCGCCGCCAGCACGCCAATGAGGATGGCTTTCTTGCGCTGTTCGGCCGGCAGGCCGGCCGCAGCGAGGCCGATGACGATGGCGTTGTCGCCTGCAAGTACGAGGTCGATGGCGATAACCTGGAGCAGGGCCGAGAAGCCTGCGGCGGTAAAAATTTCCATCAGCTGGAATTTCCTTGCTTGGTCGCCAATCGTTCGTGCCCGGACGCCCTAACGTGTATGGTTCCCGCGCGTCAAGAGACGGCTTGAGAACAAGGCCGGCAAACCGCCTGATCGGAGTGGAAATCGCCGTGATCGAGATACGTTAGTGCATGATCCCGGAAACCGAAGACCGGTCTCCGAAAAGGATCATGGCCGATGTCGCGGGCGCCGACATTGTTGACGAAGTATCGAGCCGGCCGCGGATCATTGCGGATATCAGCGACCACGGTGCGGCCGGCGGAACCACAACTGGGGTTGAAGCACGCCGCCGTCGCAATAGATTTCGGGGGCCGAACAGTACGATGCCTGCGTACGATGCCTGCGAAAGTGCTCCTCACAGGAGAGGCTCGTGACGTCTGACGACAACACACCCGTCCTTTCCGGGGCGCCAATCCTTTCCGGGGCGATTGGGGAATACCGCGAGTTCGATCCTCCGGCCGCACTCGAAGGGCATTTCCAGTGTGTCTGGTCCAATACATTGCGCCCGGACGCGGGGAGCTTGTCGGCCGTGGTCCCCGACGGCTGCGTCGACATCACCTGGATCGACGGCGATCTGGTCGTAGCAGGCCCCGACGTGGCGGTTGCCCTGTCTGCGCTGACACCCGGCTCTACTGTGATAGGCACCCGGTTCCGACCGGGGGCGGCAAGCCGATGGCTCGGCCTGCCGATGTCGGAGATCGTTGGCGGCCGCGTGGCACTCAGCCACTTCTGGGGAGCACTGGCGCGCGAAATCGCCCAGAGAATTGGCGATGCGTCCTCCACGACGGAGCGGATGCGGGCGATGCAAGCCGCATTCTCCAGTCTTGCGCCCGATGTCGAGCCGCCGCCTCCGGACATGGGATTTGCCTTCAACGCGCTGAAAACGGAATCCGCCGGTCCGGGAATGGCGGTGATCCTCGACCGGCTCGACGTTAGCCCGCGAACGCTTCGCCGCCGCTGCCAGGAGGCTTTCGGCTATGGCCCGAAGACGCTCGACCGCATTCTCCGCTTCCAGCGGTTTCTGAACCTGGCGCGGCAGTCCGCCGAGCCGCGCCTGGCCGATCTTGCGTTCGAGGCGGGTTATTCCGACCAGGCGCATCTCACGCGCGAGGTGCGGCGCCTGTCGGGATTCTCGCCCGCGACGGTTCTGCGACAGCTCGGCGCCTGAGCTGGCCGTTTCGTTCAATACGCCACCGCCAACTCCGCCTAGTCTGCCTTCGTTGAAAGGAGGCAGATATGACGATCTACAAATCCCGCATCATCACCGTGTCCATCGACCGGGACTGGCGCGAAGTCTATGACTTCGCCTCCATCCCGGAGAATTTCCAGCGCTGGGCGGCAGGCCTCGGCAGGCGCTTCGAAAGATCGGGCGAGGAGTGGACCGCGGAGGATCCCGACGGCCGGTCCATCCGCATCCGCTTCTCCCGGCCCAACGAACTCGGTGTCCTCGATCACATCGTCTTTGCCGAGGGCAAGGAAACCCGCAATGCGGTGCGCGTGGTTCCCAACGGGACCGGCGCGGAGGTCATGTTCGTGCTCTTGAGGACGCCGGACATGACGGAGGGGACATTCGCTGACGACGCCGAAGCGGTGCAGCGCGACCTCAACACCCTGAAGGCAATGCTCGAACGCTGAGCTTCCAAAGACCCCGAAAGGAGAAGATCATGGCCAAATCCAGCAACGACAAGCGCATCGACTATGTCGAGTTTTCCGTCGGCGACATCGCGCGTTCGCGCGGCTTCTACGGCAAGGCCTTCGGCTGGTCCTTCAAGGACTATGGGCCGAGCTATTGCGAGTTCAACGACGGCCGCCTGACCGGCGGCTTCGCTCTCGGCGGCCAGAGCAAGGCGGCAGGCGGGCCGCTGGTGATCCTCTATGCCGACACGCTCGACGAGACCCAGCGCCGCGTCGAGGAGGCCGGCGGGAAGATCGTCAAGCCCGCCTATTCCTTCCCGGGCGGCCGCCGCTTCCACTTCTCCGATCCGGACGGCTACGAGCTGGCGGTGTGGTCGGACAAGTGAGGAAGCTGAAAGAGGCGCCGAGCCAAGCCCGGCGCCTCTTTCGCATGGTTTGCGCGGGGCCAGGGGGACTAATGCCGCTCCTAGCGCCAGGAGCGAATATTGAACACTGACTAGGCGAGCCACCAAGGTCCGATTGCGCGGCTGGTCGTCCCTGCACTGAACCACCTTAAGATGACAGCGCTACTGTTTAAACGATGTAACAATTATTGTCCGATGGCGTAGCTCGCATCGTATAAGGCTGGCTTGAGGACCATCGCATACCGCACCGCGCATGACGGAACAGACACGAACGACAGTACGGCAAAGGCTGTATGCTTTTTTGATTGCAGGCCTGGGCGGGCTGGCCGCATCGGCAATCTCGTTTTCGATGACGCTCTACGAAGCTGCCCATCCGCCAAAGGTGCCGGTTGTGCAAGCGGGCCAGCAGATCGATACCGGTCGCTGGTTTGTGACGTTGCGAACGGCACGTGTCGGAACAGTGCCGCCGACAGGCGTTCCCACATCGCAACCCGTACAGCTTGTGATGGTGGATCTGGATGTGGTGAACCGTTCCGCCACACCGAACAACGTGCTCTACCGCGTCGTCACGCTCAGCGCGCCGGCGCAAAAGCTGCCGATGCCGACGGTTTATCTCGATCGCGACAAGTATCTGGCGGGATACTTCAATCCCAACATGCCGGAACGCCTGACGATGGCCTGGGAGTGGCCGGCCGGTGTGCCCGTGCCGGACAAGGTGACGGTCACCGTCACCGGCCAGATCTACAAGCTGCGCGACAATCTTTACGGCGCAAGCGGGTGGTACGACCGTGATCCCGTTGCGACGGTCGATCTGCCGGTGGAGAAGGCGCTATGATGCGCATAGTGCGTTCGGCGCTTGCGCTACTGTTCGCTGCCGCCGTGCTCTACGGCATGCAGCATACGCGTCCGCTGTACAGCGACATTACATCGCCGATCGTCTCTTCGGGCGGCATGAACAAGCGTGTGGAGGCCAGCGCCTTCGCGCTTTCGCTGGACAGCGCCAGGGTGGCGCGTGTTCTCAACGTCGAGACCTTCGGGAAGTCAAAGACCTACACGACTTCCGGCGTATGGATTGTGGCCGAAGGCGAGGCCGAGGCGAAATTCGAGTCCTTGGGTCTCACATCGGGCGAGTGGCTGAGCCGCGGCGGCGTCCGTTATGTCCTGACCGACCGGGTGCCGGCGACGATCGAATTGATGCCGGGCGATGTCTACCAGCCCGGCCTCCCACGCCGCGTCCTTCTGGTGTTCGAAGTGCCGGAGGATGCCGTCGCCGGCGGGACCGTCGTGGTCGCACGCACAAAATTGCTGCCGCTCGACGATGAGATCCGCGTCACCACCAACGTTTCCGGTAAAGACATCGAGCCCGCGGTCACCATCCGCCGCAACGAAGAAAGGCCGCCATGGACAGTTCTCCCGCCAAGGTGACAACGCGGCGAGGCTATTGGCTAAGCATGATGGCGCTGGCGGTTGCACTGCCTGCCGCGCTCACCGCGCAGACGTGGGGAAGCATCA
Source organism: Mesorhizobium onobrychidis (assembly GCF_024707545.1). Lineage (NCBI taxonomy): Bacteria > Pseudomonadati > Pseudomonadota > Alphaproteobacteria > Hyphomicrobiales > Phyllobacteriaceae > Mesorhizobium > Mesorhizobium onobrychidis. The sequence goes on from NZ_CP062229.1 coordinate 4,387,571, forward strand.
AGGACTGGCGCTCCCAACATTTGCGCCAGCCGGTATCTGGGATGTTGGGGCGACCGATCGATTATGCCGGCGCAAGCTGGACCGTGACGCGCCTCACCAGACTGGCAGGCAGCGAGGGGAGCGCCGTCGTCCTTGCCGAATTCGAAGCTCTCGCTGCTGACCCGAAAGCGCTCGGCGCCGTTCCATGCGAGGTGCGGCTTTCCGACGGAAGCGGTCGCGAATGGCGGCCAACCCTATTTGCCGATCCGGTGGTCAGGAAGCAATATCCGGAGGCCCAACAACGGTCCCTGTGTGGCGGCATGGCGTTCGCGGCGACCGAACCCGGCAAACCGGCACGGATGGCTGCCAGCTTTTCGATCCCGCCTGCGGCGAGCAGCCTCACGCTATCGATTGCCCTCTACTCGGCGCTGCCGAATTTTCTCAGCGTCAGCGAGCCGCGGACCTGATGCCACGCGCCTCGCCGGCCATGGCGACTGCAGTCTCGAGCACGGCCGCAAGCAGCGCGACCCGGACCGCGTCGAGCAGGATTCCTCCGTCGAGTTCGCTTGGGCTGCCGATGAACAGGCTGATGGTATCGGCGAAGATCTGCCCGGTCCCGAGATCATGCGCTCCGATCAGCCTTGTCAGGCCATACCATATCCAGGCGCCGGCCCACGAGATGGCCTGATAGGCGATGACGAAGGTGACAAGCGTGGCAAGTCCGGCACTGAGCGTCAGCTTGAGGCAAGTCCAGACCGGCGAGTAGCGGCTGCGGTAGCCGCCAACGAAGTGAGCCGTGAAATCCTTGAGCCACTTCCGCCAGGAGGTCGCGCGCGAGGGCGCAGGACCGGGAGCGGCCGGCGCGGAAAGTTCATAGCCGTTGATGATCGCCGCCATCACCAGCCAGACAATCGGCAGCAACGCGAAAAAGAAAAGATTCTGAAGCTGCTCGCCGAAGGGAAGCGGCCGGAATTCCACGGGAACGAACTGGCCGGCCGCAGCCGCCGAAGTTATCGGCGCAAGCAAATCGAGGCTGAGCTGTTGCAGCGCGGCGCCTGCGCCAAGCCAGCGGATGAGCTGGTCTTTCCATACGCCGAGCGCGTAGAGACCGATGAAGACCCAAGTTGCGTCCGTCGCCACGATCAGTAGCCGCCAGTACGGGTGAGAGGCGCGCGCATTCAGTCGCTTGGCGGCAAAACGCACCAGCCAGCATATGACGATCGACAGGACCACGCCGCTTGACTGAAGAATGGCGAAGATGTCGACGCTCTTGCCGAGATCGGCCTGGGCCAGCGCCATGCGCGAATATTCGCGAACCGTATCGCCAAGGAAACCCCAGGCGGCATAGTAGGCGAAGAACGGCAGGATCGCGGCCGCGGTAATCGCCAGGATCGGCTCGCGTTTTGTTTCGTCCGCTTGCTTTTTCGCTTTTTGTCTCAGTGCCGCGACCGCCGGCATGTGCGGCCGGAGTACCACGAACATTATGACCAGTACCGTCAGCTTAGCGAGAACCACCAGCGACAGTATGACCATCCCGCCTAACGGGAATTGGAGGCCGATCCTCACGGCGCCCTGAAGCAGCAGATCATGAGCGATCACACCGAGGCAGCCGACAAGCAACAGCTGCGGCCAGCACTGGGCAAGCAACCGCGCGGTTAACGCCAGCGGCCGGTATATGTCGTCAATCGTCGTGGTCATCGCGCGTCGGGTGGCTTTCGTGACTCCGGTCCCGGACTTTAAGACCGCGTTCGCCAGACGATCCTCCTCCATTCCTGTAGGCCGTTGCGTCAAAATTCAAACCACCTGGGGTTGAATTTGATCGTAGGTAACGCAAGTTTACCTCATCCGCTTTTCCGGGCTTGACCCGACGGGCCTGACGGGCCGCGCGCGTTGAGGTCAGCACCGAGCATGCTGATTTCTTTGTGCGCAACCTTGTCGCCATCCTCGCCGAGGAAAGGATCGGTTTTGCCGTCAAGCAGCCGGCTGCCTGACCTATGACGGCCGCATGCCACACGTACATCACGTCTCCGGGGAACAGCGCCCATGCCTCGCGCCAATCAGACCGGTTGTCATTCAGGACCGTTCCGGTTGCCAAACCTTCTGCGGGGATGCCGAGCCTCACGCGCCAAGCCGGATCGTAGCTGACGCCAAAAGGCGGGTCTGTGACCAGCAGATGCGGCATCACTCCGGCGAGAACGCGCTCGACATCCTTCGCATTGGTGCTGTCGCCGCAAATCAGCCGATGCTTGCCGAGCGTCCAGACATCGCCCGGGAGGGTGGTTGGCTGCTCCGGCGGGTCAGCACGCATCTGGATCGGTAAGGCCAGGTTTACCAATGTTGGTCAGGGCGGCAATTTCCAAATCGTCGAAGCCGGTGAGGGACAGATTGAAGCCAAGCTCGCCCAGGTCGGCCAGTTCGAGACCCAGCAGCTCGGTGTCCCAGCCGGCATTGAGCGCCAGCTTGTTGTCGGCTATGACCAAGGCTCTTTTCTGCGCCTCGCTCAGGCCAAGGAGTTCGATAACGGGTACTTGCTGCAAGCCGAGCTTTCTCGCTGCCAGGAGGCGGCCGTGGCCAGCTATGATACCGTTCGCGCCGTCGACCAGGACCGGGTTCGTCCAGCCGAATTCCCGGATCGAGGCGGCGATCTGCGCCACCTGGGCATCGGAGTGGGTGCGGGCGTTCTTCGCGTAAGGGATCAGAGCCGCGGCAGGACGGTACTCCACTGCGAGGAGAGGAGGAGCATTCTCGACGCCGCCGATTTGACCGACAGCAGGCGGAGAGATAGCAGCCCCATCCGCCACAAGCGCGAAAACGATAAGGGCTTCATCGCCGTGGTCCACCTGCATCGGAGTTCCTTTCCGTGCAGGCTCATCGGCCATCCGCCTGCTTCAAGTCCCGATTATAGCAGGGCCGCTATGTGTCTGTAATCTCTGCTGTTCTTCGTGGGAGAACGATTCTTTGCGAAGAACTTCGATCGGCCCATGCAACGGGGAGTCCTGCGCCGGTCCCGCCGCTTCAAATTTATAAAGCGGCGGGCTTGCTTCGGATAGTTAAGGCCAGGAGCGCCTCCGAAAGTCTTTTCTTCGCCCGCTCGACCCCGTTCTCGTCGATTGCCTCAACATCGAGGAACAAGTCGAGGCCAGTCGCGTGCTCGCTGATGACCTGAGGGCGCTGGGCAAGTTCACCCAGGAGGCCCTCGACTTCGTAGGGGACAACCTCCCGGCTGATCCCCTTCATGGCAATTGGTGCTAACGGACGCGCCCGGACAAGGTCGCGGACGAGCGCGTAAGTCTCATAGCTGAGGCAGATGCCGCCGGGCTCGGCAATCGACTGCAGACGGGCCGCCAAGTTCGCTTCGGCTCCGATGATCGTGTAATCCATCCGATCATCGGAACCGAAATTCCCAACATTGCAATAGCCCGTGTTGATGCCCATGCGAGTTCGGAAGGGCCGTTCAACTCCGCGGTCACGCCACACCCTGTTCAACTGCTCCAGCCGACGCTGCATGTCGACAGCCATGCGCAAGCAGGCTCTCGCGTCGTCCTCGATGCCTTGCGTCTCGGGGTCTCCGAAGAACACAAGAAGCGCGTCGCCGATGAACTTGTCGACGGTGGCGCCGTGTTTGAGCGCGATCGTCGACATCTCGGTGAAGTACTCGTTGAGGAGAACCGTCAGGTCCTCGGGCTGGAGCCGTTCCACGATCGCGGTGAAATCCTTGACGTCGGAGAAAAAGATCGTGAGCTTCTTGCGCTCGGTGGCGATGGTGACGTCCTTCTGGCCGCTGAAGATGCTTTTGTAAATTTGAGGCGAGAGATATTTGGCGATCTTCAATGAAATCGCGGCCAGGAAGTCGTTTGCCTCGGAAAGCTCCTTATTGATGCCCTGAACCAAGGCGGACTGCCGACGCTGCAGGAGAATGAACGTCAGGCCCGCCGCCGCAGCGAAGCCGAAATATAGGAGCAGATACTTGAAGGTGAGGACGTTCGCAGCGATAGGCTGATTGACTGATATCTCCTGGATCCCTCGGACATCCCCTACCTTCCAGTCCGTCTTGGGGCTGTCCGGGTGTGAGTTATGGCAGGTCACGCAGACTTGTCCCATTACAACAGGGGCCGCGGCGCGGACGTGCCGGTCAAACAGCGAACCCGAGACTTCGATGATCGGCTCCCTCGGGTTGGCGCGCAAAGCAAAGATTGCATTCCGCTCGAATATATCGAGCTGGTGGGGGTCGCGACCTTTGAAAGGTAGATCCGAGACGAACCGATATTTGACGGACCCGTCGTGAGCGCTGATGCGCTTGCCGAGTTCGATCGAGAGGGTTGCTGGAATAGGGATCGCACCTGGCACGTCCCGGTAGTTGTGCGTCGCGGTCACGGCGTCGTCTGCTTGCAGCACGCGTCCCACGACGTCGCTGCCGTAGAATCCGCGCATTTCGTCGATGATCCGGCTGATTTCGCTGGCTTGAGTGCGCAGCATCCGTTCCGACAGGTCTCGGAGGTCGAGCCAGGCTGCGACGGGCAGACCTATAAGGCCGAGGACCACTGCCGCCACCAGGAGCGGTCCCATGGTGCGCTGCTGACGCGCAATCTGTTCACCCAGTCCAGCCATCGTCCAAGCGCCCGGCCGTCATTAGTATCTGAATTATAGCTCATTCCCGGCACGGTACTAGCGTCAGTCTTGGCTCGATGAAAACACGTCAGCCCTGCAACGACGGACCGACCTTGAGCGGTTGTTGCTAAGCCCCCACCGTCACAGCGGATTTCGCATTTCTGGCGCTAGACGGGCAGTGAATCAGTGAAGGGGATGTCGCAAAGTCGGTTGTGGCCCGGAATGCGCTCCGCGATAACCGCTCAGGGGTCAGAAGTTCACTTTGGCAAGGTTGAGACTTCTGCGGCCGGAGAGCGCGTCGGAAAAGAAAGTGTCCCGCGAAGCGTATCCTTCGGCGCCCGGCCAACTGCGGACTGTTCTCACGCTTGGAGAAGGAACGCTCAAAGCCACTGTCCGACTCTCTAGGGGTATGGGACAGGGGACAGCGTTGAAACATGAACCCATTGGGAGTTAGCGGCTTGCCTTTCACGTCCATCCACGGGATTCATCCGTGTTCTGCAAAGCCACAAGGATGGAGTCAGTGGCCAGAACTTCTCGGCTCCCGAAAAGCTCCTTCAGATCATTCAGTAAGCTAACGCCGAGGCTGGGAGTGCTCTCGTTGGAAAGCGTCCAGCTGCTGGCCGAACGCGTGGACGTGACGGTGGACAGCCTTTCCATCCGCCTACGCACCAAGAGTTGGCCGGTCTTGCGGTCGATCTCAACCAGCGTCAGGATGTCAGGAGCGCCGCGTGATGTCCGATGCTGAGGTCAACGGCAACGCAAGCATCATCACAATTGAAGGTTCCGTTGACGCTTCGCAAGCGGGGAGGGCGCAAGCTGATCGTCGCGCCGGTTGGCCAGGAGCAATGCGCCGCCAAGGCAGAAACAATCAGTCACTCCTACGTCAATCGTCTCTTGCAACTGATGCTGCTTTCTCCGGCAATCGTCGAGACGGTCCTCGACGGGCGCCAACCCGCCACGATGACCACCGCTGATCTACTTCAGCCGGTACCGGGCGCAATGGCACGCACAAAGGGCGCTGGTATGTTAGGTCCGCTTTGCGCCGCATATCGACCATTGAGGTGACCGTTCCCACTGACTGAAAGCAGACATTGTTGGCGACCACTCTGGAGGTCGCGGCTGCGCCATGAGCGGTCCTTCAAGCCGCTGTTATGGAACGACCTGTGTGGGGCCGAGTGCGGACCGTCCGCAATCAGCGCGGAACTGTCAGAAAGCGGAAGTAGCGACAGCAGCAGATCGCTCACCTACCAAACGACGCGCGGTGAGACGGGCGGCACGCAAACGTGCTGTCAGGGCTGGGCGGAACGCCGCAGAGCGGCGTTCCGTGGCTTCGTTCACAAGTCTAGTTCTTGACCACGTCTTCCAGAAAGAACCGGCCCAGCGGATTCTGGTAGAAGTTCTCGATGTTATTACGCGAGACGTTGATGAACGGGCTGTAGTACAGATCGATCCAGTTGACGTCCTCTTTGGCCATCTTCTGCAGATCAGTGTACATTTGCTCGCGCTTGGCCGGATCCATCTCGATGCGCGCCGCCGCGACCAGCTCCTTGACCTTCTCGTTGTTGTAGCGGGTCATGTAATTCATGTTCGCGTCGTGGCCGAGAACGAAGGTGGTCTTCTGGTCTGGGTCGAGGATGTCGTTGGTCCAGTAGCCGACACAGATGTCATAGTCGCCGGCCACCAGCATGTCCCATTCCTGGCTCGGGTCGACCTTCTGGATGTTGACGGTGACTCCGGCTTTGGCGAGCTGCTGCTGCAGCAGCACGGCCGTCTGCTCGACGATCTCGTCGCCGGCCCGCACGACGTAGTTGAGCGTCAGGTCCGAGGCCCCGGCGTCGGCCAGCATCTGCTTGGCCTTTTCCGGATCGTAGGGCCGCTTCAGATTGTCGGCGTAGTAATAGAGTGCGCCCTTCGGGACGTAGGAGTTTGCGACCTCGCCGTAGCCGAACGTCACCGTGTCGACCACAGCCTGCTCGTCGATGGCCATGTCGAGGGCCTGCCGCACCTCCTTCTTCGCCAGCGCGCCATGCTCGTGGTTAATCAGCAGGTGATCCTCGCGGGTCGACGGGTCGAGATGGACGGTGAGGTTGGAATCCTTCTGCAGTTCGGCGACGCGTGAGAACGGCACAAAGATCGCGGTGTCGAGCTGGCCGGCCTGCACGTTCAGCATGCGGGTGTTATCGTCCGGCACGGAGATCCACTCGATGCCGTCGAGGCTGACACGATCGGCCTCCCAGAAATGCGGATTTTTCGCCAGGATGACACGGTCGCCGCGCCTCCATTCCGTGATGGTGAAGGCGCCAGAGCCGATGGGTGTTTCGGCATATTTCTCCGGACCGAGCGTCTCGAAGCCCTTCTTGGAAAGAACCGAGGCGATCGGGAAGGCCAGCGTCGCCAGGAAAGGCGCGGTCGCCTGCTTGAGTTTGATCGTGACGGTCTTTGGATCGGTTGCCTCGACCGTATCCATCACCTTGAAAGGATCCGCCCATAGCGAGCCCTCGTCATCCCTGATGCGGGTGAGGCTGAACACCACGTCGTCGGCCGTCAGGTCGGAGCCGTCCGAGAACTTCGCGTCGCGCAGCTTGAGCGTATAGGTGAGGCCGTCCGGACTGACCTCCCAACTCTCGGCGAGACCGGGCTCCAGCTTGGTGCCCGTCTTGTCGACGCGGATCAGCACGTCATAGACGTTGGCGAACACCCACAGGTCGATGTTCTGGGCGGTCTTGATCGGATCGAAGGTGGTCGAGTCTTCGCGCCGGCCAATCGTGAGTACGCCGGCGGCTTCTGCGAGCGTCGCCCCCAGGGACAGGCTGGTCATAACGGTGACCAAGCCGATGCGCATCCATTTGCTTCTTAACATCGGTATTCCCCTTTTTGTTTTGCCGTTGGTTTCAGTTTGCGACCCCGTCGGCCTGCGGGGTCGCCATCTTCGAGGGAGCAAGCAGCGGCTTGTCCGGATCGATATGCGGAACGGCGGCAATCAGTGCGGCGGTGTAGGCATGCTTCGGCCGGGAGAACACTTCCTCCGACCGACCTTCCTCGACGATCACGCCGCGGTGCATCACCACAACACGCTGGCAGAGATTGCGAACGATTGCGAGATCGTGGGCGATAAATATCAGCGTGAGCGACATACGTTCCACCAGTTCGCGGAACAACTCCACGATCTGCGCCTGGATGGTGACGTCGAGGGCGGCCACGCACTCGTCCGCAATGATAAGTTTCGGGTCGACAGCGAGCGCGCGCGCTATGCCGGCCCGCTGGCATTGGCCGCCGCTCATCGAGCGCGGCTTGCGGTCGAGGAACGCGCGCCCCAAGCCGACCAGGTCGAGCAGTTCGCCGCAGCGTGCCGGAATTTGCGCGGTCTCGATCTTGCCCTGTACCCGCAGGACCTCCGCCAGCATCTTGCCAACGGTAAGATGAGGATTGAGGGCGTTGTAGGGGTCCTGGAAAACCATGGCGGTTTGACGTCGCAGCATGCCGAGGACTGCGCGACCCGATGCGATGTCCGTACCATCGAACCGTATCGTGCCTGACGAGACCGGCGTAAGTCCAAGGACGGCGCGCGCCAGAGTGCTCTTGCCGCTTCCGGATTCGCCGACAATGCCGACCGTTTCGCCCGGCATGACACGGAGTGTGACCCCATTGACGGCATCAACCGCGCCTCGCCGGAACAGGCCGCCCGTGGCGAAGCGCACGTGCAGCTTCTCGATGTCGACCACCGGCACCGCTCCGGGTGCCCGGAGCTTCTCAGCCTTTGCCGGCATGTCCTCCTCCGGCAGGGAGGGATGACTGGTGATCAGCGAACGGGTGTAGGCATGCGCCGGCGCCGCAAGCAGACCGCGCTTCTCTCCAATCTCCACCAGTCGACCTTGCCACATCACCGCGATGCGGTCGCAGACTTGGGCGACGATGCCGAGATCGTGGGTGACCAGGATCACCGAGAGTCCACGCCTGGCGCGGATGTCCATCAGAAGCCGCAGGATCTGCGCCTGTATCGTCACGTCGAGTGCCGTCGTCGGCTCGTCGGCGATCAGGATCCTGGGATTGCTCGATAGCGCCGCGCCGATCATGGCGCGCTGGCGCATGCCGCCGGAGAATTCGTGCGGGTAGCTATCGTATTGCCGAGCCGGATCCGGAAACCCGACCTGGGCGAGGATATCCACCGCCGCGGCGCGCGCCGCCTTGGCGTCCAGCCGCTGGTGAAAGCGGATGCCCTCGGTGATCTGGTCGCCGATCCTCATGACCGGGTCGAGATGGCTGCTCGGATTCTGAAAGATCATGCCGATTTCACCGCCGCGCACCGCGAGCATCTCGGCTTCCGGCGCGGTCGTCAGCTCACGCCCGGAAAGAGTGATCGAGCCACCGCTGATCCTGAGCCGGCTCGATGGCAGCAGCCTAACGAGTGAGCGGCAGAGCAGGCTCTTGCCCGACCCGCTCTCGCCGACCAGCCCGAGCACTTCTCCCGGGGCGAGATCGAGCGACACGGCATCAAGCAGGGTACGCTCCCCGCCGTCACCGTCATGGACGACCGTCAGGTCGGTGACCTTGAGCAGCGCCGCGATCACTCGTGAACCCCGAACAAATCGGCCAGCCCGTCGCCGATCATGCTGAAGGCGAAGGCGAGCGTCACGATCGCAAGCCCCGGGAACAGTGTAATCCACCAGGCGGTGGTGACGAAGGCTTGGCCTTCCGCCACCATCACGCCCCACTCCGCGACTGGCGGCTGCACGCCCAGCCCGAGATAGCTAATGGCCGCGCCATTCAGCAGGACGAGGACCGCGTCGGACATCGCGAAGACGACCGAGCCGGCAGCGGCATTGGGCAGGAGGTGACGGAACATGATGCGCATGCGGCTGAAGCCGAGGCTGACCGCCGCAACCGCGTAGTCGTGGTTCTTGAGCACGAGCATCTGGGCGCGGATGAGCCGCGCGTAGGAAACCCAGCCGACGAGGGCTATGGCGATGTAAAAACTGGCCAGGCCAGGCCCCAGGATCGCAATGATCGACAGCATCAATACCAGGAACGGGAAGGCCAAGATGACGTCGACCAGCCGCATGAAGATGGCGTCGACTATCCCGCCGAAGAAGCCGGCTACCGTACCCAGCGTGGTGCCGATGAGAAAGGGGAAGATAACGCCGATGACGGCGATCTTGAGGTCGATGCGCGTACCCCAGATGACGCGCGAGAGGATGTCGCGGCCGAAATTGTCGGTCCCGAACGGGTGCAGCCAGGACGGCCCCTGGAGCCGTGCTGTCGCGTCCTGGGCGATCGGATCGTAGGGCGCGATCAGCGGCGCGCCGAGCGCGAGGAAGACGAACGCCCCAAGCAGGAAGACGCCGGCCGCCAGCGTACCGCGGCGGCGAAAGCGGCCCTTCCTGCCGAGCGCGGGCGCGGCCAAGGGCTCGCTCACAGCTTCACCCTCGGATCGAGAGCCACCGTGACGATGTCAGCCAGGAAGTTGATCAGCACGGTGGCGCAGGCGAAGACCATCGCCACGCCCTGCACGACCATGTAGTCGCGCGAGAAGATGGCGCGCACCAGCAGCTGGCCCATGCCGGGCAGCGCGAATACGGTCTCCACCACGACGGTGCCGCCTATCAGCCAACCTATGTTTACGGCGAGAAGGTTGACGGTCGGCACCAACGAATTTGGCAGCACGTGGCGCCAGAACACGATGCTCTCCGGCATGCCGCGCGCGCGCGCGGCAGTCGCCACGTCGGACTTCAAGCCTTCGACCATCGCCGCACGCAAGCTGCGCGCCAGAACGGTCGACAGCGACAGCGAGACAGTGAGGCTCGGCAGCACGAGATGTGCAAGCTTTTCAGAAAGCGTGTTGCCGTAACCGGACACCGGGAGAATGGCGAGTTCGACGCTGAACAGGATGATCAGCATCAGGCCGAGCCAGAAGGGCGGGAAGCCGATGCCGAAGGTGGAAACGATGCGGATAACTTGGTCCGCCAGCCTGCCCTGATTGCGCGCCGCGATCGCCGCCACCGGCACGGCGATCAATACCGACAGCACAACGCTGCAAAGCACCAGCGTCAGAGTGGGCTCGATGCGCGTGGCGATCAGCTTCAGCACATCGATCTTGTAGAGGATCGAGCGTCCCATCTCGCCGTCGGCGAGGTTGCGCAGGAAGTAGAAATACTGGGCGAGCATGGGCTCATCGAGGCCGTACTGCGCGCGGATGCGGGCGATCGCTTCGGGGGTGGCGCGGGTGCCGAGCAGAACGCGAGCGGGGTCGCCGGGGATCAGCCGGACAAGGATGAACGTGATCACGCTGATGCCGAACAGCACCGGCAGGAACTGAAGCGGACGGTATAGAACGAACTTATAGCGGTGCATGGCCCTGAGGTGTTTCCCCGTCCGCTCCCTTCCCCCTGCATTCCGCCTGCATCAGCCTGCCTTGTTGCGCGAGAGGAACCCCGAAAGGATCGGATAGTATGCAGCTGGGTTCTCGTAGAAGGGCATGTGACTCGCATTCGGGATGATGTGCAACTCCGACTGCGGCAGGCCAAGCTTCATGCGCAGACCACAGGCTGGTGTCAGTTCGTCGTGCTCGCCATGCGTGATCAGCACCGGCACCTTGATCCTGGGCAGGTCGGGCACCCGGTTCCAGTCCTTGAGATTGCCGATGTAGAGAAACTCGTTCGGACCTTGCATGGTCGCGTAGGGTCCCATGTTCCAGTCGTCGAGCGAGCGGCGCACCGGCGCCGGCCATTCGGGCAGGCGGCAGACATGGCGGTAGTTGAGGATCGTCACCGCCGCCACGTATTCCGGATGATCGTAGGTTCCCTGCGCCTCGTGCTTCTGCATCATCGATACGGTCTCGGGTCCCAGCGAGGCGCGCAGGCGTTCCAGTTCCAGAACAAGATGCGGCATGTCGGCGACGGTATCCTCGAGGATCAACGTCTGCAGGTTCTCCTGGTAGGCAAGCGCATAGTCGATCGCCAGCCAGCCGCCCCAGGAATGACCCAGCATGTGTACCTTGCCGAGTCCCAGTGTCTTGCGAACCGTCTCGGTCTCCTCGACGTAGCGCGCGATAGTCCACAACGAGGTGTCCGTCGGCCGGTCGGAGGCGCCGGTGCCAAGCTGGTCGAACGCCACGACCCTGTATCCCTGGTCTACCAGGCAGGAGTGCGATTCGCGAAGGTAGTCGCAAGCCAGGCCAGGCCCGCCGTTGAGGCAGAACACCGTCTCGGTGCTGGAGCCGAAGCTGTAGGCGACGACCTTAAAGCCGTCGACATTTACCTCGATGCGATCGTCGGCCGCCATCTCACGCCACATGATACGCTCCGAATGCACAGCTTTTAGGCATGCTCATACTTTAAGCGAAACGTTGGGAGTGCGTCAGCTATAAGAAGTGATAGGGTGGGTCCGGGAGGATGTCGGCGGAAGAGCTCATGCTGGACGAAATCACAACGATCAGGCGGCGTTTCACTCGCCATGGCACCTTGGACGAATGCATCGACGAGGCGTTCGCCGCCCTGTCCGCTCTAGGCTACGACGCGCTGGTCTACGACTACACGCCCATCCCGTACGATCTCGACGGCGCTATCATGATCCCGTCGATGCTCAAGCTGCGTAACATCGATGACGACATGCGCGACTATTGGTGCGATCGAGGTTACTTCCGCATCGATCCGGTGCAGATCGTGGCGGCGCGCAGCTCCACCCCGTTCGCCTGGAGCTACGACAAGGAGATCGACACCGAGATAGGCGCGCTCCTCGACGAGACTACGGAACCCGTTGCGCGCTATCTGCGCGAGCGCGACCTCACTAGCGGCGTCACGATCCCTATCCACATGCCGCGCGGCGGCTATGCCACGGTTACTGGCATCCGCCTCGGCGCGGACGAGATGGTAGATCGGGATGCGGGAACCATCGCGCGCTTTAGCTTGCTGGCGCATGTCTTCCACGACACGGCCTACGCTCTCTACGACCGATCGGCTCTCAGTCCGCTCCTGCCGTCCTTGACTGAGCGCGAGCGCGAGTGTCTCCGCCATTCGGCTCATGGCCTCTCTGCCAAGGAGATCTCGCGCGTCATCGGGCGCTCGATTCCTACGGTCGTCATGCACCTCACCGCCGCCGCCAGGAAGCTGGGCGCCAGGAACCGCACGCAGGCCGTCGTTCGCGCCGCGCATTTCCGCCTGCTCGACAACTGACGAAAAGACCCTATCACTTTTCATAGCTGCCCCTCTGACAGGCTCGCCCTATGATGCTCGCCGCAACGAGGAGAGCCGTCGTGCCGGAAGCGAAGGAAGGCCATGTCGCGTTCGCGGCTACCGCACTTGGTACCGCATCACCGGCAACCTGGATTCGCCGAGGCTCCCCCTGGTTGTCGCCCATGGGGGACCAGGCTGCGGCCACGACGATGTCGACGGGAGTTTTGACCGGCGAGGAAACCGCTTTGTTCTTGTTGAGAAGCGGCTGTATCGTGAAATCAGCACCCATGACAGTCCGCAACTTGTCAGCGGCGTGGGGAGGCTAAGACCCGGAGCCGTGCCATGTCATCGGATAACCATCTCCGGCCGAACCCGAAGCGGAGGCCTAAGGTGGCTTCCTCGGTTTCAGCTAAGCCGGCCGCGCCGGAAGCGCGGGAGCCCGGGCCGGACGCCCGCAAGACGGTCACCATCCTCTTCGCCGACATCGTCGATTCCTCGCGGCTTAGCCTCTCCCTCGATCCCGAAGCGCTCCGGAACCTGCTCTCCCGGTACTTCGGCGAGTTGAGCGCCGTCGTTCAACGGCACGGCGGAATCGTGAACAACTATATCGGGGACGCGATCATGGCTGTGTTCGGCATGCCGTTCGTCCACGAAGACGACGCGCTGCGCGCGGTGCGGGCAGCGGTGGAGATGCGCGAAACACTTGCCATCCTTAACCACGAGCTCGAAGCCGGTTGGGGCGTCCGCCTTATGAACCGAATCGGCATCAACACCGGCGAGGTGATCGCCGGCGACCAAACGCAGGGATACTTGTCAGTCGCCGGAGAGGCCGTCATTGTCGCGAAGCGCCTTGAGGAGGCAGCGACGGCGAATGAGATCCTGATAGGGGAGCCGACGCACAAGCTCGTGCGCGATGCGGTCGTCGTCGAGCCGAGCGGGCCGCGCGCACTCAAGCGCGGCGCGACCATCCGCGCCCTCGTCGTGTTAGAAGTCCTCGCCCACGCCCCGGGCGTTGCGCGCCGCTTCGACTCGCCTTTCGTCGGGCGCGAACGCCAACGAGCCTTGCTTGAGACCGTCTTCCGCAACGCGGTCGGCGATAGAACCTGCCACCTGGTCACCATTCTCGCCGACGCGGGTGTGGGAAAGTCGCGGCTCGTACGGGAGTTCACGAGCGGCCTTGCCAAGGATGTCACAGTCTTGCACGGCCGCTGTCTGCCCTATGGCGAGGGCATCACCTATTGGCCGCTGGCCGAGATCGTCCGGGAGCTTACCCGCGCGGAGGGACCGGACTCCGGCAAGCAGCTCGCAGCGGTGATCGAGGCGCGGCTCGCAGGCGACGAGAAGGCCGGGCTGATTGCCGAGCGTGTGACCGGGGCGCTCGGGCTTGGCGGCGCGAGACAAGGGACGACCGAGGAGACCGCCTGGGCCGTCCGGAGGCTGTTTGAGGCGCTCGCGCGAGCGGGGCCGCTCGTCGTTGTGGTGGACGACGTCCATTGGGCCGAGTCGACATTCCTCGACTTAGTCGAGCACGTCGCCGACTTCTCACGCGATTTCCCGATCCTGCTCATCTGCATCGCGCGGCCGGAGCTCTTCGACTCGCGTCCTGGCTGGGGGGCCGGCAAACGCAACGCGACGTCGATCGTCCTCGAGCGGCTCAGCGACGCGGAATGCCGCGAGCTGATCTCCAACCTGCTTGGCCCCGCGCCGCTGCCGCCCGCTGCCGAGTCGAGGATCGCGAGCGCGGCCGAGGGCAATGCGCTCTTCGCTGAGGAACTCGTGGCGATGCTCATCGACGACGCGTTGCTCAGGCACGCGCCCGACAGCTGGGTCGCTGCGTCGGACCTCGTTGAGCTGCCCGTCCCCTCGACTATCAACGCGCTTCTCGCTGCCCGTCTCGAGGGCCTCCCGTCCGTCGAGCGCGCCATCCTGACGGCCGCAGCGGTCGAGGGCTCAGTATTCCATCGGAGCGCCGTCAGCGAGCTCGCCGGCCCGGTGCTCGACACATTCGAGGACGGCTTGCTCGCGCTCGTCCGCCGGGACCTGATCCGCCCGGAGGCGCCGTTGTTCGCCGGCGAGAAGGCCTATCGCTTCCGTCACGTCCTGATCCGCGACGCCGCGTATCGCTCCCTGCCGAAGAATACGCGCGCCGACCTGCACGAGCGCTTCGCCGCCTGGCTCGAGCTAGCGGCCGCGGACCGGCTACGCGAGTTTGAGGAGATTGTCGGCTATCACCTCGAACAGGCCTTTCAGTACCGTGTCGCGCTCGGTCCGCGCGACGTGCGCGCGGCCTCGCTTGCCGCCCGGGCGTGCGAACGGCTCGAGGCAGCCGGGCGGCGGGCGCTTGTTCGCAGCGACCTGCCGGCGGCGATCAGCCTGCTTGAGAGGGTTTCCCGGCTGCTTCCCACCGATGACACACGGCGGATCGCGCTGCTCGCCGAGTTGAGCGGCGCGCTGATCGAAAGCGGCCGGCTGGACGACGCCGGGCGCGCGCTGGACGAGGCGGAGCGCTTGGCCGCTGCCGCTGACGACCAGCGCTTGGCAGCGCATGTGCTCGTTCAGCGGCAGTTCCTCCGGATCTTCCACGGCGAAGAGGGCGGGCTGGAGGAGGCGGCACGCGCGGCAGCTGCGGTGATCCCGGTCTTCGAGCGCCTCGGGGACGACCTCGGCCTCTGCCGCGCACGGCGGCTCGAGGCCTGGCTATCCTTCACCGCGGCTCGCGGCGAGGCCGCCATTGCAGCTTGGGAGCAAGCTGCTGCTCACGCGCGACGTGCGGGGGATTGGCATGAGTACTACGAAATCCTCACGTGGATCGCTTCCTCCTTGTGGTTCGGGCCCACCCCGGCAGCCGAGGGCATCCGCCGTTGCGAGGCGATGCGCGTGCAGGTGGGCGAAAGCCCCGAGTCCGAGGCAGCGATCCTCCGCCAGCTCGCGTGCCTCAACGCGATTGTCGGCCGCTTCGCGATTGCCCGCAGGCTGATCGCGACGAGCAACGCCACCTACGCCGACCTCGGCCTTACGCTCTACGTGGCGTCCTCAGAGCACGAGGCCGTCATCGAGCTGCTCGCCGGGAACCCCGCTGCGGCCGAGACGAGCGCGCGCGCGGCGTATCGCGCGCTTGAGGAGATGGGCGAGCGCGCGTTCCGATCGACGATGGCCGCGTCCCTCGCCGTGGTGATCCTCGAACAGGGACGCGACGAAGAGGCCGAGGACTTTGCTAAACTCAGCGCCCAGCTGGCTGCGAGCGGAGACCTGGTGACGCAGGTCCGTTGGCGCCGCGTGCGCGCACGCGTGCATGCGCGGCGGGCAGAATTCCGGGCGGCGGAAGCGCTCGCGCGCGAAGCAGTGACGATCGCCGAAGCGACCGACTTCGTCAACGACCGGGCGGATGCACTGGTCGACCTGTCGCACGTGCTCGAGGCCGCCCGCCGAGGCGACGAGGCGGTCGCCGCTGTGTCCGGAGCGCTGCATCTCTACGAGCTGAAGGGAAACGTGGTCGCCGCGGCCGCGACCCAGCTCCGCCTAGGCAAACTCGTCAAAATGTGACACCGTCGGGAGGCGGCAAGGGGCACCGCCCGCACCTGCTTGTGAACCGCTCTGGATCGGAGGTGATGTGATGCCACCGAACTTCGATACGATCGACGAGCATAAATTTGCCTCACCGCTGGCCCCCTAGAGCTAGACCGGGCGAGACAGTGCTGAGGCTCGATACTTGGGTCCTCCAGCCGGGTGGCGCCTGCATGGGCTTTTCACGTCAAAGAGTCTATCCTCGCACTAAAGCCAGGGATTCGACGTTTTCACGGCGTTAAAATTCCGCTCTACTGGTTCCCGTTTCCCTGGCTGAGTTCTGGAATCGTTGCCGGATTCTCTGGAATGATGGCGATTCTGGCAACGCGAAACCTCCGGCGCGGTCTGGCTCTCGGTCTGCCGAGCGGACAGGGCATGGCTAAATCATTCGGCATCGCGCCGATGACCGCGGCGCAGCTGAAATCCGGGTTGCCGGCGGCAGAAGTGGCTGTGCTGAATTCCAGCGGCGGCTTGCTGCTGAAAAAGACGCCTCTGTGGTATTACGTCCTTCGCGAGGCTGCGGTCCTTGCCGGCGGAAATCAGTTGGGTCCGGTTGGCCGTAGGATCGTGGCGGAGACGTTTGTGAGGATGTTGAAGCGGGACGCGTCATCCTATCTGAACGTCCCCGGTGGGTTCACACCTATTCTTCCTTCGTCCATGCCTGGAGACTTCACGGTGGCGGATTTGGTGGCCTTCGCCGGGGTAACGCAACCATAGAGATCGCGTTGCGAACGCCGATGACGGACCTTCAGCCGCGCTGACTTCATCTGCGATCTGGTCCAGATCCAGTTCACCGGTCCCCCTGGCAAGCCGCTCATGCAGTATCGTCGCAACTTGACGGTCCCGCGAATTTTTCCGCTCGCCTCTGTTCGATGAATAGCCGCTTTTTGACCCGTGTTGGTCATTCCGAACCAACACCGACTGCCTTGAGCCGCCGGACCTTTACTTTTTTTTAAAAACGTCCTCTATAGCTTCCTTAGTAGATTTCCCCTCGTTAACTTGCTGCTCAACTTCCGCGAGCCGTTTTTGGGCCCTGCCGATCGCAGCCTCAATCCCCGTCTTCATGTTCTCAAGGACCTGGACCTGATTTTGGAAACTCTTCATATAAACATCGTCGATGGGCATTTCATTCCTCCATCTATGCCGCGCTCGATAGTTAGCGGCCGTTATGCAAGCCAGACTATTTCATACCACCATTCGAATTCAGTGGTATTGGGATTTGTGGCGGTATCCCGATAAGCCAAGAGCGCGATCCCCAGTGCGAATCCGCTCGTGAATTTTCCGTATGCCCACCCCGGGTCGTCTGCCTTCCACATAGTATACGGCCCCGCCCCCCAACCTGACCAATGTGGAGTGTGGCCTGAGCTTTGACTGGGGCCCACATATTTAATCCCGTCGAACGGAAACACGGCTCCAGCGTCAGCCTGCACAACCCAGGCGTCGACCCACCTGGGTTCTTCGGAGGGGTTGAGGCCTGTGATCGGACCCGTCGGCCACTCGACCCGACCATTGTTAAGTGTCTGCTCAGTGTCCCAATTGGCTGCCATGACATATCTCCAATCGCTGCCGGGCGACTCGCCCGGATTCATGAACAAGAGATCATATGCTCGTCAACTATGTACCATTTCTTCGAAATCGGCTAGGTTATACATTAGGTGTAGGTAATGTGCCGTAGGCGCTCGCGCGCGAACTTCTGGAACGGGTCCGACTGCTACCGTTCATTGGGGATGCCTCGAACTTCCGCAGATGGCGCAATCGCGGCGTCCAGAATGGTCGCCAACAATGTCTGCTTTCAGGCAGTGGCAACGGTCACCTCGGTGGCCGATATCAGGCGCAAAGCGGCCATTCGCTACACGCAAGACATAGGTCGCCAATGGGTCAAAACACGTCGGCAAGCGTGACCCGTTTGGAATGTCGGCTTTCAGAAGCAGCGAAAGTACCCCCAACGACCGAGATTGGGGCGCAGCGGACGGATAGCCTTTGCACGTAAAATGCAATCGCACGGTTCGAGGGGTACCCACGAGCCAAGGAAAATTGAAGCCCAAATCAACGCGCCTAACCAGTCGCGCTCGGAAGCCGATGGGAGAGCGGAACCTCCCTTGTCGGGCACCAGCATGGCAGAGCGGATTCTCGATCACTACTTGAAAGCCGCGACGTAGTCCTGCGGTGTGGCAATCGGCTCGCCTGCAGGTATCGAACCAGCCAAGGCAGCAAAGTCCGCCAAGTTGCGCATCAGGATCGCCGGTCGGCCTTCGCAGCCATCAGCGAGCAACATGCCGACATCCGAGATGGCGGCTGAGGAAGTCATGATCGCCTGCTGGGCACCATTGAACTCCTCCTCGGTTGTGCATACCCCGACGACATTGCCCCATTGGTCGACGACGCAGCCCGGCCTGTTCAAGATCGCGTTGAGCCCAAAGAGCACTGCCCGCTCGGCATCCTCCTGATTGTCGGCCTCCCCACTCATCGCCCGTGCGGTCGAAACCTGCGCCATGCGAGTGAAGAAGCCCACGATCGACGTGGCGTCCCCCGAGCTTGGGGTACGACTCCAGGGCACTGATCTTTGATGCGTTCCAGCGTCGTCTGGTAGTAGGCCATGTCGTCAAAGCCCTGCCAGGCCACATCCTGCCATTGCCGGTCGAGCAAGGCCTGGGTGATGTCCGGGCGCGACAGGTTCGATGGGTTTTCCCGTTCGCGGTACGCCTGGCAGTTCTTAGGCGGCTGAGCTCTGCCGGAACTGCATCGGCTTCAAACGTTTTGCGCGTAAACGCGGCAAGCGCATCCCGGCCAGCGACGGACGGAGGCAGTTGCTCGACCCATTCGCTCAGCCTCGCCTCGGAGCGACGCACCATGTCGAGCGACAGGGCGCGGGAGCGATCGCGGTATGCGGTGTGCCTTTGCGACAGGTCATCCATCGGTCTCGCATGCCGCTGGAGCCGGTCGCCGATGTCGTCGAAACGGGCGAGGTGTCCGAAAGCTTCATAGCCGGCGCCAGCATTGTCGGAGAGCGTCGCCTCAGCCTCGTCGAGAAAGCCCGGCCACAGCAGTCCCGCACGTTCGGCAGCGGCGGCCTCGTACGCGTCCTGAAGTGCTGCGGAGCCGGCTCTGGCTTGATAGGGCTGGAGCGCCTGCTGATGCTCACGGAGCATGCCGTCCAGCTGCTCGAACCGCCTCGTACGTCGATGGCAGGGAAGCGAAATTCCTGGCCATGCCTTCGGCGATGCGCAATTCAAGCCCTCGCCGAGCGTCGAGAAGCTGTGCCTCGAATTGTGCTTACGATCGGGGGGACTCAGCAACCGAAGCCAGCCTTCCGTGTTGCGCGAGGTCTGCTCGCGCTCGCGATCCGCAAGCTCCAGGCTCTGTGGCTGTGCCGGAAGTGCCGCGATCTCCGCGAGCTTGTCGTCCAATGCTTGCTGCTGCTTCCTCGTGACAAGCGGTACCTGCTCGGCGATCAGCCAGTCCTCATAGCCGCCCGCGCTATTCAGCGAAGCCCGGAGGGGTGAAGGCACCCAGTCCTGGACCTTGGAGGCCAATGTCCGATCGGCAGCGTCCATGCTCTCCGTCAGCATTTGGCGGCAGATCTGTGCCAGGGTGTTGATAGTCATGCTGTCGCCCGGCCGGAAGTGTTCAGGGGCTTTGCCCAGCACCCGGAGCATGCCGTCCACGTCGGTGATGGCGCTCGAGAGGGCCCTGACGTCGCCGAACTGGAGCAGGGTTTGCTCGGCCAGCCATTCGGCATAGATCCGGCAACGGGGCGCATCGAGGTCGTGGTCGCGCTGGCTGCGGACATGGAACAGCAGGCCATCGAAGTTCTGCGTACGGTTCGGCTTCGGCGGTTCGGGCTCGAGTGCGAAGCTCGTACAACCCTGTACCCCAAGAACCTGACCTGAATACTCTCCCCTGGAGGCATCCAATCGTCCCTCAAGTGTAATCGGCGTGCGCCCTTCCATCGCAGGTTGCAGCACCCAGGCGGACGGATCGATGCGCAGCCCGTCTGCGTGCAGCGACACGGGAGTAACCTCGAGGATGCCTGCCGGATAGTACCGCACCATGGAACTGCCGAACTCCATCCGTCCTGACGTCCCATTTGCATTGATGGCGAGCTTCAGGAATACCGGCCCGCCCTTACATTCGTAGTACCCATAGAGATGCCGGGAGCCATCGGGTGGAGGAGGCGGATCGAACCGCCCAGCGTTGGCCTCGGCGAGCGTCTTACCCAGCGCCTCCATGGCATCAAGTCGGGTGAAGACCGCGGCGATGGCCCACAATGCGATGCGCTTCTCCTGCGAGTCGCCGAGAGGAGCAAGCAGCCACCCGCCTGTCGTTCTCTGCGTGCGCTGCACGGTCTTGGCCAAGGTCTTGGACTTGGCGTCACGCTGCCTGCCCAGGATGTTGGGGCAGGGTGCATTGGCGGAGGGACCATCCGACTGTGCTGCAAAGCAAACGGGCTGTCAGTTTCACAAGCACCAGCAGCGCGCTCGTATCGATGCTTCTGCAATCGTACCCGAAGTACTAGTCAGGATGTTCTGGCTACTCTAGTTTCCCAGCGCTACCCAGCCGTAGGGAATGGCGCTTACGGCTTCGGGTATTTGCCAGCCTTTTTGAGCGGCTATGCTTCGTCATATTGCATGGCACTTTTTGTGCTTGGATTTCCAGAAACCGCGGCCCTTTGCAGCCTTTAGGGCGATGAGAGAGCGCACATTATCCTCAACCCAAGGCCGAACGGTTCGAGTGGCGAAAGTCGAACTCTGCGAGATAGCGGTGCAGATGGTGTTCGGCGCAATGCTGGAAAACGCCCTTCATGCCGAGCGATTATATATTTGAAACCCGGCCTCAATCATCTAGCCAGTATGCTCGAAAACAGCCAAATTGGGGCGCAATCCCAAGCCGCCGTTTGGTGTCAAATTCCATCTCCGACATACTCCAGAGTGAGTCGTTCTCGGTCACACTAGGCACGATGGTGTGCCCTTCCGCGACCAACTGCAGTCTCATTTCCTCGAAGTGCCTTTTGAAGCCGTTCTCAATTTTTCTCTGCGGGTAGCGCCGCCCGTGCATGCATTCTTGGCTCAGAATGTCGGAATACCGTAGGGCGCTCGCCATTCTCACTGTTTCTTCCGAGATCGGCTTGTAATGTAGCTTGTCCTTAGACCAGCATCGTCCTACCGACGCCACCAGCGCCGCGGCCAACAGGCCTGCCAGGAACTTCTCCACTTTGGTCCCTTCCGACCAAGGAGATATGCATTAGCCCCAACTAATAGTAACGGCAGATCCTCTTGGTTTCAAACTGACCCGCTGCCGGTTCGTGACCCCATGGCGTGCGGCCACCCAATCGCGCCTCGCTGCAGGATTTTTGGGATGAGAGTTAGCGACCAGTGGCAAGGGATCAGCATTCAGGAATATAATCCTCCATTTGCGGCGAGCCCTTCAACCGAAATCGCCATGCTTCGAAAGACCCTCGCCGACACTCTGGCCGCCCGCGAAACCATCTATGTCAATTGTGCGCACCCGATGTGCTGCAAATCGACGAAGCTCGACATCCAGGCGCTGATTGACAGGCTCGGGCGTGACCACGGCTCGATGCATGACGACCTGTCGGACTCTTTGCAAGGCTGCCGGTCGAGACCGCCGGCAGGTGTTCTTCACATGCATTCCTGACTACGAAGGCCAGCAGCGGGCGCGCAATCGCGACTGGAAGCCAACTTTCGAACGAAGGGGCTGAAAGTGGCCGGCGCCGCTTGTGGGGGGCGTTGGGGTAGATTGCCTGTAGGGCGCCGACCGGCGGATTGGGCTCCCGTTGATACTGCCGAGCTTGGCGATTCGAGTAATTCCGTGATCGCGGAATGTGAGGAGGCGGTCGAACGCTCAGTCCTTTGCCTCGTCACCGTCTTGCACAGAGCCATCGTTTTCATCTGCCGGGCTTTCTAACCCGGCCAGTTGCCGGTCGGCCATTTCTTTAGCGAGGCCGACCAGGGCATCGACCTCTTGCATCTGGTCCACGTGACCGCCATTGGCGACGCGTTTGCGGATCCTCTTCAGTTGGTCAGAGGTAAGTCGCAATATTCCGGTGATGGACGGCTTCTTGGCCACGCCTGCATCTCCTTCATCTTAACCCACGAGACAAGCAAGCGTTCCGGCCCGAAACTTTTTACGGCAAAAGTCGACATTCCATCGACCCGCTTTTAATCCGGGTCATGAACCCCGCCATGCGTTACGCAAGCTCGATCGGCCCAGCGGCTTGCGATGGGGGGGAGACCGCTGGGCCTGACCAGCGAGCCTTAGGGGAGCTCGCCTGGCTGGCAATATATTAGCTAAATCTAATGTAATCGAAACATGCGAATGAAGTACGTCGGCGGTAATTCCGCTGTGTAGAAGCCATAAGGTGCCTCGCAATGGGTCAATACGTCTGGCACCGCAATTGCCTGGTCAAGTATGGGGGAATGGGGTGGGGGCCCGTCGCTTCGCAAATGTAGCGGCGGGTCTTCTACATAAAGGTCGCGCCCCAGCCTACGCGTTGCCCGTCCGTCTCGCTTTCCTCGTCTATCGTGCGCACAGGCAGATAGGTGTTGGTTCCAGCCATTCGCGCAGCACGATCTAATGATCTAAATGAGGTCGGGCCATGAGGTCTGGCCGACCAGAGCGCGTCCTCCGTTGCGGGCTCCAGCGGCACGCCTGAGACGTTCCTGAGCATCAATGCGGCGCGACGCAGGATGATCTGTAGATCCGCGCGCGACATGTCCGCGATGCGATCGGCAGCGTTAGTCGCGATGATGCAACCACCGCCATGGCCTTCGCGTTTAACCGCCTTATTCCTGGCGAGCGATAAAAATGGCGGCGTTTATTCCGATTACAGTCTACCTGAATCACAAGCCGATGGTGGTCGCTTCTATAGCCGACGCCGAGATGGCACTTCAGCAACCATGGCCACTCATGGAAAAGCCGTCCCGGCTTGAAGCAATTCGAATGATCGAGGAATGCCTGGCCGGACATTGCAGTCACCAAGCTGCGTTCGCTGCTTTCAAGGCGGCCGCATCTGAACAGGGACTTCTTAAGCGAAAGCGCCCAAGCGCAGGCCTCAAGAAATTTGACGGGGTTGCTGAAGACCTGATTTGAGTTCGAGCGGCCCGACAGCCAGCCGGCCGCCGGGCCTGACCGCCGGGGCGTCTTGGGGGGCGGTCGCCGGCTGGTTTGACTATGAGCATCTACATGCATCGAGGGCCGAAACCATGGCTGTATCGGTGACGCTCATGCCCATGTTGACGAGCGCGATGAGCATGATCGGCGCCGCAAGGCTGAGGAGGGATCGCCCTTCCTGCATCCACGGGCTTGGCCGGGCGTCTGCCGCAGGCCTGGACGGGCGCACAAAAATTGTAGGCGCGAGGAACATCGTGATTCTCCGAAGAACGCAATTGTGATTTCTGGTGCCGATGCAGCCGGTCAGCATCTCGCGCGGATGTTCAGGCGGATGCCGATTCGCGGGTTGGAGAGCTTCGGTTGATTTTGGCCACGCGTCACCGGTCCAGACACCTGTCCTGGCGCCGCACCTGTCACACGAGCTAAAGGGGAGGCAGCGCCCGGCGGGTAAGACCGGGCGCTGCCAAGCATCAATCGCCACCAAATTCGGTTTTGAAGGTTTCGAAATCGATCTGCATTCCGTTCAGGACTGTGCTCCAGTGACGGACATATCCCGCGAGCGCGACCGCCTCGGCGACCTCCTCGTTTGTTGCGCCACGATCCTTCGCCATTTTGGTTTCAAGCCAGATGCAGTAACGGCATGGGATCTGCGCCGCCACCGCAAGGTTGATGAGCGACTTCACCTTCGGTTCGAGCGCGTTGCCTTCGTCGCCGAAGTCGAGGCCCTTAGTCATGGCCCAGGCGCCGGCAATCGCCGATTTCGGATAGGCTTTGAGGTGAGTGGGCACCGTGCCAATTGTAGCCTCGATTTCCTTGTAGGTCTCCTCGGCGGTCGGCAGATGCTGCGCGGCGGCGAAGGATGCGGCGAACAGGACGCTCGCGGCGGCAAGCGCCGCGATGGTAAGTGTCTTTTTCATAGGTCGTTTCCTTGTCGTTGTGTTTGGGATGAAGGGAAAAAATTGCCCGTCTCCGCGCCCTCCGCACAGCGAAGCAGGAATCGCCCGGCTTGCGACCGGCGTCTGGTTCTCTGGAGATCTCTTAGAAAAGCGATGTCAGGCACGCGGGCGCAGAAGCGTCCGAGCCCGACGGGCTCAGCGTTCGCGGATGACCCGCCCGATGTCCGATCTCGACAGGCCGATATCCTTCAATTGTCTGTCCGAGAGGTCGCCGAGAAGCCGCGCGGTACGACGCGCGCGAAGCGCGGCAGCGAAACCAGCGAGCCCCATCGCGGCCTTGTCGCGTTTTCGAAAATGCTCATGGTCCATCCTTTGTGTAGGTTGCGATTGGTCGCCGGATCGGGGACCGGATGTCATCCAGATCCATCCATGCGAGTCCGGTCGCCACCAGGTGCCGCAGATCCGCGGATCAGAGCCGCGCCTCGAGGATTAAGTTGAACGGCGTCGCGAAAGCGCGGCGGAAGCGGCTGAAGCCGGCTTTGCGGAACACATCTGCCAGCCGCTTCTCGCCGGCCTGCGCGCCGAGCACCAGATGGCCGCCTTCGGAGATTGCGTGCGCACAACAGATCGTCGTGGAGGCCGCGTAGTACAATCTGGCTATCGGCGAGATGTTGTCTTCGACCCGGTCATTGGCGAAGGGCTCGACCAGCATCACGGCGCCGTCGGGCGCAAGCGCCTTGGCCGCATGCTCCGCCGCGCCCAGCGGATCGCCCATGTCGTGCAGCGCATCGAAGAAGCAGATCAGGTCGTAGCCCTTGCCGGGATAGTTGTCGGCCCGCGCCGCCGCGAAGGTCGCCCGCTGCGAAACCCCCGCCTCGGCAGCAACCGTCCGAGCTTCTGCCAGCGATTGCTGGTGCGTGTCGAAACCGCGGAACTGCGAGGCCGGAAAGGCCCCCGCCATCAGCACCGTCGAATGGCCGTGCCCGCAACCGATATCGGCCACCAGGGCGCCTGCCTTGAGCTTGTCGACGACCCCGTCGAGGGCCGGCAGCCATTCGGGGACCAGGCTTGCCTTGTAGGCGTTGCGGTAGAAACAAGCGACCCCGCAGGCGAGCCGTCCGTCATGATCGCCCCAGGGTATGCCGTTGCCGGTGCGGAATGCCTCCACGGCCTTGTTCTCGTCGGCCCACATCGATGCGGGGACGGCCCAAGCATTGGGAAAGAAGGCGGGGCTGTCCTCGTCTGCAAGGACCATCGCCTGCTCCGGCGTCAGCTCGTAAGTGTCGCTGACCGGGTGGTAGGCCACATAGCCGCCGGCAACCTGTGCGTTGAGCCACTCGCGCACATAGCGTTCAGCGCAGTCGGCACGGGTGGCAAGCTCACGCGCGCTCAGCGGGCCGGCCCCGGCCATAGCCTTGTACAGGCCGAGCCGGTGGCCGAGGCTGATCATCACTCCGCCGTAGCCGGCCGAAAGATCCCCGAATGCGCGTGCTACCAACGCGTCGAGCTTCGCGGAATCGACATTGTTGTGGGTGTGTTCCATTTTCTGCTCTCCTGTTTGTGACCCAGAGAAATCTGAGGCTGCCCATACATCACAGGGACAGGAGGCGAGCGGCAGAGCCGGAATCCCCAGAATCGGGCCGTTTATGCCACGCCGCTCGGCGATCAGTCGGCAACTCGCCTGCCTGATATGCCGGCAGCGGGCATGGCTTCATCGCTCCACCGGTGTTATTTTCGCCGTCGAAGGGGACGGCATGCTGCGAGACAACACTGCCTCGACCAGACCTCAGACGCTCCATGTGAGCCTCGTCGCCATTCCGGAGGCCGTAGTATCGACGCTCTCCGGCGTTTTCGACGTGATGAACGCCTTCTCCATGTTGCACCCGCCCGGAAAGACGCTACAGGCGCGGCCGTTCCAAGTGGAAATCGTGGGGCTCCGGACAGGCCCGCTGGAGCTGGCCAGCCTCATCCCTGTCACCGTGCAGCGAAGCGTTGCGGACATTGATGCGACCGACATAGTCATCGTCCCCTCGATCCTGCTCGGGCCGCAAGGCTGGTCGAAAGGGCAGCACCCGAAGTTGATCGAATGGTTTCGCGCCATGCATAGCCGCGGCGCGCTTCTTTGCTCGGCCTGCTCAGGCATCTTCCCGCTCGCCGAGACGGGGCTCTTCGACGGCATGGATGCCACGGTGCATTTTGGCTATGCCCGGGCCTTTGCTTCCGCCTTCCCGCAGGTGCTGATCCACCCTGAGCGCGTGCTGGTCGTCTCCGGCAAGCGCGAAGAACTGATCACGTCCGGCGCCTCCATGACCTGGCACGATCTGGTGCTCTACCTGATAGCCCGCCATGTCGGAGCGACCGCGGCACAGGAGGTCGCGCGGCTCTTTGCGCTGCAATGGCATCAAGATGGGCTGGCACCCTATATCGTCTTCGAAGGGCGAAACGACCATGGCGATCTCGCAATTCAGGCGGCCCAGGACTGGGCCGCCACGAATTTCTCGGTGGCCAATCCCGTCGAAGCGATGATCCGGCGCACCGGACTTACCGAGCGCACCTTCAAGCGCCGCTTCACGAGCGCGACCGGCTTGAGCCCCATCGCTTATGTGCAGCGCCTGAGAATCGAGGACGCCAAGCGCCGCCTTGAGCGGACCGAAGCCTCGGCCGACGAGATCAGCTGGCAGGTCGGCTACGAGGAACCGGCCTTCTTCCGCCGCCTTTTCAAGCGCGTCACAGGGCTCACGCCTGGGGCCTATCGACGACGTTTCAAAATCCCCGACTATGCGCGACCGAGAGCGCGGCTCACATCGTGAGGTAGCGGACGCGCCTCGGGTCGCCTAGAGCGGGATGAATTTAGGTTGGCGCATAGCCGGCCTCGATGAAGTAATTTCTGCATTCGGTTGAAGTGACAGTGCCGAGGATTTGGCCGATGGCGTCACAGACGGTCTCGACCGTTCGCTTGGCAGCCTTGCGCAGCCAATGCTTGAGCTTGGCGAAGAATTTCTCAATAGGGTTGAGGTCGGGGGAGTATTTGGGCAGCAAGAACAGCCTGGCGCCGGCCGAGCGGATGGCACGGCGCACGGCCTTGCCCTTGTGCGAACCGAGATTGTCCATGATGACGATGTCACCGGGCTTGAGGGTTGGGACGAGAACCGCATCGACATAGAGCTGGAAACGCTCGCCGTTGATCGGTCCGTCGATCAGCCATGGTGCATCGACACGGTCGTGGCGCAGTGCCGCCAAGAAGGTCATGGTCTTCCAATGACCGTGCGGCACCTTGGCCTTGATCCTCTCGCCGCGCGGCGCCCATCCTCTGAGCGGCGCCATATTGGTCTTGGTCCAGGTCTCGTCGATGAACACCAGGCGGGAAGGATCGATGCGGTCCTGATACTTTACCCACTGTGCCCGCCGGCGCGCCACATCCGGGCGATCCTGCTCACTGGCGATCAGCGTCTTTTTTTGTGACTGAGCTTCTCGGCGTGAACGAACTCCCACACCGAGCGGTAATCGACCTTCAGGCCGTGATCGCCAAGCTCGGCCACAAGACCGCGCAGTGTGAACTCCGCCGCCCGGCAGCGCCGCAGCAGCCACTCCCGATGCTCTCCGGCAATCTTCTTCGGTCTGTGCCCACCCATCTTGCCGGGTGTCAGCTTGTTCGTCTCGCGCAAGCGGCGCACCCATCGGATGACCGTGCTGATTCCAACCCCGTAGCGCTCTGCCGCCTGACGTCGCGACAGGCCCTCCTGCTCAACCGACGCTACCACCCGCGTGCGAAGATCCATCGAGTAAGGCTTGCACATCCATGCTGGCCTCCTGACCCAGCCAGCAGGTTGAATCAGATTTGCTCGCCTTCGGGAATCCCCTTTCGATTCAGACTCAATTCATCCCGCTCTAGGCGGTGCGCCCGCCACCGTTTATCGCCTCGCAACGAGGGACAGGTGAGAAAGGCAAACTTGAGACGGGCTACAGGGGCAATTAACTGAATCGCCAGAGAAAAACCACAAAGGTGGAACCAGCGACGGCGTCTCTGCGCCAATCCTCGCGTCATATCCGGGAATGATGATGGCGACGCCACCTTCCCGTATAAGCGTAAGAAGTAGAACGCCGCACGTGCGACGCAGCCGCCCGATCAGGATGCTTCCTGCACTTCCTCGACTTGTGGCGTCACGGGTGCAGAATTGACGACGTAGGTGTTCGAGGTCAGGTCGCTTGTAGATCGGATGATGATACCGTCGTCTCTTAATCGGGCAAACGTTGCCCTTGCGATACGCATGGGCTTGCCTTTGGCATCTGCGGCTGTGACTTTGTTCGACCAGGGAACGTGAGTGATGGTGTCAACGCGCTTGAGAAAGCGCTTTTCCCTCTCGGTCAACTCGATCACGCCCGTTCCTCCATACCATATGGCAGCGTTTGCTTGGCCGGTAACGCCGATGATGCGACTCCGTTCCAAGGGCCCACGGCACCAAACCATGGTGGGGAGCTAGCGGGTCCGCCGGGCTTGCTTATCCGCTGAAGCACCCTCCAACGAGGGCGAAGAAATTACCATTTGCCCACCAGGCACTCCTTCACCTCCTGAGCCTCAGCGCCAGCGATTCCAGCGCGGGCGAGCCAATCCCTGATAGGGGCAACACATGGCCGCCGCCGGCAGCGGAAGCGCAGAAGCGGAAGGCAGTTTAGAATTCAAAGGGGATGCGATCCGACCCCCGACCATCGGAAGCAATTCGGGAGCGCCCCGATTGGGATCGCCGCCCGGTTGAATGCCGGGCATCTCAGCGCTAGCGTATTTCCAGACCAAGGAACTGGCCGCCGCAGCCCTATCAAGCGGCAGCGTCAAAGCTGCGGAGTTTGCGCGGATATCAGAACGGCGGACGGATGACGCTATTTGGACTCACGAAGCCAAGCGACGATCTTGCGTGCTTCTCCCTCAGCCTCGTCGAGCCGCGCAAAATATCCAGATGGGATATGGTTGGTGGGTCCCCATTCGGGGTCCGGGTGACCGAGGTCTGGGTCTGGGTCTGGGTCTGGGTCTGGGTCTGGGTCTGGGTCTGGGTCTGGAGGAATGATCTCCTGTTCTATCCATTGAAAGAGACCATTCTCGTTTTCATAAAAGACGACGCGTAGTTTGCCGTCTGCGGATGAAAGGACCTTGTGTGTTTGTTTCATTTTCTTGCCCCAAGGCGCTGGTCCATCCGTTCGAACTGCTGTGCATTTCTCTCGAGCGCAGCAACTGAGCCTCGTTGAACGCGGACTAGCTTCATTATGAAGTGTGCGTAAAAAGCCAAGATTACCACCATAGGTATCCACGCTATGAAATAGCCAAGAAGAGATTCACTCACATGTGACCTTTCGAGGTTGTTGGTAGAAAGTGGTCGGCACCGAGGCCGCCAGCGGGAAGTGCAGAGGCCGAACCGGCTTACTTACCACCAGCCAACAGGTGACGCCGAACGGATGGACACTGGCAAGAAGGGCTCCCGCGGCCGCAGCAGTCGCGAGCAGGGTCTGGTACCAGTCGAGCGTCAGCTTGCGTCCATTACGACAGCAGTGCCCTTCCAATAGAGCCGGTCACCATCGACCTCGAAATTGTCGAGTTCGTCTTGCCCGATCGTCTTGCGCATATCTGTCATCGGTTTGAATAGCCGACGGAAAATCAAACGGAAATCAAAGCATGGCCACCAAGAAGCGCGGCGGCCGGCGCACCGGGACTGGAAGGCCATCAGGAGCGCGGTCCAGGGCAACGAAGCAGGCCAAGGCGCGGCAAAGGCGTGCATGTAATGGCGCCACTGCAGGCTGTGATCACCCACGACGCCGCCAGGCAGTATGCTCGCAAGCTGGCGCAGCAGTTGGTCAGCAAGGGTCCTGATCGCTACCTTTTGTCGGCTGCGCCGTCCGCCCGCCCAGGCCGGTTACGGGCAAGCGCGACACGCATACCAATCTGGCGGAACAAATCATGATCATTCTCATTGTGGTGATCATCAAGGGAGATTGATCATGGGCGACCGGCACAACCCAAAAATCGAGGCACCGGCAAATGTCGAAAAGGACCCGGAAGATTGGATCAGCGGAGATGACCCCATGACCCCCGCACAAGCCTCCTATTTGAAAACTTTGGCCGAACAGGCCGACGACCCTGACGCCTATGCTGACGGCCTCAGCAAGGCGGAAGCCTCTAAACGCATTGATGCACTCCGGGAGAAGTTAGGCCTGTAGTGCCCGCTCGTGGCTTTTGGTCTCCAGCGACGGGGAGCCGTTCCATCGAACCAGGCGGCGGCTCTGTCCAGTTTGTTACCGTGGTCTGGAGGCTTGCGGTGCTCTGTATTGCGAATTGGGTGACTGCGGCGGCAAGCGTGGCGACGCCGAGGGAGATCAGCCCTAAGAGCGGTCGCGGCAGCCGCCGTGACGGCATTCTACTGCCGGCGCGCCTTCGCCACCGGTTAGCCTGATCGGCACCCTGATATCGGTGGCCTTTGCCCACGCCCCTTCTCCCGAAATAGAGAATGCTTCCATTGCGGGCCAGAGTCCAGCTTGCTCGGGCTTTACCGCGGGCCTTACGCGATCCGATTTCTGTTCGACAGAACTCGCGCCTGGCATCGCTATCAACCGCACAGCGGCGAATGCGGCCAAAACTTAGTCAAGAGGTGCTAATATGCGAGACAGCGCTCTTCGCTCTGGGTCTGTTGAGTATCAATGCCGGGAATGAGCTGCATTGCGTTCTGCAACCGCTCGCTGGATAGTCCTGGCGATGTTGCAGACCTTAATGACTCATTGGCCCCAGATCCTCGCGATCATTCCGGTGGTGATGGCGGCCATCGGCATCGTCCACGCCATAATGACGAAGGAAGACGTCCGCGCCGCCACAGGTTGGGTCGGCGTGATGTTCCTGTCGCCATTCCTTGGCGCGATCATCTACGCCGTTGCCGGCATAAACCGCATCCGTCGTGCAACGATCAGCGCCATGCGGCCCCTTTCCAGCGAGGCGGCTTCCGCAAAACATGAGCGCAACATTGCCGCCGAGGAATTGATTGCCGAGCGGTACGGCCAACGCTTCACCGGCCTGAAGACATTGGGCGACAGGGTGGCCCGGCGTGCCCTGACCTCGGGAAACGCGATTGCGATATTGGAGACAGGTGACGAGGCCTATGCCGCAATGTGCCGAGCGATTGATGGCGCTCAACGCACTATCCTTCTCGAGACCTACATCTTCGACAATGATGATGTCGGGCGGCTTTTCGTGGAATCTCTCGCCGGAGCCGTCCAGCGGGGTGTCAGCGTTCGCGTGCTGATCGATGCCGTCGGGGCGCGTTACTCCGTCCCCAGCATTCTTGGGCGTCTGCGAGAGGCAGGAATCACAGCAGACCTCTTCAACGGCAACATTGTCATGGGCCTGCGTCTTCCCTACGCCAACCTCAGAACGCACCGGAAGATCCTGGTCGTCGATGGCACGATTGCGTTCACCGGAGGGATGAACATCCGAAAGGGATTCTCAGCCGAGTTCGCCGGCTCCTCCAGCGCGAGGGACACGCATTTTCAGGTCACCGGGCCGGTCGTGGCCGACCTTTTTTCGGTTGCCGCCGAAGATTGGCGCTTCGTGAGCGGCGAGCTCCTGAAAGGCGACACCTGGCAAGTGGCCGCGCTTCCCGCGGCTCCCGGTCAACCGATGCTGGCGCGGGCGGTTGCATCCGGGCCGGATGCCAGCATCGAAACGAACCACAACTTGCTGATCGGGGCATTTTCCGTCGCCCGCAAATCGATCCGCATCATGTCGCCTTATTTCCTGCCGGATCGGGAACTGATCAGCGCGCTGACGACCGCGGCCAGGCGAGGCGTCGAGATCGACATCGTGGTACCGGCGATGAACAATCTCTTCCTTGTCGACCGGGCGATGACGGCGCAATTCGATCAGGTCCTGAAGCACTATTGCCGCGTATGGCGCACGGAGGGCTCGTTCGATCATTCGAAGCTGCTGTCGGTCGATGGAGTTTGGGCTTATATAGGATCGTCCAATCTTGATGCCCGGTCCCTGCGGCTGAATTTTGAGATTGATGTAGAGGTTCTTGATGCAGGCTTTGCCGCGGAGATTGAAGCGCGGATCGGATCGGCAATCGCCTCCGCCGCGTCTGTAACGATCGAAACCTTGAGAGCCCGGCCATTCATCGTCCGCCTGTTCGACCGAGTGTTGTGGCTGGGATCGCCCTACCTTTAGAGGCTTTCTCGTTCTGCCGGGGGAATTCGGGTGACGCAGCCATCGCTCCTTTTGAGCGCCGCATCTCGTCAGGGCAGGGAAGCAGCGATTGCAGATCCTATTTGAGTGAGACAAAGCTAAGTCTTGAAGGTAGTGAGGACGAGCAGCAGACTCATGCAAAGAACTGGACATAGCTTTCCTGCAAGTGTGCTCAAATCCATTCGCGACAGAAAAAAGCAGAAGGCGAAGGCTGCGCCGTCCGAAGGGACACGCCCCGCGGGGATTCTGGTCGCATCTTACAACGTTCACAAATGCGTGGGCGTCGACAGAAAGTTCGATCCCGAACGAATCGGTCGCGTCATCCGGGAAATCGCCCCGGATGTCATTGCGTTGCAGGAAGCGGACAATCGCTTTGGAGATCGTGCCGGCCTTCTGGATCTGCTGCGTCTCGAATTGGAAACAGGCCTGGTGCCGGTGCCGGTGTCCGGAAACGGCAAAGGGCACGGCTGGCACGGCAACGTTCTGCTTTTCAAACAGGGCATCGTTCGCAATGTCCATCAGATAAAGCTCCCGGGGCTGGAGCCGCGCGGAGCCCTGGTTGCCGAAATCGATCTGGACGAGAAACGAACTCTGCGCATTATCGCAGCCCATCTCGGCTTGCTGCGCCGATCGCGCTCCGAACAGGCCCGTGTCGTGCTCGAAATCATGAACAGACCGGACGAAAAACCAACACTGCTGCTCGGCGATTTGAACGAATGGCGACTCGGAAACCGTTCCGCGCTGAATACGCTGCACACGACTTTCGGTCCCGCGCCGCCGGCGGTCCCCACCTTTCCATCGAGTCTGCCGCTGCTGTCGCTCGACCGGATCATGGCAAATCGACACGGAATGATCTCAACCGTCGAAGCCCATGACACGCCGCTTTCGCGGGTCGCCTCCGATCATCTACCGCTTACAGGATTCGTTCGCCTATGATGTAGCTGCCCAGCCCCATGGATGGAGATCGGTTCAAAGGGAAGCTCTAGTCTAGACTAAGACTAGCGGAGCGGGGGCGGCCCAGCGGCTTTGGTTGCGGGGGGAGGCCGCTGGGCCTGACCAGCGAGCCTTCGGGGGCGTGCTCACGTGGCTGGTGAATACGTGAGTTAAAGCTAATGCAATCGAAACATGCGAACGAAGTACGTGTCGGTAATTCCGCTGCGCAGAAGCCATAAGGTGTCCCGCAATGGGTCAATAAGTCTGGCACGGCAGTTGCATTGTCAGGTATGGGGGAATGGGGCGGAGGCCCGTCGCTTCGCAAATGTAGCGGCGGGTCTTCTGCATAGAGGTCGCGTTCTCGCTTTCCTCGTCTATCGCCCGGACCGGCAGATAGGCGTTGGTTTCCAGCCATTCGCGCAACACGATCTGGATGAGGTCGGATCGGCCGATTCCCATCTCGGCAGCGATGGAATCGAGCGTGTCTGCGGTGGCTGCTCCAGCGGCACGCCGGAGACGTTTCTAAGCATCAATGCAGCGCGACGCAGGACGACCCGGAGATCCGCGCGCGACATATCGGCGATGCGGTCGGCGGCGCTTTCAAGCTCTTCCGAAACAGATAGGCGGGTCATTCAGAGGGCCGCATAGTCAGTAGTAGTGATAGCTGCCCGTCTTGTGGTTCGTCATGGTGCACTGCTGGGCTTTCGATTCTTCAGTATGTTGGCATCGCGCAGCAGTGATGATCGATCCGTTCCTAGCAATTCTATGAGCGTGAGAGCCTGATCCCGGGTGATCCCGGTTTCACGTGCGAGCGCCTGCGCCTGGAGTTCCTTTTGCCGCTCGGGTTCACTTTTTCTATCTTCGCCCATGGTGAGATGTTCCTTCCCACTACGGAACCCAACTTGCGACATAGCGCCTTGTTCCTCTTTGTTCCGAAATTCGTTCATCCGCTCTGTTGTTCGTGTTCAAGCTGGAACTAATGTCCGTTCGGTAGCTTATGCCCAAATGAGCGCACGCGGCATCACCTTCCTGCACAAGTGGATTGCGAACAGCGTTCCTAAAACGGCCCGGCCGGATGTGATTTCGATCAATGAGCTGACGCACAAGCTGTTTGCCGACGCGCATCAGGCGTGAAGAGATCGACGAGGAAGTCGACAGTCTCTACCGCACCATCCTTAATGCCATTGTGCATTTCGACCCGGGATTGTCGGAGTAATGGTTTTATCCACGAGCGCCCGCCTGAAGCGCGCAGGTGAACGCGTATGGCAGGGCCAGGGCTTCACTTTGCCGTCGTCGAATTTCTCCAGGCCGGGAGGGAGACGACGCGCCGACATTTGCCGTCGAGCGTTCGAGTAATGGGTCCAGTCGGCATAACAGCGTCCGACGCCGGCCGCGCTAACCGCGCGTACTGGCTTTCGGTTCAGCCGCGCTTTCCGATGGATTTGCAATCAACCTTGCAGATCGCCGATCCCTTACCAACAGCAACTTCTTTTTTCTTGCCAGCAGTTTATCGCGATTTCCATTAGCGACCGCTCGCCCATGCTTCGCGGCAATCGCGTAGTCGGCTCTGTTCGTTCGATAGTCTTCCTTTTGCACAGACATGTCTCTATCTCCCGATACCGAACTTTAACGCGCCACAACGGCAAGCAGTTCCGAAAACAGCATTCAGAACGCTTATGAAGAATGGTTAGGTTCGATAACTTTAATCTATCATGTCGCGCAGTGGCTTCTTGCGCTTCTGCGGTCGGTATTTCTCCACCAGCCTGACCTTGTCGATATCCACCGTCACCAGTGGTCCTAGGTCGATCGTCACCCTCTCCTTATCCTTGGTAAGGCACGCGGCACTACCGAGGGGATGAAGAGGCCGGTGACACAGTGGTCAAGCCGGGGATGATCGGCCCTGTGGTCCACCTGCACCGCGCCCTTCGCTACAAGGCTTTCGGGAATACGAGGAAAAGGGGCCTTACCTTGTTACGCGCCGACGTCCTATCTGGCCTACTTTCAGTCTGAGGGGATGGGGTATGAAACAGAATCAGGAAGGTACTCGGCGATCATCCGCCTGGGCAAAGCGGCCCAATCCCCATTTCGCCCGGTATTCGTCGGGGGTCATGCCTTCCCAACGGGCCGAAAGGCTCAGCCCACGTTGTCCGTGCTGTTCGGATCGATCTTCGTCAGTCGCTCTCTGGCATCGATCACGCGCCTTTGCTCGGCCCTTATCCGGCCGCACAACGCGAGATTAAGGGCGACGCCACCGTCCTCGTCCAGCAACTCATTCGCGCGCTTCAGAGAGTTCTCGGCTCGTTTTACACCCTGTCTAGCCTTGGCCACTTCGAGGCGATAAATTTCAAACATTTTCCCGCGTCCTTTGCGGTTGCGTCCCTTCGCTAGTAGTTAACCGGCGTCGATCCCGTTTGTTCCGGCCGCGCCGGTGGCTATTTCCCGCTTATAAAAGAGTAGGGGATTGCCGCGCGAGAACGTTGCGCACGTTCGACACCTGCCATTGGCCATTGCGCGCTGTGCGAACGCCACGGTTGTTTAGAGCGATTGCCAGTCCACGTAGGCTGGTGATGCCCGACCGCTGAATGGAAGCGATGATTGGCAGCACGGTCTGGGCAAACCGGTCGGCTTCTTCGATCGACATCTTCCGACCTTTCGCCGCAGCTTCGGCGGTGTTGGTCGGATTGCCGAGCTTTATGCTCGTCCTGCGTGAGGCGAGGGCGGCTTTGGTGCGCTCCGAGATCAATCGACGCTCCTTCTCGGCCAAAGCGGCGTAAAGGTGCAGCATAAACGGGTCGGCGTCAGCGCCGAGTTCGGCGACGATGAACGGAACGCGCTGGACCATCAGTCCGGCAATGAAGGCGACATCACGAGAGAGGCGATCGAGCTTGGCCACGACCACCGGGCATTTTGTCTGGCGGGCAAGGGCGAGGGCGGCATTCAATTGCGGCCGTCGATCAAGAGCATCCGCGCCCTTTCCGGTTTCGATCTCGGCGAACTCCTGGAGGATGATCATCCCCTCGGCCTCGGCAAAGCGGGCGACCGCGGCACGCTGGGCCTCGATGCCCAAGCCCGAGCGTCCTTGCCGCTGTGTGGAGACTCGATCGTAGGCGACCGCGCTCGTCATGCTGCTGTTTCCGGGGTGTTCAAACTGCAAACCACCGTTTGCAGTTTGCTTACTCGCCACCGGATAGCAAGACAACCCATTGATATTCATGGGATTTCTGTTGCGGCGCAACAAAAGCCCGCTCGGGAGAGGATAACCGGCGGGCTGGGTTTCACCGACGGCTGGGAGGAGGGGAGCCGTCGACGGCGCTGATGTAGCAATGCAGTATGCCGGTACCAATCTAGCGACTTTACACAACTGCTATGCGCCCAGTGTTCGCTGGCGAAAATCCACCCTTGGTGACCGTAGTCAGATTCCCGCTTTGGGTGGAAAGCGGCTGTTTGTTTTGTCCA
The DNA here is from genome assembly GCF_024707545.1 of Mesorhizobium onobrychidis. Taxonomy (NCBI): domain Bacteria; kingdom Pseudomonadati; phylum Pseudomonadota; class Alphaproteobacteria; order Hyphomicrobiales; family Phyllobacteriaceae; genus Mesorhizobium; species Mesorhizobium onobrychidis. The sequence continues at coordinate 4,424,521 of NZ_CP062229.1, forward strand.
CCGAACGAGCAACGAGCGCCATTTCCCGACATCAGGGGGCGTTCTGCGGAGCGGACATTCACCCATGGGCAACAGTCGACCCGGCCGACGTTGGTGGGGCAACCTACGGCCGATTTGGGCTGGTAGCGATTCCTATATGTCGAGCGCCGATGAGGAGGAACCGACGAGTCGTCACAGGCTGGAACTATGGAACGCCCGGCAGCTTTATATGGATGCCCCATCCCGGAGAGAGGAGATGAACATTAGTGAACTCCGGTATCCTAACGAAAGCAACGAGTATCGCGATGCGCGCGCAGCATTGCTCAAGGATGAGCAAGAACTTATCGACAAGGTGAAATCCGTGGCGGAAAAACGTCGCAACCTCCCTCCCGGCGGGCAATTAAAGGAGGACTACGTCTTCCAGTGGGCCAACGATGGGAAAGTTGGAACGAGCGTGAAGTTCTCTGAGCTGTTTGCCGATAAAAACACGCTGCTGCTCTACTCATTCATGTTTGGTCCGAACTGGGACAAACCTTGCCCTTCCTGCACGTCACTGGTCGATGGGTTCGATCGAAGCTGGTATCAAGTAACCCAAAGTGGCGCCTCGTTCGTCGCAATTGCCAAAGCCCCAGCCGAACGAATTAATGCCTGGGCCAAACAACGCGGATGGTCGCAGATCTGGCTGGTTTCCGGATCGGAGTCTCCCTATCAGGCGGATTACAAGTGCCAGGGGGATACTGACGACATGCAATGGCCAGTGATGCATGTATTCATGAAGCGGGACGGAAGGATTTTTCATTTCTGGGAACTGAAACGATGATGAATCATGTCGACACCGCGTGGCCGTATTGGAATCTTATGGACTTTACGCCGGAGGGTCGGCCGGACATTGACACTCCGCCACAAAAGTTCAGGTCCGAATTTCTGGAAAAACACTTCGCCGACGATCCCAAGGGCCGGTCAGGGTCAACGGCGTGAGCTAGGCCGGAGGGCTTGCGCGCCGCCAAAAATCTCCTCGTCACCGAACTACCCTTGGACATCCTAGAGAAAGTCGTTGAGTCCACTCCAAAAGCCCATGCACCTTGCTGGTTGCGACCGATGACACCGGCGTTGACGGAAATGTCGCTCCGGATGCGCAACTAAAGGAATACTGAAGTCGAAGCGAAATCGCTTGAGACAAGCATTTACAGGTGACCATGATGAACGAATGCGCCGGATCAGGCTGCTCGACGAAATCCTTGCCTGCACCGAACGCGTGCTCAATCCAGCCGCTCATGCTGGGGCTACGCCACTTTATGAGAAGGAGGTTCAGGACGCACTCAAGTTGATCAAAGACCTTGAGGTTTCGCTCAGTCCATAAGGCGCCGTGAAATCAACACGGAAGACCGGTCGTGCTGTGCTATAAGAGGCAGCTGCCTCCCTTGAGCGGCAGAATCAGTCACTGACGCGCCGCCACAGTCAAATCTCGACTTCGGAGGCGCCGCGGCGCGCTTGGAATGTCCGAGTTCAGATCGCGAGATTGCTGTGCCCAGTTTGATCCCAGCATAGGTCGATGACCGAGCACAATTGCGAAATGGTACACAGCCCACACCGGCATAAGCTGCTGAAATCGTTAGGTACGAACGCTGTGAACCAAATGCGGCTGGTTCACAGGTTCGGAGAATATCTGCCCTAGAGAGAGCAGCGCAAACGTCGTTTAGAACTCGGCAGGTTCATAGCTTCCCGCAGGAAATCCCGCGGAACATGGGGATTTTAAGCAGCTGCGGCTTGGTCGGAGAATAGTTGCGCGGCGCGTCTGGCGGAGGGAGAGGACCTGAAATCCAACCTTCTCCACGGATCTGCGATCACCTTCGTAGGTGGGGTGTTCGGCTGATGCTGTTCAGTCGACCTGTTCAATCTGTGGACCTGGGTCAACCGGCGGAGCCGGCGTGCAATCTTGCCCCTTGCATTCCTCGACAGGGTCATCAGCTGGTGGAAGGCAGTTTTGGCCCTCGCAATGAACTGCCGGCTCTGGCGCTTCTTCGTGGTTAGGCGGAACAAGCTGATCCTCAGCGCGAACGGCCGGCATTGCTACGCTGATCATGCCCGTGCACAAGAGCGCAATCCCAAGCAATTTCATTTCCGCCTCCGTGCCTGGCAGCGAGCTGTACCCTACACTGTCAAGCTTCGGCCGCATCCTCTCACCCGCGAACGACGTTAACAGTGGGTTTCAGTGCTGGCCTGAAGGGAGCAGGCCGAATGATGCCCGAGGGGCCGCTGCGGAACTCATGAAGTGGGCCAAGCGGGGACCCAAGTGGACGAAGGCGGTCGAAGCCTGCATGGCCTGCATTGAAGGTGAGGGCACACCCGAGGACGTAAGGAAGGCCTTCGAGGTTGCTGCCAAGGAGGAGGGGTTGCTACGCTCCTCCTCTAATTAGGCTCACTTTGCGTGGGCGCTGTTGAACACCGGATGCCGCAGAGTCAGCTGCACTATTTGCGTGCGAGCACGACGTGAGCCTCTTGGGGGAACATCAGCTCCCCTCCAGTTGAATAGATTGCCAGCGAAGAACTTACATCACCCATGATCGCTGCGACGACTGCGTCGCGATGTCCGGCATCCATTCCGCTGACCAGCCCAGCCTGCGGAGTCGCTGCCAGCTGTAGTCGCACATATGCCTTTGACGAGGGGAACCGGATGTTCTGTGTCGTCGTGTCGAAGGTCACCTGACGAAATCCCGCCCCGGCCACCAATCGGTAAAGCACGTCCGCATCGGCAAGTGAATGCTCGGACCGTTTCGTTGCCGAAGCGCCTGGGCCAAGGTGTCGATCCAAGGCATCCGCCAGCGCCTTTGCCGCAGGAGTGTGCTCAATAGCGCTGAAAACGCTTAAGGCCAGTCGGCCGTTAGGCACCAGAACCCGGAACATCTCACGTAGCGCACTCGATCGGTCCGGAAAAAACTGCAGTCCGAGTTGGCAAAGAACCAGATCGAAGCTGGCGTCAGGGAACGGCATTTCGAGCGCGCTTCCCTCGTGCCACTCGATACGTGGTCCAGCGCCTCTCGGGAGCGATCGAGCAACGGCAAGCATGCCCGTGTTGATGTCGAGGCCGACGACCTGCCCACTTCCCATACGCTCGGCCGCCAAGCGTGCCACCACGCCGGTGCCGCAAGCTACGTCCAGAACCCGCTCACCAGATTGAGGCGCAGCGCGATCCACGAGGTCGGCAGCCCACAGGGTTGTGATTGCCGGGACCAGGTAGCGCTCGTAGAGTTCCGCGGCGCTGCCTTCCAGCTGCCACTGCTCCTGCTGGGCCATAGCGTCCCTCCCGCACAACGAGCCGCTCGGCAAAAGGCCCGATCGGCGCTTTTGAGCAGCCATCATAAGCGCGTGTCTGTCAAACAAGCAACCGGGCCAACCGGCGGTTGGTAGACGCGACGCTGCCGGCGCGCGTAGGATTTCCTACGATCCAGGCGCACCCACCCCCGCCCACCCTGTGCCTGGTGAACGACTGAGAAGTCTCGCCCGCCGTGCCGAAAGGTACGGCGGGTTTTTTGTTTCCAGATGGAACACTGGCACGGGGCGGGCGTTCGGCTCCTGCAGCAGCTGTTTGCCGAGCAAAGTCAGTGGGCATCAGGCGTGAAGAGATCGACGAGGACGTCGACAGTCTCAACCGCACCATCCTTGTGCCATTGTGCATTTCGACCCGGGAGCCGGAGTAGTGGGTTATCCGGGAGCCCGCCTGATCTGTCAGCTTTCGGTTAATCGCTTGAGCGGCTGACACTCGCCTTTGGGAGGTGGCCGGCGCCGCTTGGGGGGCGTTGGGGTAGAATGCCTGTAGGGCGCCGGCCTGACGGATTGGGGTCCGCCGTTGGATAGTACCAAACTTGGCGATTCGAGTAATTCCGTGATCGCGGAATGTGAGGAGGCGGTCGACGACGCTCAGTCCTTTGCATCGTCACCGTCTTGCACAGAGCCATCGTTTTCATCTGCCGGGCTTTCTAACCCGGCCAGTTGCCGGTCGGCCATTTCTTTAGCGAGGCCCACCAGAGCATCGACCTCTTGCATCTGGTCCACGTGACCGCCATTGGCGACGCGTTTCCGGATCGTCTTATCGCAATGCCCCTTGGGCGGCTAATAGCCTGTACTTTTCGAAGATCGCTAGCTTCTGCGGATAGGTGATCCGTACCTTGGCGTTGCACCCGTCGCATCTGAAGTGCGCGATCGTTCTTAGCGCAGAGCCCTTCCTTACCGCCGGATGCGAGCAATCCGGACAATCGAATGTGAGCGCAACATCAGACAAGTCTTGGGCTAAACCCATTTCCATCTCCTTCGCAAGCGCTGTGGCTACACTCTGGCGGGACTCAATGGGGCAATGCAGATGCCAATCCGGCTGTGCCAACGCGGGACTAGAACAATTCGCCTCGGAACACCGCCAAGCTAGTGCGCCTTCTCTGCGCCCTTTGAGAGACGAAGAGACCTAACTTCATCCAGCAGTTCGCGCTCCTTGGTAGTAATGTTTCGGAAGATTGCGACAATCGCCACCGCTAAGGCCTCGGCATCCCGGCTTGAAGAGTCAATGTGTTCATCTGCGCAAACCTGATCGAACACGCGTTCGCAAATAGCCAAATCATGAGGGCTGAGGCAGGTGCGATTGAAACGCCGGCGCAGCATCTGTGCGAACCTTTCAGGGCCCGTTGCCCGTGTTTGCGGCGGGCTTTTTTTGCCGATGAACCGCTGAGGCGTGTATTGGAATAAGTTTACTCGCTGACCGATAATTGGTCTTTCAATAGCCCCAAAATCAGCGCGCACTCGCGAGCTCTATACTGTCCAGCAATCATAAGTTGGCGGTAATCTCGCAGTTTTTGTTCTGGGACATGAAATCCTCGCCGAAATTCCGCCGCCTCTTTCGGAGTTCGAGTGCAACCGAGTTTACTGGCGGTGACTTTCAAACTCGCCAGTGAGCATCCGACCTTGGCTGCAATATCTTTCAAAGGTTCGTTATTAAAATATCCATCAAGAATTATCTTGCGACGAGCTTCCGCTTTGAGCTTTGCGTTCATTTCGTTGTCTCCTCAACTACGCTTTCACCGTGCCAGACTCTATACGCACCAGGTTGAAGAGTGTCGTTATCGTCGCATCCAGAAACTTATCTCGGAATGCATTTCTTGCTGTAACCCAGCGTGATGGCGCTCTGTGGACTCGCGTTCCGCTAGTCTTGCCAGATGCCTGTGATACACCACATGATTGAGGTGGAGATGGGCATACCGGAATCGGATACGGCACTACGCGATGGACGCTAAGAGGCAGGACAAGGCGCTTGCGAGGCAGGCGCTTCAGCGCGATCGACGTCGTTGGCCGCGCGAAGCTCAATCTTACAATGAGGCTGCCCCGTCACTTGCGCCGGCGCTCGAACCTTTGCCCTTTTCGACGCTCGAACTGGCGCCAGAGGATCAATTCGTCGCTTGGCAGGCGCATATGGCTCCGCTTGTCGAGATCAAGTTGCCGGATGACAAATCGCTCGACGATGGCTTTCCCGCCGACCACACGGCTTGGAACCTCGGCGGCATGCTGATCGTTCAACAGCGCGCACCGGCACATAGTTATATGCGTTCTGCTGCGAAGCTTCGGTCCAGTTCGATCGATCACTGGTATATCGCTTTGCCGCATACTGGCCGGTCGTGGACGGAGGTCGATCGCCGCGTAGCGGAAAACCAGCCGGGCAAATTGGAGATTAGATCGCTTGGCTACCCGTTTCGCGGGAGGGCAACGGAATCCCAAAGTCTCTTTCTCTATTTGCCGCGTGATTTGTTCGCCGACGCGGCGGCAACCCTGGACGCAAAGAATAATTCAATTCTGTCCGGCAACTTTGCCAACCTTTTACTCGACTACCTCAACAGCATCGAAGCAAGACTGCGCAGTGTCACGGCTGACGATCTGCCCCGCATCGTGCACGCAACGCGCAGCATGATCATTGCCTGCCTCTCGCCCCCGGCGGAACATGCCGCGGCCACCGAACAATTGGTGAGTGTCGCGCTGATGGAGCGAGCCCGTCGATACGTCCACAACAATCTGGATGCGGCTCATCTGACGCCGGATTCAATGTGCCGGGCGCTCGGCGTCTCGCGCTCTCGTCTTTATCAGTTGTTCGAACCGAGCGGTGGTGTTCTCCACTACATACAAAGTCGCCGACTTCTGGCAGCCCATGTTGCGCTTAGCGATCCGGCGGACAGCCGGCGCATTGTTAATATTGCCGAAGCCGTCGGGTTTAGTTCAGCGGCTAATTTCAGCCGAGCATTTAGCAAGGAATTCGGTTACAGCCCCCGCGAAGTCCGAAGTTCCGTGGTGTTGCCGCGCCCCGCCCACTCTGTTTCGCATGCTGGACACGAGGAGGCCTCTTCCTTTGAACATTGGCTCAAAGCGCTCGGAAGCTGAGTACAGGATCGGGGATGGTTGAAGTGGGGCGGGCTCAAAACAGGGGCGGGGAAGATCAGCCGCCTCATGGACCAGAATATTTCGTGTCGCGTCCACCGCGCCATCAATTATAGCCAATTCCCGATTTATTAACCAACTGTTGATCGATGTCGCCGCCAATCACAGCGGAGCATACATTGCAACTACGCAGCATGTGACACTTGTTGAGACTGCGAGTTGTATGTTTGCCAAGCTTGACAGTTATGCTATTTCTGGGCTGGGGGACGTGGATTCTCACCGCCTATGGAGGTGGCTATTGCACCCGGAGGCATCAGGCGTCGGCACGGAGAGTGAGGGGCCTTCCTCAAGCGATGCACCACGTCCCGGCGAAGCGCTGCTCGCTGACCTTTTGGCGAACACGACCGAACTTTTGTCGTTCTATGATCGCGACTTCTGTCTGACGCACTACGCAACCAAGCTCAAAGGCGTATACGGAGGCGCGGTGGTGCCGGGTGCCGCCGTTTGGGAGATCTACCCGAGCTTCCTCGATGCGAGGTATCGCGACGAATTTCTTCGTGTGTTCCACGGCGGCTCACCGGCAAGCATCGATTTGCCGCGATCATCGGGCGAAGCGCCGCGGTCCGCTTTCGTTTTCGCCACTGCAAATGGTGTGGGAATCATTGAATTAAGAGAGCGCGATGGGCGGAGCGTAGTGGAGGAGCAAGAGCATGTAATTCTGCTCCATCAGGCGACGCACGACGTGCTGACCGGACTGCAGAATCGGCGGCGATTCGGCGAGCGGCTGCAGCAGGCAATGGCGGCCCTCGGCGGATCAAAGCCGAAAGCCGCCCTTCTGCAAATCGACCTTGACGATTTCAAAGCGGTCAACGACACGCTCGGCCATGGAGCAGGCGACACTCTTCTTCAACTCGCGGCGGGTCGTATTCGCGACGCGCTGCAGGACGGCGAATCCGCATACCGGTATGCCGGCGATGAGTTCGCTGTCATCCAATTGGGAAAGGAGCAGCCGGCAGAGGCTGAGCGCCTCGCCGGATCGCTAGTCGACGCGTTCAAGAACCCGTTCGTCATTAACGGCATTCCCGTCTTCGTCGGCTCGAGTATCGGAATTGCTTTCGGGCCGGAGCACGGGACCGATGGCGAACAGTTGATGAAAGCCGCTGACATTGCTCTTTACGCGGCCAAGACAGATGGACGCGGCTGCGCTCGAACATTCAACCGTTCGATGCTGCTCTTGCTCGAGCAACGCGAGAATCTGAGGCGCAGACTTCGAACCGCGCTGGAGCGGGGCGAGCTTTATCTGGAGTATCAGCCGCTCATCCGGCCTCCCTCGTCGGTGATGGGTTTCGAAGCGCTGCTGCGGTGGCGGCACCCCGAGGTCGGAACCATTCCACCCAACGTGTTCATACCGATCGCCGAAGCCGACGGTTTGATGGACGAGATTGGACGATGGGTGCTCGAGGAAGCCTGTCGCCAGGCATTGACGTGGCCTTCCTCGCTGACAGTCGCAGTGAACCTGTCGCCGGCTCAGTTCCTTAGCGGTTCGCTGACGGACACGGTCGCTCAGATCATCGACGCAGTTGGAATCGGAGCCGACAGACTTGAACTTGAGATAACCGAGACGGTCCTGCTTGAAAAGACGATCGACAATATCGACACGTTGAACACTCTGAACGTTTTGGGAATACGAATTTCGCTCGACGATTTTGGAACATACTATTCATCGTTAAGCTACCTTAAAAACTTCCCCTTCGATACTTTGAAGATAGATCGGTACTTTATTGCGGACCTGGAGACCGATCTCAAAAGCCAAACGATCGTGCGATCGATCATGACTCTGGCGCACGGCCTGGGGATAAATGTCACTGCCGAGGGGGTCGAGACGTCGGCACAGGCACGGTGGCTGATCAAGGAGCATTGCGATTGCCTGCAAGGCAACTTCCTGGGAAAGCCGCTTGGAGCCGAGGCGATCAGCGATTTCATCAGGCGGTCCCCGCTGAGGGTGGTACGAGCGATGGAGGAATCAAATCGGGCTCTCTAGCGCCTTGCACCCTTTGTTAACGATGAAGTGGGGAGTTGTGGAAACGATCAAGGCAGATATCGCGCAATTCTTCGAGTCAGTGCGGGACTGACAAATCACGACGGTCAAATTTCCGCCTCGGAGGTCATCGCGCCACTTGGGCCCAAATACTGATGGATAAGTGAGGATACCGATGGGACCTGTTCATCATGACGGAGCTGGCGAGCCGACTTTTGAGCCTATGATTCAGATCGACATGGAAATAAAAGCTTTTGTCTCTGCTTGGAGACACTGCGATTATGTCTCGACATACATGGCCCGCATGATCAGTCAAAATAGATCAGACTCGGTCCGGCATTCAAATCTCTTTTCTTCTGCCTTTAACGAATTGCTGGAAGTCGCCTTTCGTATGCGCCATGCCGACGGCGAATTGGCATGCAGGGTGTCTCGCCATGGCGCGACGGATAGGATCGAATTGACATTCCCTTGCGTGCCGGAAGAGCGCCAATTCTACGAAGAAGCCGTGTCGCAAGTCGCAGGATCTGAGGCCAGGGAGCGATACCTCAATTCGGTGTCCGGGGACCTCGCGCCCAGCCGTGAAGTCGTACTCTTGGAACTGGCCATTGACTACAACGCGACATTCCGACTCGATGAAGCCGGCGCTGATACGATCACGCTTGTCGTGGATCTTCCGCTTGAGGGCCTGCCAAATTGAACCCTTACCTTCTCCCGCGTTTCGAAACGCAATACGACATCAACGATCAGGAGTTCTCTATTTCGGGGATAGTGCGGCCCCAGTCAATTGATGAGCTTGCGCCCAGCATTGCCCTGTTGAAGGACTCCATCGATCGTGTACGCGGTATACTATATGTGAACATCAGGCGCCTGACGCAAATGAACAACACCGCGTTTCACGCCTTCTCGCGGGTCATCATTGACGCCTGTCGCGCGCGACCCGATCTAAAATTTGTGGTCATCACGTCAAGCGTCGTCGGATGGACGACGCGAAAATTCGGTCGCTTGAGCGGAATTGAACCAAACATCACGGTTGAGGAGTATGACAGCGAGTTCTATCCGGGGCAGACCTTCCTTGAAGAAGGCGGGTTCATTCCGATCCTCCGCACACAGACGAAGTTGACTTGGCGTCACGAGCGCACAATTCTGCCGCGACATGGCATGCAACCCGGTATTGTCATGGCTGACATCTGTTGCGGAATCGGGGATTTCGCCGTGCTCGTGCAGAGGGAGTTCGAGCCGTCGCGGATCGTCGCCCTCGATCACGCCAGGACAAGCCTCGCCTATGCGCGAAACGTGGCGGCGGAGTTCGACATCAAGAGGATTGAGTACACTTATGGCGATGCGTCAGAAATGCTGCTCGAGGACGATCAGTTCGACCTCGTCACGTGCCGCCATTCGCTGCAGGTGTTCAATAACCCCAAGCTGATCCTCAAAGAACTCTTCCGCATCTGCAAGCCGGGCGGACGCGTCTACATCACAAATGAAAAGAACTCGCACTGTCTGGGCGAACCGCGCGCCGACAGCATCCAGTGGACCTATAACGAAGTCGCCAAGCTCTGGGCGCACTTCCAGATGGATATCGAGCTTGGCCCCAAGAGCCGACGGTACCTGATCGAAGCGGGATTCGAAGACATTCGAGTCGAATCCTTCATGATCACCAACCACGACGGCGATCCGCAGGACTTCGCGGATGTCATCGCGGCATGGGAGAACGTCTATGCGGGCGAGATGGCGACCAAGCGAGGTGACCCACCGGCATTTATCAGACGGTTCCGACAGGGCTTCCAGGATCATATCTTCGCTGCGCTCCACCCCAAGGGCTATGCCGGCTGGCCGATCTGGGTTGCATCGGGACGCAAGCCACTATGACCGACTCGGATGTAACTCCGCCTAGACCCTGGTCCGTCTTCCGCCTTAACAGCTTCCGCGCGAAATTCATGTTCATTGTAGGTGGGGCGGTGCTCTTCGATCTCCTCGTCGGCGGCAGCGTCGCCCTGTGGAACGTGAACCGGCTGTCCCGCGACGCGACGCAGCAGATCGAGAGCGGCCTCACGAAGGCGACCCAGGAATACCTCCAGAACTATATCGAGACGACGGCGCTGCGCGCCGATCTCCTCTTCGACCGCATGCACTCCGAGGTGACCGCACTTGCAGGCTCCATGCAGAGACTAATCGATTATCCGGAAGCGAAAGATGCGATCGGCAAGGCGCTGGCGAAGAACCCCAATTTTAATGCGCCGCTTGTATATGACGCCACGGGAAACTGGGTGCAGACCCGGCAAGGGTCACCTTCGGTCATGAGTGTCTGGGGATATCTCCTCTCCGCCGATCACCAACCGAAGCCCGAAATTCTCCGCGACATCCAGGAGAGTGCAGTCTTCGATATTTTTGGCACGAGCCAGATGGCAACAGGCGCGAAGAAGCTGCAGGTCTATTACGTTGGGCCGAAGGCAGGACCGATCATGCGCACGACACCTTATTCCGATCAGGCGCAGACCTTCGACAAGCTCTATCCGGGCCACAACAACGCGAATTTCTGGGATTTCTTCTTTCCTGGCGTCTATGAAGGCTGGGAGGGCTGGATCAGGGAGCCGGATTCGCGCCCCGTAAAGGGCGATGACATCACTGCGACTGCTCCTTATATCGACGCGATTACCGGCAAGCTCATCGTGAGCTTCTTCCACCCGCTCTGGACGAAAGACCGCAGTGATGTCGCCGGCATGGTCGCTGCCGACGTGACGCTCGATCAGCTCGCTGACATCGTCGAAAGCGTGAAGGTCGCCGATACGGGCTTCGGTTTTCTCACCATGTCGAACGGCAATGTGCTCGCGATCAAGCCTGAAGGCGAGAAGACGCTCGGGCTCAAGATCGCAAGTGGTGCGGCAGGTCAAGGCGTTACCGGCCTCGACCGCTCGCTCAAAAAGAGTACGCACGCGACCGTCGCAGCGCTCGAACTTCCCGCCGACGACAAGACGGTCATCAAGCATATTTCGATTGAGGAGAACGGCAAGGCCGAACCTTACATGGTCGCACTTCGCCGGCTAAACGCAGTCAATCTCTGGAATAGTAAGGGGTCCATCACGGCCGAAACCCTGATGCTTGGCTTCGTCGTCCCCGAACGGGAAATCTATGCTTCCCTCCTTGCAGCGCAGCAGAGCATTTCCAGCGCGACCAACCGGATCCTGATCACCCAGGTCATCGCAGTTATCGTTTCGCTCCTGATCGTCTTTGCGGCTGTCTTCGGAATTTCAAAGCGGATCACTGCAGGCCTCAGTGCGCTTGCCGGAGCCGCCAAGCGGCTGCAGGCGAAAGACTATTCAGTCCGGGTAAGCATTCCGACGCGCGACGAAGTTGGAGAGGTCGGGGACGCGTTCAACCGGATGGCAGAGCAGATCAGCTTCCATACGGAAAACCTCGAGCATCTCGTTGATGAAAGAACGAAGGAGCTTGAAGGCGCAAATCAAGAGATTTCCGCCCTCAACGGCAAACTGCGAGATGAGAACCTCCGCCTTGGTGCAGAGCTTGCAGTTGCCAAACAGATCCAGATGATGGTTCTGCCGAGAGCCAGCGAACTCGAAGCGATCCCAGGGGTAGAAATCGCCGCCTATATGCGGCCGGCCGACGAAGTAGGCGGCGACTACTACGACGTCCTGCAAGAGGGGTTGCGGGTCAAGATCGGGATCGGCGATGTGACAGGTCATGGGCTGGCGAGCGGTGTGCTGATGCTGATGGTTCAATCCGTCGCACGCGCACTGCAGGAGACTGGCGAGGACAATCCACGTCAGTTCCTCGATCGACTGAACAGAGCCATCTATAAAAACATCGAACGGACCAACACCGACAAGCATCTCTCTCTAGCCTTTCTTGACTTTGAGAATGAGCAGGTGACCCTCTCAGGGCAGCACGAGGAGGTTCTTGTCGTTCGTGCAAACGGAGAGATCGAGCGGATCGACACGATCGATCTGGGTCTGCCGATCGGCCTCGAACGTGACATCTTGCCGTTCATCGCAACGCGCGACATTCCGTTCAACAGTGGCGACGTGATCGTGCTCCACACCGATGGCGTAACCGAAGCGGAAGATCAGGATGGCGAACTGTTCGGTCTGGAACGCCTTTGCATCAGCGCGCGCCATTATTATCGCGGGAGCGCCGAGGAGATCAAAACTGGAATTATTGAGGATCTGATGGCCCATATCGGAACTCAGAAAATCCACGATGACATCACCCTCGTGATCATGAGGCACAAGTAGGAATGACAACACTGTTCGGAACAGCCGGCCTTGCAATCGGAATGAGAGAGAGCGCCAGTCGCGTGCGACTGTTCGACGGACCTCTCGACCTGAGTTGGCATCATTGCGCTACTACCTCGGACTTCATCGCAGACCTTTTCGCCCTGCGCTTTCTGTCATCTCGCAACGACCACAGGGAAGTACGACACAGCATCGGCTATCTGGTCAACGAACTCATTGAAAATGCGGTCAAGTTTCGTGCACCGGGCGAGATCACGATCGAGGCGGCCATCGACTCAGAAAGTTTCAAGGTCAAGGTCTCGAACGTTGTCGATGGCGAAACCACCGTTGAATTTCAAAATCTTCTGTCGGAGATCACAGTCGGTGATCCGGGTGAACTCCTGATTCAACGGATCGAAGCGAATGCCGCGGACCCTGAGACGACACGTTCCGGTCTTGGATTGCTGACGTTGATGAGCGATTATGGCGCGAGTCTGGCCTGGATCTTCAGCCCAGCCGATGAAAGGGATTTGGTTTGCCTGGAAACATATGCTTCGATTCCGATCATACAAATTCATAACTAATAACTAAATGAAACGAACTCACAACATGGAAATAACGACAGCACAATATCGCGTGTGGAGCGAAGCGAGCGAGATTTTTTTTGATGGCGTCATGAGGTTGGCCAGTTTTGAGGCCTATGCGCCAATTTTGTCTTTGTTGATGGAGGTTCTTGACTCGAAACCTACTTCTATTACGCTCAATTTAACGGACCTTGAATTTCTCAACTCTTCAGGCATTAACCTCTTGGCGAAATTTACCATCGAGGTGCGCAAGCATCCCGATGTTCGACTCATCGTGCGTGGAACGCCCGACATACCCTGGCAGTCGAAATCATTGCCGAATCTGAAGAAGCTGCATCCCGCTGTGGTGCTTTTGATGGACTGACCAAGGTCGTCCGCAATCAGAGTAATTCCAGGAAAAGTGTGAGACGGTCTTCCGTCCGGAATTGCAGTCAAAAAACAAAGAGATAGAGCGGTTCTGCGTTTCCGTGAAATGACGAACCGCTCTAGCCAAGGGCTGCGTAGGCTGGCGGGAATCCCGGACAGCAATAAGCCGGGAACGGTGCAAGAGCGCCGCGCCGAGCAAGATATGTACGCCAGGATAAGTATTAGGATGCAAAGCTAACGACAGATCGGCCTCGTGCGTAGATGCTTGCAATGGCTTGGCGGGGGCTCGGCACAGGTGGCAGGCATCATGTTGGGGTGATGTCGTGCTGCCTGTGCCGATTAGCGTAAGCGATGCGCCAAGGCACCTTGCAATAAGCCGATGAACATGGAGTTTTCGGGCCATGACATTGGAACATGCAAGGGGCGATACGGTCGCCGAGATCAGCGGCGCCGCGCCGGCAGAAGATCTTGCAAGGGTGGCCGGGCGCGTGCGGCAACGAAGGCTGTGGACTTGCACCGAGAAGCGCGCGTTGGTCGACCTGGCGAGCGCGGCGGGATCGTCGGTGACCGAGGTCGCGGAAGCGTTCGGCGTAGCTCCGTCACAGCTCTATGCGTGGCGCAAGCAGATGGCCGGCGGCGAGCTCGATGCCGATCAGGCGATAGCGACCTTCGCACGCATCGAGGTGAGCGATCTGCCCGGTGTCGAACGCCCCGTCGCCGATTGCCCGGACCCGGCCGGCGGGATCGTCGTGGCCTTTCCGAGCGGCACGCGACTGCGCATTGACGGGAGCGTCGATCCGACAGCGCTGCGTATCGTTCTGGCGGAGTTGACCAGGTGATCACGGTGGTGCCGACCGACCGGATTTATCTGTGCTGCGGCGCGACCGATATGCGCCGCGGGATCAACAGCCTGGCGCGGATGGTGCAGCAGGTGCTCGCGCTCGACCCGCACACCGGCGCGATCTTCTGCTTCCGTGGACACAAGGGCCATATCATCAAGATTTTGGCGCATGACGACCAGGGGTTCTGCCTGTTCACCAAGCGGCTTACCGATGGTTGTTTTGCCTGGCCAACCACCAAGGAGCAGGTCACCGTATCGCTCACCAAGGCGCAGCTTTCGCTGCTTTTGGACGGGATCGATTGGCGCCGACCGAGCAAGATTTATCGACCGCGTTTGGCTGGCTAATTTGGACGTTTCTTATTGATTTTGTGATGATTCTGCTTCCGTAACGAGGGTCTTTCGGGTATAGGTTTTGGGTGTCGGAACAAGCTCCCTCAACCGCAGATTTCTTCGCCCGGATCGCCCTTCTGGAAGCGGCCGTTTCTGCCCGCGACATCACCATCGCCGAACGCGATGAACAGCTGCGAAGAGAGCGCGCCGAGGCCGCACTTCGCATCCAGCGCCTGCAGCTGCAGATCGATCGCTTCAACCGCAAGGCCTTCGGCCGCTCGTCCGAGAAGCTGGGCCAGATGCGGCTCGAACTCGAAGATCTCGAGACCGATTTCGCCGCGAGCGTGCCCGATATCGAGCTGCCCATCGTCGCTGACACCGCCAAGGTTCGGGTGTTGCCGGTGCGCAAGCTCAATCCCAACCTGCCGCGCAAGCACGACGTTCGCGAGCCGTCTTGCGCATGTTGCCCGGGCTGCGGCGGCGATCTGCGCGCCATGGGCGAAGATAGTGAGGAGATGCTCGATCTGGTCGCCCAGGCCTGGCAGGTGATGGAGACCATTCGACCTAAGTACAGCTGCCGGACGTGCGATAAAATCATCCAGGCGCCGGCACCAGTTAAGGCCATTGCACGCGGCAAGCTCAGCTATGCCGCGCTCGCCCATATCATGATGGCGAAGTGGGGCTATCATCTGCCGTTCTACCGTCAGGCCCAGATGATGGCCGCCAAGGGCGTCGATATCGAGCGTTCCACGCTTGCGCGCAGCGCCGGCTACGCCGCCGCCTTGCTCGACCCGATCTACAACCGCATCCGCGAGATCGGCCGTACCCGCACCAAGATTCATACCGACGACACGCGGCTTCCGATCTTGGTGCCCAGCGCCGGCAAGACGCACAAGGGCGCGCTCTGGGTTTATGTCGCCGACGACCGCAATTCGGGTTCGCAGGAGCCGCCGATCGCCTGGTATCGCGCCACCCTGGGCCGCGCCGGCGAGAGCGTGATGACCGAGCTCGCCGGATTTGCCGGCACCCTCCAGGCCGACGGTTTCAGCGGCTATAACCAGATCTACAAGGGCGGCGCCATTCGAGAAGCTGCCTGCCTGGCCCATCTGCGTCGCAAGATATTCGACGTTCACGACAGCCAGCCGACCGAGCTCAGCACCACGGCCATGGCGGGTATCCAGGCGATCTACCGGATCGAGGAAGAGATCCGGGGACTCCCGCCCGCCGAGCGATTGGCCGCACGACGAAGGCGCACCCGACCACTGGTCCGCGCGTTGCGACGACAGCTTATGCGCCAAGGCAAGGGTTTGTCGCGCCATGCCGATATCGCGAAGGCCTTCGCCTATGGCACCAAGCGATGGCGCGCGTTCAACCGCTTCCTCTACGATGGCCAGCTCGAGCCCGACAACCTGATCGCAGAGCGGGCCATTCGTGGATTTACGGTCGGCAGGCGCAATTGGCTTTTCTCCGGCAGCTTCGCCGCGGCAGAGCGGTCAGCGGTCGTGCTCAGCATCATCGAGACCTGCAAGCTCTGCGGCGTCGATGCCGAAGCCTACATGGCCGATGTCACCGAGCGCATCCAGAACGACTGGCCAGCCTCGCGCTGGGACGAGCTGATGCCGTGGAATTGGGCGCGCCGCCAAGAGATGCCGCTCCCGTTGGCGGCATGAGCGCGCTCGATGACATGGCGCTGTCGGACGAGGCGCTCGAGGCCTGGATGGCTGCCAAGACCAACCGCCCGCTGGTGCGGACCATGTCGGCGCTGGATGGCTTCGTAACGGCAGCGATCACCGGGCCGCGGTTCGCGGACCCGCAGGACTGGATGTGCCCGCTCATGGGGTTGCCGCGCGACGTTTTGGCCAAAGGCTCTGCAACCGATCACGCCGTATTTGCCAGCGTCGCCAGGATTCACAATCGGACCAACGAGACGCTCTTCGACAGACCGCAGGATTATGCGCCCCGATTCGCCACCAAGCCCAGCGGCGGCATCGATCCCCGGCCGTGGTGCCAGGGGTTCTACGCGGCCATGAATCTCAACATCAAAAGCTGGAAACGGCTACTCGACCTCAATAATCCCAATCACGGCCTGCTGCTGCCGATCCTGATCTACTGCGTTGACAAAAAGGGCAGGCCCGTCCTCGGCAAGCCCAGGCCGGGGCCCGAGACCGCGCACATCATCGAGCACGAGGCGTACAAAGACATCGCCCTGGTCATCCCCGCCCTCCGCGAACTCCACTACGTCACCCATTACGACCCGGAGTGATCGGCGCCGGCGCGCCGACCAACAAGCCACCTGTCATCGGGCGATGAATATTCCCTGATTGTGGGCATCGAAAATTCCCTAGTTGGCGCTGCTGTCGCCAGTTCCGGGACGCGTCCCGGAACTGGCGGCTTTCGCTCCGGCGTCGATAGTCCGTCCCGATTTGATCGGAATCGGAGCGGCGCTGGTGGTCCAACTTGGAGAACTTCTGATGATATTGGATCTACACCGTCAGGGCCTGTCCGTGACCGCGATTGCTCGGCGAACGGGCCGCGATCCCAAGACGGTCCGCAAATACATCGAGCGCGGGCTCGAACTTCCCGCCTATGGCCCGCGACAGGCGGGGCGGCCAAACAAGATCGTTCCCTTTGTCGACTATCTGCGCGAACGGGTCTCGGCCTTTCCCGATCTGAGCGCCGTGCGCCTGACGCGCGAGATTCGTGAGCGCGGCTATGACGGCGCCTACACCGCCGTGAAGCGCTTCGTGGCCGCAATCCGACCGCAGGAGCAGGTGCGTCCCTTCGAGGTGCGGTTCGAGACTCCGGCCGGATATCAAGCACAGATCGACTTCGCGCGCTTCGTCACCGAGTTCACCGACGCGCCGGGCGTGACGCGCATCGTCTGGCTGTTCTCGCTCGTGCTTGGCCACTCGCGCTACATCTTCGCCCGCTACGTCATGCACCAGGACCTGCAAACGCTGCTGCGCTGTCATATGCAGGCGTTCGACGCCATTGGAGGAGTACCGATCGAGATCCTCTACGACAGGATGAAGACGGCGGTCACATAACGAAGGCCACATCATCTACAATCGCTCGCTGCTGGCGCTGGCCAAGCACTTTGGCTTCCAGCCCAGAGCCTGCCGGCCGTATCGCGCCAAAACCAAGGGCAAAGTCGAGCGACCATTCCGCTATATCCGCGAGGACTTCTTCCTGGCCCGCAGCTTCCGCAATCTCGAGGACCTGAACGAGCAATTGCGAGATTGGCTCGACACCGTCGCCAATGCTCGCCTGCACGGCACCACGCAACGCATCGTCAGCGAAGCCTTCGCGGCAGAGCAGCCGGAACTTCAACCTCTCCCGGCAGTTCCCTTCGACGCGCTTCTCAAGCTGGAGCGTCGCGTCAGCCATGATGGTCTCGTCTCGATCGGCGGCAACTACTATAGCGTTCCCGATCGCACCCGGCGACTTGTCGAGGTTCACCAGCTTGCCGACTGCATCCGCATCCTGGACGAAGGCCGGCTGGTCGCCAGCCATCCTGTGATCGAGGGGCGCCGCCAATATCGGATCGATCCTGCTCATCGTCAGGGGTTAGCTCGCCACGCCGCGAGGAAGACCGCCCCGGATATCATCGTCGGCCGCCTCGGCGATCATGTCGCCCGGCGCTCGCTCGACTTCTATCAGGCCGTCGCCGAGCGACTGGCCGACGCGGGGAGCCGGTCATGACCATGCACGCATCCACGATCGACAGCATCAGGAAGAGCCTGGTCGGGCTGCGCATGCCGCGGGCGCTCGAAGCGCTTGAAGCGATCCTGCGGCGCATCGAGCAGGGCGAGATCGACGGCATCCAGGCCTTCGAGGAACTTCTGGTGGAAGAACTAACCCTGCGCGAAAGTCGGCGCATCAAGGCTGCTCTGATGATGGCGCGCCTGACCACCATCAAGACGCTCGCCGGCTTCGACTTCGCTTTCCAGCCATCGCTCGATAAAAACCGCATCATGGCGCTGGCCGAACTGAAGTTCATCGAGCGGGCGGAGGTAGTCCATCTTCTCGGCCCGCCCGGCACCGGCAAGAGCCATCTGGCGACCGCGCTCGCCGTCGAAGCCGTCAAGGCCGCAAAGAGCGTCTACTTCTCCACGCTCGCCGACATTATCGCCTCGCTGGCCAAGGCCGAGCGCGAGGGCAGTTGCGCGAGCGTATCCGCTATCTATGCCGCGCATCCCTGCTGGTCGTCGACGAAATCGGCTATCTCCCGGTCGTGCCCGGCGGCGGCAATCTCTTCTTCCAGCTCGTCAATGCCCGTTACGAGAAGGGTGCCATGATACTCACCTCCAATCGCGGCTTTGCAGAATGGGGCGAAGTTTTTGGTGATCCTGTTGTCGCAACAGCATTGCTCGACAGACTTCTTCACCATGCCGTCGTCGTGCAGATCGAAGGATCGAGCTACCGATTGCGCCAGCACGCTGATCTTGTTCCCGAGCATGTTCGCTCCAAAGCGCTCATCAATCCGCCGCCGCCGCCGAAAAAGCGTGGCCGCCCAGCAGGACTGAAATCGACCGATCAAGACGCCGGCTGATCACCGAAACCTTCACCCGCCAGATAGGGAAAATTGGATGCCCACTTTTGCGGAAACTTCGGTGCCCATTGACACCACCTAACCATCAAGACGATTTCGGGAAAGGTGCCTTGGCGCATCGCTTACCGATTAGCCGCCGCTGCGCGATCAAAGGTGGCGTCATTGAGTAAGCGTGCCAAGGTCAATGGCGGCCGGCTGGAGTTTCTTCCGCCGCAGATCCCGACTCGGGTCGAGCGGCCGCCTGAAGATGAGGGCTGGGTCCACGAGGCCAATCTCGACGGCTATCGAACGCAGATCATCATCGATAATGGCGGCGTGCGTCTTTACAGCAAGAACGGCCGTGACTGGACCACGAAATACTGGCCCATCGCACTGGCCGTCGATCTGCCATGCCGGACTGCCATTCTCGACGGCGAGGTCATTGTGCCGGGCGAGCAGGGCGCTTCCGATTGCCCTGCGCTGGAAGCCGCGATCTGGAACGAGCCGAGCCGGCTGGTGTTCGTCGCGTTCGATATCCTCCATCTCGACGGCCGCGATCTAGACTCCTTGCCGCTGCTGCAGCGCAAGCAGGCGCTGTGGCAACTGGTTGAGCCTGGCCTCGGCAAGATCCAATACAGTGAGCATTTCGAGGGCAGTGCGCTGGCGCTCTTCCGCACCGTCGAGAAGATCGGGCTCAAGGGAATTATCTCGAAGCGCGCCGACAGCCGCTACAGGAGCGGACTGTCGAACACATGGCTGAAGGCCAAATATTTCGAAGAAGCCGATTTCCGAGTTGGGCGTCGTTTATGAGCCAGGTACGGCTCCAATGGCCCTGATCGCTGCTCAAGGGGCGTCCTCACCGATTTGAGGATCGTGCAAGATTACCACCATAGGTATCCACGTTATGAAATAGCCAAGAAGAGATTCGCTCCGCTTGCGCGTAACCGGCCTGGGCGGGCGGACGCGACACGCATACCAATCTGGCGGAACAAATCATGATCATTCTCATTGTGGTGATCATCAAGGGAGATTGATCATGGGCGACCGGCACAACCCAAAAATCGAGGCACCGGCAAATGTCGAAAAGGACCCGGAAGATTGGATCAGCGGAGATGACCCCATGACCCCCGCACAAGCCTCCTATTTGAAAACTTTGGCCGAACAGGCCGACGACCCTGACGCCTATGCTGACGGCCTCAGCAAGGCGGAAGCCTCTAAACGCATTGATGCACTCCGGGAGAAGTTAGGCCTGTAGTGCCCGCTCGTGGCTTTTGGTCTCCAGCGACGGGGAGCCGTTCCATCGAACCAGGCAGCGGCTCTGTCCAGTTTGTTACCGTGGTCTGGAGGCTTGCGGTGCTCTGTATTACGAATTGGGTGACTGCGGCGGCAAGCGTGGCGACGCCGAGGGAGATCAGCCCTAAGAGCGGTCGCGGCAGCCGCCGTGACGGCATTCTACTGCCGGCGCGCCTTCGCCACTGGCCAGACCGATTGTCGTAGCGAGATTTGTCCACGCCCTTCTTCCCAAACGGAGAATGCGTCCATTGCGGGCGAGAGTCCAGCGCGCGCGGCGCTTACGCGGTCTGAAGCTGTTCGACAGAATTCGCGCCTGACAGAGCCTAGTGTTCGGTCGGCAGCGGCTCATGATTCGGGGAGATGATGATGCAGCACCTCACCAAGGTTTCTCCCACGTCGAATGTCTGGCCACAGACGGGGCAGAACTCGAAATGCCCTGCATCGTCGTTGGCAGGCGGCGCCTGCCCTTGATGCCGGTTGCGGGGTTGTCGGTTCGATCTCGTCTCACGTTGGTTGCTACCGCGCGCTTGATAGGGACGGCCCGACAGCCGCTGCGGGGTAGGCAACCGACCGGCGGGCCTAACCGGCGGGGTGTGGGCGTGTCCAGCCGGCTGGGACGAATAATAAGCCGTTTCATGCATCATTGCTAATTTAGTAAAATGGTCACGTTCCGTTCCCCTAGCCGCCAGATCGGACGGACCTAGACTCGAATCCGTGCGTAAACCAGTGCGTGCCGCATGAAGCCAAATTCGACGGCTACCGCTCGCAAATCATCATCGAGGACGCTGGCGTTCGCATTTTCACCCGGAGAGGTCTTGATTGGACTGCCAAGTTACCGCGATCTGGCCGAGGCAGCCAAAGGTCTCAACGTACCGAACGGCATCATCGACGGCGAAGTCGTCGTCTTGAATGATGCCGGCCTGTCGGATTTCGCGGCTTTGCGCAAGGCCATCACCAGGCGCCAGCACGACCTCTATTTCGTCGCGTTCGATCTGCTGCATCTCAACGGTCACGACTTGCGCGACACGGCGCTTGAGGATCGGCGGGAAATCCTGGCCGGCCTTATTGGATCTGACAGCCGCATCCAGTTCAGTGAGACAATACCAGGCGAAGCTAACGCGATCTATCATCTGATCGACACGGCCGGCCTGGAGGCGGTGGGCGCCGGCCCCAGTGCCCTGTTGACAGCGTCGATCAACAAGGCGGCCGGAAACGGCTTGTGAAGGTAGGCGATACAACCTGCCTTGGCGCCTTGCTGTTCGAGGGCTGCATCGTCAA
The DNA here is from genome assembly GCF_024707545.1 of Mesorhizobium onobrychidis. Taxonomy (NCBI): domain Bacteria; kingdom Pseudomonadati; phylum Pseudomonadota; class Alphaproteobacteria; order Hyphomicrobiales; family Phyllobacteriaceae; genus Mesorhizobium; species Mesorhizobium onobrychidis. Next base: position 4,446,398 of record NZ_CP062229.1, read on the forward strand.
CGGCAGTGATGAAAATAACCGGGAGACGGGACCCCGCATCTTTCAGCCGCTGCCGCAGTTCGATGCCCGACATACCCTCAAGATGGATATCGAGCACAAGGCAGCCGATCCGGCTCGTGGTGTCGCGGTGGAGAAAGGCTTCGGCCGACGAAAATCCCTGGGTCAGAAAACCATGTGCGTTCAGCAGCCGCTCAAGACTCGTTCGCATGCTGGAATCGTCTTCGACGACCGCCACCACCCTGCGCTGGTCGGCTTGCCGGGTCATCACCTTCCCGAATTTATTCTTCGGCTGTCAGCGGATATGCGCGAGCACGACAATCACATATTAGTGAACCGGAATTAACCCCGCGCATAAAGCGGCCGCACCCAGACCATGATCCCGAACCGAAGGTCAGCGCGGGATGTATCTGCCTCTATTGGTGGCCACCGAGCTCAAAGGCCATCTTGCAGAAGTCGCCATGCGCATCCCGAATGCCGTCCTCGTCGCAGTCCTTCATGATCCCGGCGCGATCCTCCTCCGCCGTCGCCGCCCACGCGGTCTTGAATTCCTCTTTCGACTTCAACGTCTTCATGTCGGCAGCGGTTTAGAAGGGCGCCATTTTCGTCGGCTCGTCGAGGATGCCTTCGCCAGCAAGTGCGGCGCCGGTCATCATCGGAAGCGCCATCGCGCCCATGCAAAGAATCTTGATTTTCATGATCATTCCTCCTGCTTGGTTGAGCCTCCCGCTTGGTTGAGATCTGCAGCCTACGCTAACTGAAACGCCGAACGACTCATATTGTTCTTGTGGGCAAAATTCCCCTTATCAAGGCGGGGCGGTCGGTTCGGGTGATTTGGGTTTGACCCTAGTTCTCAGGCGAGATGGTTTGCGCCCTATCGGCTGATGCAAAGTCCATCGTGAACGGCTGCCCGCCGATCCCCTGGGCCAACAGGGGAGACAGTTCAACAGGTGTGCATCGATCCACTGCGTCCATGGCAGCAGCGACGAATTGCTGACGTGCTTTCTCGTCGCCGGCGACATTGATGAACGTGGCTTCTGGTGGACCAATCAGCGATCCATCGCTCTTGAGGCTGAAACTCAGCCTAACGGTGGAGTTTTTAGCGCCGGACGGCGGTTTCCAGCACGACATGACGGCTGCCCCAACCTCGTCCATCGTGGTGAGTGGATCCGCATGTGTCGTCAGCGGCAGCAAAACCAGCGCAATGGCAAAGGAAACATCTCGCTTGAGGCTTTTCATGGCTTTCCCCGATCTGGATGTCGCTTTTTCAAAATCCCGGCGGTGCGTAGTTGCGTCGATGCCTTGTCGCTCGGTCAGGCAAATCTGGCCTGCGCGCGTGTGCCCTCTCTTGTCGAAAAATTAGAGATACGAAATGCTTCGTGAGCATGATTAAACCCCTCTTTGGGCGTGCATGTCAGAAACCAAATGCATTGGTTCCGCGATGAGGCAGCAGACTTTCCATTACGTCTTGAGGCGCTCAATCTTCCCGCGGAAGACCCAGTAGACCCCGATCGTGTAGGCGACGATCACCGGCAGGACGACGATCCCGGCATAGAAGAAGAAGCGCAGCGAAACGTCCGGCGCGGCAGCGTCGGCCACCGTGACCGAATAGGGAATTAAATGGGGCCAGAACATTACGCCGAGCGTTAGAAATGCTGTGCAAAAGAACGCCATCGCCATCGTCAAAGGAACAGCATCCCGTCGCGTCCGTGCACCGGCAAGAAGGCCCAGAAGGGCAACAAGGCTGAACATCGGCAAGACCAGCCCCCAACTGCGCTGCCCAAGATTGCTCCTTGCAATGGCGCCTAAATCGGTCGTCAGCGCGATGATGAAGGCCACGCCCAGTACGGCAAACACCGCGGCGGCGAGCCACGGGATGCGCGCGTAGGCCCAGTCCCGCAGCCCGCCCTCCGTCTTCAAGACGATCCAGCAGGCGCCGAGCAGCGCATAGCCGAGCACAAGCCCGATTCCTGTGAGGACCGGGAAAGGGTGCAGCCAGGTGAAGGCGCCGCCGGCATATTGCATGTTCTCGACCGGAATGCCGCGGATCATTGCGCCAACCGCCGCCCCCTGGACAAAAGCGACCAGGATGGAACCGTAAGCAAATCCGGCATCCCAAAACCGGCGCATACCCCCGCTGCGATAGCGGAACTCGAACGCAACGCCGCGGAAGATCAGGCCGACAAGCATCAGCAACACCGGCAGATAGAAGGCCCCGAGGAAGACCGCATAGGCCGCCGGAAAGGCCGCGAAGAGACTTGCGCCGATTATCACCAGCCAGGTTTCGTTGCCGTCCCAGAACGGCGCGATGCTGGTCATCATCTCTCCGCGCTTGGCTTCGTCGCGGGTGGTGCCGAAAAGAATGCCGACGCCGATGTCAACGCCATCGAGGAGCACGTAGATCAGGATGGCGGCCGCGATGACCGCAGCCCAGAACAGGGCGAGCGTGCTCGGGTCAGTCATCGATGCCTCCGGCCCCTGTCTGGCTACCGGTCGCGGTGGCGGCCGTGTCGGCGAACGCCAGTGGCCGGCTGGCTGTCGCATTCGGGATCGCCTCGGCCGCCGTGACCGGCCCGTCGCGCAGCAGCTTGTAGATGTAAAAGGTGCCGAAGCCGCCAAAGACGGCATAGACCAGCACGTAAACAGTGAGCGAGAGGAGCACGTCGCCGGTGGTCAGCGATGGCGTCACCGCATCACTGGTTCGCAGGACGCCGTAGACGACCCAGGGCTGGCGGCCGACCTCGGCGGTATACCAGCCGCTCAGCACAGCGATGAACCCGGTCGGGAATGACAGGAATGTGCCCCAGAGGAACCAGCGGGTCGTCTCCAGCCGTCCGCGCCAGCGCAGGAGATTGCCGAACCAGGAGACGCCGAGCATGATCAGCCCCATGCCGACCATGACGCGGAAGCCGAAGAAGGGGATCACCACCGGCGGCCGATCGTCGACGGGAAAGGCATCCAACCCGGTCTCACGGGCAGTCCAGTTGCCCGAGGCGATGAAACTGCCGAGCCTGGGCACTTCAATCGCAAAGTAGTTGCGTTGGCTTGCCTCGTCGGGCCAGGCAATCAGCACCTCCGAGGCTGGTTGCTGGCTTTGCCAGCGGGCCTCGATCGCGGCGAACTTCGCCGGCTGGTGTTTTAGCACGTAAAGACCCGTGAGGTGGCCGAAGAACAACTGCACGGGGATCAGGACAGCCGCCAAGCCGAGCCCCCAGTGCAACATGACCTGTGCCGCCGGACGATGCTCTCTCCGCAGCATGTACCAGGCCCCTGCGGACGCGATGCTCATTGCGCTGGTCAGGAACGCAGCCAGCAACATGTGCGGCCAGCGCACCATCATCACCGGCCCGAGCACGATCTCGCGCCAGTCGGCGGGGATGATCCTGCCGTCGACGATCTCGTGGCCGACCGGCACCTGCATCCACGAATTGTTGGCGAGAATCCAGAACGAGGAGAGCATCGTTCCGAGCGACACCAGGCAGCAGGCAAAGAAGTAGAAGCCTGGGGGAACCCGGTCCCGGCCCAACAGCATGATACCGAAGAACGTCGCCTCGAGCATGAAGGCGGTGAAGGCTTCGTATCCCAGCAGCGGCCCCTGGATCGACCCGGTGCGCTCGGCGAGCACGCCCCAGTTGGTGCCAAACTGGAAGGCCATGACGATCCCCGTCACCACTCCCATGCCAAATGACACCGCAAAGACCTTCAGCCAGAAGTCGAAGATGCGCCGGTAGAGCGGATTGCCGGTGAAAAGCCGCATGCCCTCGATCGTCGCCAGCCACGCCGCCAGACCCATGGTGAAGGCCGGGAAGATGATGTGGAAGCTGATGACGAACGCGAACTGGATGCGCGACAGGATTACCGGGTCGAGTTCCATTGCATCTCCTCCTCGGCACCGTCAGGCGGATCGGGAGCCGCCTCACTCGGAGGCGCTGCCGACCCTGACTTGGATCTCCCTCAGTTCTTTTATGCAGGTCACGGGCTCGCCTCGGCGCCGTCAAGGCCCAGCACGACGACCTTGGCCTTCACGACCTTCGTCGGCCACATCGGCGAGGTGAAGCCAGCCGCCACCGCGACCTTCTGCTTGTCGTCGGCGGTGTAGGTGATGACGCCGCCGCCGATGCCGCCGCCGATATGCTCACCCCAGAGTTTCTCGCCGGTCGCTGCATTGAGCGCGTAGAAATTGCCGTCGACGTCACCGAAGAAAACGACGCCGCCCGCCGTCGGGGTCATGCCGCTGAGGACAGGGTAGTTCAGCTTGGCCCGCCAAGCCCATTGGCCGGTATCGGCGTCGATGGCATAGACCCAGCCGTGCCAGTCCTCGTCGCCCTCAAGAGGGTGGCCGAAATCGTTGAACGGATTCAGCGCCGACATGCCTGACCAGGGAACCCCCATCGGCGCTGTCTCGAGCTTGTGCCTGTCCTCGAGCGTTACCGCATAGCACCAGTCGACCTCGCCAACCAGGACGAGATTGGTCGCCGGATCATAGGCTGGGCTGTTCCATTCCGCGCCGCCCACCGAGCCGGGGCAAAACCGCACCGACTTGCCCACCACGAAGGGAGCCTCGACGTTCTCAATCGTTGTCGCCGGCACCCTGTACAGTCGCTCGCCGGTAGCGCGGTCGATGCCGTAGACGTGACCGTCCTTGGGTGTGACCACGACCAGGTCCTTGCCGCCCTGTGTCCTGACAAGGATCGGCGGGTTCGACACATCCCAGTCGTGCCAATCATCGGGGCTGATGTCGTAGTGGTCGCGGTAGTCGCCGGTCTTGGCGTCGAGGATGACCACCGAGCCGGAATAGAGGTTCGCAGCCTCTCCGGCGACGCCCTCGCGCACCCCGACGGCGAAGTCCGGCGCCGGGTTGCCGCCGGGGACATAGAGCGAGCCGGTCTCCGGGTCGAGGGTGGTCGACGTCCAGACCGCGCCGCCGCTGATCGGAATGCCGGGCTTCGTATTCCAGGTCGCTTCGGTGCGCGGCGATTTCCCGAGCGGGCCGCGGACCAGGTCGCCCTCCTGATAGGGCACGAGGTAGAACTCCCAGACGATCTTGCCGGTCTTGGCGTCGAGCCCGTACATGCGACCCTTCACGCCCTTGTAGTCGCCGCCGGCCTGGCCGACATACACCATGCCGTCCCAGGCGATCGGGGCGGCAGGCACTGTCTCGCCGATGCTCGGATCGGCGATCGTCGTCTGCCAAAGCCGCTTTCCGGTCTTGAAGTCATAGGCCAATACCTGTCCGTCCTGGGTGCCGCGAAACAGCATGCCGTCCCAGTAGGCGGCGCCACGGTTGACCCCCAAAATGCTCGGCGGAATGTCCTCGTGTGTGCGCCAGTTCTCGGCGCAGGTCGCCGGATCGAGCGAGAAGATGTCGAACTCCGTGGTGCCGATCAGCGCCCCGTCCACCATGATCAGGCCGGTTTCGAAGACGGTGAGGACGCCGGTGTCGTAGGTGCAGAGGACCTTCATCTGCCCGACGTTCCCGGGGGTGATCTGCGTCAGCGGCGAGTAGCGGTCTGACGTCACGGTGCGGTTATAGCTCGGCCAGTCCGCGCCCGCCGCCGGCGCCTGTGGCGTTCCGTTCGAGCGCGGCGCCTTAGCCGTCGAACCGCCCTGATGCTCAGGATTCGCCTCCGTCGCCAGCGTGCCCTTCGGGGCGTCGAAGCTCCGGTAGAAGTTGAACGCCATTCCGCCATATTTGGCCATTTGAGCCGGGAACATCTTGTAGATGGCGGCCCCTGCCGCCACACCGAGCAGGGCTAAGACGACGACGGCAAGCAGAATTCTACGCATAGCGTCCCTCCCAGGCTTTCAGGCGACCTCGCCCGTTGAGATCATCTCGGCCGATGCTAGCCGTTCGCGCGCTACTCAAAATCGAAGATGCGCTTCCAGTCCTTCTTCATGCTGATGACGATCCAGCCGTCCTTCATTGCTTCGTCGTAGAGTTCCTGCGGGAATGCGCCCACCTTGGTGTCGGGCAGGCCCTGGGCCGGACCGTAGGCGTACTCGCGCTCGGCGTCGTCGTGGAGCAGCAGCATGGCGAGCCGCGCACCGTCTCCGGCCATGGTGTATTCCAGCATCTCCCGGTCGCCGGTCGAATTTCCGAACGCCGCAACCGGACGCCGCCCGATCATCAGATGGATGCCCTCTGGCTTGCCGGCATTGTTGTCGTTCAGCAGAAGCTTCGGCTCCTTGGTCAGGATCGGCTTGCCGTCTTCGCCATAGCTATACGTGGTACTTCCAGCCGTCCCCACGACTTGCTCCGGCGGGATGCCGTATGTTGCCTCGGAATAGACGCGAACGAAGTCCTGCCCGCCCCCGGTCACAATGTAGGTCTTGTAGCCGTTGGCACGCAGGTAGCGTAGGACTTCCTGCATCGGCTGGTAGGTCAGCTCGGTATAGGGACGCTTCCAGCGCGGATCCTTGGCGGCTGCGGTCCACTTCGCAGCCTCGGCGTTGAACTCATCAGTTGTCATCCCCGTGAGCGTGGCCGCGAGGAGCTTTTCGAGTTCGTGCATCGGCAGCTTGGCGATCGCCTCGCGGTCCCCTGTCAGCACGGTCTTGAACGGCTCGACATCCTTTAGTTCGGGCTTTGCCTTGACGAGGTCCGGCACCCTGTCCAGGCAATAGATGACCTGGCTGTACATCGGGTGTTCGACCCAGAGCGTTCCGTCCTGGTCGAAGGTCGCGACCCGTTGTTCGGCCGGTACAAACGTCGCGCCGCCTTCCTTGGTCGTCGCCTCTACGAACTCGACGATCGCCTTCTTCGCCACGCCGTCATTCCAGGAGGGCAACGGGTCATCCTGCGCTCGCGCGATCAGGCTGGTGCAAGCAACAGCAATTGGAACCAGAATGGCGGTTAGTGCCGCAAAGAATGTACGGCGGCTGATCACAGGATGTTGGAACCTATCCATTTTGCCATCTCCTCCTGGATGTGAGCCAAGGCAGGCGCCTGAATCACCAGGCTCCTGGCTTCATCGGGTTCGGTCCGCCGTTCTCAGGGAGCGGCCCTCAACGTCATAGTGGTGACCCCGCCCGCGATGTTGATGCCCGTCTGGCCCTCGACAGAGATAGGCTGCAAGGAGAAGGCACGGCCGCTGCCGCCGACGAGAACGTTGGCGCCTGCGCCGAGGCCAATCGACGCGTTTGCGCCCACTCCCGAATAGGTCCCGGCCAGGGCCCCCGCCGGAACACCGCTGCTGGCAGCAATCACGCCCCAGATCAGATGACCCTCCGCAACCTCGCCGAGCGCCACGCCGAACTGATCGATTGACCCGGTGTAGTTTTCGACCTTTCCGCCCCGGTCTTGGAAGACGCACGAAAGTGTCTGCTTTTCGACCACGAACATTCCGATGCCGGCAGACACGTCACACGACAGCCTGCCGGCTTGCGTTGAGTCCTGAGAATTGGCTTCGAGAGGGACCAGTGCGACGATCAGTGCAAGACATGCGCTGCGGAGGTGGGCCATTGTCATTTCTCCCTTCAGGTCGTGAACTCATAAATCTGATCGAAAATCTAAATGGTGTGAGGTCATCTGCTGGGTACGCATGGTCCCGAACCGAAGCCAGCGAAGCAACAAGTTGCAGACCTTTCGGGCAAGACCATGCGAGGTTCCCTTTGTTCTTCCTAGTAACACGGCGGATAGGGATAATACCCGCACTGGTCCCCATAGTAGGGGTAGCCGTAGCGGTAGGGAGCGGTCGCCGCGGCTCCAATGGCAGCGCCAGCCACCGCGCCCGCTGCAAGGCCTGCGCCGCCATACCAGGCCCCATGATAGACCGGAGCATGCCAGTAACTGCCGCCATGCCACCCGCCGCCATGCCATCCACCGACATGGGCGAAGGTGGCATCACCGACATGCGCATAACCGCCGTGGAAGCCACCGCCGCCAAAACCTCCGCCGAAGCGATCGATGAAAAGCGCAGCCGGCCCAACAGCACCATCCAGATTTCCTTCGAGGACAGCGACGTCGAAGGTGAGCGTTGTTCCTTCGAGCTTCGGGGTTTTCAGGGTGACGACCGCATCGCTTACATCCGACCCGTCGCCGCCAAGCACCGAGACAGTCGCGTTCGGCGGATCGATGGCGAAGTTGTCCTTGCCTTCATCCCACTGCATGATGAATTGCTCTGTCATGACATGCCCCGCGGCCCGGATCGGGCGGTCGGCGAATACAATCGAGTTCTTGGATACGCCTGTCATGATCAATTTGCCGCCCTCCAGCTTGGCGCCCTCCGAGTTGAGGACGGCGAGCGATGGCACCGGGCCGGTCGGGGTAACCTCGCCGATGGTCTTTTCGAGCGGCACATGCGGCTTCTTGGCGGCGTCCTGGGCCATGGCTCCGGTTGTTGCCAGCGCCAGACCTCCAGCAAAAGCCACAAGGCTTGTGATGCGGGTCCTGTTCATTGCAGTTGTCCTTCGCGTTTGAGTTCGCCGGTACTGTCCTTGCGGTTTTCACCCTGATCGAAACCCGAAACCATGGTTCTACTTCTCTGGAAAAATCTGTTTCCAGTTTGCATAGCTAATTGCTCGACGGCGGGTTCCTGAGCTTCTCCATGGCCTGCTCCACCGAGAACGAGCCGGGCGCCTGACGGGGCGGAAACTCCTGGAAGCTCGCCAGATGCTGCGCGACAACTGACTGCGCCGGGACGAGGACGAAAGCGTGTTCGATGAACCATCGCACATAGTCGCCGGCCTCATGCTGGATGCGAGGCCGATGGCGACGGTTATCGCGGCTGCAAAACCAAATGCTATCGGTTTTTTCATCTCGCTTCCTCGAGGTCGATGGCTTTGTCAACGCGTGAGCCGAGGGCCAGTTTGTATAGCGCGCAGCCAGGCTGACGCGCGACCGGACGCCCCTCGAAGTGGGGCGTCCGGCATGGCGGGTCAGTCGTGACCTGTCTTCATGCTCCGGACTTGCGCCATCACTTGCTCCAGATTGTAGCTTGCAGGGTCCTGGAGCGGCGGGAAGGCGATGTAGGTCTCGAGATGCTTCAGCCACAACTGCTGGCCGATGGGCAGGATGTTCCAGTCATAGACGTAGGCGGTGGACGGTGACGCGATGGAGCCGCCCATACCGGTGATTGTCTTGATCTGCTGTCCGACCGAAGTTTCGAACGGATCGCGCTTGATGTTGACGACCTGGGTCCAGGCAAAGGGCATTACACCGGCAATGAAGCCAGCCGGATCGTCTGATACCATCGCGAAATACATCTTCCAGTTCTTGTAGCGGACCGCCGACGGCTCCTTGCCGGAATAGTACAGGAAAGAGTCGCGCGCGGATGGCGACTTGCCTTCCAGGAAGTCGCGCTGATCGATGCCGTCGAGAGTGGTCTTGACGACATTCGGATATTTGCCCGTTTCGATCTCCTTCTTCAATCCGTCACCCTTCGGGCCGCCGGCGATGTTCACGAGCGTCGGCACCCAGTCGAGCGACGAGAAGATGTCGTTCTTGACCGTGCCGGGCTCGATGTGCCCAGGCCAGCGCACGACCAGCGGGGCACGCATGCCGCCTTCCCAAGTGCTGAGCTTGCCGCCCTTGAACGGGGTGGTGCCGCCATCCGGGAAGGTGATCGTCTCTGCTCCGTTGTCGGTGGTGAAGACGACGATGGTGTTGTCGAGCTGGCCCATGTCTTCCAGCTTCTTGAGGACGACGCCGATGTTGTCGTCCATCTGCTTCATGCCGGCTTCGTTCATGCCCCAGTCCTTGCCGCCGGGCTCGCCGATCATATTCAGATATTTGTCAGGCAACACCGTCGTGATGTGCATGCGCGCCGGGTTGTACCAGACGAAGAACGGCTTGTTGGTCTGCTTGGGGTCGTTACGGTCGAGGAAGTCGACGACCTTGGCAGAGATTTCCTCGTCAATGGTCTTTGACCGCTCCAGCGTCAGCGGACCCTCGTCCTTGCAGGATTGATTTGCCGGGGATCCGTCGGAGGATGTGCACGCGAGCATTGGACGCGGTGGCGTCAGGCAGGTCGTTGTCTTGGGATCGACCGCGCCCGGAACCTCAGCCAGGCCTGGGATCGGTGTATTCATGCAAGGTGGCGCGATCCCCTGCTCAGTCGGGCTCTTGTTGATGTCGGGGAAGCTCACCCCCTGCATGGCGTCGAGGTGATAGAGGTAGCCCCAAAATTCCTGGAACCCGTGTGCGGTCGGCAGGGATTCGGTGGTATCTCCGAGATGGTTCTTGCCGAACTCGCCTGTCGAGTAGCCGAGATCATTCAGGAACCTGGCGAGGTGAGGCGTGCCGGCCCGCAGGTAGGACGGGCTTCCGGGAATTTCCGGCAGGACCATGCCGACGCGCACCGGCTGCATGCCGGTGATAAAGGCGGTCCGCCCAGCAGTGCAGCTCTGCTCGGCATAGTAGGTCATGAATTTCGCACCTTCCTGGCCGATGCGATCGATGTTGGGCGTTTCGCCGACCATCAGGCCCTGATGATAGATGCTGGGCTGCATCCAGCCGATATCATCACCCATGATGAACAGGATGTTGGGCTTTTGCGCATCCTGGGCCTGTGCCGGCGCATGCGCGCCCCAAAGGACCGTCGCAGCGGTCAGTATCCCAATGCTGCAGTCAAGGATTCTACGACTCATTTCCCTCTCCTCTGGTTGCTTACGGATAGATGCCTCGCCACCGCCCACGGCACGATTTCGAGCCTGAGCGACCTCCCGTCACCAGTCGGGGCGCTCAAGCTGACGCCACGGTAGCCCCTAGCTAACGCATGGTGATATTGTCCTTTGGGGAAGTTGTTCAGGTGCAGATGCGGTAACGCTGCCCGATCTACTTTCCCAGCTAAGAACTTGGCCTACGAGGGGACATCCGTCATGCTGCGCGACCCGGTTGGAGAAGCGCGCGATTGCCAGGCACCACGTGCCTATCAAGGATCAAATCGACGCGCCGGCATTGCGCTCGTATGGATTGCCGCCAATCTGCTGTTGATGTGCTGGCCGGCTGCGGCAGCCGCAGAGAACGAAGTCGGTCGCGCTCTGGAAATCTGGTCACGACGGCGGCGATCCCTGGCCACATACTTGCTCCGCCCTGTTAGCGAGGTCGTTGCACCGGGGTATCATTGCTCTGAAGTCTGCAGGGCGGAAGGTGCGCACGGGTGCGCACATGTGCGCACCCCATCTTTGGGGGCGGGCACGACAGGCTGACCCGCCAGCGGGACAGCACCAGGGACGTCACACAAGTGTCATCGATGTAGGCTAGCCAAATCCGTGCGCTTCCTTTGCTTCGTGCGATCAGCTATCTTCCACCGCTCGTAGTTTCGCTGGAAAAGGGTCGGCTTGGGGAGGGGTGTTTATGACACCAGCATCCGACGCCTCGGGTCGCGGGCCGGTATCACCCGGTCCACCGCCGGCCGACATCCGCTTACAGTTGGAACGTATCCTTGACAGTGCGACTCTTCAGGCGAGCCCGCGGCGGCGGGCCTTCCTCCGGTACCTGGTGGAAGAGACGCTCGCGGGACATGCCGACAGGCTGAAGGGCTATTCGCTCGAGCGTGCGGTCTTTGGCCACGACGGGACGTTCGGCTCGCAGTCCGAGTCGGTTGTCCGCTTCGAAGCCCGACGCCTGCGGCGCGACCTTGACAGCTACTACGTCGATGCCGGCGCGCGGGATCCCGTTCGTATCACCATTCCGAAAGGCCAGTACGTTCCACATTTCAAATGGCACCAGGCGCCGACAGAGGCACCGCCGTCGGATAACACCGAACCCGACCCCAGAGGTGGGACGGTAGTCGGGGCAATTGGCGCAGCGCCGGCCGCCGACGAGGCGGGCGGTGCCGGCATAGCCGGGCGCCGCCGGGGCGTCTTGGCCGGCCTGCTCGCCGTCGTGGTCCTCGCTGCGGCCGGCGGGCTGTGGCTGTGGCTCCGCAGCCCATCGCCGTCGGGTGCTGAGCCAGTTCGCGGTCCGGCCGTTGTCGTCCTGCCCTTCGAGACGCTCAGCGCCGGGGAGGACGACCGCTTCCTTGCTGCCGGCGTGACCCAGGAGCTCATCACCGCCCTGATGCGGTTCGAGGGGTTCAGGCTCTATTCCGTGCCGGCGAGTTTCGGCCAGGACGCGCGGGCCGACCCGGTAACGCTCGGTCGTAACCTCGGGGTCGGCTACGTCGTCAAGGGCAGCGTCAGTTCCGACGCGGCGACCGTGCGGGTGGCGGCGCAGTTCTACGACGCGCAGACGGGCCGTGTGATATGGAGCGAAACCTACGACCGGGCGCGGACAGCGGGCGCTCTGCTCGGCGTCCGGGCGGAGCTCGCCGCCAGCATCGCGGCGGTGCTGGGTCAGCCCTACGGCGTCGTCAACAGCGACATGGCGGCCCGCCTGTCGGGCGGCGTCGAGCCTAACATGGCCAGCTACACCTGCGTGCTGAAGGCCTACACGTACCGCCGCACCTTCCGGGACGAGCTTCGCCAGCCGGTCCTGGCATGCCTCGAGGCTGCGGTCGAGCGCGACCCGGACTATGCCGAGCCCTGGGCTCTGCTCGGCTGGCTGCACCTCGATGCCGCCCGCTTCGGCTTCGTGCCCGAAGCCGAGGTCCCGCGCGAACTGAGCCAGGCGCTCGACTTTGCCTCCAGGGCGGTCGCGATCGGCCCCGAGAACGTGGTCGCGCTGCGGGCGCTTTCGGCAGTCCAGTACCACCTCGGCAACTTCAACGAGTCGGAGCGCATCCAGCGGCAGGCGCTGGCGCTCAACCCGAACGATCCCGATACGCTGGCGCAGCTTGGCTGGCGGCTGGCCGTTCGCGGCCGCTGGGACGAGGGTCTTGCCTATAGCGAGCGCGCGATCGAGCGGACCATCGACCCACTTGGCTGGTACTACGATATGACCACGATCCACCTCTATCTCGAGGGTCGCTATCGCGAAATGCTCGCCTCGGCCGAGCATTCGGCGGCTGGGGACCCCACCGGGGTGTCGCTCCTTGCCATCGCCCACGGCGCCCTCGGAAACCACGCCGCGGCGCAGGAGGCGCTGGCCACGCTGGCTAAGCAGGCGCCGGCGTTCAACCGCGATCCCGCCGCCGTCTTCCGCCGCTTCCAATTTCTCGAAAGCATCAGCGACGCCTACATGGATGGCCTGCGTAAGGCCGGCTGGACTGAACCCAGCGTTTCGACCGTGCCCCACGGAAAATGACCGCAGCGGCGCAGTCGCGCCCGCATGGAACCCGCCAGTCATTAGACGCATCGGGGCGGACCGAGTCGATGGCGGCCGATACCTGTGTGGCTTAGTAACCGTCTCGTGATGCCGCCGCCACGAACATATCGATTTTGCGAAGGTGATGACCAGACGGTTCGCGGTCTTCCAGATCAAAACAGCAAAGTTCGCCTTGCGCCAAGTCGACCGCGCTGCTGCAAAATTGCTGCAAAGTGCATTGGAAAAGATGGTGAGAGGCGCGTCGGGAACCTTTACCAAACGCCAGAAAATATAGTCGCGTCAATGAGTTGCTCTGGTGCCCCCGGACGGGATCGAACCGCCGACCTTCGGTTTACAAATTCGGTGCCCCAAACAAGGGTTAACTCATATCGGGGGCAACGACCGCATACCGCCGTGAGGGAACTAGCAAGGGCTGTGCGATGGCACAGAAGAATTGGCGGAAGGGGCGGGATTCGAACCCGCGGAAGACTTGCGCCTTCGATGGTTTTCAAGACCATTGCCTTAAACCGCTCGGCCACCCTTCCACTGTTATCTGCGCCAGCGCTTGCCGAACGGGCGCAGATTTGGGGCAGATTTCGTCCTCCTTTTCAGCGATGACCCTTGTGTTACAAGGCATTGTTCGCCATCAGACACCGGTTTTCAAGACCGGTGCCTTAAACCGCTCGGCCATCCCTCCATCGTGATTTTTCAACCACTTGGATGCTCGTCCTGATCTCGACTCATACCTGTTGGCACTGCTGCGCCGCCTGGAGATCGCGTTCGCGCTTCATTGCTCTAGTGCGCCCGACGAAGTCCTGTCAACCGGCCGTTGCCTGTTCCTGCCAACGGCTGGGCATGGGCGCTTTGACGGCGGGGCTGAAGCAGGACGAACAGCGCAGCGCCGAAGCTCGAAAAGCCGTGAGTTTTTACCGCGACCACCGGGACGGTTTGCGCCACAATCTCGCCCGGTTCCGACCATATTCGGTTAATACGGTGATAAACAATTCCTGTGCACAAGGGATTGCGAATCAAGGTGGCGCTGCCATTGTCGAGTAGGTTTTTGGCCTGCCGACGGTCAAGTTGCGGCGCCTTTGTTGAGAGGGGACAATCGAAAAATGCAAAGCACGGCGCGCCCGCGTCTTCGTCGCGCTTCCGCTTTCGCGTTGTTTGCCATGTCGGCTGCCTTGCTGGCGGCTTGCGCCGCGCCGCCACAGCCGAAGGCGATGGTCAACAAGAAACCTCGCTCCAAGGAATATTTTTCCGAATCCGAATACGGCGTGAAGGCCAGCCCGCGCGTCACCTTCAAGATGTCGGGCCTGCAGCGTGGCGGCGGACGCGACCAGCTCGGCAAGCCCTATCAAGTGCGCGGCAAGTGGTATTATCCGAAGGAAGACAAACGCTACGCCAAGATGGGTCTCGCTTCCTGGTATGGCGAAGCCTTCCACGGCAGGCTGACCGCCAACGGCGAAGTCTACGACATGACACATCTGACCGGCGCGCATCCGACAATGCCGCTGCCGAGCTATGCACGCGTCACCAATCTGAAGACCGGCAGCTCGGTCATCGTGCGCGTCAACGATCGCGGTCCTTACCATGACGGGCGCATCATCGATGTGTCGAAGCGCGCCGCCGAAATGCTCGACTATGCCAATATCGGCACGGCCAAGGTGAAGGTCGAATATGTCGGCCGGGCGCCGCTTGACGGCAATGACGATCGGTACCTGATGGCCTCCTATAATCCAGGCAACAGGGTGCCGGATCCGTCGGACGGCTTACCCACCGGTGTCATGATCGCCATGAATGGACCATCGCCGAGTACGGCGTTGGCCGCCGCCGCTCCATTTCCCGGCCAGTTGACGAATTCCGCATCGGCACAGCCTGTCATTGCGGCGCAGGCGCCGGCCTCCGGGAATGTGACGCTGCCCGATTTCGGGCCGATCGTGCCGGAACGCCCGCAGATCAATCTGCCGGCGCAATCGCCGTTCAGCGTAGCGTCGCTGTCTTACGCGGACGAACGCGTGCAGCGCGCCTCCAATGTCTTTGCCGCGCTGGATGGCGCCGGCATGTCGCCTGCCGAAATCCTTCGATCGTGGAAGCGGCAAGCTCCTCCGGCCGCTTCGCCCACGGACTTTATCGCGGCTGGCTCGTTCGAGGATGCCGCCGAGGCGCAGCGTGTGGCAGCCCGGCTTTCCAGCTTCGGCAAGACCGAAATCCAGCGCTCCGAATTCGAGGGCAAGGACTGGCATTCGGTCAACCTCTATCCGGACGGCCATGGCAGCCTGGACGAGATGCTGCAGGCGGCATGGTCGCATGGCGCACCGGACGCGCTCGTGGTTCGGAACTGACCGGCAAAACCTGAAGTTTTGCCCTGTTGTCCATCGCGCGGTTGATCGGCCGGGACAAAGCCTGATAGCTTGTAGAGCTTGCCCCAGAAATGCCGGCTGACAGGTCGAACCTCTCATGAAATTTCGCTTCGCCGCGCCTCTCGCCGGGCTCCTGGGTTTTGGCCTCCTGCTGCTTTCGCTGGCTCCGGCCGCGGCGCAGCTTTTCGAGACCAAGGCCGCGCAGGCCTTCATGATCGATGCCGAAACCGGAACGGTGCTGTTTTCCAAGGATGCCGACAGGCCGATTCAGCCGGCGTCGCTGGCCAAGCTGATGACGATGGAGGTGGTTTTCAACGCCATCAAATCGGGGCGCGTGACGCTCGACGACACATTCGTGGTGAGTGAAAACGCATGGCGCACGGGCGGGGCGCCATCCGGGACGTCGACAATGTTTGCCAAGCTGAAGTCAACGATCCGGCTTGAAGACCTGATCCAGGGGGTGACTGTTCAGGCCGCCAATGACGGCTGCATCATCATCGCCGAAGGTTTTGCGGGATCGGAGGCGAATTTCGCGACTGAGATGACCGAGCGCGCAAGGCAGATTGGCCTCGAGAAATCGACATTCGTCAATTCAACCGGTCTGCCGGCCGACGGTCAGCAGACGACGGTTCGAGAGCTTGCGCTTCTGGCCCTGCATATCTGGCGCGAGTACCCGGACCTCTATCGCTATTACGGCCGAAAGGATTTCACCTGGAACAAGATCACCCAGAGGAACCGCAACCCGCTGCTGGCGATGGATATCGGTGCCGACGGCCTGGCGATCGGCAGGAGCGAGGCATCCGGGTTTGGCGTCGTCGGCTCGGTCAGCCACAGTGGCAGGCGGGTCATTGCGGCGATGAGCGGCCTGACAAGCGACCGCGAGCGCGCCGAGGAAGCGCGAAAGCTGCTCGACTGGGGCCTTCGTTCCTTCCAGAAGACCGAGATTTTCGCCAAGGACGAGGTGGTCGGCGAGGCCCAGGTTTTCGGCGGTGTGAAATCCGGCGTGGCGCTGAAGGCAAAAGCGCCCGTGGTCATCTTCCTGCCCATCGCCAACCGCGACAAGCTGACCGCCAAGATCGTCTATGACGGGCCGGTTGCAGCCCCCGTGGAGGAGGGACAACCAGTGGGTGCGCTGCGGGTCTGGATCGGTGATACGCTGAGCCAGGAGACGCCGCTTTTCGCGGCCGAATCGGTTGGCGTCGGCTCGCTGCCGCAACGCGCGCTCGATGCCGCTAAGGAACTGGCGGTCGGCTGGCTGCGTTAATGTATGTCGCCCAAAAGTGCGCATCGGTTTTGGGGCACGATATGCATGAAAGGGGCCGAAAGCGCGTCGCATATCTTCAGACGCGGCTCGCTTTAGCACCACGGCGTGGACCTTTTCTCAAGTCAGGACTATTACGGTCCCGCAGCATGGATAAGGGCTTTGGCATACGGATTTTTCATCACCTTCGAAGGCGGAGAAGGGGCAGGCAAGTCGACGCAGATCGAGCGGCTGGCCAGTAAGATGCGCGCCAAGAAATACGATGTCCTTGTCACACGTGAGCCGGGCGGCTCGCCGGGCGCAGAGGCGGTGAGGCATGTCCTGCTTTCCGGCGCTGCCGAGCCATTCGGCCCCAGGATGGAGGCGCTGCTTTTCGCCGCCGCGCGTTCCGACCATGTCGAGCAAGTCATCCGGCCGGCGGTCGAACGCGGCTCGATTGTGCTTTGTGATCGCTTCATGGACTCCTCGCGCGTCTACCAGGGCGTCACCGGCGGTCTCGACCCGGTGTTCATGGGCGCGCTGGAAAAGGTCGCCATCAATGGCATGGTGCCCGGCATGACGCTGATCTTCGATATCGACCCGGCCGAAGGATTGCGGCGCGCCACGGCACGACGGGGCACCGATGCCGGCGCCGACCGCTTCGAAAAGGAAACGCTTGATATCCATCAGCGCCGCCGCGAAGCCTTTCTGGCGATCGCCGCGGCAGAGCCCGAGCGCTGCATCGTCGTCGACGCGTCCGCTGACCCCGACACGGTGGAGAACGTCGTCACCGCCGCCGTATTCGCGGCCCTGGAGACGACGACGCCGGCGCACAGGAAGCAGGCGCCGGGATGATTTTCGAACGGATCGCACCAGCACAGCACGACACGCTGGACGGCGTACCGGAGCCATCCGAGACGCCGCGTCTGGTCGGGCATGGCCAGGCGGCGAACATGCTGGCGTCAGCCTATCGCTCCGGGAAGCTGCCGCATGCGCTGATCTTTGTCGGACCGGTCGGCATCGGCAAGGCGACGCTCGCCTTTCACCTGGCGCATCACCTGTTGAAGCATCCGGCGTTCGAACAGGCGCCGGAGGTCCTTGCCGTTCCCGATCCGGCGTCATCGCTGTTTCGCCAGATCGCCACCGGCGCGCACCCTTCGGTGCTGCATCTGACCCGCCCGCCGAACGACAAGTCGAAGAGCTTTAAGACGGTCGTCACCGTCGATGAGATCCGCAAAGTCAGCCGCTTCCTGTCGCTGACCTCGCATGACGGCAGCTACCGGGTGGTGATCGTCGACCCGGCCGACGACATGAATGCCAATGCAGCCAACGCTTTGTTGAAGAATCTTGAAGAACCACCGGCACGCACACTGTTCATCCTCATCGTCCATGCGCCGGGCAGCCTTCTGCCGACGATCCGCTCGCGCTGCCAAATGGTGCGGCTGACGCCGCTCGATGCCGCGAGCCTGATGACGGTTCTGGAGAGCGTCGAACCACCGCCACCGGACGATTCCGCGGAGCGCGCGGCACTGGCCAAGCGGGCAGGGGGCAGCGCGCGCACCGCAATCCTGTTGACGCAGTATGGCGGGCTGGAAATCGCCGAAACGCTCGACGCTCTGGCGACAGCAAGAAAGAGCGACGTCGCCGGCGCCTATCGCCTCGCGGAGGCGGTCGCCGGTCGCGACCAGGCGATCCAGTTCGATATCTTCAATCGCCGTGCGCTCGACCTGCTCTCGACCGGTGCAAGCCAGGCCGCGCTGGCGGGCGATCTGGCGCGGGCCAAAGCGCTGTCGGATACTTGGCACGAGGCTTTGAACGCTATATCTGAAACCGACACCTACAATCTCGATAAGAAGCAGCACGCCTTGACCATGATCGACCGCCTGAATTCTGCAATGCGAATGTGACGGCCCATCGGGATGGCAATCGCCGTTTCGATACGATATCTCACCGACATCTTTCATTCAGACATTCATGACGGCTCATCCATGGCACGCGAAAAATACTACCTCACGACGCCGATTTTCTATCCGAACGGCAAGCCGCATATCGGTCATGCCTACAATGTCATCGCCAGCGACACGCTGGCCCGCTTCCAGCGGCTCGACGGCAAGGACGTCTTCTTCGTCTCGGGAACCGACGAGCACGGTTTGAAGATGCAGCAGACGGCGGACGCCGAAGGCCTGACGCCGAAAGCGCTTGCCGATCGCAATTCGGCGATCTTCCGCTCGATGCTTGAAGCGACCGGCTGTTCGAACGACGTTTTCATCCGCACCACCGAGGAGCGCCACTACAAGGCCTGCCAGGCGATCTGGACACGCATGGCAGAAAACGGCGACATTTACCTCGACCGCTATAGCGGCTGGTATTCGGTGCGGCAGGAAGCCTATTTCGACGAGGCCGAAACCAAGGTCGGCGACGACGGCATACGTCGCGAACCGCTCGGCTCGCCTGTCGAATGGACCGAGGAAGAGAGCTATTTCTTCCGCCTTTCCGCCTATCAGGACAGGCTGCTCGCGCTCTACGAGAACAGCCCCGAATTTGTCGGACCGGCGGAGCGGCGCAACGAAATCATCAGCTTCGTCAAATCCGGGCTGAAGGATCTGTCGATCTCGCGCACCACGTTCAATTGGGGCGTGCCGGTGCCGGGCGACGACAAGCATGTGATGTATGTCTGGGTCGATGCACTGACCAACTACATCACCGCTGCCGGTTATCCGGATACGGCCGATGACAGATGGTCCTTCTGGCCGGCGAACGTCCACGTCATCGGCAAGGACATCGTCCGCTTCCACGCCGTCTACTGGCCTGCCTTCCTGCTGTCGGCAGGGATCGAACTGCCGAAGCGCGTGTTCGCGCATGGCTTTCTATTCAACCGCGGCGAGAAAATGTCGAAATCGGTCGGCAATGTCGTCGATCCGTTCGTGATGATCGAGCACTACGGCCTCGATCAGGTGCGCTATTTCTTCATGCGCGAAGTGCCGTTCGGCCAGGACGGCAGCTACAGCCACGAGGCGATCGTCAACCGCACCAATGCCGACCTCGCCAATGATCTCGGCAATCTGGCGCAGCGCTCGTTGTCGATGATCGCCAAGAACTGCGGCGGCATGGTGCCCATGCGCGGTGAACTGAACGGTGCCGACAAGGCGATCCTCGATCAGGCAAGTGCGGCCCTTGTCACGGCACGCAAGACGATGGCCGAACAGGGCATCCATCTGGCGCTGGCGGCGATCTTTGGCGTGGTGGCCGAAGCCAACCGCTATTTCGCCGGGCAGGAGCCATGGGCGCTGAAGAAGACCGATCCCGTGCGCATGGAAACGGTGCTGTGGACGACGGCCGAGGTGATCCGGCGTATCGCGATCCTTTGCCAGCCCGTGGTCCCGACTTCGGCGGCGAAGCTGCTCGACCTGCTGGCGGTGCCGGCAGACAGCCGTGACTTCGCGCATGTCGTCGAAACTCACGCGCTGGTTTCAGGCACGGCTCTGCCAGCGCCGGAACCGGTGTTTCCACGCTATGTCGAGCAAACGGTTGCAAGCGCCTGATGTTGGTCGACAGTCACTGCCATCTCGACTTTCCGGATTTCGCAGAGGAGCGGGCGGCCATTGTCGCCCGCGCTTTAGCCGCTGGAATCGGTCGCATGGTGACGATCTCGACGCGTGTGAAGCGGTTCCCACAAATACTTGAGATCGCTGAATCTTTCGACGAAGTCTATTGCTCTGTCGGCACCCATCCGCACAACGCCGCTGAAGAGCTGGACGTGACTGTCGAGGAGCTTATCCGGCTGTCCGCTCATCGCAAAGTGGTGGCGATCGGCGAGGCCGGGCTCGACTATTTCTACGATCATGCGCCGCGCGATGCGCAGGCGCAGGGCTTTCGTACCCACATCGCCGCAGCGCGCGAGACCGGCCTGCCTCTGGTCATCCACTCGCGAGACGCCGACAGCGACATGGCTGATATCCTCGAGGACGAAACAGGGAAGGGCGCCTTCCCCTTCATCCTGCATTGTTTTTCGTCAGGGCGTAGGTTGGCCGAAGTCGGCGTGGCGCTCGGCGGCTACGTTTCCTTTTCCGGCATCCTGACGTTCAAGAATTCGGCCGAGCTGCGCGCCATCGCCGTCGATGTGCCACATGATCGCCTGCTGGTCGAAACCGACGCGCCATACCTCGCGCCGATACCGTTTCGCGGCAAGCGCAACGAGCCTGCTTATGTCGCGCATACAGCCAAGGTGCTGGCCGAAACAATCGGCGTCAGCGAGGCGGAGATCGCTGATGTCACCACGGACAATTTCTTCCGGCTGTTCAAGAAGATGCCGCGCCCGAGCGCGCTGAGCGCCTGACGCATGAGCGACCGGCTGCGCCTCACCATTCTCGGCTGCGGCTCATCGCCGGGCACGCCGCGCATCACTGGTGACTGGGGCAATTGCGATCCGGCCAATCCGAGGAACCGGCGCATGCGCACCGCAGCGCTCATCGAGCGGATAGCGGCAAACGGGGACAGGACCACAGTCGTCATCGACACCGGGCCGGATTTCCGCGAGCAGATGCTGCTGGCATCGGTCAGGCGCATCGATGCGGTCGTCTATACGCATCCGCATGCCGACCATATCCACGGCATCGACGATTTGCGCGGCTTCGTGCTCGAGCAGCGTCATCTGATCGATGTCCACGCCGACCAGCCCACGATGCTGCGGTTACAGGAAGCGTTCGGCTATTGTTTCGAAACACCGCTAGGCAGTTCTTATCCGCCCATCGTCGAGCCCCATATCATCGACCACGCCAGGCCGGTCGTGATCGAAGGCGAGGGGGGTGCCCTCACCCTCGAGCCGCTGCCGCAGATCCACGGTGACATCATATCGCTTGGTTTTCGCATCGGCGGGCTCGCCTATTGCCCCGATATCAGTGATTTCCCCGACGCCACGGCCGAACGGCTGCGCGGTCTGCACATGCTGGTCATCGACGCGCTGCAATACAGGACGCATCCGAGCCATCTTTCGCTCGGTCAGGCACTCGACTGGATCGAAAAACTTGCGCCGAAAAAGGCCGTGCTGACGCATATGCATGTGCCGCTCGACTACGCCACGGTGATGGCCGAGACGCCGGCCAACGTCGAACCTGCTCATGATGGTATGACGATCGAAATCCCTCTTGAATCATCATGATCGGTTCGGTTCTTCATGGCTGGTAGCATTGATCGTGTGACCAAGGCAGCAGCCGATTCTGGTCTCGACATCGAGATCAGGCGCATGGGTGCCTCGACACGCACCGCCGAGGAAGCCGCCGCGCAATGCGGCTGCACGGTTGCACAGATCGTCAAATCGTTGGTTTTCCAAGGAGAAGCCAGCGGAAAACTGTTTCTCTTCCTGGTCTCCGGCTCCAACCAGCTCGATCTCGCCAAGGCTGCCGCGCTGACCGGCGAGCCGCTGAACCGCGCCGACCCGCGGCAGATCCGCGAGAAGACCGGCTTTGCCATCGGCGGCGTAGCGCCGATCGGCCATCTGATTGCGATCCCGGCGTTCGCCGACGAAACGCTGCTCGGTTTCGATCGCGTATGGGCAGCGGCCGGCGCGCACGACGCGGTGTTCGCCGCCGAGCCACACGCAATGCTCAAGGCGGCGCAGGCTCTCGTCGCGACGCTGACGACCTGAGTCGAACACGCCCGCTATCGCAGCTATTCGGCGGCGACCGCAGTGTGAGCGGGCGGCAACATGATGTCGGGCACAACCGGCGCGAACAACATCTTCACGAAGCTGCGGAAGGCGAGGATCTGGCGTTCGAGGACACGGGGATCGCCAAGCCCCCGGGACATGATGATGCCGCCATCAATCACGCAGGAGAACATGATGGCCACGTCGTCGAGGTCCATGCCTTTGCGGGCAGAATAAACGGCCGCAATCTCATTCAGCGCATCGCGAAACCGCCCGTTCCAGGAGCGTACGGCGTCGGAGGCGATGTCGCGAACGTTGCGGTCGAAGAGGCGCTCCTGATAGGTGAACGTCGCGATCAGGCAGCCGGGGTGGCCGTTCGGCAGATCACCCATCAGCTCGGCAAGCAGCTTGAGCGTGATCAGGAACGACTGCAACGGATCATCGGACAACTGCCGGCCGCGGTGAAACACATCATCGAAGATGCGGTCGTTCTCCTCGACGTAGCGCAGCATCAAGGCGCGGGCGAGTTCGTTCTTGTCCTTGAAATGATAGAAGAAGCCGCTCTTGGTGATGCCGGCTTCGGCGATCACCTCCTCGATGGACGTCGCGCCGAACCCCTTGGCGAGCACCGAGGCCTCGGCGATCTCCAGAATGCGTTCGCGCGTTTCCGCACCCTTGCGCATGACCGAATGCCCTCAAATTTACTGTACCGGCGGTATGGTTTTCACCCCAGCCAACATCGGCACCGATAGCAATAAGGCCGGCCCAGCGCGGCTATCCGTCTGTTATTGCTGCGGTTTCCGCTTCGGTGGAGTACCGGACCACAAGCCTTCTACCGCACCGGCGGCACGTGCTGCTAAAACTTGGCTATTCCGAACCGGCCGCCACCAAGGCGGCACGGTGTTATCTTACCACTGGAGACAAACATGGCCAAGTACCGCCTGAATCTGCCGCAACTCGCCAACAGAAAATTCCTGAGCGATGGCGGCATGGAAACGACCCTCATCTTTCACGAAGGCCTCGACCTTCCGCATTTTGCTTCATTCACGCTGATGGCGACGCCTGAAGGCCGGCAGAAGCTGAGGGAATATTACGTCCGTTATCTTACCATAGCGCGCAGAAGCGGGACCGGCTTCATCCTCGACACGCCGACGTGGCGGGCCAACCCGGATTGGGGAACCTTGCTCGGCTACGGGCCGGAAGCGCTACGCGCCGTCAACGAGAGCTCGATCGAGCTTCTTCTCGACCTGCGCAAAGAGTTTGAGACCGCCGAAACGCCGTGCGTCATCAGCGGCGCGATCGGACCGCGCGGCGACGGCTACAAAGCCGGCACGATGGATGCTAACGAGGCGGAAGCCTATCACGCGGCGCAAATCGAGAGTTTCGCGCGGACCGAGGCCGACATGGTGGCAGCCTATACGCTCACCAATTTCAACGAGGCAATCGGCGTGGCGCGGGCGGCCAAGGCGCATGAGATGCCGTGCATGATCTCGTTCACCGTGGAGACGGACGGGAAGCTGGTGACCGGGATGGCGCTCGGCGAGGCGATTGACAGGGTCGACGACGCGACAGACGGTGCGCCGGCCTACTATTTGATCAACTGCGCCCATCCGACGCATTTCATGCAGGCGCTGAAAAAGGGCGAGCGCTGGCTCGATCGCGTTTATGGCGTAAAGGCGAACGCTTCGGCCAAAAGCCATGCCGAACTGGACGAATCGGAAACGCTCGACGCCGGCGACCCGGACGATCTCGGGCGGCGCTACAGCAGGCTGACAGCTTCGTTTCCGACGATGCGCATCCTGGGCGGCTGCTGCGGCACCGACCACCGGCACATCGCGGCGATCTGCGAGGCCTGCGTGCCGCAAGCGGCGTAGGAACCTGTCCCAGGAGACGCAACGCTACCAACCGCAGTTCCGCTGGTTCCAAGGAACAAGCAGCTGCGGTTGGGGCCGAAAAGCAACGCAATCAAAACGCACCTCAGTTCCATAACCTATCTTATGCGACTTTCTCACTGCAACTGTAGCAGCCATATTGGGATGCGAAAGTTCAGCATTTTAGAGAGGCGGTAGTCCCCGGCTTTCACGGTAGCCGGGCGGATCTTCAACCACCACCATTGCTATTTTTTGTTGGACAACGACGAAGCGCAGTACGTTTGATGCCAGCATGAACTCCGTTGGCTTGGCGCATTTCCACTCAACTTTAACAACGTCGGCATCAACACCTGTGTCGCTAGTGACTTTTCGTTCTGTTTGAATGAGAAACTTCGAACAATCCGATTCCGGAAGA
Source organism: Mesorhizobium onobrychidis (assembly GCF_024707545.1). Lineage (NCBI taxonomy): Bacteria > Pseudomonadati > Pseudomonadota > Alphaproteobacteria > Hyphomicrobiales > Phyllobacteriaceae > Mesorhizobium > Mesorhizobium onobrychidis. The sequence goes on from NZ_CP062229.1 coordinate 4,471,054, forward strand.
TGTTTTACAAACTCCGGAAAAACCCCCGCCAAATCCGCGCCGAAGTCAAATATGATCCAGGCTGCATCAGGTGCCAGGAAAGTTTTGGCCTTGTCCGGATTTTCGATCGAGAGGCTAATATAGTTCTCGACGAGTTGGGCAGGCGCGAGGTCGGAAGCGCTCGCAGCGGCGATGGAAAGGCAAGTAGCGGTCGCCAGCACGACGCAGCTTAACTTCGTGGCGAGCGGCAGCGGTCCTTCTGAGGCAACAGTTTCGTTGGCCCGGTGATCGCTCAAATCTGTCAGTCCGATTTAGAGTAGACGCAGTATGACTACGCTTACTGATGGAAGGCAACATCCGCGATGCGGCCACGACAATGATGACCGGTACCGCTCAAGGCGGCGCGCTCAACTCATTTCGAGCGGATCAGACCCCGCTAGTCAAGCACGACCACGGCTTCCACCTCGAACAGCATGGGGTCGATCGCAAGCTTGGGCACGGGAATCAGAGTCTGCGCCGGCAGCGCCTCGCCGAACATTTCCTTGACGTTCTTGGTCAGCACCTCAAGCTTGGACATATCGTGATCGACCACGAAGACCGTGAGCTTGGCGACCTGATTGGGCTTCGCACCGATCCCCTCAAGCGCGGTGCGCAGGTTCGCATATGCCTGTTTCACCTGGACAGCGAAGTCGGGCGACAAGGCTCCCGTGCTGTCCTGGCCGCCCTGCCCGGAGATATATGCCACCCGGGCTTCGCGAGGCGCGATCACCGCCGTGCTGTAGCCATTCGGCGACGGGTCGTAGAGGTTTTGTGGATTGACGATGGTCAGCTTGAGATCATTCTCATTTGCTGTCGTCGCAGTGGGAACTCCGATGGTCATGACGATTAGCCCTCCGATAAGATGCTTGATTGCGCGTGACATGATTTTTTCTCCTTGCTCTGCGGACTGCGAGCAACGGCCCCCGCGGTCGTACCGTCCAAGCGACTCGTACAACATACGAGTCATCGTATGGTACTCTGTACGAGTCAACTGTTCAGGATCGACATTCCTGACGGTGCCTGCCAAAGTCGAGGTGCCGACTAGCGAGGAAGATGGATGGCAGCCAAACGTAGCGGCGCCCGGATCAAACGGCCCCAACGGATAAGTGAGAGGCTCCAGCCCGTGCAGCAGCCGCACAGTGAACCGCCTCTCTCGCGCGAGCGCATCGTGGCGACCGCGGTGGAACTGCTCGACGCTCAAGGGCTCGACGGATTGACGATGCGTCGGCTGGCCGATCGCCTCGGCTCGGGCGTGATGAGCCTATATTGGCACGTTAACAACAAAGAGGATGTCTTTGATCTGGCGCTCGACTCGGTGCTCGAATATCGCGGACAGCCACAAATAGTCGAGTCTCAAGACTGGCGCGGAGAAGTCGGTCATATGCTCGAAAACTGGCGTGCCTGCATGCTGCGTCATCCTTGGTCGGCGTCGCTGTTGCCGCGCCGGGCGCTCGGCCCGAACATGCTCAGTCGCCTGGAACTGCTGAGCAAGATCCTGTCCAGAGCCGGTGTAGCGGACGCGGATCTGAACGTAGCGATATGGTCGCTCTGGAACTATGTGATGGGCGCTACCATCACCCGGGCGAGCTTCGACCTCTCGGACGACGACAGGGCCGCCGCGCAGCAGCGCCTTGCACGCCTCAGCGAACGCTACCCCACAATCGAACGCTCTCGTCTGTTGTTGGACAACGATTGGGACGGCGCTTTCCGGAAAGGCCTCGACTTGCTGCTCGATGGCCTCGCCCCAAGATAATAAGCATTCCTTTTCATCGCCCAGCTATCCGGCCGGTATCGCACAATGCCGGAAACCGAGCCCGGATCGAGGCGAAGACGCGCGAGGTCCTGGCGTTGCCGGCGGTACCGATCCTGCTTGGCGGCGACGATTCCGTGCCCATTCCCTTCCTCGCCGGCTTTGCGGATCATGGGCCGGTCTGGATCCTGCAGATCGACGCCCATATCGACTGGCGCGACGAGGTGTCTGGCGAACGCTACGGCTATTCGAGCCCGATGCGCCGGGCGAGCGAGATGCCGCATGTCGCCGGCATCGTGCAGGTCGGCATCCGTGGCGTCGGCAGCGCACGGCTCACCGAAATCGAAGCGGCGCGGCGCTATGGCAGCCGCTTCGTGACCGCCCGCGAGGTTCACGCCCAGGGCGTCGAAGCCGCACTCCGGCATATTCCGGAAGGAGCGCGGGTCATCGTCACTCTCGACTGCGACGGCCTCGACCCCGGCATCATGCCGGGCGTGGCGGCGCGTACGCCCGGCGGCCTCACCTACACGCATGTGATCGACCTGATCGCAGGCCTCGGCAAGAGGGCCAGGATCACAGGATTCGACCTTGTCGAGCTCTATCCTCCCGCCGACATCGACGGCCTGTCGGCCCTGACCGCCGCTCGCCTTCTCGTCAATGTGATCGGCACCATCGTCCGGCAGGTTTGAAAACATCCCCCCGCGACATTTCCAGTTGCAGGGGATGTGACTGTCCCTTGCCCACGAAGGCCGATTTCCTGGTCAGACCGCCCTCCGCACTTCCATTCGTGTCAAAACTCAATATCACCAAAGTCCCCGCCGCCATCGGAGCTGGCATCGCCTGCCTGGTCGGCAGCGGCTTCGTCTGGCTGTGACGCCGCCGGCTCGGTTGCCTGCGCTTCGCTTCCGCCAAACATGCCTGCGATCGCGTTGCCGAGAAGCACGCCGCCGGCCACGCCCATCGCAGTCTGCGCGGCTCCGGCGAGGAAACCGCCGCCTGCCCTTTGTTGATCATTGCCAGAAAGCGGCTCCTGCGGCGCAGCGGCAGCGGTGCGCCCGACCCGCGGGACCGAACCCGAGCGCCTGGCGCCGCCGCCGAAGAGCCCGCCAAGCAATCCGCCGCCGGCAGACTGCTGTGCCTGTTGTTCCAGTTCCTCGATGCGGGACTGTGCCGCGTTCAAGGCCTGCTCCTGCACGACGATCGTTTGCGCCATGTAGTATGGCGCGCCGGGCTGCCGGGCAATCCGGTCGTTGATGAAGCGTTCCGCTTCGGCATCGCGCGGCGGCGTCTGTCGCTCGACGTTCGCAAGTTTCTCGAAAAGGTTGCCGATCGCCTGCTGGTCGTTCCTGTCCATGGGAAGCAACTCCGGTTATCCAGGCGCGCCGCGTCCAGCAGATTCTCGCGACGCACTCTAAGTCCCTGTTTTATGCATGTCGCGGTGCCAAAACCGCTGCCGCGACATGCATTGATTTGACGCGGCTATTCGCGCTCGCCGGTGAAGTTCAGCAGCAGCTGGAAGATGTTGATGAAGTTCAGATAGAGCGAGAATGCACCGAAGACGGCGAGCTTCTGCTGCGATTCCGCACCGAAGTTTTCCGCAAACTGCTCCTTGATCGTCTGGGTATCCCAGGCGGTGAGACCGATGAAGACGGCGATGCCGATCACTGAGATGGCGAACTGGAGCGCGGTCGAGCCGAGGAAGATGTTGACGATGCTGGCGATCACCACGCCGATCAGGCCCATGATCAGGAAGGACGAGAACTGGGTCAGGTCGCGTTTGGTCGTGTAGCCGTAAAGGCTTGTCGCGCCGAACATGGTGGCGGCGATGAAAAAGGTGCGCGCGATGCTGGTCCCGGTGAAGACCAGGAACACGGACGCCAGCGACAGGCCCATGACCGCACAGAATGCCCAGAACATCGCCTGAGCGCCGGCCGCGGACATCGTCTGTATTCGGAACGAGAACAGCAGCACGAAGGCGAGCGGTGCCAGCATCACCACCCACTTCAACGGGCTGGAAAAGATCGGCACGTAGAGGGCTGGCGTGGAAGCCACCACGAAGGCGATCACGCCGGTAACGACGAGGCCAACTCCCATATAATTGTAGACGCGCAGCATATGCTGGCGCAGGCCTTCGTCGTAGACGGCGCCGGTTTGGGCTCCGACGCCGGTGCGGTATCCTAGATTGGGGGTGTTCATGCGGGTTCTCCTTTGTGAGGTCAGTAAAGCGTGTTGGCGAGCGTTTCTGCGGTGCGATCGAGATCGCGGACACCGCTTCGGGCGACGACTGCGTAAGCAACTTCGCCGATCTGGAAATAGGCCGAGGAAATTTCGCCCGAGGGGGCGACGGTCGGCTGGACCACGTCGAACGTTCCGGGCCTGATCGCGAACAGTGAGACCAGCCCCAGGTCCCTAGTTTCGACAGCCATCTCGACGCTCGGGCCGAACTGCGACGGATAGATCTGCACGTCACGCACCTTCCAGTCCTTCGGCAGCGACGGCATGACGATCGCCGTGGCGGCGCGGATTTCGTCCGCATCGTAGTTCGGCGCTTCGGGCTGGGATGACATGGCCTCGCGCATGATCGTCGTCCTGTGTGCCCGGATCGCTTCCTCCAGATAGACAGGCGGCTGGGTCGAGGCGACGACTTTCGTCACCGATATCGGCCCGACGATCCCGTTCGCCAACCAGCCCGCAGCCACCAAGACTGCGACCGCCGCAGCCCGCTGCAACGTGCGTAAGGCGCGCCCCCGGGCCAGTCCCCGCTCCAGCCGCCGTGCCGCATCGGCCGTTGCCGGCCGCGCCATGCCCCTGGATCCGGCAAGCGCCACGCGCAGTTCGTCGCGCGTCCTGAGGTCGGACATCACGCGAGCGGCCGCCTCCGGACGGGCGGAAAGAAACGCCTCGACCTCGATGCGGCGGGCAACGTCCAGCTGGTCGTCGACATAGGCGTCGAGGTCGGCATCGGTCACCGGGTCGCGCAGTTCGCTCATCACAGACATCACGGGCCTCCCACGATCTTGAGGTGGTTTTTCGCACGTGCCGGCAATTTGTCCTCCATCTCGCGGAGCGCCGCGCGCGCCCTGCCAATGCGCGACATCAGCGTTCCCAGCGGTACGCCGCTGACCTCGGCCGCCTGGCTGTAGGTAAGTCCCTCGATGGCGACGAGATGCAGCGCCGACCGCTGCTCATCCGGCAATTTGAAAAAAGCTTCGCGCAACTGTGCCAGGCGGACGGAATGCTCCTGGGGAGCCTGCACGCTGGCGTCGACAAGATATCCGGCCTGCTCGACGCGCACCGCTTCAGACTTGCGGGACCGCAAACCGTCAATGAAAGCATTGTGGACGATCGACAGCAGCCATGCGCGCAGGTTCCCGCCCGATCGGAATGTGCCGCGCCGCTCATAGGCACGCACCAGCGCGTCATGCACCAGATCCTCTGCTTCTGCGCTGTCGCGCGTCAGCGAACGCGCGTAGCGCCGCAGGGAACCAAGCTGTCCTATGATATCGAAGCGTGGCATCGACCCTCTCATGTCCTGTTTACGGAGCATGGCAGGTTTTTAATCCCGCTCTTTGAGTTTTTTGCGATCCGGGAAGGTCAGGCATCACCGGTATAACGCCACCATCGCGCGTACGGCTTGTTTGTCCGCGAACGAGCAGCCCTCCCCTCAGCCGCCACAATTCGCCGCGCGGTTTTGGCGCACCGGGGATTTCGATGTTTATATCTGAATTAATTTGTGACGCGGAAAATCGCGAAGGTGTCATCTTTCTCGGGGCACTTGCGAGTTATAGGCAGGAAACATTCACCGCCGAATCTTCGCTTCGCCGACGGCCCTTTGGGCCCGCTTTGTTCAACGAATTATCGACCCGACATGACAAGCCCCGACATGACAAGCAATGTGCCAACCCAGCGGGATACCCGCATCGATGTCTTCCGCGCGCTAGCGCTGCTGACGATCTTCGTCAACCATGTGCCGGGGACGATCTTCGAGTATTTCACGCACAAGAATTTCGGCTTTTCCGATTCGGCCGAAGCCTTCGTGCTGATTTCAGGGATTGCCGTTGGGCTCGCCTACGGACTGAAGTTCCAGCCGGGGAACCGGTTGCTCATCACCCTGAAGGCTTGGCGGCGTGCCGGCGTCCTCTATGTCACCCATGTCATGACCACTGTCGCGACGCTGGCGATCTTCTCGGCGGCCGCATTGCATTTCTCGCGGCCCGATCTTTTGAAGCTGATCAACATCCAGATGATCATCGAGGACACGCCGGAAGCGCTGCTCGGCATCGCGGCGCTTGGGCATCAAATCGGCTATAACAACATTCTTTCCATGTATGCCGTCGTACTTCTGATGGTGCCGCTTTTCCTGTGGATCGGCACTTTCAGCCTGCGCCTGATGCTTGCTGCGTCCGCTCTCCTCTGGCTCATCGTCGGCATTTTCCAGATCGCGCCTTCGAATTTTCCCGGCGACGGCTTCTGGTTCCTGAACCCGCTCTCCTGGCAGTTTCTTTTCGTCATCGGGATCGCCGGCATGCTGCATGTCAAGCGCGGCGGCGAAATCCGCTTCAACTGGATGATGGCGAGCGCGGCCGTCGGGTATCTGGTCGGTGCGCTGATTTGGGTGCGGCTGCCGCTGTGGGGCATCGAGACGGCCTCCGGCCTGCCTACCGTGCTGACCGGCTTCGACAAGACGTTCCTGTCGCTGTCGCGCCTCATGCACATTCTGGCGATCGCCTATCTGATCGTGGCAATCCCGGCGCTTTCCAACCTGGCGAGGACCAGGCCCAGACACCCGCTCGCGGTTCTCGGCAAGCATTCGCTGCCGGTCTTCATCGCCGGAACGATCCTCGCCATGATCGCGCAGGTCATGAAGGTCGTCAGCCCAGGCGGGCTCCCCTACGACGCAATCCTGATCTCGACAGGCATCGCGCTGCAATTCGGCTTCGCCTATTACCTCGAATGGTTGCCGCGGATCGGTTGGGGCGGCAAGAAACAGCAACCTGTCGCCCCCTTGCCGTCGGCCGCCCTCAAGCTGGCGTCATAGAACGGCGTCAACCAACTGACATGCGGAAGCCGCATTTGCCTGCTGCGCCGTGCCAATCAGGCCTGTCTCCCCGCTTTGGCGGTTTTCAGCTTGGTGCAAATGAAACCGCTGGCGCAGCACGGCCGATTTGCGTATCACTCCGCCGCCAACGGAACCGCGCCGATGTTTGAAGACCTCCAGCCTGCCCTAGCCGACAAGATCCTCGCCTTGATCGGCCTCTATCGCGCCGATCCCCGCCCCGGCAAAGTCGACCTTGGCGTTGGCGTCTACAAGGATCTCGATGGCAAGACGCCGGTGATGCGCGCCGTGCGCGAAGCCGAAAAGCGATTGCTGCAGAGCCAGGATACCAAGACCTATCTCGGCCTTGCCGGCGATACCGGCTTCAACACGGCGATGGCGGGGCTGGTCTTTGGCCCTGCGGCCGAGCTGACGCGAATCCGTGCGGCGCAGGCGCCCGGCGGCTCGGGCGCGCTGCGACTGGTGGCTGAGCTGCTCAAGAGGACGCGATCGGACGCGACGATCTGGCTGTCGGACCCGACCTGGCCGAACCACATGCCGGTGATGCGCGCCGCCGGCCTGCAGATACGCGAATATCCCTATTTCGACGCCGCCTCAGGTGCTGTTCGCTTCGCCGACATGATGAGTGCGCTGGCGACCGCCAGGAGCGGCGACGTGGTGCTGCTGCATGGTTGCTGCCACAATCCGACAGGCGCCAATCTGGACACCGCGCAGTGGGCTGAAATAGCCGACCTAGTCGTCGAGCGCGGCTTGCTGCCCTTTGTCGACATTGCCTATCAGGGTTTTGGCGAAGGCCTCGACGCTGACGCCGTCGGCTTGCGCCTGCTGGCGGCGAAAGTCCCGGAAATGGTCGTTGCCTCGAGCTGCTCGAAGAACTTTGCCGTGTATCGTGACCGTGTCGGCGCGGCGATGATCCTGGCCAAAGATAGCGCGCAGGCGGATGTGGCAATGAGCCAGATGCTGTCGGCCGCCCGCGCTATGTACTCGATGCCGCCGGACCACGGCGCGGCCGCGGTGCGCATCGTGCTCGAAGACGCCACGCTGCGGGCCGACTGGGAAGCTGAGCTTGAGGAGATGCGCCTGCGTATGCTGCGGCTTCGTGTCCAGTTCGCCGAAGCGCTGCGGCGGCAGTCCAATTCCGACCGCTTCGATTTCGTCGCCAGCCATCGCGGCATGTTTTCCCGGCTCGGCCTGTCCGAAGCGCAGGTCGAGCGGCTGCGCGTCGAACACGGCGTCTATATGGTCGGCGACAGCCGCATCAACGTCGCCGGCCTGCCGGAGGACGGCATGGACGCGCTCGCCAAGGCGATCGTCTCCGTGCTCGACTGACACTTTGCTTGACCATGATCTTTTCCGAAAGCCGGCTTCCACTTTTCGGGATCATGGCCTGCGCGCAACTGTGGACAATGCGCCCTTGCCGGCTGACAGCATTTGCCGAGTGATCGGTGCACGATAGCATTCGACGGATGAAACCCTCGAAAGACATTTCCCGGCTGATCGAAATCATGGCGGCGCTGCGGGCGCCGGAAACCGGCTGCCCGTGGGATATCGAGCAGGATTTCTCGACCATCGCGCCCTACACGATCGAGGAAGCCTACGAGGTGGCGGACGCGATCGCACGCGGCGACCTGGACGATCTGCGCGACGAGCTCGGCGACCTCCTGCTGCAGGTCGTCTACCATGCGCAGATGGCCGAGGAGGCCGGTGAATTCGCCTTTGGTGACGTGGTCCAGGCCATCACCACAAAAATGATCCGCCGCCATCCGCATGTCTTCGGCGACGAGGAGGCGCGCAGCGCCGGCATGGCCAAGGGCATGTGGGAGAAGATCAAGGCTGAGGAAAAAGCGGAAAAGCGAAACGCCCGCCTCGCCCGCGGGCACGATCCTGAGGATCATGGCAAGGGTTTTCTGGACAGCGTACCGGTCGCCCTGCCCGCTTTGACCCGGGCGCTCAAGCTGCAGGAAAAAGCGGCCCGCGTCGGCTTCGACTGGAGCGAGGCCACGCCGATCCTCGACAAGATCGAGGAAGAGATCGGCGAGTTGCGCCAGGCCCTTGCCAAGGGCGATACGGCTTCGATCAAGGACGAGTTCGGCGACATGCTGTTTGCCGTCGTCAATCTCGGGCGTCATCTCAAGGTCGATTCCGAAGCGGCGCTCAGCGGCACCAACGAGAAATTCCGGTCGCGGTTCCACTATGTCGAGCACGCGCTGGAAGCGTCCGGAAACACCCTGGAAAAGGCGACGCTCGACGAGATGGAGGCGCTTTGGCAGCAAGCCAAGAGCGTGAAGTAACAGCGATTACCCGTTGTTTTTACGGCGCAATCTGCTTTCTATCTCTTCATGCGCGCTTTGCGTGGCCTTGAGCGCGACGGTCACGCCGCCATCTTCATTGTCGGTGCGCGAGACGACGTCGCCATTGCGGTAGAGCCAGTCGACGAGCCCGAGCTGCTCAGGCTTGAGCGTGACGGTCAGCGTTTCCAGTTCGCCAGACACTCTTGTCTCGATGATCGCCTTCAGCACATCGATGCCCTCGCCGGTGGCGGCCGATATGGCAATCGGCGGCGCCTTGTTGCCGTCGATGCCGTCGGCGAGCAATCGCGCCCGGTTGCCTTCATCGAGCCGATCGATCTTGTTCCACACTTCGATGACACGCTTGGTGTCGCCGGCATCGACGCCGAGATCGGCGAGGATGCGCTCGACATCCTCGGCCTGGGCGGCCGTGTCGGGGTCCGAAATATCGCGCAGATGGATGACGAGATCGGCCTCGACCACCTCTTCCAGCGTTGCCCGGAAGGCTGCAATCAGATGCGTCGGCAGATCCGAAATGAAACCGACCGTGTCCGAAAGGATGATCGGCGTGCCGTGCGGCAGTCGCACTCGACGCAGTGTCGGGTCGAGCGTGGCAAACAGCATGTCCTCGGCCAGCACCCCTGCTCCGGTTAGCCTGTTGAATAGCGTCGACTTGCCGGCGTTGGTATAGCCGACGATCGCCACCACCGGGAACGGCACCTTCTTGCGCTTGGCGCGGTGCAGGTCACGGGTGCGCCGCACGGTTTCCAGCTCGTGCTTCAGCTTCTTGATCTTGTCCTGCAGGGCACGGCGGTCCGACTCGATCTGTGTTTCACCAGGACCGCCGAGGAAACCGGCGCCGCCGCGCTGGCGCTCGAGGTGGGTCCAGCTTCGCACGAGCCGGCCCTTCTGATAGTTGAGGTGAGCCAGATCGACCTGCAGCGTGCCTTCCTTGGTCCGTGCGCGCTCGCCGAAAATTTCCAGGATCAACCCGGTGCGGTCCAGCACCTTGGCGTTCAATTCCTTTTCCAGGTTGCGCTGCTGCACCGGCGTCAGCGGATGGTCGACAATGACCAGTTCGGCACGGCCCTCTTTGACGATCTCCGCGAACTCCGCGACCTTGCCGCTGCCGAGCAGGGTTGCAGGCCGGGGATCGTTGACGGTCACCACCGCGGTATGGATCGGGTCGAGGTCAATGGCTTGGGCAAGGCCAACCGCCTCGTCGTGGCGGGCCTCGGCGGAACGCGTCAGGCGCGGACGATTCGTGTCTTCGTCGCCTCGTGGCTGGCGGGTAAGCACGGGCACAATGACCACGGCCCGGGTCGAGCCTTCGGTTTCCGTACTCGGCTGATATGCTGGTTTTTCGCGAACGCTGCGGTCCGCGTCTTTCTTACGTGCCAATCAGGCGCCCTGGCTTTCCTCGCCATCGAACATCTGAACCGGCTGGCTCGGCATGATCGTGGAAATGGCGTGCTTGTAGACGAGCTGGGAATGGCCGTCTCGACGCAGCAGAACACAGAAATTGTCGAACGAAGTGACCACGCCGGTCAGCTTCACGCCGTTGATGAGGAAGATGGTGAGTGGGTTTTTGCTTTTGCGAACTGAATTCAGGAACAGGTCCTGAAGATTTTGCGATCGTTCCGCCATTGTTCTTGTCTTTCGCCGATCCCCTTCGGTTTGCAAGCCAATGCGCCAAATTACCCGGCACGTGTCAAGCGCGCAAACACCATCTTGCCGTCAATAACGACAAGCAGAACGAGATATATTGATGTTCATTCCACCTGTGCGGTTATCAGGCTGGACTTTTTTCCGCAACGTCAAAAAAGGCTTGCCGCAAGGAAAGTGTTATCGAGCCCGGATGGCCGTTGGCGACGGGTGCACCGTCGATCGCCACGATCGGCATGGCGATCGTGGTGGCGGAGCTGATGAAAACCTCGCGCGCGGCTTTGGCTTCGGCGACCGAAAAGCCCCGCTCCTCGATCTTCAGGTCGAGCTTGGCGGCCACTTCGAACAGCGTGGTGCGGGTGATGCCGCGCAGGATGCCGTGCTCGGCCGGACGCGTGACCAGCACGCCATCCCTGGTGATGATCCAGGCGTTCGACGATCCACCTTCCTTGACGATGCCGTCGGCATCGACGAACCAGGCTTCCTGGGCGCCGGCTTCCTTGGCCTTCTGCTTGGCCAGCACATTTGGCAACAGGCCGACCGACTTGATATCGACCCGATCCCAACGGTTCTCCGGCACGGTGATAACCTTGATTCCGCTTTCGGCTCGCTTCGCGGCAGCAGCGGGGTCGGCTTTCCTGGCGGTCACCACCAGCGACGGCTTCGTGCCCGCCGGAAAAACAAAATCACGGCTGGCGACGCCACGCGTCACCTGAAGATAGACCAGGCCATCGGTGACATGGTTGCGGCGGACCACCTCGCGCATGATGATCGGCAACACGCCCCGCGTGACCGGCCAGTCGATCGACAATTCGGTCAGCGAACGGTTCAACCGCCCGAGATGGCGAGGCATATCGACGATGAAGCCGCACGCCACCTCGCAAACCTCGTAGACGCCATCGGCGAACTGATAGCCGCGGTCCTCGATATGCACGAAAGCGTCGGCGTGAGCGACATAGCGCCCGTTCACATAGGCAATGCGCGGCATGGGTCACCCCTGGAGAAGTCAGCGCATGACCCCGAAAATCGGAATCGATTTTCGGGGTCATGCGCGCAAAAATCAAAACGCTACAGCGCCCTCTGCGCGTCCCAAAAGACGCGCGGCGCTGTAGCGCTTTCTTAGGCGATTCCGCCGCCGCCGTAACCGATAATTGCGTAAGCCACGATTGGATTGGCTATCAGACGCCCAGCGACTTCAGCTTGCGGTGAAGCGCCGAGCGCTCCATGCCGATGAACTCGGCCGTTTTCGAGATGTTGCCGCCAAAACGGTTGATCTGGGCGATCAGATAGTCCTTCTCGAACTGTTCGCGCGCTTCACGCAACGGCAGCGCCATGATGTGCTGATCGGACTGGTTTGGCGTGCGCGGCATGACATCGCCGATCTCGGCAGGCAACAGATCGGCGGTGATCGGTGCATCGATATCGTCGCCGCGCGCCAGGATCATCAACCGCTCGACATTGTTGCGCAACTGGCGGACGTTGCCTGGCCAGTTGTGCGCCTGCAGCACCGCCAGCGCGTCGTCGCCGATGCGCCGCGGCCGGATGCCGGCCTGGCGGGCGATCTGCTTCATGAAATTGTCGACCAGATAGGGAATATCCTCCCGCCGCTCGGCCAGTCCCGGCACCATGACCGGAACCACCGCCAGACGGTGATAGAGATCCTCCCGGAAACGACCGTCGGCGATCATCGCCTCCAGGTTCTGCGAGGTCGACGAGATGATACGGACATCGACCTTGACCCGTTTGGTGCCCCCTACCCGCTCGAACTGCTGCTCGACCAGCACGCGCAGGATCTTGTTTTGCGTTTCGCGCGGCATGTCGGCCACTTCGTCGATGTAGAGAATGCCGCGATGGGCTTCCTCAAGCGCGCCGACCTTGCGTTCGACACCGTTTGATTCGGTGCCGAACAGCTCGACCTCCATGCGTTCGGGCGTGATGTTGGCAGCGCTCAGCGTGACAAATGGGGCGTTCTTGCGCGCCGACAGCGTGTGGATGGCGCGTGCCGCGAGTTCCTTGCCCGAGCCGGACGGGCCGATGATCATGACGCGGCTGTTGGTCGGCGCGACGCGCTCGATGGTCTGGCGCAACTGGCTCATCGCCGACGACATGCCGATCAGGTCGAAGGTTTCGCCGCTGCGCAGCTTGAGATCAGAAACCTCGCGTCTCAGTTTCGAGGTTTCAATTGCACGTTCGGCGATGAGGATCAGCCTGTCGGCCTTGAACGGTTTCTCGATGAAGTCATAGGCGCCGCGGCGGATGGCCGAGACCGCCGTCTCGATGTTGCCGTGGCCCGAGATCATCACCACAGGCAGGCTCGGATGCATCGTCTTGATCTCGTCCAGCAACGCCAGTCCGTCCAGACGTGAGCCTTGCAGCCAGATATCAAGGAAAATCAGCCTCGGCGCCCGGTCGGCGATCGCCGCCAGGGCGCTGTCGGCATCGAATGCCGTGCGGGTTTCGTGACCTTCGTCGCTCAGGATACCGGCGACAAGTTCGCGGATGTCTTCCTCGTCATCGACGATGAGAATGTCAGACGCCATTACCGACCTTTTCAGTTTCTCTTTCGTGTTCCGTCTTGCCTTCGCCGCGCGACGGCACGGTGGCGGCGAGCGGCAGGATGATGCTGATCATCGCGCCTCGCCCGTCGTGGAAATCCGCCGGCGCGTCATGCAATTCGAGCCGGCCGCCATGGTCCTCCACTATCTTCTTGACGATAGCGAGGCCGAGCCCCGTGCCCTTCTCGCGTGTCGTCATGTAAGGCTCGAGCAATCGCTGACGATTCTCGCGCGGCAAGCCCTTGCCGTTGTCGATGACATCGATGCGAATCGCACCATTCTGGCGCCCGGCTTGAATCCGGATTATGCCGTGCGAGCGGTCCTTTTGATCAAGTCCGTCAATCGCCTCGGCCGCGTTCTTGATGACATTGCCAAAGGCCTGCGCCATCAGGCGGCTGTCGAAAGTGCCTTTGAGCGGTTCGTTGCCGAACACGCGCTCGAAGGTAATATCGGAGCGGCTCACTTCGACGAGGAACGAGGCTTCGCGCAACGATTCGCGCAAATCGAGGGCCTTCATTTCGGGCTTGGGCATGCGGGCGAAAGCGGAGAACTCGTCGACCATCCGGCCGATGTCCTCCACTTGCCTGATGATCGTGTCTGTGCACTGATCGAAAACCTCGCGGTCTTCGGTGATGACCTTGCCGTAGCGGCGCTTGATGCGCTCGGCGGAAAGCTGGATCGGTGTCAGCGGGTTCTTGATCTCGTGGGCGATGCGCCGCGCCACATCCGCCCAGGCCGAAGAACGCTGCGCCTGGACCAGATCGGTGATGTCATCGACCGTCACGACATAGGATTTCTCCTCCGCACCGTCGTCGCCGGCCTCGACCGTGATCTGCACGTTGAAGGTGCGCTCCGTACCGGCGCGATAGAAGGTCACCTGCTCGCGGTGGACAGGCTTGCCCGACTTGCGGCCGATCTCGAAGACGCGGCCGACATGCGGCAGCACCGCGGAGAGGTTTTGCCCGAGTGCGGCAGTGGCGGATATGGCCAGCATCGTTTCGGCCGACCGGTTGACGATGGTGACGATGCCATATGGATCGACCCCGATGACGCCGGCGGTGACACCGGCAAGCACGGCCTCCGAAAAGCGCCGCCGCTCGTCGATCAAATCTTTGGCGGACAGAATCTCGTTACGCTGCGATTTCAGTTCCAGCAGCATCTTGTTGAAGGTGTCGCCGAGCGAGGCGACGTCGCCGTCGGAGGGCCGAACCGGCACGGCAACGTCGAGATTGCCGGTCGCGACCTCGTCGGCCGCGCCGATGAGCTGGCGGATCGGCCGCACCAGGCGGTCTGCCACGGCGATGCCGGTCCAGATGGCGGACAGAATGATGATCAGCGTCAGCGACAGATAGGGAAGTGCGAAGGCGACCTGCGAGGTGCGGCGATTGTCTTCCAGACCGCGATATTCGTCGGTGTTGGATCTGACAATCTGCCGCGCCTTGATCACCTCGGGATCGACGAGCCGGATGGTGTAGAGATAGAGCCCTTCGATCTCGCGCAGCTTGACGATGGCGCCCATGATGTTGCGCGTCTTCGGCTCGATCAGCACCGGCCTGCCGTCGGCGGCACTGCTCATGGCGCCTTCCGGCGGCTCCGGCATGGCAAAATCGGCGTCGGTCTTGGCGCTCATGACGAATGAACCGTCGGGCCTGACCAGTGCGGCATGGGCCAGAGAGCGTCCGACAGCTTCCTTGTTCATGAGATCGAGGAAGCCGGTTCGATCGAGGCCGTAGAGCGTGCGGGAGGCGTCGAGATCGTAAGCCATCGACAGGGTCGTCCCCTGGAGATTGCGCGCGTTCTCCTGCACATAGGCGTCGGCGATCGACAGCGACGAATTGACGATCGTCTTGGTGCGGATCTCGAACCAGCGATCGAGGCCGATATCGAGTGTGATCGAGGCGATGATCGCCACCATGATGGCGGGAATCGCGGCGACCAGCGCGAACATGGCGACGATCCGCACATGCAGCCGCGACGCCGCCTTGCCGCGCCGGCGCGCCATCAAAATGCGATGCACTTCGCGGCCGACCAGCGCGATCAGGAACAGGATGAACGCCGCATTGAGGGCGATAAGCGCCAGCGTCGTCCTCTCGTCCGGCGTGATCGGCGTGGCGCCGACGAGAATGGCGAAGGAGATCGCTGCCGTAACCAGCGCACCGGCAATTGCCACCACGCCCGGCAGCGCGAGCAGCCGGCGCCCGTCCCGTGTGCCAGGTTCGCTGAAAAGCGTTTCGCTCGGTGTCGGTGCCTGTGAAGCCATGTCGCCGTCTAGAGCCAGTGATTGCGTCGGATGTATGCAACGCATTGTGGCGATTATGCAACAAGTGTGGCCTGTACGGAAATGTTTCGGCGATCGATCCCCTGAAAAGGCTTCGCTCTGTCGCACCAGCCCGAAAAATCGGAATCGATTTTTTCGGAAAGCACGATGCGACAACTCAAAGTGCTAGAGCGAACTTTGTACGTCCGAACGGACGGACGTCGCTCTAAGCCTGCCTGTTCGATTTATAGACGTTGACGCCGAGTTCGCGAATTTTCTTGCGCAGCGTGTTGCGGTTGAGCCCGAGGAGTTCCGCAGCCTTGATCTGGTTGCCGCGGGTTGCCGTCATCGAGGCCAGGACCAGCGGATATTCGACCTCGGAGAGAATACGCTGATAGAGGCCGGCGGGCGGCAAATCGCCGGCGAACGAAGCAAAATAGCGCTGCAGGAAATGTTCCACCGCCTGGCCGATGGACAGATCGTCGGGTATGAGGTTGCCGCCACCGGGAACGACCGGCCTCTCGCCGGTCTTCAGTTCCGCCTCGATGACTTCGGCGGAAATCTCATCCTGCGAATAGAGCGCGGCCAGCCTGCGGACAAGATTTTCGAGCTCGCGCACGTTGCCTGGCCACGGATAGCGCTTCATCAACTCGATGCCGCCTGTGGAAATGCGCTTGGTCTGCAGGCCTTCGCTGGCGCCGAGCTTGAAGAAGTGCCGGACGAGATCCGGAACGTCCTCGGACCGCTCGCGCAGCGCCGGCAGCCTTAGCGGCACGACATTCAGGCGATAGAACAGATCCTCGCGAAAAAGCCCTTGATTGATCAGCGTGCGCAGATCCTTGTTGGTGGCGGCGACGATGCGCACGTCGGTCTTGATCGGCGTACGGCCGCCGACGGTGGTATATTCGCCCTGCTGCAGGACACGCAGCAGGCGCGTTTGCGCTTCCATCGGCATGTCGCCGATCTCGTCGAGGAAGAGCGTCCCGCCCTCGGCCTGCTCGAAACGGCCGGTGGAGCGGTTCTGCGCGCCGGTGAAGGCGCCCTTCTCGTGCCCGAACAGTTCCGATTCGATCAGGTCGCGTGGGATCGCCGCCATGTTGATCGCGACGAACGGGCCGCCGCGGCGGCGGCCGTATTCGTGCAGCGCGCGCGCCACCAGTTCCTTGCCGGTGCCCGATTCGCCTGAAATCATCACCGTCAGGTCGGTCTGCATCATGCGCGCCAGCATCCGGTAGATGTCCTGCATGGCGGCCGAGCGGCCGACCAGCGGCATCGTTTCCGGCGGCTCGTCGGCCCGCGCATCGATCTTCGGCCGTCGGGGCTCGGAAAGCGCCCGGTTAACGATGTTGAGAAGCTCGGTCAGGTCGAACGGTTTCGGCAGATATTCGTAGGCGCCGGTTTCGGAGGCGCGAATCGCGGTCATGAACGTGTTCTGGGCGCTCATGACGATCACAGGCAGTTCCGGCCGTGCCTTCTTGATGCGCGGCAGCATGTCGAAAGCGTTTTCGTCCGGCATGACCACGTCGGTGATGACGAGATCGCCCTCGCCCGCCGCCACCCAGCGCCACAGCGTCGAGGCGTTGGACGTCACGCGCACCTCATGGCCGACGCGCGAAAGCGCCTGATTGAGGACGGTGCGGATGGCCGCATCGTCATCGGCGACGAGAATATTGCCGCGAACCGTCATTTGCGGTCTCCTTCACCATCGTCGTCTGTGCCGAACGGCGTTACTTTCCAGGCTGGCATCAGGATGCGGAAGGTGGTTGCGCGCGGCGTTGAATCGCATTCGATGATGCCGCCATGCTCGCCGACGATTTTCGCAACCAGCGCCAGACCAAGCCCCGACCCGTTAGGCTTGGTGGTGATGAAGGGGTCAAACAGGATCGGCAGGATATCTTCGGAGACGCCAGAACCGTTGTCGCGCACGCAAAATTCCAGCGGCAGCGATACGCGGCCCTGCGTTCCCGGAACGGAAACACGGATGCCCGGCCGGAACGCGGTCGACAGCGTGATCTCGCCTTGCGGATCGCCGCCAATGGCCTCGGCCGCATTCTTGACCAGGTTGAGAAACACTTGGATGAGCTGGTCGCGGTTGGCGAAAACCGGAGGCAATGATGGATCATAATCCTCCAATATCTTGATCCGCTTGGCAAAACCGTTCTTGGCAATCGCCTTCACATGGTCGAGCACGACATGGATGTTGACCGGATAGCGGTCGATGGGCCGCTCGTCGGAAAACACCTCCATGCGATCGACCAGCGAGACGATGCGGTCGGTCTCGTCGGTGATCAGCCGGGTCAGCGCGCGATCTTCGTCGGAAGCGGACAGTTCGAGCAGCTGGGCAGCACCCCGGATGCCGGATAGCGGGTTCTTGATCTCGTGGGCGAGCATCGCAGCAAGGCCGGTCACCGAGCGTGCCGCACCGCGGTGCGTCATCTGACGATCGATCTTGTCGGCCATCGATCGTTCCTGGAACATCACCACGACGGAGCCCGGGAATTCCGACACCGGCGCGACATAGAGGTCGACGACCTTCTCGATGCCGAGGCGCGGCGACGATACGTCGACCCGGTATTCGTTGACGGGCGCCCGGCGCTCGCGCACCTGGTCGACAAGCGTCAGCAGTGGGCTGCCGAAGGGAATGAGCTTGGGTAATGTGTTGCGGGCGAGCATGGTCGCGCTCGAGCGGAAGAAATCTTCGGCATCGGCATTGGCGAAGGTGATGACCCCTTCAGCATCGACCATGATCACCGGGCGGCGGATGGTGTTGAGTAGGATGTGGGCGGCGTCCGCCATATCCATGCTCTGTGCAACGGTGGCATTCATGCTGCGCTCCGCAGGTTCATCGTCTCGGCAGCGCGTGAAAACACCTCGCGCAACGCGGCAACGACGCGGACGGGCTCGAAGGAGGTGAGGATGGCCTTCCGCCGCTCATCAACGACGCCAGCGGCGTGGCGGTCGAGATACCAGCCAAGATGCTTGCGCGCCTGGCGCACGCCGCTTTCGATGCCGTGGAGCGTTAGCATGTCCTCGTAGTGGGCAACGATGTAGTCGGCCAGCGCTTGCGGACTTTCGGGCGCACCAGGCGTTGTCTCTTTTGCCGCGGCTGCCGCGATGCTGCCTGCCGTCCAGGGCGCGCCATAATGCGCGCGGCCGATCATCACCGCGTCGGCGCCCGACTGGTCGAGGATCATTGCTGCCTCCGCCGGCGAGCCGACATCGCCATTGGCGACGACCGGGATCGACACAGCCTGCTTTATGCGCGCGATGGCGCGCCAGTCCGCCTTGCCCTGGTAGAACTGGCAACGCGTGCGGCCATGCACCGTCACCATCTTGACGCCCGCCTGCTCGGCGCGGCGCGCCAGCAGCGGCGCGTTGAGCGCGCTTTCGTCCCAGCCGAGCCGCATCTTAACCGTGACCGGCACCTCGACGGTGCCGACCACCGCCTCGATCAGCGACAAAGCGTGATCGAGATCGCGCATCAGCGCCGAACCGGCATAGCCGCCCGTCACCTTCTTGGCCGGGCAGCCCATGTTGATGTCGATGATGTCGGCGCCCTCGCCCGCAGCGATTCGGGCGCCCTCTGCCATATGCGCCGCCTCACGGCCGGCAAGCTGGACCATGTGCACAGGCAGCCCGGAATGGCGGATGCGCAGGCTGCAACCGGCTCTGCCCCTGGCAAGCTCGCCGCTCGCCACCATCTCCGACACGACCAATCCGGCGCCATGCGCATAGGCACGCTGCCGGAACGGCTCATCTGATATACCCGACATGGGCGCGAGGAAGGCGCGATTGCGGATTCTCACGCTACCCACGTCCAGCGGCGACGCCAATTTGGTCAGGTCAAGCATGCACAAAAACCAAGCATTCTTAATTGCTGCACATTCTCTAGCCAGAATGGCAGCAATGTGCAACGCGCAATGACGTCACATTAAGGCGCATTTGGGAAAAATGCTGGCGTTCCGCCCATACCACGCTCAAAGCAGGACGCTCTGACACTTTGCACCTGCGCATGATCTCTTCCGAAAAGCGATTCCACTTTTCGGGATCATGCGCTAAGCGTCTCGGCATGACAGATCCAAGCGAAATGCGAGCTTTGGCTGCGGACGACAAGGTTGCCGTTGTTATCGTCGCCGCCGGCCGCGGCGCGCGCGCCGGTCAGGCCGACGGACCGAAGCAATACCAAAGGATCGGTGGCCGTGCCGTCATCGCGCGCACATTGGATATGTTTTTGGCACATCCGAGAATCGGTCCTGTCGTCGTCGCCATCCACGCCGACGACAGCGCGCTTTTTCGCAGCGCCGCCGGGGCCAACGCCGATCGGGTCATCACGGTGACCGGTGGCGCGTCCAGGCAGGACTCCGTCCGGCTCGGGCTGCTTGCGCTGAGAGGCTATGCACCGAGCCAGGTTCTGGTCCATGATGCCGTTCGCCCGTTCGTCGACGCGGAATTGATAGACCGTACGATCGCCGGCATCGGCGAGCGCCAGGGAGCGCTCCCTGCCCTACCCGTCGCCGATACGCTGAAACGTGAGTCGGCCGCCGGCATGATCGGCGAGACAGTTTCCAGGAACGGGCTTCATGCCGCCCAGACGCCGCAAGGCTTTCCGTTCTGGCCGATCCTGGCCGCCCATGAAAAGGCCCATCATCTTGGCAAGGCAGACTTCACCGACGATGCCGCGATTGCCGAATGGGCGCATATTCCGGTGAAAATTGTTCCGGGTTCGCCGGATAATGTCAAACTCACCTGGGCAAGGGATATTTCGATGGCGGATCAGCGGCTTTCCGGCGAACGGCCGCGTTTTCCGGACAGCCGCACCGGCAATGGATACGACGTTCATGCCTTCGAGCCGGGCGATCATGTCACCTTGTGCGGCGTCTCTATCCCGCACGAAAAGAAACTGTCCGGCCATTCGGATGCCGATGTCGGCCTGCACGCCTTGACCGACGCGCTGCTCGCCACCTGCGGCGCCGGTGACATCGGCACGCATTTCCCGCCTTCGGATCCGCAGTGGAAAGGCGTGGCCTCGCGGATCTTCGTCGAATATGCGGCGAAGCTGGTACGCGCGCGCGGCGGGCGCATCGCCAATGCCGACATCACGCTGATCTGCGAGGCGCCGCGCATCGGCCCACATCGCGAAGCAATGACCGAAACCCTTTCGGCAATGCTGGCAATTTCCCGAGACCGCATCTCGATCAAGGCGACAACCAACGAAAAGCTCGGCTTTGTCGGCCGCGAGGAAGGCATAGCGGCCATCGCGACCGCCAGCGTCGTGTTTCCAGGGGATGTCCCCGAATGAGCAACAGCGATCTCGTAGATGCCCTGCTTCAGGCCTGCCAACAGCGCGGCATCATGCTGGCGACGGCCGAGAGCTGCACCGGCGGCATGATCATCGCCGCCCTGACCGACATCGCCGGCTCTTCCACGGTGGTCGACCGGGGTTTCATCACCTATTCCAACGAGGCCAAGACGGAGATGCTCGGCGTGTCCGCCGCCACGCTTGAGGCGCACGGCGCGGTCTCCCGGGAAACGGCGGTCGAGATGGCGCAGGGCGCCCTGACCCGTTCGCGCGCCGGGCTAACCCTTGCGGTCACCGGCATTGCCGGTCCAGGCGGCGGCTCGACGGAAAAGCCCGTCGGCCTGGTCTGGTTCGGCATCGCCTTGACTGGCCGGCCGGTCGTCAGCGAATGCCAGTTGTTCGCCGATAAGGGCCGCAATTTCATCCGCCGGGAGACGGTCAGGCAAGCGCTTGAACTGGGCTTGCGCGCACTCGCCGCGGATCAGGCTGCCGGCGTTGCGCCATAGATGACGTCGGCCCGCTTCTCGAACGCCTCGGAGAACATGCGGAAGGCGCGATCGAACATCGCTCCCATCACCGCACCCAGAATACGGCTCTTGAATTCGTAGTCGATGAAGAAGCAGACATTGCAACCGCCGTCGGCCGGCTCGAAGCGCCAGGCATTGCTCAGATATTTGAACGGGCCGTCGATGTATTTGACGTCGATGGCGTTCTCGTCAGGCTTCAAAAACACCTGCGTGGTGAAAGTCTCGCGGATCGCCTTGTAGCCAATGCTCATGTCGGCGATGAGCAGGGTGCGTCCGTCGCGTTCCTTGCGCGAGCGAACCGTCAGTGCCTCGCAAAGCGGCAGGAATTGCGGATAGGATTCGACATCGGCGACCAGGGCGAACATCTGTTCAGGCGTATGCGTGACGCGGCGATGGGCTTCGAATTGTGGCATGAAACCAGTTTGTTAGGCGGATTTCCTGAGAAACGCTTCCCGCGCCGCGCGCAGCCTGGCGAAATCGTCGCCGGCATGGTGCGATGAGCGCGTCAGCGGGCTTGACGCCACCAGCAGGAAGCCCTTGGTCTGGCCGATCGTCTCGAAGGACTTGAATTCCTCCGGCGTGACGAAGCGGATCACCGGATGGTGCTTCTTCGACGGCTGCAGATACTGGCCGATGGTCATGAAGTCGACATTGGCCGAACGCAAATCGTCCATCAGCTGCAGGATCTCGTTCCGCTCCTCGCCCAGGCCAACCATGATGCCGGATTTGGTGAAGATCGACGGATCGAGCTCCTTGACCCGCTGCAGGAGCCTGATCGAATGGAAATAACGGGCGCCCGGCCGGACCGTCAGATAGTTCGACGGTACGGTCTCCAGATTGTGGTTGAACACGTCCGGCTTTGCCGCCACTACGATCTCCAGCGCGCCTTCCTTGCGCAGGAAGTCAGGCGTCAGGATTTCGATCGTCGTCGAAGGCGTTGCCGCCCTGATGGCGCGGATGACCTCGGCAAAGTGCTGAGCTCCGCCATCGGCGAGATCGTCGCGGTCGACTGAGGTGACGACGACATGGGTCAGACCCATTTGCTTGACCGCATGGGCGATGCGCGCCGGTTCATCGGGATCAAGCGCGGTCGGAATGCCGGTGGCGACGTTGCAGAAGGCACAGGCGCGCGTGCAGATCTCGCCCATGATCATGAAGGTGGCGTGCTTCTTTTCCCAGCACTCGCCGATATTGGGGCAACCCGCCTCTTCGCACACCGTCACCAGTCTGTGCGACTTCACGATCTCGCGCGTCTCGGCATAGCCTTTCGACATCGGCGCCTTGACGCGGATCCAGTCGGGCTTGCGCAGCACATCCTGGTCAGGCTTGTGCGCCTTTTCAGGATGCCGCAGGCGCGGCGCATTGGCGATCGTGTCGAGGACGGTGACCATCAGAAATCCAGTTCATTCGCGATCGCCTTCCGGCGTTCGCTTTCAGAAGTCATCTAGGACTTTTCGCTGCAAAGAAAAAGGCCGCGGCGGCGCATGCCGCCACAGCCGTTTTCGCATGGCAAGAGTTCAGCGACTAACGGCGCACCATGCGCCCTACCCAGATCAGCAGGCAGGCGCCGACGAAACCGGTGATCAGATAAGCGATCCAGCCGGCGCCGAACGCGCCAATGTTGAGCGCCTGCAGGATGGCATTCAGCACGATCGCGCCGACGATGCCCAGAACGATGTTCATCAAGATGCCCATGTTGCTTTTCATGAACATCTCGGCAAGCCACCCCGCTAAACCGCCGATAATGATGGCTGTAATCCAGCCCACGCCATTCACGTCCATATGCCCTCTCCTTGTGTGATGAATGCATCCGGAAACGAATTACCTTGCCGTTGAGTTCCTTGGCTTTCACGTGTCGAGTCTCACGCGGTCAATTTATCACGCGTTCAGCGCGCGGCCATAGGCGTCGAGGACGCTTTCCTTCATCATCTCCGACAGAGTCGGATGCGGGAAGATCGTATGCATCAGTTCTTCCTCGGTGGTCTCCAGGTTCATCGCCACGACAAAGCCCTGGATCAGCTCGGTCACTTCGGCGCCGACCATATGCGCGCCGAGCAACTGCCCAGTCATCTTGTCGAAGATGGTCTTGACGAAACCCTGGTCTTCACCGAGCGCGATGGCTTTGCCGTTGGCGGCGAACTGAAAGCGGCCGACGCGGATGTCCTTGCCCTCGGCCTTCGCTTTCGCTTCAGTCAACCCGACGGAGGCAACCTGCGGGTTGCAATAGGTGCAGCCCGGAATCTTCAGCTTGTCAGTGGCGTGCACGCCGGGAAAATTTGCGATCTTTTCCACGCAGACCACGCCTTCATGTTCGGCCTTGTGGGCGAGCATGGGCGGGCCGGCGACATCGCCGATGGCATAGATGCCGGGCATATTGGTGTTGCCGTAGCCGTCGACGACGACGCAGCCGCGCTCGGTCTTCACGCCGAGCGCTTCGAGGCCGAGGTTCTCGACGTTGCCCTGCACGCCCACGGCCGAGATCATCCGGTCGGCGGTGATCTTCTCAACCTTGCCGTCCTTCATCTCGACATGCGCGGTTACCGAATTCGCACCCTTCTCGACCTTGGTGACCTTGGCCTCGAGGATGATCTTCATGCCTTGCTTCTCGAACTGCTTCTGCGCGAATTTCGAGACCTCTGCGTCCTCGACCGGCATCACCGCCGGCAACAACTCGACCACCGTCACCTCCGCGCCCATGGTCCGGTAGAATGAGGCGAATTCGATGCCGATTGCGCCCGAACCCATCACCAGCAGCGATTTCGGCATCTCTTTCGGCACCATCGCTTCGAAATAGGTCCAGATCAGTTTGCCGTCGGGCTCGATGCCGGGCAACGCGCGCGGTCGGGCGCCGGTCGCCAGGATGATGTGCTTGGCGGTGTAGGTGCCCTCACCCTTGACGCCCTTGGGCGCCGGCGGCTGCGGCTCCATCGGTTTCTTCGACGATTTCGACACGACGATCTCGCCCGGCTTATCGCCGGAAGCCGCCTTGGAAAGCTTGGCCTCGCCCCAGATGACGTCGACCTTATTCTTCTTCATCAGGAAGGCGACGCCGCCGTTCAGCCGCAACGAGACCTTTCGCGAGCGGTCGACCACGGCAGCGGTATCGACGCTGACCGTGCCGTCGATCTTCAAGCCGTAGTCCTTCAGATGATCGGAATAGTGCAAAATCTCGGCCGAGCGCAGCAGCGCCTTGGTCGGGATGCAGCCCCAGTTGAGGCAGATGCCCCCGAGATGCTCGCGCTCGACGATTGCCGTCTTGAAGCCGAGCTGGGCGGAACGCACCGCCGTGACGTAGCCGCCGGGGCCGGAGCCGATGATGATGACGTCGTAGTTCTCAGCCACGGATTTCTCCCTGATTCTCTAGAGTTCCAGCATGACGCGCACGATTGGCGCCAATGCCTGCCCGATTTTCCGCGTGTTCTCCGCGTCGAGATGGACACCGTCGAGCGGCGTGGTCTCGGCCACCGAGCCCGCATCGAAGAAGCCGCAGCCGGCCTCGTCGGCAAGGGCGGAATATTGCGGTGCCAGCCGCTTCGACGCTTCATCGCCGCCGGCGAACATTTCCTTGAACTCGGCGTTTTCCGTGCGGCTGACCGCGGGCGGCGCGACGATCAGGATCTGCGGCGCCGGCCAATCGAATGGGTAATCGTGCCCGCGCACGATATCGACCAGGCGCTGCATGCCTTGTTTGGCGGCGACCGGATTGCCGTGGATCCACGGCTTCATGTCGTTGGCGCCGAGCATGATGATGATCAGGTCGATCGGCGCATGCGTCATCAGGATCGTCGGCAGCATTCTTGCGCCGTTACGGTCGGCGCCAGCCAGATGGTCGTCGAAAGCCGTCGTGCGACCGTTCAGACCTTCGGCGATGACCTCAATACCGTCCCCCAACGTCGCCTGCAGCACACTCGGCCAGCGGTCCTTGAGCGGGTGGCGATCCAGACTTGCCGCATCATAGCCCCAGGTCAGCGAGTCGCCGTAGCAAAGGACTGTTTTCATGCGCTTGCCCCGCTCCCGCCAAAGCCTGCTTGTGCGCGCTTTACCCGCCAGCCCACGAACAGCCATTGCACGATGATCGTCACGATGCCTGGAAGGCTGAAGGGAAAAAGGCTGGTGAAGAATTTCCGCACCGCCTTCTTCCTTTTTAGACCAGCATGCCCATCGGGTTTTCGATCATGCGCTTGAAGGCGCCGAGCAGTTCGGCGCCGAGCGCGCCGTCGACGGCGCGATGATCGGTCGACAGCGTCACCGACATGATTGTCGCGATCTTGATCTCACCGTTCTTGACCACCGCACGCTCCTCGCCGGCGCCGACCGCCAGGATCGTCGCATGCGGCGGGTTGATGACGGCGGCAAAGTCCTTGATGCCGAACATGCCGAGATTGGACACTGCCGTGGTGCCGCCCTGGTATTCTTCCGGCTTCAGCTTGCGGCTGCGAGCACGGCTGGCAAGATCCTTCATCTCGTTCGAGATGACCGACAGCGTCTTTTCGTCGGCGCGCCGGATGATCGGCGTGATCAGGCCGCCGGGGATCGATACGGCAACGCCGACATCGGCATGCTTGTGCTTGACCATCGCGCTCTCGGTCCAGGAGGCGTTGGCATCCGGCACCGCCATCAGCGCCATTGCCATCGCTTTGATCACCATGTCGTTGACCGACAGCTTGTAGGCCGGCGCCTCCCCCTTATCGGTCTTTTTCACCGGGGCGGCCGCGTTGATCTGCATGCGCAGTGCCAGAAGCGTGTCGAGCTCGCAGTCGAGCGTCAGGTAGAAATGCGGGATGGTGGTCGTGGCCTCGACAAGCCGGCGCGCAATGGTCTTGCGCATGTTGTCATGCGGGGCAAGCTCGTAGGAGCCTTCGGCAAACAGTTTTAGCACCTGGTCGTCCGACATTGGCTTTGGCGCGACAGCCGGAGCCGGAGCGCCGGCAGGTGCGGCTCTCGCGGCTAGTGCCGCCTTGGCGCCGCCACCGGAAATCGCTGCATCGACATCGGCTTTGACCACGCGGCCATGCGGGCCGGAGCCGGTCACCACGGAGACATCGACACCGGCTTCCCGGGCGATGCGACGGGCAAGCGGCGAGGCGAAGGTGCGCTCGCTTGCATGGCCGTTGGCGACCGGAGCCGCTTCCGCCTTGGGCGCAGGTGCGGCGGCAGGTTCCGGCTTCGGCGCTTCGGGCTTTGGTGTTTCAGCTTTGGGGGCCTCCGCTTTCGGAGCCTCGGCCTTTGCCGGCGCAGCGCCGTCACCGCTCTTCGCGGCAGCCGCCGCATCTTCGCCTTCGGCTGCGAGCACGGCGATCAGCGCGTTGACCTTGACGCCTTCGGTGCCGGCCGGAACGACCAGCTTGGCCACCGTGCCCTCATCAACGGCTTCGACTTCCATCGTCGCCTTATCGGTCTCGATCTCGGCGATCACGTCGCCCGGCGAAATCTTATCGCCCTCCTTGACGAGCCATTTGGACAGATTGCCCTCTTCCATAGTAGGCGAGAGGGCCGGCATGGTGATGTTGATCGGCATGTTTTCCTCCCGCCCTGCTCAGCGATATGTGACGGCTTTGACCGCCTCGACGACCTCGCCGACATTGGGCAGCGCCAGCTTTTCGAGGTTCGCCGCATAGGGCATCGGCACGTCCTTGCCGGCAATGGTGATGACCGGCGCGTCGAGGAAATCGAAGGCGCGCTGCGACACCTGGTTGGCGATATGATCGCCGACCGAGCTCTGCGGAAACCCTTCTTCCACCACCACCAGCCGATTGGTCTTCTTGACCGAGGCGATAATGGTGTCGAAATCGAGAGGGCGGATGGTCCTGAGGTCGATGACCTCGGCATCAATGCCCATGCCGCGCAATTCGGCCTCGGCCTTCACCGTGTAGGTCATGCCGATGCCGAAAGAGACGATGGTGACATCCTTGCCTGACTTGTGGATGCGCGCCTTGCCGATCGGCAGCACGAAATCGTCCATCTTCGGCACGTCGAAGGACTGGCCGTAAAGGATTTCGTTCTCGAGGAAGATGACCGGGTTCGCGTCGCGGATCGCGGCCTTCAGCAACCCCTTGGCGTCCGCGGCGGTGTAGGGCATCACCACTTTCAGGCCGGGAACGTGGCTGTACCAGGCGGCATAGCACTGCGAATGCTGGGCGGCGACACGGGCGGCCGCGCCGTTCGGCCCGCGAAACACGATGGGCGCGCCCATCTGGCCGCCGGACATATAGAGCGTCTTGGCGGCGGAGTTGATGATCTGGTCGATCGCCTGCATGGCGAAGTTGAAGGTCATGAACTCGACGATCGGTCTCAGGCCGGCCATCGCCGCGCCAACGCCGACGCCGGCAAAACCGTGTTCGGTGATGGGCGTATCGACGACGCGCCGCGCCCCGAATTCCTGCAGCAGCCCTTGCGTGATCTTGTAGGCGCCCTGGTACTCGGCGACCTCCTCGCCCATCACGAAGACGTCGTCGTCACGGCGCATTTCCTCGGCCATCGCGTCACGCAGCGCTTCGCGCACGGTGGTCGAGACCATTTCCGTGCCGGCCGGGATGTCGGGATCGGCGGCGATTTCGGTTCTCGGCGCCGCGGCGACAGGTGCTGCGCCCTCGCTTTTGGCCGCAGCAGGCGCTGGCGCTGCTGTTTCAGCCTCGGCAGGTTCCTCGCCGATGCCTTCGCCTGCCTTGTCGATGTCTTCACCATCAAGGGCGAGCACGGCGATCAGCGTGTTGACCTTGACACCTTCGGTGCCGGCAGGAACCACGATCTTGGCTAGCGTGCCTTCGTCGACGGCCTCGACTTCCATCGTGGCCTTATCGGTCTCGATCTCGGCGATGACATCACCAGCGACAACCTTATCGCCCTCTTTCTTCAACCATTTGGAAACATTGCCCTCTTCCATGGTCGGCGAGAGAGCGGGCATGAGAATTTCGATCGGCATGTCCTTGCCCTCTCGTTACAATACGATGTCGGTCCAGAGCTCGGACGGATCCGGCTCTGCGTCGTTCTGGGCAAATTCGGCGGCGTCGGCGACAATGTCGCGAACCTCCTTGTCGACGGTCTTGAGCTCGTCCTCGTCGGCCCAATTCTTGTCGAGCAGGCGCGCCTTGACCTGCTCGATCGGGTCACGCTCGGAGCGCATCTTCTGCACTTCTTCCTTGGAGCGGTATTTTGCCGGATCGGACATCGAGTGGCCGCGGTAGCGGTAGGTCTGCATTTCGAGGATCAGTGGCCCCTTGCCGTCACGGCACCATTCGGTTGCGAGATCGCCGGCTGCCTTGACCGCGCGGACGTCCATGCCATCGACCTGGATACCGGGGATCTTGAAGGAGGCGCCGCGGTGCGAAAAATCCGTCTCGGCCGACGAACGCGATACCGAGGTGCCCATGGCATAGCGGTTGTTTTCGATGATGTAGATCACCGGCAGCTTCCACAGCGAGGCCATGTTGAAGCTCTCATAGACCTGGCCTTGATTGGCGGCGCCGTCGCCGAAATAGGTCAGTGTCACGTTGTTGTTGCCGCGATAGCGATTGGCGAAGGCGAGGCCGGTGCCGAGCGAAACCTGCGCGCCTACAATGCCGTGGCCGCCGTAAAAATGCTTCTCCTTGGAGAACATGTGCATGGAGCCGCCCTTGCCCCTGGACAAGCCGCCGCGGCGCCCGGTTAATTCGGCCATGACGCCGCGCGGCGACAGTTCCATCGCCAGCATGTGACCATGGTCGCGGTAGGCGGTGATCATCTGGTCGCCGTCGATCAGCGCCATCTTCATGCCGGTGACAACTGCTTCCTGGCCGATATAGAGATGGCAGAAGCCGCCGATGAAGCCCATGCCGTAGAGCTGGCCGGCCTTTTCCTCGAAGCGGCGGATAAGCAGCATGCGCCGGTAGGCGTCAAGCTCCTCGTCCTTGGTGAAGTCGACAGGTTTGGGGGCTGAAAGCCCCGCCGATTTGCCGTCGGATCTAGATTTGGCAGGCGCTTTTCTGGCGGCGGTGGCCATGCATCACTCCCTGTTGGCGTCTCTTGCGGACACTGAGGGAGATCAGTTCTCCCCACCGATTTGGGGAGGCTAACACGCGAGAAAGCGTTTCGCCATGCTGAAAAATGCATGGCTGACATGCATCTAAGCGATTAAAATCGTTGTAAATATCGGCGATTAACTCGAATTTGGTTATCTTGCCGTAACCGGTAACATGATGGTGATTTCGTCGGCATGGGACATATTGAGCGCCTTGCGCGCCTGCTCGTCGAGCATGTCCTTCTCCAGCGTGCCCTGATGCATCAGCTGAACGCGCCGCTGCAGATCGATCCGGCGCGCCTTGACGGCATCGAGCTTGCTTTGCAGATCGACGGCTTCGGTTTCCAACCGATACTTGGAATAGATGCCGAACTCGCCGTGATAGGCGTGGAAGCCGAAATAGGCGAGGAATGCCACGCAGAGCGAGGGAATGATCAGCCGACCGGTATTTCTCTGCTTGTGCTGACGTGTCCACATGATCCAAATCCCTTAGAGCGCCGCGCGTCCTCTTGGACGCGCAAAGGACGCTCTAACACTCTGCGACCTAGCCCTTTCTCGCTCGATTGTGCTTAATGGACGGTTACGGACGACCGGATTTGGCGGTGTTGAAACAGAAAAGGCGGGGAATGCCCCGCCTTTTCATTCGGGTTATTTGTGTGGACTCAGCCTTTCACGATCGACTTGCCGGCGTAGAGCGCCTGCTTGCCGAGCTCTTCCTCGATGCGGATGAGCTGGTTGTACTTGGCCATGCGATCCGAGCGCGACAAAGAGCCCGTCTTGATCTGCCCGCAATTGGTGGCAACGGCGAGATCGGCGATGGTCGAATCTTCGGTTTCGCCCGAGCGGTGCGACATGACAGCGGTGTAGCCGGCCTTGTGCGCGGTCTCGACGGCGTCGAGCGTTTCGGTCAGTGAGCCGATCTGGTTGACCTTGACCAGGATAGAATTGGCGACGCCCATGCGGATGCCGTCGCGCAGCCGCGCCGTATTGGTGACAAACAAATCGTCACCGACCAGCTGGGTCTTCTTGCCGATGAGGTCGGTCAGCGTTTTCCAGCCATCCCAATCGTCTTCGGCCAACCCGTCCTCGATGGTGATGATCGGATAGTCCGCCGCGAGCTTGGCCAGATATTTGGCCTGGGTCCTCGGGTCGCGGGTCTTCTTCTCGCCTTCGTAGACGTAGTTGCCGTCCTTGAAGAATTCGGTCGCGGCGCAATCGAGGCCGAGCGCAACCTCTTCGCCCGGCTTGAAGCCAGCCTTCTCGATCGATTCCATGATGAAATCGAGCGCAGCGGGCGCGCTTTTCAAGGTAGGAGCGAAGCCGCCCTCGTCGCCGACATTGGTGTTATGGCCGGCGTCCTTCAGCCGCGTCCTCAATGTGTGAAAGATTTCCGAGCCCCAGCGCACGCCGTCACGCAGTGTCGGCGCACCGATCGGCAGGATCATGAATTCCTGGAAGTCGATCGGGTTGTCGGCATGGGCGCCACCGTTGATGATGTTCATCATCGGCACTGGAAGCACATGCGCCTTGGTGCCACCGACATAGCGGTAGAGCGGCAGGCCGGCCGCTTCCGCCGCAGCCTTGGCGACAGCCAGCGAGACGCCGAGGATGGCATTGGCACCGAGCCGGCTCTTGTTGGGCGTGCCGTCGAGCTCGATCATGGTCTGGTCGATGTGGATCTGGTTCTCGGCTTCCATACCGCCGATCGCCTCGAACAGATCGCCATTGACGGCCTCTACCGCCCGCAGGACCCCCTTGCCGAGGTAGCGGGCGCCGCCGTCGCGCAGTTCGACCGCCTCATGCGCCCCGGTCGAGGCGCCGGAGGGCACCGCAGCGCGGCCCATCGAGCCGTCTTCGAGCACGACGTCGACCTCAACGGTCGGGTTTCCGCGGCTGTCCAGGATTTCACGCCCGACAATGTCGATGATGGCAGTCATTGCGATGTCCCCGATTGATCTGACGAAGCGTCGCGCACGTCTTAGCCAAAGTGCTGCAAAACGCAATCGGGGCGTCCGCAAATATTGCCGCCACCTCCGCCACATCGATTCACGAAGCACAAATTGCTGTCATCATAAGTCATGTCAGTCATAAGTCTTGGCGGCATGCGGCTTTCTGGTTTATGCTCGCGCTGCGCGGGGCGAAACAGGAGGAGTTTCGCCATGTCTCAGTTGAGCGGTATTGTGAGTTTGTTCCTGATCGCGGCGGCGTTTTTGACGTCGTGTGACACTCAGCAGCCTCAACAGGGCGCGGTAGAGTTGTCGACCCTTGCGGCGGAGTAGATATCCTGCAAAAAGGCCCCCGGTCCAACCGGGGGCCTTTTTGATTCCGGCAGAGCAAGGTCAATGCCAATAAGGCTCGACCTTGTAGTAACTGTATGAAGCATCACGCGCGCCCTCGCCGTCGGCGCCCGTCAATTCGTTGATCGAATAGGCGGGAGCAGCCTTCAGTTGCTCCTTCGTGAACGGCACGACGTAGCCGCCCTTGTCCTCGTCATAGTCGAGGCTCGCCCACGGAATGGCGTGGTACTTCTCGCCGATGCCGAGAAATCCGCCAAAGCCGATCACGGCAAACATGATTCCATT
Source organism: Mesorhizobium onobrychidis (assembly GCF_024707545.1). Classification (NCBI taxonomy): domain Bacteria; kingdom Pseudomonadati; phylum Pseudomonadota; class Alphaproteobacteria; order Hyphomicrobiales; family Phyllobacteriaceae; genus Mesorhizobium; species Mesorhizobium onobrychidis. The sequence continues at coordinate 4,503,047 of NZ_CP062229.1, forward strand.
CGACAACTTGTCGAGCATGACATCCTCGATGTCGCCGATGTGCGTGCCTTCCGTGTTGTAGACGGATGTGCCGATGACCCGCGAGGCGGCGATGGCTTCAGTGTGTCCTGTCTGGGTGGTCATTGTGTACTCCTCGTTGTCGTTGACGCTATGCCTGACAATGAGGGGCGCGGATGAAGGTTCCAGAGTTTTCGACGCTAGAGCGGGATGCATTCAAATTGAACTGAGCATCCCGCTCTATCTATTTGTTTTAGCCGCATTTCTGCGACGTCAAGTGATTCCACTTGGCTGCAAAATGCTCTAACCGGTCACTCAGCGAGGATGAAGGTGACCTTCATGTTGACGCGATACGCGGAGATCTTGCCGTCCTCGACGACCACCTTCTGGTCCTGGATCCAGGCGCCTTCGACGTTCTTCAAGGTCTTTGCGGCGCGCGCAATTCCCAGTTCGATGGCTTCCTGAAAACTCTTATTAGACGATGATGTGATTTCGGTGACGCGGGCGACGGACATGGCTTTCTCCTCCAAGGCACTCTGTTGCCTGGGCAGCGTACAACCGGCACCTGTTGACCACAAGTTTAGGGGCCGGGACTTGGGCCCGGCCCCTCAGCTTGCTCAGCCCTTGGCGACGCGATCGAAAGCCATCAGCCTTTCGAGCAGCGCCCGAAGGTCCTTCAGCGGCACCATGTTGGGACCATCGGAGGGGGCATTGTCGGGATCCTGATGCGTCTCGATGAAAACACCGGCGACACCGACCGCAACCGCGGCGCGCGCCAGCGTCTCGACGAAGCGCCGATCGCCACCTGAGGAGCCGCCCTGGCCGCCCGGCTGCTGCACCGAATGCGTGGCGTCGAAAATCACCGGCGCGCCGATCTCGGCCATGATCGGCAGGGCGCGCATATCGGACACCAGCGTGTTGTAGCCGAAGGACGCGCCGCGCTCGGTGACCAGCACGTTGGCGTTTCCGGAACCGGTGATCTTGGCGACAACGTTCTTCATGTCCCACGGTGCGAGGAACTGGCCCTTCTTCACGTTGACGACCTTGCCGGTTCTTGCCGCCGCGATCAGCAGATCGGTCTGGCGGCTGAGGAAAGCCGGGATCTGCAGGATATCGACATGCGGCGCCACAAGCGCGCACTGTTCCTCGGTGTGGATATCGGTCAGGATCGGCAGCGAAAACGCCTTGCGCAAATCGTCGAAGACGGGCAGCGCCGCATCGAGGCCGGCGCCGCGCGTGCCGCCAAGCGAGGTGCGGTTGGCCTTGTCATAACTGGTCTTGTAGACGAGGCCCAGCCCCAGCTTCTCAGTCAGTTCCTTCAGCGCGCCAGCCATGTCGAAGGCGTGCTGGCGCGATTCAAGCTGGCACGGGCCGGCAATCAGCGATAGCGGCGCGGTGTTGCTGAAGACGACATTGCCGACAGTTACGGACGAATTGGGCTTGCTCATGCGATCTCCCGGAAAATGAAGGCCGCACCCTGCCCGGATGCCGGCCGCACGACAATATCATCGCCGCGTATGTCGTGTTCGACGGAACTGGCTGCAAGCAGCTTGGCGACCGTGTCTGCGAAGCGAACTGAAAAGACGATCCCCGCGAAGCGGAGTTCCGATGGCGCGCCGGCAGGTATGCCGAAGCGCGTTTCGAAAGCAACGGGGTCAAGCAGGGTCAAGGTTGCGTTCGGCAGGCCAAACGCCGTGCTGCTCCCCTGTCCGGCAGCCGGACTGCGCGTCGCGATCGAAATCAATCGGTGCTGTTCGGATGGCTGGTTGCTGACCGCCACCACTTCGATGATGCCGGTTGCGCCATTGGCGTGGATCTGCAACGCGGTGCGGTCTACTTTCGGCGCATTGATCCGCTCGCAGGCGAACAGGAATGCGTCCGTCGCCCCGGTGCCGGAGGCGAAGGCCAGTTTGAACGATGCCGTGTCGCTCTCTCCCGCCGGGTCGGTGAAGGCGCGCGAAAAGCTCAGCATGTCTCCGGCAGACAGGCCGGCTTCGACATAGCGCACGTGATCGGCATCCGCATCTTCGGTGCCCAAGACCAGGGCGGAAAATCCCTCATTGCCGCGCTTGTCGCGATAGGCGCGATCGCGCGCGACGAAGACGTTGCCGTCGGCGATCGCTTTCGCCACCGCCTGCTCGTTGCCCACCGCCAGCGGCTCGAGATAGGTGCCGTCCTCAAGGAAGACACAGCAGTTTTCCGTCCCGAAAGGATGGATGCCGGTCGGCGCCACGACAAAGCCAAGCGAAACCAGCCGCGCCCGCGCCACGTCGAGGCTCGCGGTCGGCAGCACAAGATGGTCAAGCGGATAGGTGCCCGGCGGATAAGGGCCTGGCGGATAAGGGCCTGCTGTCTTCGTCTCGGTCATCCCGGCGCGGTGTGCATCATTCCGGAAGTTGGTTCAAGAGCCTCGCCTGACGCCGCAAGGATCCAAGGCAGCCGATCGCGTGGCCGCATTACGCGAACCTCCGGGATACTTGCCGCTGCCGGAAAACCAACCTATGTGGTCCAAAATGAGAAAGATCCTTTTCATAGCGGCAGCGGTCATCGCAATGGCTGTTCTCGCCATGCTGGTCTGGGACGCGCCGAAGCGGCCGGGCGCCGCTTCGACAGAACCGACCGCCGCTCAGACGGAGTAACGTTGCACCTGCTTCGCTCAATTTCCCTTCAGGTTGCAGCCACAACATCCGCCGAATATCGCAATTCGCGCAGCGGTTTGACCTGGCTGGTCGTCTCGGCATAGAGCGGATGCGCCTTGTAGGCGGCCAGAGCGCCATCATCCTCGAACTCGGCATAAACGACCACGTCGATCTCGTCCGAAAGCGGGTCAACCTTGCTGTTGAGCGTCACCTCGAATAGACGGGAATGGGGGATGTTGCCCAGCGCCAGCAAGCCCGTGCGTACGGCCTCGACGTCCTCTTTGTGCCGCGCGCTGAAGAAAACGATATGCCGGATCAACCCCAGCCTCCTCGATCGATGTGCAAGCATGTTTTGTGTGGGCAAAACGGTCGCGTCAACCGGCAACGATGTCGCGGCGACAACGCATTGGACAGGGAAAAGAACCCTACACCATCCCGGTGATGTAGCGCATGATGCGCGTTATCTCCCTGACCGTGGTGTCGAGATAGTGGCCCTGATTGTAGAGTCCGTCCCAGATCAGGAAGAACGTGACGGCGCAGATGACGATGACATAACGCATGGCTATAACTACTGCACCTGGGTGGCTGCAACCATAGTGATTCCGGCGTTGATCAGCGCCCTCCCCCAAAATCTATCCATTGATCCATGTTCGCTTGCCTTGGCTCTTGAAGTTCCCTTTGATGACGTGAAAGATTGCTGCGGGGATTCATCGGGAAGCGGCGCGCCCTGGCGAATGAACTGAGAGAGAGTGGAAACCGGCCATTTTGCGCCGGCGCCGCAGAGGTCCCGGGGGCGTGACATGGCTCACAAGGAAGACACCGGTGTTGCGTCGGGCGACGCGGTCAAATTGGACGAATTCAATTTCGCCGAGACCGTCAAAGGCCTGCCGGCCAAGGCGCGCATGGTGCTGTCGGCGGCGATGAACCTGCCGCGTGGCTCGCTCAAGGTGAGGATGCCGGACGGCCGCGCCGTCCTCGTCGGCGGCAAGGGCCCGGGTCCGGACGCCGAACTGGTGCTCAAGAACTGGCGCTTGCCCGGCCGTGCCTTCACCGGCGGCACCATCGGCATCGCCGAATCCTACATCGACGGCGATTGGGACAGTCCCGATGTGACCAGTTTCCTGGAACTGTTCGTAGTCAATTCAGAAATCGGAGAGCGCATCGCCGGCGGCGCCAGCTGGCTGATCAACGCCGTCCAGCGTGTCCGCCACTGGTTCAACCAAAACACCCGCACCGGCTCGAAGCGCAACATTTCGGCGCATTACGATCTCGGCAACGCCTTTTACAAGGAATGGCTGGATCCGAGCATGACCTATTCGTCGGCGCTCTATGCGGCTGGCGCCAACGATCTGGAAAGCGCGCAAGCCGCCAAATATCGCGCGCTGGCCAAGGACACGGGCATCGGCGCGAACGACCACGTGCTTGAAATCGGTTGCGGCTGGGGCGGCTTTGCCGAATTCGCGGCGCGCGAGATCGGCTGCCGCGTCACCGGGCTGACGATCAGCCGCGAGCAGCATGATTTCGCCAGAGCACGCGTCCAGAAGGCTGGATTTGCCGACAAGGTCGACATCAAGCTGCAGGACTACCGCGACGAAACCGGTTCCTACGACCGCATCGCTTCGATCGAGATGTTCGAGGCGGTCGGCGAAAAATACTGGCCTGTGTTTTTCGGCAAGATGAAGGATTGCCTGCGGCCTGGCGGCACCGCCGGCCTGCAGATCATCACCATCAACGAGAAAGCCTACGATACCTATCGCGCCCGGCCGGATTTCATCCAGCGTTACGTCTTCCCGGGCGGCATGCTGCCGACGCCGTCGATCCTGAAAACGCTCGGCAAAGACCATGGCCTTGCTCATCTGCGCGAGCGCATTTTCCCGGACGACTATGCCCGCACGCTCGCCGAATGGCGCCACCGCTTTTGGGGGTCATGGGAAAAGATCGTCCCGCTCGGTTTCGACGACCGCTTCAAGAAGCTCTGGGAGTTTTATCTGCACTATTGCGAAGCCGGCTTCCGCGCCAGCTACATCGATGTCCGCCAGGTGGTTTACAGGGCCTAGGTGTTTAGTCCCGGCATTTGATGGGTGGGATCGAGTCGGAACCGTTCGGGCTCTTTTGCCCAGATTTTGCAGATGAATTCGTGGGGCGTGAGGCCCTTGAGGGTCTTAAGCCGGCGCGCGAAATTGTAAGCTAAGATGAAGTCGGCGAGATGCCGACGCAGTTGCTCGTGATCGTCATAGTGGAAGCGCTTGACGGTGGCGTCCTTGATGGTCCGATTCATCCGCTCGACCTGGCCGTTCGTCCAGGGATGGTTGATCTTTGTGAGCCGGTGCTCGATGCCATGTTCGTCGCAGATGCCGTCGAAGATGTGCTGAAGGGCATGCCGGTCGCAGGTCCGGTTGGCGAACTGAATGCCGTTGTCGGTCAGAATGGTATGGATGGCATAGGGCACGGTCGCGATCAGGTTGCGAAGGAATTGGGCCACCGCCATCTTGCCCGCCGTCGGGTGCAATTCCGCATAGGCGAATTTCGACGTCCGATCGATGGCCAAGAAAAGGCGCAGCTTGCCCTCGGCGGTCTGCACCTCGGCGAGGTCGATATGGAAATAGCCGAGCGGATAGGCGTTGAACTTCTTCCTGGCCGGCTTGTCGGCGTCCACCTGCGGCAGCCGCGAAATGCCATGGCGCTGAAGGCAGCGATGCAACGACGAGCGCGTCAGATGCGGGATCGAGGGCTGTAGGGCATAGAGACAATCATCCAGCGCCAGCAACGTGTGCTTGCGAAAGGCGACGATCACCGCTTCCTCTTCGAGCGACAGCACTGTCGATCTTGGTTTCTTCGGGCCGGTGGGAAGATCGGCGGTCGAGATCCGGTTCCTCCACTTTCTAACTGTCTTCTGATCGACGCCGTAGCGCTTGGCCAGCGCTCTCAGGCTCTCTTGACTATGCTGTATCGCTCGACGGACTGCCTCTGTCGTCGTGGCGCGGCGGTGTAGAACCTGTCCCATAGCGCATCCTTTGATTCGGACGGCAATGATGCGCCATTAAAGTCCGGGATCAAACACCTAGGGCGTCCGCCGACGGGTTGATCGTGCCCTGGCTGATGGGGTAGCACAATCACGTCGCGGTTGGTGACGGGCGCCTTGCAGATGATCTTCGAGGTGTTGATCTCCGGGAAATTGCCGCCACCGCCGGCGCGGTAGTTGTTGGTGACGACGACGAATTCCCACATGGGATCAATTGGTATTCCGTCGAACATCAAGTCGATGATGCGGTTCGAGGCGGCTGCTGTTCAACGACGTGCCTGCCCTCAACAGCGTGCCAAGTCCTGCCCGGAGGCAATGCTTCGCGCCTGAATCCAGTCGAGTCCATCAGGAACAGATAATGTGCGGATGCATGTGCGCGCGCGGAGACTTCAGTTCCTGTCGTCGTCGCCTTGGGTGATCAGCCGCGCGCTGCGCTGACCTGTCGCGTAAATCCATAGCCAGCTCAGCGAAACCGCAAGCCGGTTACGGAAGCCGATCAGGAAATAGATGTGCGCGAGACCCCACAGCCACCAGGCCAGCCTGCCGGTGAGCTTGATCCAGCCGAAATCGATCGCGGCGGCGCGCTTGCCGATCGTCGCCAGATCGCCGTCATGCTTGTAGCGGAAAGGCCGCGGGGTCATGTCGCCGGCAAGCCGGGCCTTGATTGTCGCGGCGACATGCCGGCCCTGCTGTTTGGCGGCGGGTGCTACGCCGGGCACCATGCGGCCATCCGGCCGCAGGACGTGTGCTGCGTCGCCGACGACGAAAATCTCCGGGCTGCCCGGCACGGTCAGGTCGGGCTCGACCAGCACCCTGCCCGCGCGGTCCGCTGCCACCCCCAGCCATTCAGCGGCCGGCGAAGCGGCAACGCCTGCTGCCCACAGAATGGTTCTGGCCGGCAGGTGCGTGTCGCCGAAGACGACGCCCTCGGCATCGCAGCATGTAACGGGCCGGCCGAGTTCGACCGTCACGCCAAGCCGCTCAAGCGCCTTGCTGGCATAGCCGGAGAGTTCTTGCGCAAAATTGGGAAGAATGCGGTCACCGGCCTCAATCAGCACCACGCGCGTCTGCCGCGTATCGATGTTGCGGAACTCACCGCGCAGCATGTCGTGCGCCAGTTCGACAATGGTGCCGGCCAGTTCCACGCCGGTCGGTCCGCCACCAACGATCGCCAGCGTCAGCAGCGCTTGGCGCTTGGCGGGATCGGTTTCCCGCTCGGCCTGCTCGAAGGCCAGCAGAATGCGCCGTCGAATGGTGGTGGCATCCTCCAGCGTCTTCAACCCTGGCGCGAAAGGCTCCCATTCGTCATGGCCGAAATAGGCGTGGCGGGCGCCGGTGGCCAGCAGCAGCGTGTCGTAGGCGACCGCGCCGCCATCATCGAACAGCACGCGCTTGCCGACGCGGTCGACGCCGCTGACGGTGGCGAGCAGCGTCGTCACGTCCTTGCGCTTGCGCAGGAGATGGCGGATCGGCCAGGCGACTTCCGAGGTCGCCAGCGCCGTGGTCGCCACCTGGTAGAGCAGCGGCTGGAAGAGATGATGGTTGCGCTTGTCGATCATGGTGATGCGCACCGGCGCACCGGCAAGCGCGCGGGTGAATTCAAGCCCCCCAAAGCCCGCCCCGACGACGACGACATGATGGCTGGATTCGTTCATCTCATTCACTCCGGGAGAACAGGTTGGCCGGGAGAACAGGTTGGCCGGGAGAACAGGTTGGCCGGGAGAACAGGTTGGCCGGGAGAACAGGTTGGCCGGGAGAACAGGTTGGCCGGGAGAGCAGGTCGACCGGGAGAGCAGGCTAGAGAGCAATTTCGCCAAATCTGATGTAAGGACTTTTGTGCACTGCAACAACATCCGACTTTGCCGACTGCCCGCCCTACGATGTCGCGAATGTACATGGCCTATCCTGCCGCCGAGTATAATTTCATTGAAACTGACGACAGGAGTGGAACTTGGATAGCGATCATGACGATGAAGGTCCGGCGCACTATTCCTCGCCGCCTTGCTTCATGCACGAACTCGACCCGGAATTCCGGGCGCCCCTATCCGACTGGACCGATGTGAAACGATGGCGCATGGCCGAGCGCGAGCGGCTGATTGCGGCGCGCCTCGCTGTCTTGGCTGACGTGCGGAAGGCAATGTCGCAGCGCATCGGCGAAAGCCTCGACGCGGTGATCGGCGACATTGCCGGCCGCATGGTCAGCCTCTACTGGCCGTTCCGCGGCGAGCCGGATCTGCGGCCATGGATAGCTTCCGTCAATGAGCGCGGCGGCCGTACCGCACTGCCTGTTGTCGTCGAGAAAGGCCAGCCGCTTGTCTTTCGCGCCTACACACCGGGCGACCGGCTGGAGAAGGGTGTCTGGAATATCCCGATCCCGGCTGAAGGCGATCAGGTGCTGCCCGACATCGTCATTTCGCCGATCGTCGGCATCGATCCGGGACAATACCGGCTGGGCTATGGCGGCGGCTTCTTCGACCGCACGCTGGCGGCGATGCCGTTCAAGCCGCTGGTCATCGGTGTCGGCTACGAACTGCAGCGCATCGCCACCATCTACCCGCAGCCGCATGACATCCCGATGGACCGGGTGGTGACGGAGGCCTTCAGGGCCTAAGCAAGTTCCGGCTTCATCCCCACCGCCGTCCGGTCGACGATCTCGCGCAAGGCGAAGGATGAATTGATCTTCGTCACATGCGGCATCGCCGACAGCCATTCCTTATGGATGCGCTCATAGTCGACGAGGTCCTTTGCCGCGATGCGCAGGATATAATCGTATTCACCCGACATCAGGTGGCAGGACAGGACATTCGGGCAGCGCTTTATCGCCGCCTCGAAATCCGACAGCGTCTTCTCGAATTGCCCCGACAGCGATATATGCACGATCGCCGTCATCTGGTGGCCAAGAGCGGCATTGGAAAGCCGGGCGTGGTAGCTGCGGATGGTTCCGGATTTCTCCAGATTGTCCAGCCGCCGCGAGCAGGCCGACTGCGACAGGCCGACCTTCTCGGCAAGCGCCGCATTGGGTATCCGTCCATCCTTCTGCAACGTTTCGAGAATGGCGATATCGATCCTGTCGAGCGGCATTTTTCGGGATTCCTGCGACAATCCAGCTGTTTTGCGCAACGATTAGCGAACCGTGCCCTTCTGCGCAAGCGCATTCGCAAACACTTACGGGACGATTCGTGGTTCACTATCTCTAAACAGGGAACGTGCCTCAAAGGGCCGGATCAGGAGGAGAAGAAGATGCGCGTCGGCTGCCCCCGGGAAATCAAGAACCACGAGTACCGCGTCGGCCTGACGCCGGGCTCGGTCCGCGAATATATCGCGCATGGCCACGAAGTATTGGTCGAGACCGGCGCCGGCGCCGGCATCGGCGCCGACGACAACGCCTATCGAGCAGCCGGCGCTACCATCGCCAAGACCGCCGCCGACGTGTTTGCCAAGTCCGACATGATCGTCAAGGTCAAGGAGCCGCAGCCCAACGAATGGGTTCAGCTCCGCGACGGCCAGATCCTCTACACCTATCTCCATCTCGCTCCGGATCCAGAGCAGACCAAGGGCCTGCTGGCCTCGGGCGTGACTGCCATCGCCTACGAGACGGTCACCGACGACCGCGGCGGCCTGCCGCTGCTGGCGCCGATGTCGGAGGTCGCCGGCCGCCTGTCGATCCAGGCCGGCGCCACTGCGTTGCAGAAGGCCAATGGCGGCCGCGGCGTGCTGCTCGGCGGCGTGCCCGGCGTGCTGCCCGGCAAGGTCACCGTGCTCGGCGGCGGCGTCGTCGGCCTGCATGCGGCCCGGATGGCGGCCGGCCTTGGCGCCGACGTCACCATCATCGACCGCTCGATCCCGCGCCTGCGCCAGCTCGACGACATCTTCGGCGGCCGCGTCCACACCCGCTACTCGACCGTCGAGGCGCTGGAAGAGGAATGTTTTTCGGCCGACATCGTCGTCGGCGCCGTGCTGATCCCGGGTGCCGCCGCGCCGAAACTCGTTTCGCGCGAGATGCTGTCGGGCATGAAGAAAGGCTCGGTGCTTGTCGACGTCGCCATCGACCAAGGCGGCTGCTTCGAGACCTCGCACGCCACAACTCATGCCGTGCCGACCTATGAGGTCGACGGCGTCATTCACTATTGCGTCGCCAATATGCCGGGTGCGGTGCCGGTCACTTCTGCCCACGCGCTCAACAACGCAACGCTGCATTACGGCCTGCAGCTCGCCGACAAGGGCCTGAAGGCGCTGATCGACGATCATCATTTGCGCAACGGCCTGAATGTCCACAAGGGCAAGATCACCAACCGCGCGGTGGCCGAAGCACTCGGCTATGAGTTGGTCGAGCCGAAGGCCGTTCTCGCCGCCTGAACCTGCCGCTCAATCCTCTCCCGACAGAGCCGCCGACCCCCTCGGCGGCTCTTTTTCCACAAGCAAATTTCACGGTTTGCGATTAGCTGACCGGCTTTGCCCGTCATGCTTGCAATGTGTCTTTCCTGTGGCTTTTTTGTTACAGCCGCCAGCATGGGCGGGTGCTAGACGCGTGGTGGGTTTTTCAAAAGGTAGGGGCAATGACCAGCAAACGATTCGCAAATTCTCTTCTTCTTGGCGCAGTTTCCGTCCTGGCGCTCGGATCGGTTTCCCATGCCGCCGACGCGGTTGTGCCGGTCGTCGAGACGTCGGCCTTCAACTGGAGTGGCATCTATGTCGGCTTTGGCGTTGGCGCCGGCGCCAATGTCCATGAGCTCAGCACCGACTTGGCTCCCGTATCATTGAACGGCATTGGTGGCGAAGGCGTATACGGTGAACTGACCGTTGGGTACGACTATATGGTGTCGCCGCGCTTCCTGATCGGCGGACTTCTGGACGCCCAGGCCGGCAACATTGAAACCACGCTCGACGTTGCTGGATTCGATGCTTCGATCCGCGAGACCTACGGCTTCGACGCTGGTTTGCGGCTTGGTTACCTCTTCACGCCAAATACTTTGGGTTATGTGCTGGGTGGCTATTCCTGGCAGAAATACAAACTCGACACGAACGCTGGTTTTGATCTCGATTGGGACCAGAGCGGCTACTTCGTCGGAGCTGGCGTTGAAACGGCCATCAACAGCAACTGGACCATCAAGTCAGAATATCGCTATACCCGCTTCGGTACTAATGATGATCTCCTTTCCGATTTCGGTGTGCCGGATGGCACCCTCAACCTCGACACGTCGCGGCATACGTTCCAGGTTGCGGCCAACTATCGCTTTGGCGCCCAGAATGGCGGCGTCGCCTCTTTTGAAGCGCCTGCCTACAACTGGACCGGCTTCTACGTCGGCGGCGCCGCCGGTGCGGGTGCGTCGGTGCATCAGATCGACGTTCCGCCGCTTGGCGGCCTCGAGTTCAACGGGCTCGGTGGCGAAGGTGTGTTCGGCGAATTGAACGTCGGCTATGACCATGATTTCGGCAGCTGGGTCGCCGGCGTCATGGTGGATGCCCGCTACTCCGGCATGACTTCGGAGTTGGAAATTCCGGGCGCATCGATCAATCTGGATACTGATTACGGTTTCGATGTGCTTGGCCGCGTCGGTATGAAAGTCAACGAATCAACGCTCGCCTACGTGCTCGGCGGTTACAGCTGGCAGCACTTCGATCTGGATGCGCCTGCACCCATCGGCGATATCCTCGATTGGGACTCCAGCGGCTTCTCGGTGGGTGGTGGTCTGGAAACGGCCATGTCCAGCAACGTGACCGTCGGCCTCGAGTACCGCTATTCGCAGTTCTCCGAGAAGGATTTCTCGTCGGATCTTGGGCTGCCGGACGACACTCTCACCTCCACGCCTTCGTTCCACACCGTCCGCATCGGCGCGAAGTACAAGTTTAACTAAAAACCGTCCAGACAACAGTCAAAGCCCGCCGGTCATTCCGGCGGGCTTTTTCTTTGGGGCGGAAGAAATGCGGGGCGGACAGGGCGGGGCAACAAAAAGCGGAGCCAAAGCCCCGCTTCCTCTGATATCGAGACTTCCCGCCGGTTCATCCGCGGTCGGCAAATCGATCGACAATCATTCCGTAACGCGACAATGCGACAGGCGTACGACAGCTGCGACCGATGAATACCGCCCGGATCGTCACGCGCGCTCGATACGGCACTGGTAGCAATTGTTCCGCGCCGAGCGGACATGCACATAGGCGATATCGTTGCGCTCGAACAAGGTCTCGGCCCGCGCCGCGATAGCGGCTGTCGGAATGACGCCGCCGCTGCCATAGACGATGCGGTCGTCCCTGCCGTAGCCGCGCACGATGTAGTCGGCACTTTCGAGCATTTCTGGAAGCGCCTCGGCTTCGGCGGCGCGCTCGCATTCCTCGGCATGCAGAAAGATCGGTCCGGTTTCGGCGTAGGGCTGCAATTCCGGGAATGGCCGGTAGGCCAGGATGAGATAGGCGTCTCCGGCGGTCACGTTCTTCAGGCAGTGGCGGCAAGGCACGCCGTCGCCGTCGGATATTTTCCGCTCTGGTATCAGGCCATAGGCGTCCGGCGCGCCGCGCTGCAAGGCTCTGACATCTTCCGTGGGCAAGGCTTTGAACTGGATGGTCATGGCGAAAACTCCGGTATCGTCGACCGGAAATTACGCCGCTGCGCCAGCGTCTCCCACCCGATTCCTGCCAATTTGGATCAGTCCATCAAGGCGTCGAGACCGCGCACCAGCCCTGTGATCTCCTGTACCCGCCTGATAGCGAGCAGTGTGCCGGCCACGTAAGGAGTAGCGGACGAGCCGGCGTCGTGACGAATGGTCAGCCGCTCGTCGGGCAGGCCGAACAGCGCCTCACAGGACAGGATGTAGGAAGGCAGGCGAAGCGCATGCACCTGCACCCCCTCGCCCGTACCGACCGCCGCACCGCGGGTTCCCGGCACACCCGAGACCTCCGAGACCGGCCGCACCGTCGAAGCCTTGCGGACATCGGCCAGCGCTTCGGCAAGCTCGCGCGCGGTGCCGGACGGCGCGTCGGGTTTTTTGGCGCTCGCATAGTCGATCACCTCGACATCCGGCACGTATTTCGCCGCCATCACGGCAAACCGCTTCATCAGAGTGGCGGTGATCGAAAAATTGCCGGCTGCAATGACGCCGACACGATTGGCGCGTGCTGCAGCGTCGATCTCGCCGAAATCGGTCGCACCCAGCCCCGACGTGCCGATCACAACGTGCCGCCCCTTCTCTATGGCCAGCAGCGCATGGTCTTTCACCACATGCGGCTTGGTGTAGTCGACCAGCACGTCCGACGGTACCTCCAGCGCCTCGGCCAGCGAGGCAGAAACGGTGATGCCGTTGGCCGGCATGCCAATCAGGAGGCCGGAATCCTGCCCCGCGCCGCTGCGCGACACAGCCCCGGCCAGTGCCATGTCGCCTTGCGCACCGATCGCCGGAACCAGTGCCTTGCCGACCCAGCCTGTCGCACCGGCCATCACCACCCGAATCGTCATCGTTTGATCCTCCATCACCATTGGAGCGCCACGCGTCCTTTTTGGACGCGCAAAGGACACTCCAACATTTGAGTCTACGCACCGTGCTTTCCGAAAATCGATTCCGATTTCGGGCCGATGCGGTAGGCTTTGACCGACAGCGATATGGAAAGAGCGCGGCTCATTCAAGCCAGGCTCTTTTTCGGGTGTTGATCCAGACCGCACTGACTGAGCCTGTTTCGAAAGTCACAGTGGCGAGTCAGATGATGGTGTCTTCGAGAACCGGAAGCGCAGAAAACCCCTTCAGATGGCCGCCAATGCGGATTTCGGACAGGCTCAGCGGATGAAGTCGTCGAAGCGGCGGAGCGTCACCCGGCGATTGCGCCAATTCTCGTTCTGCGTCTGCACCAGCAGGAATTCCTCGCCGTAGCCGACGGTTTCCAGTGCATAGCCCGGCACGCCGAATTCGCGCACCAAGGTGCGCTTCAGCGAAGCGGCGCGCTGTTCGGAGAGGATCTGGTTCGACTGGAAAGAGCCGACCGCGTCGGTATGGCCTTCGATCAGCACGCGGGCACCGCGGTCGCGCCGCAGGATGCGCCGAAGCGCATCGGCGATATTTTCGATCTTGCCATATTGCGATTCGGAAATGGCCGCCGAGCCAAAGGCGAAATTGATCGACTGGATATCAATCGAACGGGCCATGCGCCGCAGGTCCGGCCGCCTCTTGAATTCGCGGATGGTGACGCGCTGGTTCGGGCGCAGCTTAACGCGGGGCGCGGCCTCGAGCTGACGCTCGATCGTCGCCGCCGAAGGCGTGGTTGCCTGGGCGGCGGCAAGGGTCGGCACGACGAGGGCCGCAATCAGCGCGGCGGCAAATGTGCGTCGGGTCAGCATGTCTTTTCTCCTTCGGCCTCTGCCGCATTGATGGTGCCGGCAAGATGGCAAAGACAAGCTGAAGCATTGAAGAACAATAGGTTCAGTTTGCGGAGAAAATCATGGCCGCATGACACTGGCCGCACGCTCGGCGAAGGTCATTGGATGCACGATCTCCTTCTTTTGCGCGACCGGTGCAAAGCCGAGCTTCTGGTAGAGCGGCAATGCCGCCGGATGGTCGAGTGTGCAGGTCTGCACCGTCACCCGCCTTGGGCCGTGCGACCAGGCGGCGGCGATCGCCGCACCGAGGAACCAGCGGCCGATGCCTTGGCCGGTCGCGTGCTCCATCATGCCGAAATAGGCAAGTTCCACTTCTTCCGGCAGATGCGGCTTGAGGTCGAAGAAGCCGGCCGGAGACCCATCGAGATACAGCACACTGATGTCGCGGTCCTCGCGATGGATGCCTGCAGAAAGCTCCTCGTCGCTCAGCCTCAGCACGTTGACCCAGTGCCATTTGCGGCCTACCCGATCCATCAAATAGCGGTAGAAATGCAGCGGAATGTCTTTGGTCTTCAGCAGAGCGATCTGGCGGTTGTACGGCACCGGCGGCGAATAGGCCGGCGGCACATGCATTTCGAGAAACGTCACCGTGACCTCGATGTCTTCAAGCGCTCCGTTTTCCATCACTGTCGATCCTTGCCCGTCACGACGGGCGTATCGCCAAGCCCACCCCATTCCGTCCATGAACCGTCGTAGAGCCTGTTGTCGGTATGGCCAAGCGTCTCAAGCGCCAGCGTGATCGCCGCCGCAGTGACGCCTGAGCCGCAAGAGGTGACAACCGGTTTCGACAGGTCGATGCCGGCGTCCTCGATCACCTTGCGCAATCGGTCTTTCGGCAGCAGCTCGCCGTCCTCGGCAAGCGCCGAAAACGGCACATTGTGCGCGCCGGGCATATGGCCTGAGCGGATGCCGGCGCGAGGCTCCGGCTCGGTACCGGCAAACCGGCCAGGCGAACGCGCGTCGGCGATCTGGCTTTCCCCGGTCTCGACGATCCGGCGCATATCGGCCAGGCTGGCGACGCGAGCGGCATCGAAGTCGGCATGAAACACGCAGGGCGCGATCTTCGTCGGCTCCGCCGTTACCGGCCGTCCCTCCGCTTTCCAGCGGTCGAAACCGCCGCCCAATACGTAGACCTGGAACACCCCCATGACACGAAACATCCACCAGGCGCGCGGCGCCGAGAAGAAGCCCGGACCGTCATAGACGACGATGGTGTCGTCGGCCGAAATGCCCATGGCGCCGACATATTGGGCGAAATGCTGCGGCGACGGCAGCGTGTGTGGCAGTGGCGAATCGGGATCCGAGATCGCATCCTGATCCAGGAAAGAGGCGCCCGGAATGTGCGCTGCGTCATATTCGGCGCGCGCGTCGCGCTTTTGCGCCGGCAGATACCAGGACGCGTCGACGATGGTCAGGCCGGGCTCGCCGAGGCGCTTCTGCAACCAATCGGCGTCGACGGTGAAAGGGCTGTCTTCGGCCATTCTTCTTCTTCTCCTGTCCCGCCAGTGGCAAACTATATATCAAGCCGCGGGCATCGGGCCAAAGCGTATGCGGAAGCGCCGGTTTTCGCGACCCTTCTTCTCGATTTTGCCGATATGGATCTCGCCGACTTCTCCAGTGCTCTTCACATGGGTGCCGCCGCAAGGCTGGCTGTCGATCGAGGCGTTCTCGCCGATGCAGACCAGGCGGATCTTGCCGGTGCCGACGGGTGGCCGAACATTCTTGGACTTCACCAGTCCGGGATTAGCCGCCAGTTCCTCGTCGGTGATCAGCCTGACAAAGACCGGGTGGTCGGCCCGCACCAGTCCCATCATTCTGGCCGTCACGTCCTCCTTGGTGAAGCCGGCATCCGGAATATCGAAGTCGACACGGCTGTCGTCCTCGGAAACCGAGGCGCCGGTGATCGGGAACGGGCAGACGACGGTGAGCAAATGGCAGGCTGTGTGCATGCGCATCAGCAGATGCCGCCTCTCCCAATCGACGGCGAGCTTTATCGGCTCGCCGATCTCAAGCGCCGCCTGCTCAGGCGGCGGCACGTGGATGATCTCGTCCTTGGTCTCGCCGGTGATGGTGGCGGCAACAGCGATCAGGCTGCCGTCGGCGCGTTGGAGTGTGCCCGTATCGCCCGGCTGCCCGCCCGACGTGGCATAGAAGATCGTCCGGTCCAGAATGATGCCGCCACGATCGTTGACGGCGACAACCACGGCATCAGCCGTCCTGAGATAGGCGTCGTCGCGAAACAGGGCGTCCGTCCTGTAAGCCATCACGCAACCTTTTCGAACGGCACCGAAATTGTGCTTCGCTGTTCCATCCAACCCGGCACCGGCAGTTTCTTTTGGCGCAGGAATTCCGGGTTGAACAATTTCGACTGATAGCGCGTGCCGTAGTCGCAAAGCACGGTCACGATGGTGTGGCCGGGACCCATTTCACGCGCCAACCGGACGGCGCCGGCAATGTTGATGCCGGTCGAGCCGCCGACACACAGGCCTTCCTCCTGGATCAGGTCGAAGACGATCGGCAGCGCGTCCTCATCCGGAATCTGGAACGAGAAATCCGGCGTGAACCCTTCCAAATTGGCGGTGATCCGCCCCTGCCCGATGCCTTCGGTGATCGAGCTGCCTTCGGATTTCAACTCACCGCTTGTGTAGAAACTGTAGAGCGCCGCGCCCAGCGGATCGGCGAGCGCGATCTTGATGTCCTTGCTCCTGGCCTTCAGCCCGAACGCGACGCCGGCCAGCGTTCCGCCCGAGCCGACCGCCGAGACGAAACCGTCGACCTTGCCGCCGGTCTGGGCCCAGATTTCTTCTGCCGTGGTGCGGGTATGGCCGTCACGGTTGGCGACGTTGTCGAACTGATTGGCCCAGATCGCGCCGTTCGGCTCAGTCCTCGCCATCTGCTCGGCCAGGCGGCCCGACAGTTTCACGTAATTGTTGGGGTTCTTGTAGGGAACGGCAGGCACCTCGATCAGCTCGGCGCCGAGCAATTTGATCGTGTCCTTCTTCTCCTGGCTTTGCGTCTCGGGGATGACGATCACGGTGCGGTAGCCGAGTGCCTTGGCGACCAGCGTCAATCCGATGCCGGTGTTGCCGGCCGTCCCCTCGACGATGACCCCGCCCGGCCTCAAGAGCCCGCGCTGCTCGGCGTCGCGGATGATGAACAGCGCGGCGCGGTCCTTCACCGACTGGCCCGGATTCATGAATTCGGCCTTGCCCAGGATCTCGCAGCCGGTTTCTTCCGAGGCTTTGTTGAGGCGGATCAGAGGCGTATTGCCGATCGCTTCGATCACAGAACGGGGCATTGAGATTCCTTTATGCTTGCGGCGGAACCCTAGAAACCCGAAGCTTCGGTTTCAAGGCAAGAATTTGTCTGGTCCAGCGGCATTTCTGGGCTGCAATTCCTAAAACAGACGTCGCCTTCCGCTATTCGTTGAAGCTCCCACTGAAAAGCGCTCTTTTCATTCGATTTCTTCACCGCTAGAGCACAGGCTAAGAAAAAGTCGCAGGGCATAGCATGACTCTCTACCGGGCCAACCCGAAAGACGGCGTCGCGTGGATCACAGGCGGCAGCAGCGGCATCGGCCGTTCATTGGCCAAGGACCTTGCGGAGCAAGGCTATGCCGTCGCGGTGACGGCGCTCGACGACGAACCGATCGACACGCTTGTCGTCGAGACGGCGCAGATGCCAGGCCGTGTCACGGCCTATCCCTGCGACGTCACCGACGAGAAGCGCATGGCAAAGACGGTCGCGGCGATCGAGAAGGACCTCGGCCCGATCGTCTTGGCCGTCTTCAATGCCGGGAACTATATTGCGACCGCCGGCGAAGATCTCACCGTCCGCGGGTTTCGCCAGTCCTTCGATGTCAATTATTTCGGCATCATCAACGGCCTGGTGCCGGTCATCGAACGCATGCGCGTCCGCGCGCGCGGCCATGTCGTTCTGGTCGGTTCGGTCACCGCCTATTTCGGCTGGCCGACCACGGCCGCCTATGGCGGCACCAAGGCGGCGATCAATATTCTGGCTGAATCGCTGAAATACGACTTTGATAAGATGAACGTGCGCATCCAGGTGATGAATCCGGGCTTTGTCGACACGCCGCTGACCGAGAAGAACTTGCTGCCGATGCCCGGGCTGATGCCCGTCAACCGCGCCTCGCGCCGCATGGCGCGCGGCATCAAATCCGGCGGCTTCGAAGTTACCTTCCCGCGCCGCTTGAGCTGGGGCCTGAAGCTGCTCAGCATGCTGCCGAGACCACTCTGCCGGTGGGTCATCAGCACCGCGACCCGCTGGAAGGCACGTCCGCTGAATTTCGACCGCAAGCCGCCGAGCGAATAGGCCGGCTATCAAAGTTGGCGATCCCGCCGCCGGCAGGACGCCCGCTGCGTGTTTGCATTTTGCGGCCATAGGTTGAGAATTGTTGCGTGGAGTCTGCAATGGGGCAACGGATCGTGCTTGCGGTACTGGGTCTCGCCGTCATTCTTGTCCTGGCCTTCGTGCTTGGCCCGCGCGTCCAAGCCGACACCACGATCCGCTTCGACCCTTCCGTGATCGGCGATGACCCGCAAGCCTATCTGGCACGCAACGAGGCTGCCGTACCGGGCATCTACGACGGGCTGGAGAAGGAGATCATCTGGGCCAATCCGATGGTGCATGCCAGGACGCCGCTCGCGATCGTCTACGTCCACGGCTTTTCGGCGTCGAAGGGCGAGGTTCGTCCGCTGCCCGACCAGGTGGCCGACGAGCTGGACGCCAATCTTTACTACACCCGCCTCACCGGCCACGGACAGGGCGGTGCTGCGATGGCCGAAGGCAGCGTCAACGCCTGGATCAACGACTATGAGGAAGCGCTCGCCATCGGCCGGGCGATCGGCGACAAGGTGATCGTCATCTCGACCTCGACCGGCGGCTCGCTGGCGGCGTGGGCTGCGACGCAGCCGGGCGGGTCGGACGGGGTGGCGGCCATCGCGTTCATCTCGCCGAATTTCGGCGTCAAGGCTTCCGGCGCCGAACTCCTGACCATGCCGTGGGGCCGAGAGATCGCCGAGCTGGTCGCCGGCAAGCAACGCAGCTTCGTGCCACGCAATGCGCTGCACGAGAAATTCTGGACCTACCGCTATCCGATCGCGGCGACGCTGCCGATGGTGGCGCTGACCGAGCTTGCCTATGGCGCGCCGGTGGAGAAGGCGACCATCCCTGCCCTGTTCATCTTTTCGGATTCGGACAGGATCGTGCGGCCCGACCGCACCCGCGAAATCGCTGGGCGCTGGGGCGCCGCGCACGAACTTGTGCCGGTCGACGACACCGGCGATCGGGACAACCATGTCATAGCCGGCGACGCGCTGTCGCCAGCAACCACAGCTTTCCTCGCGCAGCGCATTACGGTGTGGGTAGAGGCGGTGGTGAAGTAGGTCTCAGGCGAAAAAGGCGACCGAAGCATCGCTCCGATCGCCTTTTTCAATTGTGAGCAGCCAAGCCGAGCCCGACAGGCTCGGCCGGATGCAACTATCTGATTACGCAGCCCGCGCCGCTGGCCGCTTGCCGCCGAAACGACGCTTGTTGTTGCCCTTGAAGGGCTTGGCGCCTTCCGGCTTGCGCTCGCCGGCAAAGGCCGGCTTGTCGCCGAAGCGCTTCTTGCCGTTGTTCTGGCCGCCTGGCCGCCTGCCGTCGCGACGGCCATTGCGGTCGTTGGCCGGCTCGAAACTGCGCTCGTTCTTTTCGGCGGGATTGCGCTGCGGATCGGGGCTGCCGAGATGGTCGGCAACGATCGGCAGCTTGGTGCGGATGATGCGCTCGACCTGACGCAGCTTGCTGTTTTCGGAGGGATCGCAAAGCGTGATGGCGATGCCGTCCATGCCGTTACGGCCGGTACGGCCGATGCGGTGGACATAGCTCTCCGCCTCGTCCGGCAGGTCGAAATTCACCACATGGCTGATGCCGGGCACGTCGATGCCGCGCGCCGCGATATCGGTCGCCACAAGAATGCGCACCGAACCCTCGCGGAAATCGTTCAGCGCCTTCTGGCGGGCGTTCTGCGACTTGTTGCCGTGGATGACGGCGGCCTTGAAGCCGTCGCGCTCGAGGTCCTTGGTCACCCTGTCGGCGCCATGCTTGGTGCGCGAAAAGATGATGACGGACTTCATTGCCTCGTCGGCGAGCATCGTCGACAGCACCTGGCGCTTCTGCTTGGTGCGGGCAAAGACGACGCCCTGTACGATCTCGGCCGCCGCGGTGCTGTGAGGCGCCACTTCGACGCGGATCGGGTTCTTCAACAGGCCCTTGGCCAGTTCGGCGATTTCGGCCGGCATGGTCGCCGAGAACAGCACGGTCTGACGGTCCGGCGCGGTCGCCCTGGCGATGCGCTTGACGTCGTTGATGAAGCCCATGTCGAGCATGCGGTCGCCTTCGTCCAGCACCAGCCATTTGGTGTCGGCAAGCACGAGATCGCCCTCACGCACCAGATCCGTCAGCCGGCCGGGCGTGGCAATAAGGATGTCGACGCCGGGAGCAATCTTTTTCACCTGGCTGAAGCGCGAGACGCCGCCAAGCACGAGTGCTGTCGAGACATGCGCGCCTTTGGCGAGAAGCTTGATCATCTCTTCGATCTGGACAGCAAGTTCACGCGTCGGCGCCAGGATCAGCGCACGAGCGGTCTTCGGCCGGCGCTTGGTGCCGAGCGCGATGATCTTCGACAGGATCGGCAGCGCGAACGCCGCGGTCTTGCCCGAACCGGTCTGGGCGATGCCGAAAATGTCACGGCCTTCCAGCTGCGGCGGGATCGCCTGCATTTGGATCGGCTTCGGCTCGGTAAAGCCGGCGCCATGGGTCGCCTTGAGCAGAGCGCCGGTAATTCCAAGGGCTGCGAAACCGGTGAGTTCCGCAGTGTTACCGGTCGAGGTGGTGTTACCGGCAAAAGTGTTTTCGTTGGTCAAAATAGTCTTCTTTCACGCGGCCTGTGGCCGCAAACATCGATGGCGGCAGGGCGCAACCTGCCGTCGAAAAAATTGATATGAAACGACAAGGCGGGCGGACGCAAACGTCCACTCGGCTGCGCTGTCGTGCCCGCAGGCATCATGCCACGGGGCTTTTTCGCCACCTTGCCGATTGTCGGGAAGAGGGAAAACAGACGCAACCAGTCTCATTCGTCGAGAAGGCCGGATACTCCCGGCCCAAGCGCCTATGTCGCCGCATATGGCCCAGTTCGCTACGGAATGCAAGGGGCGCCATGTTGCGGCGCAGCAAATCCACGGCAAAAGCGGCGCTTGCGCTCCCCTGCCTGCATGATTACCACAAATCAGCTTCCGTTTTGGGGATCGACCGATGAAGGACGTGCTGAAGGAACTCGAGCGCCGCCGCGACATGGCGCGCATGGGCGGCGGCCAGGCCCGCATCGACGCGCAGCACAAGAAGGGCAAGCTCACCGCCCGCGAGCGCATCGACGTCTTTCTCGACGAGGGCTCGTTCGAGGAGTTCGACATGTATGTCGAGCATCGCTCGACCGATTTCGGCATGGAGAAGACCAAGATCGCCGGCGACGGCGTCGTCACCGGCTGGGGTACCGTCAATGGCCGCCCGGTCTATGTCTTCGCCAAGGATTTTACCGTGTTCGGCGGCTCGCTTTCGGAGGCCCACGCCGAAAAGGTGGTCAAGGTGCAGGAGATGGCGCTGCGCAACCGCGCGCCGATCATCGGCCTCTACGACGCCGGCGGCGCCCGCATTCAGGAAGGCGTGGCAGCACTTGGCGGCTATGCCGAGATCTTCCAGCGCAATGTGCTGGCGTCCGGCGTCATCCCGCAGATTTCACTGATCATGGGCCCTTGTGCCGGCGGCGACGTTTATTCGCCGGCCATGACCGACTTCATCTTCATGGTGCGCGACACCTCCTACATGTTCGTCACCGGCCCGGACGTGGTGAAGACCGTCACCAACGAGACGGTCACCGCCGAGAGCCTCGGCGGCGCCTCCGTCCACACGACGAAGTCCTCGATCGCCGATGGGGCCTATGACAATGATGTAGAGGCGTTGCTGCAGATGCGCCGGCTGGTCGATCTGCTACCGGCATCCAACACGGCTGATATCCCCGAGATCGAATGCTACCAGTCGGTCACCGATCACGATCTGTCGCTCGACCGGCTGATCCCCGACAACGCCAACAAACCCTATGACATCAAGGAGTTGATCCTTAAAGTTGCCGACGAGGGTGACTTCTTCGAGATCCAGCAGAATTTTGCGAAAAACATCGTCACCGGCTTCGGGCGCGTCGAAGGCCGCACGGTCGGCTTCGTCGCCAACCAACCGATGGTGCTTGCCGGCGTGCTCGATTCGGACGCCAGCCGCAAGGCGGCGCGATTCGTGCGCTTCTGCGACTGTTTCTCAATTCCGATCGTCACCTTCGTCGACGTCCCAGGCTTCCTGCCCGGCACCGCGCAGGAATATGGCGGGTTGATCAAGCATGGCGCCAAGCTCTTGTTCGCCTATGCCGAGGCGACCGTTCCGAAGATCACCGTCATTACACGAAAGGCCTATGGCGGCGCTTATGACGTGATGGCGTCAAAGCATCTGCGCGGCGACATGAATTATGCCTGGCCGACGGCACAGATCGCGGTGATGGGCGCCAGGGGCGCGGTCGAGATCATCTATCGCAAGGACATCGGCCATGCGGAGAAGATCGCAGCGCATACAAAGGCTTACGAGGACCGCTTCCTGTCGCCCTTCGTCGCCGCCGAGCGCGGCTATGTCGATGAGGTGATCATGCCGCATTCGACCCGCCGCCGCATTGCGCGCGCGCTCCGCATGCTGCGCAACAAGGATATGCAGAACCCCTGGAAGAAGCACGACAACATTCCGCTATGAAACGCTGATGTCGCGTCTGGTCCTCTACACGGGAGAGCACTTCGGCAGATTTGCCGTCCTGCTTTTTGTTCTGCCGCTTTTCTGCCCGGTGCTCCTCTGGCTGCTGCTCCTTGATCGGCATCCGCTCGCGGTTATCGCGGGCGGTGTTATTGCCGTACCGGCTGCAATGCTGGCTTTCGTTCTGTTAATTGGAGCATTGTTTGCCGGTTTTCGGCCTAGCAGGGTGGAAGGGATTACTCGGGAATCGGCGCCAAAATTGTGGGCAGTGTGGGAAAGCGTGGCTGGCAAACACCGCGCCAGCCAGACGACGATTGTGCTGAGCAGTGACCTGAACGCCAGCATTGGGGAAGAGCGCCCGTTTCTGGGTCTGCTCGGCCGTCGAGCGATGTTGACCGTCGGTATCCCGTTGCTTGCCGTGACCGACGAAAAGGCATTTTCGGCGATCCTTGCTCACGAAAACGCTCATCTGAAAAACAGGGATACAAACGGCGGCCTCAATCTCGCCGAGCTCGACAAAAG
Source organism: Mesorhizobium onobrychidis (assembly GCF_024707545.1). Lineage (NCBI taxonomy): Bacteria > Pseudomonadati > Pseudomonadota > Alphaproteobacteria > Hyphomicrobiales > Phyllobacteriaceae > Mesorhizobium > Mesorhizobium onobrychidis. The sequence goes on from NZ_CP062229.1 coordinate 4,526,430, forward strand.
CTTCGATTTGATCTTCGAATATGCTCCTCCCGGAAAGACCGTTTCCGGCAGCCTGTTTTACTGGATACTGGCTCCGCTGTCGTACTCTCTGGAACGTGAAGGAATACGGCTATCGCGACGAGCGGAAATCGATGCCGATCGTCATGCGGCAATGTCAGGCGATTCGTACGAAGCAGCACGCGCCCTGCTCCTGATTGCAGCGGCCGACAAGTTCTTCAATGACCAAGTCTACAATCCGCTAAAGCGTGAGTTGCTTGGCGCGATGGCACCGCCTCGCCCGCCGCTTGATAGAGTTCTGGCGGTGTGCAGCGACTTGTCGAGCACGAGCCTTCTGCAAGAATATGCACTCAAGGCCTGGGACGCCCCCGATGACGAGAAGGCGGACCATCCACCATGGTCGGAACGTCTGACTGCTCTTGGATATAGCTCCGTTCCAACGATAGAGCCGGTTTTGGTTCCTGCCCTGTCGAGCCTGCTGAGCAATGAAATGGTCGCAGAGCGGGTTCGCCATTTCGACAGTGAATGGACATCGAAAATCGCCGATTATCTCGATCGGTAGGCGATCCCTTTGGATTTTTGCGACGAGGTACCGGTCACTCCGCTTCCGCCGCGCCAAACCCCGCCCCCATGGTGGCGCGGACAGCGCCCGCCCAGGGTGTCGCATGGTTGTCCATGCGCATCTGGAAAATGAAGTAGGTCGGCGAGCAGAAGCCGACACCTTTCAACTTGCCGATACCAGGCGTATCGGGCGGCAGCGACTGGCACATATAATCCTCCCGGCAGAAATGATCGGCCGAGCAAGCCGGCCGGTTGCCGCGGTTGACCGCGCCGCCAAGGCACTGGTCGAAATTGTTGGTCGCCACGCAAATGTCGAATTTTTTCCCGCCGACCAGCCCGCAGATCTCGTTCGGCATCGGCTCGCCCGGCTTGAAGCCGGCAAAGGCACGATCCTTTTCATTGCAGCCGCGATAGGCGATGCCGGCCGGCACGCCGATCTTCGGCGGCCGGCAGGTGTAGGCGGTGCGCGAAATATCGGTCGCGAAGGCCGCGAACTGGCCGGATATGCTGTAACGGTCGTTGAAAGGCTGCGCCGGGTTGCTGGCGATCGAGCCGGTCAGACATGGATGGCCGGAGAACATCTTTTCGCTGTCCTTGGGCAACAGGCATTGCGCCAGTTTCGTCCGCACGCCCGATGCAGTCGCCAGCACCGTGCAGACGGTGCCGCCGCCGCATTGCCAAGTCGTGCCGAAGCGGACCGCATCCTCCGGCATCAGGCACGGCATCGCCACCTCGGCCGGCAGATAGGCGACCTCGCCGGCGTCCCTCCATGCGGCGGGCGGCGCGAAGGACAGCGGGCGGAAGCGGTTCGGCTTCTTGCCCTCGACGGTCGCGCGCAGCCACGCTTCGCGCCGCGGCATCTCGGCGTGGAGATGCGGCGAGATGACGACCTCGATGCGGTTCAGCGGCGAGGTCGTCTTGTCGTCGAGGCCGATGAAATGGAAACCGGCGGTCGAGCCCGCCTGATGGCAACCCTGGCAGGCGCCATTGTCCAGCCGCTCGACCAGCGCTTCCGGCGTACGCACCAGCTTCAGCGCGGAATAGTCGAGCCCAGAAAAATCCGCGGGCTGAAACAGCGGCGTGAACGGGTGATTGGCCTGCCTTGCGCTGCCGAAAGTCGACCACGAGATGACTTTCTTCGCCAGGAATTCATGCGGGATTTCGTAGACACCGAGATCGACCGCCGCGAGATTGGCGCTGATATAGTCGGCGAGTTTTGCTTTCAGCGCGGCGTCTTCCAAGAGCAGCGCCCCATCCGGCGTGTTTTCCAGCGGCCTCTCGCTGACCGCTGCTCCGTCGATGCCAAAAATCCGCATGAGATAGGCGGCCTGCCCGCCGAATTCGGTCTCCTGGCCGGAGGGAAAGCGCACCACCTGGGCGTTGAGCTCGAGCTGCTTGAAGCTCAGCCCGGCCTTTTCAAGCGGCCCGCCGATAAGCCAGCCGATGTCGACGGCCTCATCGAGCTGCGGCGTCCAGCGCCCGGCAACGCCGACGCAGCCGCCGTCGGCGTCCGGCGCAACACTATAGATGGCATTGAAGTTGAACGGCAGGCGCGAGGCCAGAACCTTGCCGTTTTTCTTGAAACTGTAGGCAAGGCGGTAGATGAAACGCACCTCGCCGCAGCGCCCGCCGTCTCGTATTTCGGCGAAATCACGCCGATCGAGCCGGTTGACGACACCGACCAGCCGGAAGCGCGCGGCGTCGGTCTTCAGCCAGCGCATGTCCATGATGCGGCCGACATTGTCGTCGGTGACTTCGTGGAGCAGCCGCCCACCAGCCTTCATCTCGGCTCGCAGTGCGGCGACATCGCTTGCAACCGTCTCGACGATCCGGTGATAGGCCGGCGCCTTGTCATAGAGCGTATTCAGGTCGCCCCCGCCATCGACGCCAAAAATGCCGGCGAAGCCAAAACCCTTGGCGTCGAGGGCGGCGAGCAAGGCCGGATCGTCGACGATCATCACCGGACCTTCGGCACGCGCGAGGTTGGCTAAGAAAAGGTTGGCGAAAATCACAGCGATCAAGGCGAGCCGACGGTTCATTCAGCGGTCATCCCGTTGCGATTTTCGGCAAGCTCGCGCAGCACCGGCACCAGCGCCAGCGGCAAGTCTTCAGCGATCAGCCCAGGCCCGAAACGGCTGCCGGCCTCGGCATGGATCCAGACCGCCGCGCAGGCGGCTTCGAAAGCCGGCATGCCTTGCGCCAGGAAGCCGGCAATGACGCCCGACAGCACGTCGCCCGAACCGGCGGTGGCCAGCCATGGCGCGCCGTTACCGTTGATCGCCGCCCTGCCATCGGCCGTCGCGATCACCGTGTCCGCGCCCTTATAGACGACGATGGCGCCGGCGCGCTCGGCGGCAGTGCGCGCCTTGGCCAGCTTGGACAGGTTCTTGTCCCCGGCGATGTCCGAAAACAGCCTGGCGAATTCGCCCTCATGCGGCGTCACCACCAGCGCCGGCGCGGTAGGACGACGGGCGGCTTCGAACAAAACGTTCGGCGCATCACGAAACGAAGTGATGCCGTCGGCATCGAGCACCAGCCCGTCGACCCTGCCGTCTTGCCGCTGCCGGGTGGCCAGCACGCCAAGGGCAAACTCCCGTGTTTTTTCGCCTATGCCAAATCCGGGTCCGAGGACAAAAGCCGACGGCCGGCGATCGCCGATGAATTCCTGTACGTCCGCGATGGTGTCGGCCTTGCGCAGCATGATCGAAGTCAAATGCGCGGCATTCACCTGCAGCCCGTTCGACGGCGACAGCACGGTCACGGCCCCTGCCCCGCTTCTGGCCGCGGCAAGCGCTGACAGCCGTGCGGCGCCCGTCGTAGACGGCCCGGCGGAAAAGACGCCGACATGACCGCGCTGGTATTTGTGAGCGTTGATGGCTGGAATCGGGAAATTCCCTAGCCAAAGCGGCGGGGTGTTCTCAAAGGTTCGCGGTTCGAGCTGCGCAACGATCCCATCGCCGATGCCGATGTCGGCAAGCACCAGCTTGCCGCACATCTCGCGCCCAGGCAACAGCAGATGGCCGGGCTTTTTTCGCGCAAACGTCACTGTCATCCGGGCGCGGAATGCATGGCCGAGAACCTGGCCGCTCTCGCCTGACACGCCTGAGGGCAGATCGACCGCAACGACAGGCAGGTTCAGTTCTGTCGCAACCTCGACCGCTCTGGCGGCATCACCGGACAGCGGCTTCGACAGCCCTGCCCCATAAAGCGCGTCGACCAGGATCGAACCTGTCTCGGCAGCAAATTCCGACAGCGGCCGAGGCCTGACCGGGCACTCCGAAGCAGCGAGCGCCGCGTCGCTGCCGGCTTTGGGCGAGCCGGATGCCCACATCAAGACGTCGACGGCGCTGTCCTGAAGAATGCGGGCGACGACATATCCGTCGCCGCCATTGTTGCCAGGCCCGCACAGTACGTGGACGCGCCTGGCAGCCGGAAAATGGGCGAGCACCACCGCAGCGACCGCGGCACCTGCATTGCGCATCAGGCCAATGCCGTCGAGAGGTCCGGCGGAGATCGTCAACCGGTCGGCCTCAGCCATTTCGGCCGGAGACAAAATTTCATTGTTCATGGATGCCGATCCGCATTGGCTCAAGCCCGATCCCTGTGGTCAAACCCCGATCCCTGTGGTCAAACATTGTCCAGTTTTCGGTTCGAAGCAAACAGTGATGAGAAGGCACGATCTACAAGCACATCGTTGACGATAGTGGCGTCGACGAGGCACAAATGCTCGCGAAATGCGCTATCTGCCCAATTATTGTGCGGACGGAAGGAGTGACAATGTGTAGGTTCCCGGTGTCCATGACGCAGCAACGCAGCGAATGACGCGAATTTACCCCCCAACGCGGCATGGCATCGAAATCGCGTGATACCGCTTCGAATCCCCTCAAATTGGCACAGTTCGTGCTTGAAGGAGGCGCAAGCGGGGCTCACAACCCGTCTTTTTGGCAGTGGAGGCCACTTTTTACATGAAAAAGATCGAAGCGATCATCAAGCCGTTCAAGCTAGACGAAGTGAAGGAAGCGCTTCAGGAGGCCGGGCTGCAAGGCATCACAGTTACGGAGGCCAAGGGTTTTGGCCGCCAGAAGGGCCATACCGAACTCTATCGCGGCGCTGAATATGTCGTGGATTTTCTGCCCAAGGTGAAAATCGAGGTCGTGCTCGGCGACGAGGCGGTCGAAGGCGCGATCGAAGCTATCCGCAAGGCGGCCCAGACCGGCCGCATCGGCGACGGCAAGATCTTCGTCTCCAACATCGAGGAAGTGGTGCGCATCCGCACCGGCGAAACAGGGATGGACGCGGTCTGAGCTTTCTGATTTCAGATCATCTCCTCGAAACGTCATCAGACAGGGATACATGACATGACGACAGCCAAAGACATCATGAAGCAGATCAAGGACAACGACGTGAAGTTCGTTGATCTGCGCTTCACCGATCCGAAGGGCAAGCTTCAGCACGTGACGATGGATGTCGTCGAGGTCGAGGAAGACATGTTTGCCGACGGCGTCATGTTCGATGGGTCCTCCATCGCCGGCTGGAAGGCGATCAACGAGTCCGACATGGTGCTGATGCCCGATACCGAGACGGTGCATATGGACCCGTTCTTCGCGCAGTCGACCATGGTCATCCTGTGCGACATCCTCGACCCGATCTCCGGAGAATCCTACAACCGCGACCCGCGCGGCACCGCCAAGAAGGCCGAAGCCTATATGAAGGCGGAAGGCATCGGCGATCAGATCTTCGTCGGCCCGGAAGCCGAGTTCTTCGTGTTCGATGACGTCAAGTACAAGGCCGACCCGTACAACACCGGCTTCAAGCTCGACTCCACCGAATTGCCGTCCAACGACGACACCGATTATGAGACCGGCAATCTCGGCCACCGTCCGCGCATCAAGGGCGGCTATTTCCCGGTGCCGCCGATCGACTCGGCGCAGGACATGCGCTCGGAGATGCTGACCGTGCTCGCCGAAATGGGCGTGCGCGTCGAAAAGCATCACCACGAAGTGGCCGCTGCCCAGCACGAACTCGGCATCAAGTTCGACACGCTGGTCCGCAACGCCGACAAGATGCTGATCTACAAGTATGTCGTGCATCAGGTCGCCAATGCCTACGGCAAGACGGCCACCTTCATGCCGAAGCCGGTCTTCGGCGACAACGGCTCGGGCATGCACGTCCACCAGTCGATCTGGAAGGGCGGCAAGCCGACCTTCGCCGGCAATGAATATGCCGGCCTCTCGGAGAGCTGCCTGTTTTACATCGGCGGCATCATCAAGCACGCCAAGGCCATCAACGCGTTCACCAACCCGCTGACCAACTCCTACAAGCGCCTGGTGCCGGGCTATGAAGCGCCGGTGCTGCTCGCCTATTCGGCCCGCAACCGCTCTGCCTCCTGCCGCATTCCATTCGGCTCGTCGCCGAAGGCCAAGCGCGTCGAGGTCCGCTTCCCCGATCCGGGCGCGAACCCCTACCTCGCCTTTGCCGCCATGCTTATGGCCGGCCTCGACGGCATCAAGAACAAGATCCATCCCGGCCAGCCGATGGACAAGGATCTCTACGACTTGCCGCCGAAGGAACTGAAGAAGATCCCGACCGTGTGCGGCTCGCTGCGCGAGGCGCTGCAGAGCCTCGACAAGGATCGCGGCTTCCTGAAGGCCGGCGGCGTGTTCGACGACGACCAGATCGACAGCTATATCGAGCTCAAGATGGCCGAAGTGATGCGCTTCGAAATGACCCCGCATCCGGTCGAGTACGACATGTATTATTCGATCTGAGCGGATCGGCTAAGGGACAAACAAAAACCCCGCCGGAGCGATCCGGCGGGGTTTTTTTGTTTGGGATGGAGAACACTCAATCCTGGAAAAACGCCGACGCGACGAGGAGCAGTCACGGCGCAGACACTCAAGTCCGCACCGTGACTACATGTTCAAGCGGCAGCCGAAACCTCGGCGCTGGTCGGGACTGAGGCGATCGTCTTCAGGATCTGCGAGGCGATCTGGTAGGGGTCGCCCTGCGAGTTCGGGCGGCGATCCTCGAGATAACCCTTGTAGCCGTTGCTGATGAAGGAATGCGGCACGCGGATCGAGGCGCCGCGGTCGGCAATGCCATAGCTGAACCTGTTCCACGGCGCGGTCTCATGCTTGCCGGTCAAACGCTTGTCGTTGTCCGGCCCGTAGACGGCGATGTGGTCCATCAGGTTCTTGTCGAAGGCGGCCATCAGCGCCTCGAAATAGGCCTTGCCGCCGACCTCGCGCATGTGGGCGGTCGAGAAATTGGCGTGCATGCCGGAACCGTTCCAGTCGGTGTCGCCGAGCGGCTTGCAGTGGTATTCGATGTCGATGCCGTATTTCTCGGTGAGGCGCTGCATCAGGTAGCGGGCCATCCACATCTGGTCGGCGGCCTTCTTGGAGCCTTTGCCGAAGATCTGGAATTCCCACTGGCCCTTGGCCACCTCGGCGTTGATGCCTTCATGGTTGATGCCAGCGGCAAGGCAGAGGTCGAGATGCTCCTCGACGATCTGCCTGGCGACGCTGCCGACATTGCTGTAGCCGACGCCGGTGTAGTATGGGCCTTGCGGCGCAGGGTAACCGCTCTCGGGGAAGCCGAGCGGGCGGCCGTCCTTGTAGAAGAAATACTCCTGCTCGAAACCGAACCAGGCGCCCTCGTCGTCGAGGATGGTGGCGCGCTTGTTGGATGCATGCGGCGTCACGCCGTCCGGCATCATGACTTCGCACATGACGAGTACGCCATTGGTGCGCGCGGGATCCGGATAAATGGCGACCGGCTTCAGCACGCAGTCGGACGAGTGGCCTTCGGCCTGCATGGTCGAAGAACCGTCGAAGCCCCACAGCGGAAGCTGGTCGAGCGTCGGGAACTCGGCATATTCCTTGATCTGCGTCTTTCCACGAAGGTTGGGAACCGGGGTGTATCCATCGAGCCAAATGTACTCGAGCTTGTATTTCGTCATTCTAGCCTCTCGTTGCTTTGATCACCGAACCTTGAACGGCGCCGGCATGCCAGCCACCCTGCAGCCGACCTGCCGGATTATTAAAAAGCAATTCGTGTGCCATTCTCGCCGGCAAAGAATGCGGCAGAATTGACGTTGCATCCCGACAAATTCGTTGTGCCGTTACCGCAATGCGTCTGGATCAGTCACAAGCATGTTTCGCACAAATAATAGGCAACTACTGATCTTTTCGTAATCATGTTGCCTAACTCGATTGCAGAACCTATCTTGGGGAAAGATTGAATCGGCAAGGTTCTGCAGAAGAAGGGAGACCGACAATGGAAATCACTTCCACCCGCCAGTCGGCCAAAATCCTGATGTTCCCGGTGGCAGCGCGTGCTTCTGCCTCAAATTTAAGCGGAAAGGCTAAGTTCGCGGCAGAGCTTGCTTCATTGCGCAACCGTACGGATTTCGGAAGCGGCTGGTATCACGAGGCGGCCATCGAGGAAGAAAAACAGGACCGGAAGAGCTAAGCCTTTCCTTCCGCATCGCTTTTGACGAATTGAAAAGCCCGGCGCGATCACTCGCGCCGGGCTTTGCATTTTTGCTGTCAGGCCAGGATCAGGTCTTGGCGTGCAAGTTGGTTCCCAGCGTATCCCTGACGAAGATCATACCAATGATCAGCGACATCGCCGCGATCACCACCGGATACCAGAGGCCGTAATAGATATCGCCCTTGTAGGCGCTGAGCGCGAACACCGTTGCTGGCAGCAGGCCCCCGAACCAGCCATTGCCGATGTGATAGGGCAACGACATGCCGGTATAGCGGATGCGTGTCGGGAACATCTCGACCAAGATCGCGGCGATCGGTCCGTAGACCATGGTCACGTAAAGGACCAGGACGAAAAGGATGCCGATGACCTTTGCCCAGCTGACCTGTTCAGGGTCGGCAAACATCGCAAAGGCGCCTGCTCCCGGGACATTGTAGACGGTGATCTCGGGTGCTCCCGCCGCTGCCTCATCGGCCGTCAGCAGCTTGTCCTTGATCGCCTGGTCGGCCGCAACCGTCGTCTTGTCGCCGGCGCGGATTGCGGCGGCGTCGAGCTTCAGTTCCGGATTGGCCGCGACGAAGGCGTCAAGCTTCTGGTCGGCGACCTTGGCCGCAGCACGCTTGAGCGGATAGCCGCCGTCCTGCAATGCAATGTTGATTGCCTTCTTGAACGCGGCGTCGCTTGAAGCTGCCTTGTCTGCGGCTGCCACGGCATCATAGGACGTCACCGTTTCGTTGCCGATCTTGACACTGGCCGCGGTCCCCGCTGCCGCTGTCGTGACAATGTCATAGGGGACGGAGCTCTTGGCAAGGAAATCCGTCGCGATGTCACACGACGTGAGAGGCTTGCGCGTTCCAGTTGGATTGAACTGGAACTTGCAGTCGCCAGGCGCAGCGGTAATCGTGGCACGGGTGTTTTGCTGCGCGGTGGCGAGCGCCGGGTTGGCTGCCCAGGTCAGCGCCTTGAACAGCGGGAAGGTCGTGACGATCGCCAGCGCCAGGCCCGCCATGATGATCGGCTTGCGGCCAATCTTGTCGGAGAGCCAGCCGAACACGACGAAGAATATCGTGCCGAGCGCCAGTGCGATGGCGATCATGATGTTGACCGACTGGCCGTCAACCTTGAGCACGTTCTGCAGGAAGAACAGCGCATAGAATTGGCCATTGTACCAGACCACGGCCTGGCCGGCGGTAAGGCCGAGAAGCGCCAGAATGGCGATCTTGGCATTTTTCCATTGGCCGAACGCTTCCGTCAGCGGCGCCTTGGAACCCTTACCTTCGTCCTTCATCCGCTGGAATGTCGGCGATTCGGCAAGGGACAGGCGAATCCAGACCGAAATGCCCAGCAGGATCGCTGAAACCAGGAACGGAATGCGCCAGCCCCACTCCGCGAAGTCTTCCTTGCTCAGCGAATTCTGCACGGTCAGGATGACGATCAGCGACAGGAACAGGCCGAGCGTGGCTGTCGTCTGGATCCACGACGTGTAGAAGCCACGACGGTCGTCGGGTGCGTGCTCGGCGACGTAGGTCGCGGCACCGCCATACTCGCCACCGAGCGCCAGGCCTTGCAGCATGCGCAGCGCGACCAGGATGATCGGCGCCGCGATGCCCCAACTGGCTGCGCCAGGAAGTATGCCGACCAGGAAGGTCGACAGGCCCATGATCATGATGGTGACGAGAAAGGTGTATTTGCGGCCGACGAGATCGCCGATGCGGCCGAACACCAGCGCACCGAACGGGCGCACGAGGAAGCCTGCGGCGAAAGCCAGCAGCGTGAAGATGTTGCGCGTTGTTTCCGGATATTGCGTGAAGAACGCAGCGCCGATCGCGGCCGCCAAGGTGCCGTAGAGATAAAAATCATACCATTCGAAAACGGTGCCGAGTGAGGAAGCGAAGATGACTTTCTTCTCTTCCCGCGTCATGCCGCGGCTTGCTCTGCCGGCGGTCGCTGCCATTACCATGAATTCTTCCTCCCGTGATTTCTCGCTGTGCTTGATGCTGCGCCGTGTCGTGCCTCTGGACACGAACTCGGCCAGCTATCGCCGCGAGAAATGACAGAAAGCACCGCCCTGAGGCAGCCCGCCTTTGGGATTATGACTTTGGTCCAATGCATCGGCCCGAAGATCGGAATCGATCTTCGGAAAGCACGATGCATAGATTCAAAGTGTTAGTGCGTACTTTGTGCGTCCAACTTGAGCAAGTTGGTCTAATGTGCAACGCGAAACGAATGCGGGCGGCGATTGCCGTCAGCCCTTGAGCGCCTCGACAAGGCCGACCGCCGCCAAGAAATCGCGCTTGCGGGCCGAGCCGCGGGCGACAGCCTCCGCGTCATGGCCCCATTGCTCGGCCTGCCAGTCCTCGTCGACATGGCCGGCAGTCCAGGCGGCGTCGCCGTCGATCTCGCCGAACTCGACGGCCAGCGCCAGCAGAGCCGATCCTGTCAGCGACGTCATGACGTGGATGGCCGCCAGTCGTAGCGGGTCGGCACGCTGGGCAAGATGAACCCCGAGCACCGCGATGCTCTCGCGCGGCTGCTCGACATGGATCACCCCTTCGGCGAGGTGAAACCGGGCGCCAAGCGCGCTTCGCGCCCAGTCGATGATGGGATCCCAATGTTCGTTCTGCCGGTCGACCAGCCCTTGTGGGGCATCGGCGCGATAGCAGAGCAGGTCGGACGAGGCGAAGCGCAGGATGTCCTCCAGCACCGCCTGCGGGTCGCTGGCGACGCCATCGATGGCCGTATTGACCAAACGCATGACCGGCATTGTCACCGGGTCGATGATCTCACCTTGCGCGGCGAACTCGTCGGCGACCAGAGCGGCCGCTTTTTCGGTCGGCAGCACCAGCAGCGCCTTGCCCGGCGTGCGAACCGGCTTGCCATCGAGATGAATGGCAAAACCATTTTCGGCCGGTGCGACCGAGACGGCTTTGTAGAAGCGTTTCGGCAGGTGCGTCTTCATCTGGATTTGGGCACGGCGTACCGGATCCGGATCGGAGAGCTGCTTTCCCGCTTCGAGGTCGTTGAGAATATCGCGCATGCCGGAGCCTTTCATCCGGGGATCTGTTTTCGGGCCGGCCGATTCACAATGATCAGACCGGCTGCGATGAGGCCGAGTGCCAGGAAAATACGAATGGTCAGCGGCTCGTTCAAGAAGATGGCGCCGCACAGCACGCCGAACACCGGCGACAGGAAGGTGAAGCTCGACAGGCCCGATGCCGGATAGCGCCGCAGCAGCCAGAACCACAGCACATAGGTGAAGGCAACGATGTAGACCGCCTGGAAAAGCAGCGCCAAGGTCGGCAAAGCGGCGAAGTTGCGGACGGGCGGCCCGGCGAAAGGCAGCACCAATGCGCCTACCATCGCAGCGCCGGCCAATTGGTAGAGCAGCAATTTCTCGGCGCTCGTTTCCGCCAATTTCGTCCGCTTGATGACGATGTAGGTCAAGGCCCACAGAATGCCGGCGCCAAGACTGAGCAGATCACCGGTCAGTGTCGCACCATTATCGGCGCTCAACTGGTCGGAGAACACCGCGACCAATCCAGCGAATGCGAGCAGAAGTCCGACGAGCCGGCGCGCGGTGATGCGTTCGTCCAGCAGGAAATGCCCGCCGACCAGTACCCAGAACGGCATGGTGTTGACCAGCAAGGTGTTGCGCGCGACGGTCGTCTGTTCGAGCCCGACATAGAGAAACAGGAACTCAAGACCAAAAAGGGCGCCTGCCAGAATGCCGGCGACAAGCGTTCCGTCGCGGGTAAAAAGCACAATACCGCGCCAGCGGCACCAGGCGAGAACGCACAGCCCGCCAATGATCGACCGCGCAATCGACAGGAAAACGGGATCATAGCCGGCATAGGAGATTTTGGCGGCGACGTAGTTCAGCCCCCAGGAAAACGTCAGTCCGACCATGATGGCGGCGGCCGCTATGTCGACTCTGTCGCGGCGGTCGAGTGTATCGCTGGCGATACCCACTGGACCTAGTCCTCCGCGCTGGCGTCGTCGAAGCCGATCAGGTTCCAGCTCTGGCGCATATGCGGCGGCATCGGTGCGGTGACGTCGATAAGACCCTTGTCGGGATGCGGGATGACGATGCGGCGCGCGTGCAGGTGCAAGCGGTTCTGCATGCCGCCGGGAAAATCCCAATTGGTGTCGGCCTCGAAATATTTGGGGTCGCCGATGATCGGGCAGCCGATGTGAGCGGCATGGACGCGAAGCTGGTGGGTGCGGCCGGTATAGGGTTCCATCTCCAGCCAGGATAGGGTTTGCGCCGCCTGTTCGATGATCCGGTAATAGGACACCGCGTGGTCGGCGCCCTTTTCGCCATGCTTGGCGACGCGCACGCGGTCGCCGTCGGGCGTCGGCTCCTTGATCAGCCAGGTCGAGATCTTGTCCTCACGCTTCGGCGGCACGCCCTTGACCAGCGCCCAGTAGGTCTTCTTAGTTTCACGCGCCCGGAAGGCCTCGGCAAGCTTCATGGCGGCGAGCCTGGTGCGGGCGACGACGAGCACGCCTGACGTGTCGCGGTCGAGCCGATGCACCAGACGTGGTTTCTCGCCCTTCTGGTTGCGCCAGGCTTCCAGCATGTCGTCGACATTGCGGGTGACGCCCGAACCGCCCTGAACGGCGAGGCCTGCAGGCTTGTTGAAGACGAAGACTTTCGGATCTTCATGGATCAGCATCTTGGCCAGAACGTCAGCGTCGCCCTGGTTGCGGATCGAGTGACCGGTGAGCGGGCTCTCGCCCTTCTTGTCCACTTCGAGGGGTGGGATGCGAACCGTCTGGCCCGGCTCGACGCGGGTATCAGCCTTCACCCTGCCACCATCGACACGGATCTGGCCGGAGCGCAGCAGCTTTTGCAGATGGCCGAAGCCAAGACCCGGAAAATGGGTCTTGAACCAGCGATCGAGCCGCATACCCGCCTCGCCGGCCTCCACCGTGATCTGTTCAACGCCTGCCATTGTCTCGTTTTACCCGTTTCTAGCGCATGACCTGAAATCGATTTTCGGAAGGGTCATGCGCAAAATCAAAATGCTACAGCGTCCTTTGCGCGTCCTAAGGGACACGCGGCGATGTAAGCGGGGGCAATAGCATTAAGGCAGGCTTCTTGCGAGCCAAAGGCCCAGAAACAGGGCAATGATCGCGCCAATGAGGCTGGCAAGGGCATATCCGAACGCCGGCAGCGTCGCGCCACGCTCCCACAGCGTCGCGAAATCGAGCGAAAAGGCGGAGAAGGTGGTGAAGCCGCCGAGGATGCCGGTGGCGACAAACAGCCGAAGCTCGTTCGATCCGCCGTAGCGCCGCGCCAGGGTCGTGATGAACAGACCCATGGCAAAGGAGCCGACAATGTTGATCGCCATCGTACCCCAGGGAAAACTCGGGCCGACAAGACGCAGCGCGACGAAATTGGCGACGTGGCGCAGCCCGGCACCAATAGCGCCGCCTGCGGCAACGAGGAGGAGATTAATCATCGCCGTTTACTGCCCTTACAGGGCACTCCCGGTCAATCCCTGCCGCGTGAGCGGGAAAATTGCGCGAGCCTACTTTTGCCGCTCGCCGCGCAGCTTCGCCCAATAGTCGAGCCGTTTCCTGATATCACGCTCGAAACCGCGCTCCGGCGGATCATAGAATGTGCGGCGGCCCATCTTTTCCGGAAAATAATCCTGTCCGGAAAAAGCGTCCGGCTCGTCGTGGTCGTAACGGTAGCCGGCGCCGTAATCTTCTTCTTTCATCAGCTTGGTCGGCGCGTTGAGGATGTGTTTGGGCGGCAGCAGCGAGCCGAACTCCTTCGCCGCCTGTGTGGCGGCCTTGAAGGCTGTGTAGACGGCGTTGGATTTGGGTGCGCTGGCGAGATAGACGGTGGCCTCGGCGAAGGCGAGCTCGCCCTCTGGCGAGCCCAGATAGTCGTAGGCGTCCTTGGCGGCATTGGCGATGACCAGCGCCTGCGGGTCGGCCAGCCCGATATCCTCCATCGCCATGCGCACCAGGCGGCGGCCGAGATAGAGCGGATCTTCGCCGGCGTCGAACATGCGGGCGAGATAATAGAGGGCGGCATCCGGATCGGAGCCGCGCACCGATTTGTGCAGCGCCGAGATCAGATTGTAGTGGCCATCCTGGCCCTTGTCGTAAATCGGTGCGCGGCGCTGGACGATGCGCTGCAGGCCCTCGGCGCCGAACACCTCGCCTGACTTGGCGGCGCGCCAGACCTCCTCGGCCAGCGTCAGCGCCGCGCGGCCATCGCCATCGCTCATGCGGACGAGCATCGCCCTCGCCTCGTCGTCGAGCGGCAGCGCCCTGCCCTCGGTTTCCTCGGCACGTGCCAGCAGCTTGGCGATGCTGTCCTCACCAAGCGAATGGAAGACCAGCACGCGCGCGCGGGACAGAAGCGCCGCGTTCAGCTCGAAGGACGGGTTCTCGGTGGTGGCGCCAACCAGCACGACGGTGCCGTCTTCCATGACAGGCAGAAAACTGTCCTGCTGGGCGCGGTTGAAGCGATGGATCTCGTCGACGAAGAGCAGCGTCTGACGGCCATTGGAGCGGCGCAGCTTCGCCGCCTCGAACACTTTCTTCAGGTCGGCGACACCGGAAAACACCGCCGATATCTGTTGGAAGGCAAGGCTGGTTTCGCCGGCAAGCAGCCGCGCGACCGTGGTCTTGCCCGTCCCGGGCGGCCCCCAGAAGATCATCGAGCCGAGCGAGCCGGAGCCGATCAGCCGCGTCAGTGCGCCGTCGGGCCCGGTCAGATGCTCCTGGCCAACGACCTCGTCGAGGTTCTTCGGGCGCAGCCGGTCGGCCAGCGGCCTGCCGGGCGGCGCCTTTTCCGGTTCATCGACACTGAACAGATCGGCCATGCACTTCGTTTCGTTGGAGCGCGATCTCGTCCGAAGGATCGACGCTCGGGCTCAGTAACGCAACACCTGGCGCAGTATCTGCCCGCCGCGCTCGACGGTAAAGCGCCACCAGCGCGTCTCTTCCATGGCTGCCTGTTCCAGGGTCGCGGCGGTATCGATGGTCAAGCCATTGACCTCGCGAACGATGTCGCCCGGCTGGAAGCCGAAATCGGCTGCTGGCGAACCGCGATTGATGTCGACCACCGTAACACCCTTGACATCCGTGCGCATGCCGAGCCGCTGGGCGAGCCGGGGCGACAGTTCCGCAACCTTGGCACCGGAAAACGGGCTGCGACCGCGCAGTGTCACTTCCGCGAGTTTTGCACCTTCCGGCGCGCGCGTCAGCGCGATATCCATCGTCGCTTGCTGGCCCTTGCTCAGGACGCCGAAGCTGGCATTGGTGCCGATCGACAGCGTCGCCATCCGGTAATCCAGCGCCTCGATACTCTCGACCGGCGTGCCATTGAGCGACAGCACGACGTCGCCGGCCTTGAGCCCCGCCGCGGCCGCTGGCCCTGCTTCTTCGACGGACGAGACCAGCGCGCCGGTCGAGGTCTCCATGCCGAGCGATTCGGCGATCTGCGGCGTCACGCGCTCGAATTCGGCGCCGATATAGGGCCGCTCGAAGAAGTCGCGCCCGGCCTTGGCCGCATCGGCAAACGCGCGAACCATGTTGGAGGGAATAGCAAAGCCGATGCCGATCGAGCCGCCGCTGCGGCTGTAGATCGCCGTGTTGATGCCTACCAGTTGGCCACCCATGTTGATCAGCGCACCGCCGGAATTGCCGGGGTTGATCGCGGCGTCGGTCTGGATAAAGAAACTGGAATCGGAAACGCCGATGTGGCTGCGGGCAAGCGCCGAAACGATGCCGCTGGTGGTGGTCTGGCCGACACCGAAGGGATTGCCGATGGCCAACAACAGGTCGCCAACCTCAAGCGCGTCGGAATCGCCGATGGCGACGACCGGAAATGGCTTGTCGGCGGAGATCTTGAGCACGGCGAGGTCAAGCGTCTCGTCCTTGAGCAGCACCTTGCTGTCGAATTCACGCCCGTCCGCGGTGGCGACCTTGACCTGATCGGCGTCCTTGATGAGGTGGAAATTGGTGACCACTATGCCTGTCGGATCGACCAGCACGCCGGAGCCGAGCGAGGACTGCGCACGCGGCTGCGAACGGCCGAAGAACTCTTCGAAGAAAGGATCGCCGTCGAAGGGCGACCTCAACTTGGCCGTTTGCGAAGCATAGACATTGACCACGGCTGGCGCGGTCTGCTTGACCAGCGGCGCGAAGGACAGTTGCACCTCCTCGCGGCCGAACGGCACGCGCTTGTCTGGACCGGAGGTGGCATTTTCGCCTTCGGCGCCGCGCAGCATGTCGGTCAGCACATCGGACAGACCTGGATCGGCCTTGGTGTCCTGAGCCAGCGCCTGCCTGGCCGCCGGCACGACTGCCAGCGCCATCAAGGCGCAGAGTAGAACAAGAGACAGCCGTTTTACGCGCATTCCGAATCCTCCGGGTCGGGCGCCATTGTCCCGACGATTGTGCAAAATGAAAGGCTAAGGTGATGAAATCGAATTATTCTCGAGGAAAAGACATGAGATGAGTCAAGAAAATCGCCGCAATGCTCCGTACCGCCTCCAGAATGCACAAAAGGGCCCGCAGGCCCTTTTAACTCTTTCAAGCAAACCGAAGCTTATGCGGCTGCGGCCTCCTCGTCGGTGCCTTCTGCCTCGATGCGGGCACGGTCGCCGGCGCCCTTGGCCGAGGTGTCGCGATCGACGAACTCGATGACCGCCATGGCGGCATTGTCGCCGTGGCGGAAGCCCGCCTTCATGATGCGCAGATAGCCGCCGTTGCGGGTGGCGTAGCGCGGCGCGATCGTGTCGAACAGGCGCTTGACGACGCCTTCATTGCCGATCTGGGCAATCACCTGGCGGCGGGCATGCAGATCGCCGCGCTTGCCGAGCGTCACCAGCTTCTCGACGATCGGACGCAGATCCTTCGCCTTCGGCAAGGTGGTGAGGATCTGCTCATGCTCGATGAGCGATACGGCAAGGTTGGCAAACATCGACTTGCGATGGCTTATGCTGCGGGCGAACCGGCGGCCTTTAAATCCGTGGCGCATGGCTCTTCTCCTTCATTCCGGGTTCAAGAGGCCACAGCCTCTGTTGGTTAGCCGCATGATCTTGTCCGAAAAGTCTGCAACTTTTCGGGATCAAGCTTAGTATTGATCTTCGTAACGCTTGGCGAGGTCTTCGATGTTTTCCGGCGGCCAATCCGGCACTTCCATGCCGAGGTGCAGGCCCATCGCCGCCAGGACTTCCTTGATCTCGTTCAGCGATTTGCGGCCGAAGTTCGGGGTGCGCAGCATCTCGGCTTCGGTCTTCTGGATCAGGTCGCCGATATAGACGATGTTGTCGTTCTTCAGGCAGTTGGCCGAACGCACCGAAAGCTCGAGCTCGTCGACCTTCTTAAGCAGCGCCGGGTTGAAGGCAAGCTCTGTCACCTGCTCGGCAGCGACTTCCTTCTGCGGCTCGTCGAAATTGACGAACAGGCCAAGCTGGTCCTGCAGGATGCGAGCGGCGAAAGCCACCGCGTCCTCGCCCGAGATCGAACCGTCGGTGTCAATCGTCATGGTCAGCTTGTCATAGTCGAGAACCTGGCCCTCACGGGTGTTCTCGACCTTGTAGGAAACCTTCTTGACCGGTGAGTAGAGGCTGTCGACCGGGATGAGGCCGATCGGGGCGTCTTCGGCGCGATTGCGGTCGGCCGGCACATAGCCCTTGCCGGTATCGACGGTGAACTCCATGCGGATTTCAGCGCCCTCGTCCAGCGTGCAGATGACGTGGTCGGGATTGAGGATCTCAACGTCGCCAACCGTCTGGATGTCGCCGGCGAGAACAGCGCCCGGTCCCTGCTTGCGCACGACCATGCGCTTGGGGCCGTCACCTTCCATGCGGATGGCGATTTCCTTGATGTTCAAAACGATGTCGGTCACGTCCTCGCGCACGCCGGCGATGGACGAGAATTCATGCAGAACGCCGTCGATCTGCACGGCGGTCACAGCCGCGCCACGCAGCGAAGACAGAAGCACGCGACGCAGCGCATTGCCGAGGGTGAGACCAAAGCCGCGCTCGAGCGGCTCGGCGACCAGCGTGGTCAGCGTCTTCTTCTTCGACGAAAACTCGATCTTGTTCGGCTTGATCAGTTCCTGCCAATTTTTCTGGATCATAGTGCTTTCCTTCCGTTGACCCGCCACCATCCAATCGTGGCGGGCGACCTGGAATGCCGTGGAGGAACGCTCCTGGGCGTTCGCGCGGCGTTCGGTAATTTCCTAAAGCGCGTAGCGCTTTAGATCTCTGTTTTTATGCATGTCGTTGCCCCAAAACCGCTGCGCACTTTTGGGCGACAAGCATTAGACGCGGCGCTTCTTGCGCGGGCGGCAGCCATTGTGCGGGATCGGCGTCACATCACGGATCGAGGTGATGGTGAAGCCGGCTGCCTGCAGCGCACGCAGCGCCGATTCACGACCGGAGCCGGGTCCGCAAACCTCGACCTCGAGCATGCGCATGCCGTGTTCCTGGGCCTTCTTGGCAACGTCCTCGGCAGCCATCTGGGCAGCAAACGGGGTCGACTTGCGAGACCCCTTGAAGCCCTGGGCTCCCGCCGACGACCAGGCAATCGAATTGCCCTGCGCGTCGGTGATGGTGATCATCGTGTTGTTGAAGGTCGAGTTGACGTGGGCAACGCCCGACGAAATATTCTTGCGTTCGCGACGGCGAACACGTGTGGCTTCCTTGGCCATGATGGTCCTTTCAGTTGATCTCTACACCGCCGTAATGCCAGCGGCTCCACCTGGTAAGGGAGTAGGGGAATATGGCAGTAGGGGAGTATGTCTTGGCCGCGGACGCCCGCGCCGTATTACATACTGCCCTACTGCCCTACTCCCATATTCCCCTAAATTACTTCTTCTTGCCGGCGATCGACTTGGCCGGGCCCTTGCGGGTGCGCGCATTGGTATGCGTGCGCTGGCCGCGAACCGGCAGCGAGCGGCGATGACGCAGGCCGCGATAGCAGCCGAGGTCCATGAGCCGCTTGATGTTCATCGACACTTCGCGGCGCAAATCGCCCTCGACCTGATAGTCGCGGTCGATCGTCTCGCGGATCTGCAGCACTTCCGCGTCGGTCAGCTGGTTGACGCGGCGCTCGGCCGGGATGCCGACCTTGTCGACGATCTCCTGGGCGAAGTTCTTGCCAATGCCGTGAATGTACTGAAGCGCAATGACGACGCGCTTGTTGGTCGGAATGTTGACGCCGGCTATACGAGCCATGTTCTTCTCTTCTCCATGTGGGCCGGACAAGCCGGCGCTATCAAAGTTGCCCCGCGTCCGGTGGAGGCCGGCCCATGCGGGAGTTTCCAGTTCAAAGTGGCTGCCTTGCCCTTGCGGGCAAGCAAGCCTCGTGCCTGATAGGAAGACGGGCCGCCATACCCCAGCGAACCGCTCCCGTCAAGCGCAATCGTTCAATTCTCTAGCTGGCCGCCTGGCCAACCTGCTGGGTCGTCGCCGTGAGCACCATTTCGATCTGTCGCGTCACCGCGTCGATGTCGGCCATGCCGTCGACACCCCTCAGCTTGCCCTTGGCATAGTAGTAGCCGATCAGCGGCGACGTTTTCTTATAGTACTCCTTCAGGCGCTCTTCGAACACCGCTGGATTGTCGTCCTTGCGTACCGGCAGACCCGCGGCCTTGGCCTCTTCGGCGCGCTTGCCGATTCGACCAACCAGCGCCTTGTCGTCAACGACAAGCTCAATGACAGCGTCGAGAGTGAGGCCACGATCCGAGAGCATCGATTCAACCGCGTCCGCCTGCACCAAGGTTCGCGGATATCCGTCAAGGATGAAACCCTTTGCGCAATCGGCCTGATCGATGCGCTCGGCCACGATGGCGTTGACGATGGCGTCGGAAACCAGTTCGCCAGCATCCATCACCGCCTTGGCGCGCTTGCCGACTTCGGTGCCGGCCTGGACAGCAGCGCGCAGCATATCCCCCGTGGAGAGTTGGGGTATGCCGTATTTTTCTACCAGTCTTTGTGCTTGTGTCCCCTTGCCCGCCCCTGGCGGCCCAAGCAATATCAACCTCATCTGGCCTTCTTCCCCCCGCGCAGCTTCGACTTCTTGATCAGGCCCTCATACTGGTGCGCGATCAGGTGACCCTGAATCTGCGCCACCGTATCGAGCGTTACACTGACCACGATCAGAAGCGATGTGCCACCGAGGTAGAATGGTACGCCAGTCGCTGAAATCAGGAACTCGGGCAGCAGACACACCAGCACCAGATAGATGGCGCCGACGACGGTGATGCGGGTGAGAACATAGTCGATGTAATCGGCGGTGCGCTCGCCCGGACGGTAGCCCGGAATGAAACCCGAATGCTTCTTGAGCTGGTCGGCGGTGTCCTTCGGGTTGAAGACGATCGCCGTATAGAAGAAGGCGAAAAACACGATCATCGCCGCATAGAACGCCATGTAGAGCGGCTGGCCATGGCCGAGTGCCGCCAGGACGGTGCTGGCCCAGGCAGGCATGTTGGTCGTCTGCGAGAAGCCTGCGACCGTCGCCGGCAGCAACAGCAGCGAAGAGGCGAAGATCGGCGGAATGACGCCGGCCGTGTTGAGCTTGAGAGGCAGGTGCGAGGTGTCGCCCTGGAACATGCGGTTGCCGACCTGGCGCTTCGGATACTGGATCAGCAAGCGCCGCTGGGCGCGCTCGAAGAACACGATCAGCGCGATAACGACGACGGCAAGAACGATGATCGCCAGGATCAGACCGGTCGACAGCGCGCCGGTGCGGCCAAGTTCCAGCGTACCGGAGATGGCTTGCGGCAGCCCGGCGACGATGCCGGAAAAGATGATCAGCGAAATGCCGTTGCCGATGCCGCGGGCGGTGATCTGCTCGCCGAGCCACATCAGGAACATGGTGCCGCCGACCAGCGTGATGACGGTCGAGATGCGGAAGAACATGCCGGGATCGCTGACGATGCCGTTGCCGCCTTCCAGTCCGACCGCAATGCCGTAGGCCTGGACCAGTGCCAAAAGCACGGTGCCGTAGCGGGTATACTGGTTGATGACCTTGCGGCCCTGCTCGCCTTCCTTCTTCAGCGCCTCCAGAGACGGGATGACAGAGGTCATCAGCTGCATGATGATGGAAGCGGAGATATAGGGCATGATGCCGAGGGCAAAGATCGCCATGCGCTCCACGGCGCCGCCGGCGAACATGTTGAACATGCCAAGCACGCCCTTGCTCTGCGACGAGAAGGCCTGGGCGAAAGCGTCGGGATTGATGCCGGGCAGCGGGATATAGGTGCCGAGGCGGTAGACGAGCAGCGCGCCGATGGTGAACCAGATGCGCTTCTTCAGATCCTCCGCCTTGGCGAAGGCCGAGAAATTCAGATTCGAGGCTAGTTGTTCAGCAGCCGAAGCCATGCCTGATTCTCCGCTTGGTCACGCTCGATGGCCCGCAACTCAGGCGGCGCGTGTCACCGAAGCTCACGAGATAAGCTCCGGACTGCAAACATGCAAGCGGCCGCGTTGACGCGGCCGCCATATTGATCGGATCAAAGCGCAAATCGAAAGCGAAACGTGTCCCACTCTTGCCGATCGCGGCTTCAAATCGCCGTTACTCGGCGGCTGCCTGTTCCGGCAGCTTCACCGAACCGCCGGCCTTTTCGATCTTCTCGATGGCAGCCTTGGAGGCGCCGGCCACGTCGAAGGCGAGCTTGGCCTTGATGTCGCCGTCCGAGAGGATGCGCACGCCGTCCTTGACGCGGCGGATGACGCCGGCCGCGACCAGCGCTTCGGCCGTCACGGTCGTCTTGGCGTCGAGCTTCTTGGCGTCGAGCGCGGCCTGGATGCGGGCCAGCGACACGACGGCAAAGCTCTTGGCGAAGATGTTGTTGAAGCCACGCTTCGGCAGGCGCCGGTAGAGCGGCATCTGGCCACCCTCGAAGCCGTTGACGGCGACGCCGGAGCGGGCCTTCTGGCCCTTGACGCCGCGACCAGCGGTCTTGCCCGAGCCGGAACCGATGCCGCGGCCGAGACGCTTCTTAGAATGCGTCGCGCCGTCCTTGTCACGCAGATCGTTGAGTTTCATCTGAGTTCTCCTGCGCTCTGGTTCAGCCCTCGTCCACGACGCGGACGAGATGCTGGACGGCAGCGATCATGCCGCGCACGGAGGGGGTGTCCTCCAGCGTGCGCTGCTTGTGCATCTTGTTGAGGCCGAGGCCGACCAGCGTCGCGCGCTGCTCCTTCGGCCGGCGGATCGGTGAACCGATCTGCTCGACGGTGATGGTCTTGGTTGATTTCTTGGCCATGGTCAAAATCCCTGGTCAGCGTCGACTATTCTTCGGCCGCAACGGCGGTGCCGCGGCGGGCCTGAAGGGTCGAATACTTGATGCCGCGCGCAGCAGCCACATCCTTGGGATGCATCTGGCTCTTCAGCGCGTCGAAGGTGGCGCGAACCATGTTGTACGGGTTCGACGAACCCATCGACTTGGCGACCACGTCATGCATGCCGAGCGTCTCGAAGACGGCGCGCATCGGGCCGCCGGCGATGATGCCGGTACCCTGCTTGGCAGCGCGCAGCAGAACGCGTCCGGCACCCCAGCGTCCTTCGACGTCGTGGTGCAGCGTACGGCCCGAGCGCAGCGGCACGAAGATCATGTCGCGCTTGGCCGATTCGGTCGCCTTGCGGATCGCCTCAGGCACTTCGCGCGCCTTGCCATGACCGAAGCCGACTCGGCCCTTCTGGTCGCCGACGACGACGAGTGCTGCAAAGCCGAAGCGGCGGCCGCCCTTGACGACCTTGGCGACGCGGTTGATGTGGACGAGCTTGTCCACCATGCCGTCGTCGCGCTCTTCGCGATCACGGCCGCGGCCGCCATCCCTACGTTCCTGTGCCATATCCTGTTCCTTGTTTTTTTCCGGAAGCACGGTTGATGATGATATCCGGCACCTCTGTGGGTTGCCGGGGGCGAAACTCATTTTTCCCTTCGCATGATCTTATCCGAAAAGTCTGCAACTTTTTGCTGCGCTGACCTCCGGTTCGGGATCATGCTTTAGAAGCTCAAGCCACCTTCACGGGCGGCCTCGGCCAGCGCCTTGACGCGGCCGTGATAGATGTACGGTCCGCGGTCGAAGACGACTTCCTTGACGCCGGCCTTCGAAGCGCGCTCGGCGATCAGCTTGCCGATTGCCACAGCGGCGGCAGTGTCTGCACCGGTCTTGAGCGAACCCTTGAGGTCCTTCTCCAGCGTCGAGGCGGCAGCGATGGTGTGGCCCTTGGCGTCGTCGATCACCTGGACGTAGATGTTCTTCGACGTGCGGTGGACCGACAGACGCGGACGCTCGCCCGCGACTTTCTTGATCTGGCGGCGGACGCGCTGAGCGCGGCGTTGTGTGGATTCTTTCGAGCCCATGATATCAGTTCCTTGCCTTCAAAATACGGGGGCAACCCTGTGCGGTAGGACAAGCCTCCCGCGACCGCTCCCCGCGGCGTTGAAATTACTTCTTCTTGCCTTCCTTGCGGACGATCTTCTCGCCAGCGTAACGGACGCCCTTGCCCTTGTACGGCTCGGGACCGCGATATTCGCGGATCTCGGCAGCAACCTGACCGACCTTCTGCTTGTCGATGCCGGTCACGGTGATTTCCGTCGGCTTCGGCACGGTGATCGTGATGTCCTGCGGCGTTTCGTAGACGACGTCATGGCTGAAGCCGAGCGCCAGTTGCAGGTTCTTGCCCTGCATGGCGGCGCGATAGCCGACGCCGGTGATCTCAAGCTTCTTTTCGAAACCGTCCTTGACGCCCTGCAGGATGTTGACGATCTGCGTGCGCGACATGCCCCATTTGGAACGGGCGGTCTTGGTCTGGTCGCGTGGCTGGACAGCGATCTCGCTGCCTTCCATCTTGACCAGCACTTCGTCGTTCACCACGAACTTCAGCTCACCCTTGGGGCCCTTCGCCGTGACGGTCTGGCCGTCGACGGTCGCGGTCACGCCCTGCGGCAGCGAAACGGGTTTCTTTCCAATACGAGACATTTTGTTGTCCTCGTCACTTCTCTTGTTTCAGGTCTCTGTTTCGAGCGTGATCTTGTCCGAAAGCCGGGTTCCACTTTTCACTGCGTGGTTCGGTTCGGGATCGCGCTCCAGATCAGAAGATCTGGCAGAGGATTTCCCCGCCGACATTCTGTTCACGCGCTTCGTGGTCGGCCATCACGCCCTTCGGTGTCGAAAGGATGGCGATGCCGAGGCCGTTGGCGACGTGCGGGATCGACTTCGCCGAAACGTAAACGCGACGGCCCGGCTTCGAGACGCGGGCGATTTCGCGCACGACCGGCGCACCGTCGAAATACTTCAGCTCGATCTCGATTTCGGACTTGCCGTTGTCGAAGTCGGTCTGGCTGTAGTCGCGGATATAGCCTTCCGCCTTCAGCACGTCGAGGACGCGGGTACGCAGGCGCGAGGCCGGCGTCGAAACGCTCGACTTCTTGCGGCCATAGGCATTGCGGATGCGGGTCAGCATATCGCCGAGAGGATCGCTCAATGACATGTTATGTCCTCCTTACCAGCTCGACTTGACCAGGCCCGGGATCTGGCCATTGTTGCCGAGATCCCGAAGCGCGATGCGCGATACTTTGAGCTTGCGATAGTAGGCACGCGGGCGTCCGGTGACTTCGCAGCGGTTGCGGATGCGGATCTTGGCCGAGTTGCGCGGCAGTGCCGCAAGCTTCAGCTGAGCGCGGAAGCGCTCTTCCATCGGCTTGGACTGATCCATGATGATCGCCTTGAGAGCCTTACGCTTGGCAGCGTACTGGTCCACAAGCTTGCGGCGCCTGTTGTTCTTCTCGACTGAGCTGGTCTTTGCCATTTCAGATTTTTCCTTTTCTCGCTGCCGTTACTGGCGGAAGGGGAAGTTGAAGGCCTTGAGCAATGCCCTGGCTTCGTCGTCCGTCTTCGCAGTCGTACAAACGATGACGTCCATGCCCCAGATCTGATCAACCTTGTCGTAGTTGATCTCCGGGAACACGATGTGTTCCTTGATGCCCATGGCATAGTTGCCACGGCCATCGAAGCTCTTCGGATTGAGCCCGCGGAAGTCGCGGACGCGCGGCAGCGCGATGTTCACGAGGCGGTCGAGGAACTCGTACATGCGTTCCTTGCGCAGCGTGACTTTGGCGCCGATCGGCATCTTTTCGCGGACCTTGAAGCCGGCGATCGAGTTGCGGGCGTGCGTGACGACGGCCTTCTGGCCGGCGATCAGCGCAAGATCTTCCGCCGCGATCGAAGGCTTCTTCGAATCGCCGGTCGCTTCGCCGACGCCCATGTTCAGCACGATCTTGTCGATGCGCGGAACCTGCATCTCGTTCTCGTAGCCGAACTGCTCCTGCAGCGCCTTGCGGATGGTCTCGTTGTAGACCTGCTTGAGGCGCGGCGTGTTCTGGGCAGTCGCCTGCTTGGTTTGAGCCTTAGCCATTGATGACTTCTCCCGAGCGCTTGGCGACGCGCACCTTCTTGCCGTCCTTCTGGAAGATGAAACCGACGCGGGTCGGCTTGCCATCCTTGGGGTCGGCCAGCGCGATGTTCGACAGCTGGATCGGCGCTTCCTTGGTGATGATCCCGCCCTCTTGGGACTGGGACTGCTTCTGGTGACGACGGATCATGTTGACGCCGCGCACCAGCGCGGTGTCTTCCTTCGGCTGTACCGAGAGGACTTCGCCCGAACGGCCCTTGTCCTTGCCGGCCAGCACGACGACCTTGTCGCCTTTTCTAATCTTCTGCATTGGTCCGGCTCCTTACAGCACTTCAGGCGCGAGCGAGATGATCTTCATGTGGTTCTTGGCGCGGAGTTCGCGCGGAACCGGTCCGAAGATACGCGTGCCGATCGGCTCTTTCTTGTTGTCGACGAGAACGGCTGCGTTCTTGTCGAAACGGATCACGCTGCCGTCCGGACGGCGGATGTCCTTGGCCGTGCGAACCACGACCGCCTTCATCACATCGCCCTTCTTGACGCGGCCGCGCGGGATGGCTTCCTTGATCGACACCACGATGATGTCGCCCACGGAAGCGTATTTCCGCTTCGAGCCGCCCAGCACCTTGATGCACATGACACGACGGGCGCCGGAATTATCCGCGACGTCGAGGTTTGTTTGCATCTGAATCATGACTGGCCGCCTTCTTCTCTTCTAACGGGACGGGTTCTTCACCCTTCCCCGGTCTGTCCAAAATTCGTTTCGTTCGCCCTGATCAGGCCTGGTCCGAAGACACTACGGTCCAGCGCTTGTCCTTGGAAATCGGCTTCGATTCCTGGATGAACACCTGATCGCCGACCTTGTGGGCGTTGTTCTCGTCGTGCGCCTTGTACTTCTTGGTCATGCGCACGGTCTTCTTCATCACGGGATGCGTGAAGCGCCGTTCGACCTTGACGACAACCGTCTTCTCGTTTTTGTCGCTGACGACGGTGCCCTGCAGAATGCGCTTTGGCATGGTTTTCGTCCTTAAGCCTTCTTGGCCGCGGACTTTTCCGCAGCGATGGTCTTGATACGCGCAATGTCCTTGCGGACCTGCCTCACGCGCGCGGTCTTCTCGAGCTGGCCGGTGGCCTTCTGGAAGCGCAGGTTGAACTGCTCCTTCTTCAGGCTGGCCAGGTCGTCGGTCAGCTGGTCCTGGGTCTTGGTCCGGATGTCTTCGGCTTTCATGATCAACCCGTCCTTATTCTGCAATGCGCTGTACGAAGCGCGTCCTGACCGAGAGCTTGGCCGCGCCGAGACGCAGCGCCTCACGGGCGGTTTCCTCATTGACGCCGTCGATCTCGAACATGATGCGGCCGGGCTTGACGCGCGCCGCCCAGTAATCGACCGCGCCCTTGCCCTTGCCCATGCGGACTTCGGTCGGCTTCGAGGTCACCGGCACGTCCGGGAAGATACGGATCCAGACGCGGCCGGCGCGCTTCATCTCGCGGGTGATCGCGCGGCGGGCCGCCTCGATCTCGCGCGCGGTGACGCGGTTCGGCTCAAGCGCCTTCAGCCCGAAACCGCCGAAATCCAGATTGGTGCCACCCTTGGCGGCACCGTGGATACGACCCTTGAACTGCTTGCGGAACTTTGTGCGCTTTGGCTGCAGCATCGTTCTAACTCCAAATTCTCAACTGTCTCAGGCGTTTTCGCGACGGCGACCGCGTTCGCGCTCACCACCACCGCCATGCGCATGATCGCCCTCGGTGGCGCGGCGCTCCGAAGCCATCGGGTCGTGCTCGAGGATTTCGCCCTTGAACACCCAGACCTTGACGCCGCAGATGCCGTAGGCGGTGTGCGCTTCGGCCGTGCCGTAGTCGACGTCGGCGCGCAGCGTATGCAGCGGCACGCGACCTTCGCGGTACCATTCCATGCGCGCGATCTCGGCGCCGCCGAGACGGCCGGCGCAGTTGATGCGGATGCCTTCGGCACCGAGGCGCATGGCCGACTGCACGGCGCGCTTCATGGCGCGGCGGAACGCGATGCGGCGCTCGAGCTGCTGGGCGATCGACTGGGCGACCAGCGTCGCGTCGATCTCGGGCTTTCGCACTTCGACGATGTTCAAATGCGTCTCGGACTTCGTCATCTCCATCAGCTTCTTGCGAAGCTTCTCGATGTCGGCGCCCTTCTTGCCGATGATCAGGCCCGGACGCGCCGCATGGATGGTGACGCGGCACTTCTTGTGCGGACGCTCGATCACGACCTTTGAAATCGCGGCCTGCTTGAGTTCCTTCTCAAGATACTTGCGGATCTTGATGTCCTCATGCAGCAGCTTGCCGTACTCGCCGGTGTTGGCGAACCAGCGCGAATCCCAGGTGCGGTTGATGCCGAGACGCAGACCGATCGGATTGATTTTCTGGCCCATTATGCGGCCTCCACTTTTTCTTCGACTTCACGAACGACGATCGTGAGGTGCGAGAACGGCTTCTCGATACGGCTGGCGCGGCCACGGCCACGGGCATGGAACCGCTTCATGACGATCGACTTGCCGACATAGGCTTCCGCCACGATCAGCGCATCGACGTCGAGGTCGTGGTTGTTTTCCGCGTTGGCGATCGCCGATTCCAGCGTCTTCTTGACCGTGCCGGAAATCCGCTTGGCCGAGAATTCGAGATCGGAAAGCGCTGTCGCGACCTTCTTGCCGCGGATCAGCGCGGCAACCAGGTTCAGCTTCTGCGGGCTGATACGGATCGTGCGCAACACGGCGCGCGCTTCGTTATCAGCAAGCCTGCGCGGAGCTTTGGCCTTGCCCATGATTATTTCCTCTTCGCCTTCTTATCCGCGCCATGACCGTAATAGGTCCGGGTCGGAGCGAATTCACCGAACTTGTGGCCGACCATGTCCTCGTTCACCGAAACGGGAACGTGCTTCTGGCCGTTGTAGACACCAAAGGTGAAGCCGACGAACTGCGGCAGGATGGTGGAGCGACGGCTCCACATCTTGATCACCTCATTGCGACCACCTTCACGAACCTTGTCCACCTTCTTGAGAAGGTAGCCGTCGATGAAGGGGCCTTTCCAAATCGAACGAGTCACTTGGCGTTACCTCTTCTTAGCTCTTGCGCTGATGGCGCGAGCGCAGGATGAACTTGTCGGTCGCCTTATTGGACCGCGTCTTCTTGCCCTTGGTCGGCTTGCCCCAAGGCGAAACCGGATGGCGGCCACCCGAGGTGCGGCCTTCGCCGCCGCCATGCGGATGGTCGACCGGGTTCATGGTCACGCCGCGATTGTGCGGACGTTTTCCCCGCCACACCGTGCGGCCTGCCTTGCCGTCATTGATGTTGCCGTGGTCCGGGTTGGACACGGCGCCGACAGTGGCCATGCACGAGCCGTGGACGACACGCTGCTCACCCGAATTCAGGCGCAGGATCGCCATGCCCTGGTCACGGCCGACGAGCTGGGCATAACCGCCAGCCGAACGGGCAACCTGGGCGCCCTTGCCCGGCTTCAGCTCGATGTTGTGGACGATCGTGCCGACCGGCATCGAGGCCAGCGGCATCGCATTGCCCGGCTTCACATCGACCGCTTCGCCGGCCACGATCTTGTCGCCGGCAGCAAGGCGCTGCGGGGCGATGATGTAGGACAGCTCACCATCGTCATACTTGATCAGCGCGATGAAGGCGCTGCGGTTCGGATCGTATTCGATACGCTCGACAGTTCCGACAATGTCGAACTTGCGGCGCTTGAAGTCGATGATGCGGTACGTACGCTTGTGACCGCCGCCGATGAAGCGGGCCGTGATGCGGCCGTAATTGTTACGGCCGCCCGACTTAGTCAGGCCTTCGGTCAGGCCCTTGACGGGCTTGCCCTTGTAGAGGCCCGAGCGATCGACGATGACCAGCTGGCGGGTGCTCGGCGTTATCGGGTTGAATTTTTTCAGTGCCATGTTTGTTGTCCTCGCGGTCTTGCTCAGAGACCCGTCGCGACGTCGATCGACTGGCCGTCGGCCAGCGTCACGATCGCCTTCTTGACGTCGCTCTGGCGGCCGATCGTGCCGCGGAAGCGCTTGATCTTGCCCTTGCGGACAAGCGTGTTCACGGCCATCACCTTGACGCCGAACAGCGCTTCGACGGCAGCCTTGATTTCCGGCTTCGACGCCTTCTTGGCGACGTTGAAGACGACCTGGTTCTGCTCGGAAGCCATGGTCGACTTTTCGGTGATCGCCGGCGAGACGATCACGTCGTAGTGACGAAGGTCGGTCATTTGAAGCGCTCCTCGAGAGCCTCGACGGCGGCCTTCGAAAGGACCAGCGTGCCGCGGCGCAGAATGTCGTAGACGTTGATGCCCTGGATGGGCAGCACGTCGATGTTCGGGATGTTCGTCGCCGCCAGCTTGAAGTTCTTGTCGAGCTCGGCGCCGCCGATCAGCAGGGCGTTGGACAGGCCCAGCGTCGCGAAATTCGCGATCAGCGCCTTGGTCTTGGCCTCGGTCAGCATCAGTTCGTCGATGATGATGAGCGACGCGCTCTTGGCCTTGGCCGAGAGAGCATGCTTGAGGCCCAGCGCACGCACCTTCTTCGGCAGGTCGTGCTCGTGGCTGCGGACGACCGGGCCGTGGGCCTTGCCGCCGCCGCGGAACTGCGGAGCGCGTGCCGAATGGTGACGGGCGCGGCCCGTACCCTTCTGCTTGTACATCTTGGCGCCGGTGCGGGCGATCTCGGCGCGACCCTTGGTCTTGTGCGTGCCCTGCTGCTTCTTGGCAAGCTGCCAGCGCACGACGCGCTGCAGGATGTCCTCGCGCGGATCAAGGCCGAAAATCTCCTCGGAGAGTTTCACCTTGCCGGCGTCCTTGCCGCCAAGCGTTGTGATCTTGAGGTCCATTATTCCGCTCCCTCTGTGGCCGGGGCATCTACTGTGGCCGGGGCATCGTTCTTGGCGCCATCACTGGCTGCAATGACGCGGATTGCGGCGGGCTTCGGCGCATTGGCCGGCAGCGCAACCTTGGCCGCGTCACGGACCAGGATCCAGGCGCCCTTCGAACCGGGAACCGCGCCGCGGATCAGGATCAGACCGCGATCGGCGTCGGTCGAGACGACCTCGACATTCTGCGTGGTGACGCGGGTGTCACCCATGTGGCCGGCCATATGCTTCCCCTTGAACACCTTGCCCGGGTCCTGGCGCTGGCCGGTCGAGCCGTGCGTACGGTGCGAGACCGAGTTGCCGTGGGTCGCGCGGCCACCGCCCATGTGGTGCCGCTTGATAACGCCCTGGAAACCCTTGCCGATCGTGGTTCCCGTCACATCGACCTTCTGGCCGGCGACGAAATGATCGACGGTGATCTCGGCGCCGACATCGATCATGTTGTCGGCGGAGACACGGAATTCGGCAACCTTGACCTTCGGCTCGACGGAAGCGGTCGCGAAATGGCCGCGCATCGCCTTCGACGTGTTCTTCACCTTGGCAAGGCCAACGCCGAGCTGGACGGCGGTATAGCCGTTCTTCTCCTGCGTGCGCTGCGCCACGACCTGGCAGTTCTCCATCTGGAGAACAGTGACGGGAACATGTTCCCCGGCATCGTTGTAGATGCGGGTCATTCCCACCTTTTTTGCAATCACACCTGAACGCATCGGTTCAATTCCTTTAGAGTTCCCTGTCGGGGCTGTCGCCCCTCCACGCCTCTTGTTCCTTCAGAGTTCCGGGTCGCCCCGCCTCTCTGGTTCCTTAGAGCTTGATCTCGACGTCGACACCGGCGGCAAGATCAAGCTTCATCAAAGCGTCGACCGTCTGCGGGGTCGGATCGACGATGTCGAGGAGACGCTTGTGCGTGCGCATCTCGAACTGTTCGCGGCTCTTCTTGTCGACGTGAGGCGACCGGTTGACCGTGAACTTTTCGATCCGCGTCGGCAGCGGAATGGGGCCGCGGACGTTGGCGCCGGTGCGCTTGGCCGTCGACACGATTTCCCGCGTCGAGGCGTCAAGCACCCGGTGATCGAACGCCTTCAGGCGGATGCGGATATTCTGTCCGTTCATGCGTCACTTCCTTGTTCTGGCGCGGCGCGGGCAGCGCCCGCGACAGATCGGTTTAAGTCCAAATTACTCTTTGATGGTGACGACGATGCCGGCACCGACGGTGCGGCCGCCTTCACGGATGGCGAAGCGCAGCTTCTCTTCCATGGCGATCGGCACGATCAGCTCGACATCGACGGTGATGTTGTCGCCCGGCATCACCATCTCGGTGCCTTCCGGCAGCGACACGATGCCGGTCACATCCGTCGTGCGGAAGTAGAACTGCGGACGGTAGTTGGTGAAGAACGGCGTATGACGGCCACCTTCGTCCTTGGTCAGGATGTAGGCTTCGGCGACGAACTTCTTGTGCGGCTTGACCGTGCCCGGCTTGGCCAGAACCTGGCCGCGCTCGACACCTTCACGGTCGACACCGCGCAGCAGCGCGCCGATGTTGTCGCCGGCCTGGCCCTGGTCGAGCAGCTTGCGGAACATCTCGACGCCCGTGCAGGTCGTCTTGGTGGTCGGACGAATGCCGACGATCTCGAGCTCCTCGCCGACCTTGACCACGCCGCGCTCGACGCGGCCGGTCACCACCGTGCCACGGCCCGAGATCGAGAACACGTCCTCGATCGGCATCAGGAACGGCTTGTCCAGCGGACGAACCGGCGTCGGGATGTAGTCGTCGACCGCAGCCATCAATTCGCGGATCGAATCCTCGCCGATCTTCTTGTCGGAGTCTTCAAGCGCGGCAAGCGCCGAACCCTTGACGATCGGAATGTCGTCGCCGGGGAACTCGTTCTTGGTCAGCAGCTCGCGCACCTCGAGCTCGACCAGTTCGAGCAGCTCGGCGTCGTCGACCTGGTCGACCTTGTTCAAAAACACCACGATCGACGGCACGCCGACCTGACGGGCCAGCAGGATGTGCTCGCGGGTCTGCGGCATCGGGCCGTCGGCGGCCGACACGACCAGGATCGCGCCGTCCATCTGCGCGGCACCGGTGATCATGTTCTTCACATAGTCGGCGTGGCCGGGGCAATCGACATGGGCGTAGTGGCGGGCGGCCGTCTCGTACTCGACATGCGCCGTCGAGATGGTGATGCCGCGCGCCTTTTCCTCGGGCGCCGCATCGATCTGGTCGTAGCGCTTGTATTCGCCAAAATACTTGGTGATCGCCGCCGTCAGCGACGTCTTGCCGTGATCGACGTGGCCAATCGTGCCGATGTTCACATGAGGCTTTGTACGCTCGAATTTACCTTTTGCCATGTGATGTCTCCATTCCTGCTCGCCCGTGCGGGCTTTGAATTAAGTTAGCGCTGCAACCCGTTCTGGTTACGCGTATTTCTTCTGGACTTCCTGAGCGACCGCGGTCGGCACCGGCTCGTAGTGATCGAACTGCATCGTGTAGGCCGCGCGGCCCTGGCTCATCGAGCGCAGGTTGTCGACGTATTTGAACATGTTGGCGAGCGGCACCATCGCGTTGATAACCACCGCCACGCCACGGGCTTCCTGGCCCTGGATCTGGCCGCGACGGCCGTTCAGATCGCCGATGACGCTGCCGACATAATCTTCCGGCGTCACCACTTCGACCTTCATGATCGGCTCGAGCAACTGCACGCCAAGCCTGGGCGCCGCTTCACGGAAGCAGGCACGGCCAGCGATTTCGAAGGCCAGAACGCTGGAATCCACGTCGTGGTAGGCACCATCGATCAGCGTCGCCTTGACGCCGATCATCGGGAAGCCGGCGAACGGACCCGAAGTCATGACGCTGTTGATGCCCTTTTCGACACCGGGGATGTATTCCTTCGGCACAGCGCCGCCGACAATCTTGGATTCGAACAGGAATTCGCTGCTTTCCGGATTTGGCTCGAACAGGATCTTGACGCGGGCGAACTGGCCCGTGCCGCCGGTCTGCTTCTTATGGGTGTAGTCCTGCTCTTGGCTGCGGGTGATCGTCTCGCGATAGGCCACCTGCGGCGCGCCGACATTGGCCTCGACCTTGAACTCGCGGCGCATGCGGTCGACGATGATGTCGAGGTGGAGCTCGCCCATGCCGGAGATGATCGTCTGGCCTGATTCCTCGTCGGTCTTGACGCGGAAGGACGGGTCCTCGGCGGCCAGGCGATGCAGCGCAAGGCCCATCTTTTCCTGGTCGTTCTTGGTCTTCGGCTCGATGGCGATCTGGATGACCGGATCGGGGAATTCCATGCGCTCGAGGATGACTGGATGTAGCGGATCACAGAGCGTGTCGCCCGTGGTCGTGTCCTTGAGGCCGGCCAAGGCGACGATGTCGCCGGCGAAAGCCTCTTCGACGTCGGCGCGCGAGTTCGCATGCATCTGCAGCATGCGGCCGATGCGCTCCTTCTTGCCCTTGACCGTGTTGTCGACCGAGATGCCCTTGGTGAGCTTGCCCGAATAGATGCGGGCGAAGGTGAGCGAGCCGACGAACGGGTCGTTCATGATCTTGAAGGCAAGCATCGACAGCGGTTCGTTGTCGTCGGCATGACGCTCGATCTCGGCGTCGGTCTTGGCGTCGACGCCCTTGATGGCCGGAACGTCGGCCGGCGACGGCAGGTATTCGACGACGGCGTCGAGCAGCGGCTGCACGCCCTTGTTCTTGAAGGCCGAGCCACAGAACATTGGGTAGAATTTCACCGCAATGGTGCCCTTGCGGATTAGCGCACGGATCTCGTCATTGTCGGGCATCTTGCCTTCGAGGTAATTCTCAAGCGCCGTCTCGTCCATTTCGACGGCGGCCTCGATCATCTTCTCGCGGTATTCTTCCGCACGAGCCTTAAGATCGTCCGGGATCTCGACGACGTCCCAGGCAGCGCCCAGCGTTTCGTCGCGCCAGACCAGCGCGTTCATCTCGACGAGGTCGACGATGCCCTTGAACTCGGTCTCGGCACCGATCGGCAGCTGCATGACGACGGCATGCGCGCCGAGGC
This sequence comes from Mesorhizobium onobrychidis, assembly GCF_024707545.1. Lineage (NCBI taxonomy): Bacteria > Pseudomonadati > Pseudomonadota > Alphaproteobacteria > Hyphomicrobiales > Phyllobacteriaceae > Mesorhizobium > Mesorhizobium onobrychidis. The sequence continues at coordinate 4,560,811 of NZ_CP062229.1, forward strand.
GCGAGCCGATCATCTCGACCGAGCGGTAAAAATCGGCGCCGATCTTGTCCATCTTGTTGCAGAAGATCATGCGCGGCACGCGGTACTTGTCGGCCTGGCGCCAGACGGTTTCCGTCTGCGGCTCGACACCGGCATTGGCGTCGAGCAGCGCAATGGCGCCGTCGAGCACGCGCAGCGAACGCTCGACCTCGATGGTGAAGTCGACGTGGCCGGGGGTGTCGATGATGTTGAAGCGGTGCATCTTGCCGTCACGACCCTTCCAGAAGGTCGTGGTCGCGGCGGACGTGATGGTGATGCCGCGTTCCTGCTCCTGCTCCATCCAATCCATGGTGGCAGCACCGTCATGGACTTCGCCGATCTTGTGCGACTTGCCCGTGTAGTAGAGGACGCGCTCGGTGGTCGTCGTCTTGCCGGCGTCGATATGCGCCATGATACCGAAATTGCGGTAGTCTTCGATTTTATATTCGCGGGCCATGGGAGGTGCCTCTTCAGTCTCGTTCGCGCTTTACCAGCGGTAGTGCGCGAAGGCGCGGTTGGCTTCTGCCATCTTGTGGGTGTCCTCACGCTTCTTGACGGCGGTGCCGCGGTTGTTGGCCGCGTCCATCAGCTCGCCGGAGAGGCGGTCGACCATCGTGGTCTCGTTGCGGTTGCGGGCGGCGGCGATCAGCCAGCGGATGGCCAGCGCCTGACGGCGCTCGGGGCGCACGTCGACCGGAACCTGGTAGGTGGCGCCACCGACGCGGCGCGAACGCACTTCCACATGCGGCGCGACATTGTCGAGCGCCTGATGGAAGACGGTGACCGGCTCCTGCTTGGTCTTGGACTGGACCTGGTCAAGCGCGCCGTAGACGATGGTCTCGGCAACCGACTTCTTGCCGTCATACATGACGGCGTTCATGAACTTGGTGACGATCAAATCGCCGAACTTCGGGTCCGGATTGATCTCACGCTTTTCTGCACTGTGACGACGGGACATTTTTTCTCTGCCTCAATTCTGCGTGGTGGCCTAGATCCCGGATCGTCGCTTGGCGCCGTTCGGGATGACCTTGGCTACGCTTCGGTCACTTCGGACGCTTGGCGCCGTATTTCGAACGGCGCTGCTTGCGGTTCTTCACACCCTGCGTGTCGAGCACGCCGCGGATGATATGGTACCGGACGCCCGGAAGATCCTTGACGCGGCCGCCGCGGATCATCACCACCGAGTGTTCCTGAAGGTTGTGACCTTCGCCGGGGATGTAGCCGATCACTTCAAAACCATTGGTCAGACGGATCTTGGCCACCTTGCGCAGCGCCGAGTTCGGCTTCTTCGGCGTCGTTGTGTAGACGCGCGTGCAGACGCCCCGCTTCTGCGGGTTCTGCTGCATGGCCGGGACCTTGTTGCGCTTCACCGGCGCAATGCGCGGCTTGCGGATCAGCTGGTTGACGGTAGGCATTAAACCCTCTTGTCTCTCAATTCCGTGTCTCGCCCGGTCAGGGCCGCTCAAAGCGTCATTTCCATACGCAAATTCGGGCCACAAACCGCGCCTCGCGGTCTTGCCCGAACAAATGGCAGAGGAAGCGGAAACCGCTTCATGCACGCCGGAAATGTCTTTTCGCTCGTAAAACGAACCCTGTTTGAGGCAAACTCCAAAGCGTGTCGCTTCGGAAGGGAGAGCCTCACATCGGTTCTGACTGGGCGGCTTCTACTCGCAAGCCTGTTGCCCGTCAACCCCGGAGCGCCAAATATTACGCTGAAACCGAGGCTTGGCAGCCATGCGAAAGGCGCATGTAATTTTCTTTCGCCATTTTGCAAGAGGAGGGAAGAAAGTGACCGGCTTTCGGCTGTTGCGCGGCCATGCTTCATGCGAAAAAGAGGCATGAACAGCACAAATCCCCTCGCCCGGAGGAATCAGCCCGTGAACGACAATGACGAGCGCCCGGTCACCATCATCACAGGCCGGGCGTGGAAGAGGAAAGACGGCAAGCCGGAAGGCGTCCACGTCATGCTGGTCGCTCCCGACGACGATTCGGCGGTGCGCCGGGCGCTCGAATCGCTCTCGGCCGAAGGTTACGCCGAGGCTGAGCTCGACCAGATCGGCGACCTGGACGGCGTGCCCGACGACGAGCCGCACCTGTCGGCCTATCAAGGCGCGCTCGAAGGCGAAGTGTCGATCGTCACCTTCGACGTGCCAGTCTGAGGCAGGGCCAGTCTAAGCAGGGCCAGTCTGAAGCAAGGCCAGTCTGAAGCGGGCTCTATCTCGGCCCGCCGGGCGAGCCTCCCGCGACTTGCCCGGCATCGGTTCTCTGCTAAGAGAACCAATCGCTGCCAGGAGCAGTGCATTTTCCAATCCGTGGAGTCTCCCATGTCCTCGAACAGCAACCCTATCAAGCTCGGCATCGTCGGGGTGGGAAAGATCGTCCGCGACCAGCACCTGCCAGCCCTGGCGAAGGACCGGGACTACCGCCTCGTCGCCGCCGCCAGCCGGCACGGCAAGGTGGACGGCATTGCAAATTTTCCTGATATCGAGGCGATGCTCGACGCGGTGCCGGAGCTTGAGGCCGTATCGCTCTGCATGCCGCCGCAGTTCCGCTACGACGCCGCGCGGACAGCACTGGCGGCGAAAAAACATGTCTTCCTGGAAAAGCCGCCCGGCGCCACGGTGAGCGAGGTCGAGGATTTGAAGGCGCTAGCGGTCGCGAACGGCGTCTCGCTGTTCGCGAGCTGGCATTCGCGCTATGCCCCGGCAGTCGAGGCCGCGCGCGATTTTCTCGGCTCGACCACGATCAGATCGGCTGCCATCAACTGGAAGGAAGACGTGCGCCGCTGGCACCCGAACCAGGACTGGATCTGGGCCCCGGGCGGCTTCGGCGTCTTCGATCCCGGCATCAACGCGCTGTCGATCGCGACCCACATATTGCCGGCGATGTTCATCAGCTCGGCGATCCTCGATTTTCCCGAAAACCGCGCCGCCCCGATCGCCGCCCATATCGCCTTTCGCACCTCGAACGGATTGCCGGTGGCGATGGAACTCGACTGGCGCCAGACCGGCCCGCAAAGCTGGGACATCCTGGCCGAGACGGACAAGGGGGCGATGCTGCTTTCGGGCGGCGGCTCAAAACTGGCGGTCGACGGCCGCGTCGTTCACGACGAGCCGGAAGCCGAATATCCGATGCTCTACAGGCGTTTCGCAGAGATCGTGCGCGCCGGCATCTCTGATGTCGATCTCGCCCCGCTGCAGCATGTCGCCGACGCCTTCATGCTCGGCAAGCGCAATGTGGTGGAGGCGTTTTACGATTAAGCCGCGGAGCTGTAAGGAGTGGCCTTCGCTCCGGTCCTGACCATCTTGCAAGCGTCGCGCCGCCCCTCATCTGGCTGCCGCCATCTTCTCCCCGTGAACGGGGAGAAGGACGCGGTCATCAAAGATTTCGCCAATCTCCAGCGTCGCAGAAAGTGCGCCAAGGTTGCGGTCAGCTTCTTTCTCCCCGTTTACGGGGGAGAAATGCCCGGCAGGGCAATGAGGGGCGGCATCGGTCGATCGAAATAAGTCGCAACACTCGACGAGGCCTCCTCCCAAATCCGTCGCCGGCGGCATAAATTTCCAACTTCAACACACAAAAAAAGCCGCCGGGTTGCCCCGACGGCTTTGTTGCCTGAGATCTGTACCGCCGCGCTTACTGCGCGGCGGAAGCCATGTCGGTCAGCATCGGATCGGCGACCTCGACGCCCGACGCCTTGCGGCGCTCGTCGATGATCAGCTCGTCGCGCGAGGTGGCGATGCGCCGGATCTGGCTCATCGTGCCGCCGGTGCCGGCCGGGATCAGACGGCCGACGATGACGTTTTCCTTCAGCCCCTGCAGCATGTCGGTCTTGCCGGCAACCGCCGCTTCGGTCAGCACCCTGGTCGTCTCCTGGAAGGAGGCGGCCGAGATGAAGGACGGCGTCTGCAGCGAGGCCTTGGTGATGCCCAAGAGCACCGGCTGGCCTTCGGCAGGCTTCTTGCCGTCCTCGACCAGGCGCTCGTTGACCTCTTCCAGCTCGATCACGTCGACGTGGTCGCCCGGGATGTAGGTCGAGTCGCCCTGCGCAGTGATCTCGACCTTCTGCAGCATCTGGCGAACGATCACCTCGATGTGCTTGTCGTTGATCGACACGCCCTGCAGACGGTAGACCTCCTGGATCTCGTTGACGAGGTAGGACGCAAGCGCCTCCACGCCCTTGATCGCCAGGATGTCGTGCGGCGCCGGATTGCCGTCGAGGATGTAGTCGCCCTTCTCGATGACGTCGCCGTCCTGGAGATGGAACGGCTTGCCCTTCGGGATCAGGTATTCGACCGGCTCAAGCGTCGAGTCATGCGGCTCGATAATAATGCGGCGCTTGTTCTTGTAGTCGCGGCCGAAGCGGATCGTGCCGTCGATCTCGGCGATGATGGCGTGATCCTTCGGACGGCGTGCCTCGAACAGTTCGGCAACACGCGGCAGACCGCCGGTGATGTCCTTGGTCTTGGCGCTTTCCATCGGGATACGCGCCAGCACGTCGCCGGGGCGAACCTGCGCGCCCGGCTCGACCGAAAGAATGGCCTCGACCGAGAGCAGGAAGCGGGCGTCGCCGCCCTTCGACAGTTTGCCAACCTTGCCCTTGGTGTCCTGGACGACGATCGCCGGCTTGAGGTCGTTGCCGCGTGGCGTCGAACGCCAGTCGATGACCTCGCGCTTGGTGATGCCGGTCGATTCGTCGGCCGTTTCCTGGACGGAAATGCCGTCGACCAGATCCTCGAACGCCACCTTGCCCTCGATTTCGGTGAGGACCGGGCGGGTATAGGGATCCCACTCGGCGATGCGCTGGCCGCGCTTCACCTTGTCGCCATCGTCCACGAAGATGCGCGAACCATAGGTGACACGGTGCGTGGCGCGCTCCTTGCCGGCCTCGTCGAGGATCAGCACCGCCATGTTGCGGCCCATGACCATCTGCTGGCCGTCGGAGTTGCGCACCACGTTGCGGTTGCGGATCTCGACCTTGCCCTCATACGAGGCTTCAAGGAACGACGAGTCCACCACCTGCGCCGTACCGCCCATGTGGAAGGTACGCATGGTGAGCTGGGTGCCCGGCTCGCCGATCGACTGCGCCGCGATGACGCCGACAGCCTCGCCCTGGTTGACGGGGGTGCCGCGGGCCAGATCGCGTCCGTAGCAGACCGCGCAGACACCGACCCTGACGTCGCAGGTCAGCGCCGAGCGGATGCGGACCGACTGGACGCCGGCCTTTTCGATCTGCTCGACGTCGCGTTCGTCCATCAGCGTTCCGGCCTTGACCAGAACCTCACCCGTGACCGGATGAGCGATGTCGTCGAGTGCCGTGCGGCCGAGAACGCGCTGGCCGACGGAAGCGACGACCTGGCCGGCATCGACGATCGGCTGCATGGTGAGGCCCTTGTCGGTGCCGCAGTCGACGGAGTTGACGATGCAGTCCTGCGCCACGTCGACCAGACGACGGGTGAGGTAACCCGAGTTGGCCGTCTTCAAGGCGGTGTCGGCCAGACCCTTGCGGGCGCCGTGGGTCGAGTTGAAGTACTCGAGCACGGTCAGGCCTTCCTTGAAGTTCGAGATGATCGGCGTCTCGATGATTTCACCGCTAGGCTTGGCCATCAGGCCGCGCATACCGGCAAGCTGGCGCATCTGGGTGGGCGAGCCGCGCGCACCGGAGTGCGACATCATGTAGATCGAGTTCATCGGCTTTTGACGGCCATTGTCCTCGAACTCGACCGCCTTGATGCGGGCCATCATCTCGTCGGCGACCTTTTCCGAGCACTTGGCCCAGGCGTCGACGACCTTGTTGTACTTCTCGCCCTGCGTGATCAGGCCGTCATTGTACTGCTGCTCGTATTCCTTGGCCAAAGCCTCGGTGTCGGAGACCAGCTTGATCTTGGCATCCGGGATCAGCATGTCGTCCTTGCCGAACGAAATGCCGGCGCGGCAGGCGTGGCTGAAGCCGAGGGCCATGATACGGTCGCAGAAAATGACCGTCTCCTTCTGACCGCAATGGCGATAGACGGTGTCGATCATCTTGGAGATGTTCTTCTTGGTCATCTCCTGGTTGGCGGTCTCATAAGGCACGTTGACGTTCTTCGGCAGAAGCTCGCCGATGATCATGCGGCCGGGCGTGGTGTCGTAGATCTTCGACACGACCTTGCCATCCGCATCGACCGTGCGGAAGCGCCCCTTGATCTTGGAATGCAGCGTCACCGCCTTGGTCTCGAGAGCGTGCTGGAGTTCGCCCATGTCGGCAAACACCATGCCCTCGCCCGGCTCGTTCTGGTTGACGATCGACAGATAGTAGAGACCCAGAACCATGTCCTGCGACGGCACGATGATCGGCGCGCCGGAAGCCGGGTGCAGGATGTTGTTGGTCGACATCATCAGCACGCGGGCTTCAAGCTGGGCTTCCAGCGACAGCGGTACGTGAACCGCCATCTGGTCGCCGTCGAAGTCGGCGTTGAAGGCCGTGCAGACCAGCGGGTGAAGCTGGATAGCCTTGCCTTCGATCAGGATCGGCTCGAACGCCTGGATGCCGAGGCGGTGCAGCGTCGGCGCACGGTTCAGAAGCACCGGATGCTCGCGGATGACCTCGTCGAGAATATCCCAGACCTCCGGACGCTCCTTCTCGACCAGCTTCTTCGCCTGCTTGACGGTCGAGGAATAACCCTTGGCGTCGAGACGGGCATAGATGAAGGGCTTGAACAGTTCGAGCGCCATCTTCTTCGGCAGGCCGCACTGGTGCAGCTTGAGCTCCGGACCGGTCACGATGACCGAGCGGCCGGAATAGTCGACGCGCTTGCCGAGCAGGTTCTGGCGGAACCGGCCCTGCTTGCCCTTGAGCATGTCGGACAGCGACTTCAACGGACGCTTGTTGGCGCCGGTGATGACGCGGCCGCGACGGCCGTTGTCGAACAGCGCGTCAACGGCTTCCTGAAGCATGCGCTTTTCATTGCGCACGATGATGCCGGGCGCACGCAGCTCGATCAGCCGCTTCAGGCGGTTGTTGCGGTTGATGACGCGGCGATAGAGATCGTTGAGATCCGACGTGGCGAAACGGCCGCCGTCCAGCGGGACGAGCGGGCGCAGGTCCGGCGGGATCACCGGAACCACCTTCATGATCATCCATTCCGGACGGTTGCCGGACTCCATGAAGTTCTCGACGACCTTGAGCCGCTTCAGATACTTCTTCTGCTTGAGCTCGGACGTGGTCGAAGCCAGCTCCGAACGCAGGTCGCCGGCGATCTTCTCCAGGTCCATGCCGGCCAGAAGGTCGTGGATGGCCTCGGCGCCTATCATGGCGGTGAAGCTATCTTCGCCATACTCGTCGACGGCCATCATGTACTCTTCCTCGCTGAGGAGCTGGTGCTCCTTCAGCGCGGTGAGGCCAGGCTCGGTGACGATGTAGTTCTCGAAGTAGAGAACGCGCTCGATGTCCTTCAGCGTCATGTCGAGCAGCGTGCCGATACGCGACGGCAGCGACTTCAGAAACCAGATATGGGCGACGGGCGCGGCCAACTCGATATGGCCCATGCGCTCGCGGCGGACGCGCGACAGCGTGACTTCGACGCCGCACTTCTCGCAGATGACGCCCTTGTACTTCATGCGCTTGTACTTGCCGCACAGGCATTCGTAGTCTTTGATCGGACCGAAAATGCGCGCGCAGAACAGGCCGTCGCGCTCCGGCTTGAAGGTGCGGTAGTTGATGGTCTCCGGCTTCTTGATCTCGCCGAACGACCAGGACAGAATCTTCTCAGGGCTGGCGAGCGAGATCCGGATGGAATCGAACACCTGCGCAGGCGCCTGGGGATTGAAGAGATTCATGACCTCTTGGTTCATGCCGTTCTCCTTTTCGGGGTCCTCGAAAACCCCTTGCATCTAGCGCGGACCAAACGCCCGCCGACTTGATCGGCCATCGGCCGAAGAATTTGGTGCGTCCGGTCGCGGAAGCCGCGACCGGACGTCGTGCTCACTCGGCCGCGTCGGGCAGCCGAACCGGGTTGTCGTCCAGCTTGGTGTTCTCCAGCTCGACATTGAGGCCCAGAGACCGCATTTCCTTGACGAGAACGTTGAAGCTCTCGGGAATGCCGGCCTCGAACGTGTCGTCGCCTCTGACGATCGCCTCGTAGACCTTGGTGCGGCCGGCGACGTCGTCCGACTTCACCGTCAGCATCTCCTGCAACGTGTAGGCGGCGCCGTACGCTTCGAGCGCCCAGACCTCCATCTCGCCGAAGCGCTGGCCACCGAACTGCGCCTTGCCGCCCAGCGGCTGCTGGGTAACGAGCGAGTACGGCCCGATCGAACGCGCATGGATCTTGTCGTCCACAAGGTGGTGAAGCTTGAGCATATATATGTAGCCCATCGTCACTTTGCGATCGAACGGCTCGCCGGTGCGTCCGTCATAGAGCTGCGACTGACCGCTGGTGTGCAGGCCCGCCTGCTCCAGCATGATGTTGATGTCGGCCTCGTGCGCGCCGTCGAACACCGGTGTCGCGATGGAGACGCCGCGGCGCATCTGCTCACTGAGGCGAACGACGCTCTCGTCGTCATAGTCGCGGATCGGCTCGTTGCGGTCGTTGGCCGGCATGAAGCTCTCGAGCGTCTTGCGCAGCGGCTTGATGTCGCCGCCTGTCTTGTACGCGTCGATCAGCTCGCCGATCTTCCTGCCCATTCCGGCGCAAGCCCAGCCCAGATGCGTCTCCAGGATCTGGCCGACATTCATGCGGCTCGGCACACCCAGCGGGTTGAGCACGATATCGGCATGCGTGCCGTCCTCGAGGAACGGCATGTCCTCGACCGGAACGATCCGCGACACGACACCCTTGTTGCCGTGCCGGCCGGCCATCTTGTCGCCAGGCTGCATCTTGCGCTTCACGGCCACGAAGACCTTGACCATCTTCATGACGCCGGGAGGCATCTCGTCGCCGCGCTGCACCTTCTCGACCTTGTCCATGAAGCGCTGTTCGAGCGCCTTCTTGGAATCGTCGTACTGGCCACGCAAGGCTTCCAGTTCGCTCTGGAGCTTTTCGTTCTCCACAGCAAACTGCCACCACTGCGAACGCGGATACTCGTCGAGCGTGTCCTTCGACAGCTTCGAGCCTTTCTTGAAGCCCTTCGGCCCGGCAATCGCGTCCTTGCCGACGAGTACGTCGGACAGGCGCGAATAGACGTTGCGGTCGAGGATCGCCTGCTCGTCGTCGCGGTCCTTGGCGAGGCGTTCGATCTCCTCGCGCTCGATCGCCATGGCGCGCTCGTCCTTCTCCACACCGTGGCGATTGAAGACGCGCACTTCGACGACGGTGCCGAAGGTTCCGGGCGGCATGCGCATGGAGGTGTCACGCACGTCCGATGCCTTTTCGCCGAAGATGGCGCGCAGAAGCTTTTCTTCCGGCGTCATCGGGCTTTCGCCCTTCGGCGTGATCTTGCCGACCAGGATGTCGCCCGGCTGCACTTCCGCGCCGATATAGACGATGCCGGCCTCGTCGAGGTTCTTCAGCGCTTCTTCCGAGACGTTGGGAATGTCGCGCGTGATCTCCTCCGGCCCGAGCTTGGTGTCGCGCGCCATGACCTCGAACTCCTCGATGTGGATCGAGGTGAAGACGTCGTCGGCGACGATGCGCTCGGACAAGAGGATCGAGTCCTCGTAGTTGTAGCCGTTCCACGGCATGAACGCGACCAGCACGTTGCGGCCGAGCGCCAGATCGCCGAGTTCGGTCGATGGACCGTCGGCGATGATGTCGCCCTTGTTGACCCGGTCACCCATACGCACCAGCGGACGCTGGTTGATGCAGGTGTTCTGGTTCGAACGCTGGAATTTCATCAGCCGGTAGATGTCGACGCCCGACTTGCCGGGATCGAGATCTTCCGTAGCGCGGATGACGATACGCGTCGCGTCCACCTGGTCGACGATGCCGCCGCGGCGGGCACCGATGGCGGCGCCCGAGTCACGGGCGACGATCGGCTCCATGCCGGTGCCGACGAACGGCGCTTCGGCGCGCACCAGCGGCACGGCCTGACGCTGCATGTTCGAGCCCATCAGCGCGCGGTTGGCGTCGTCGTTCTCGAGGAACGGGATCAGGGCCGCGGCCACCGACACCATCTGCTTCGGCGACACGTCCATCAGATCGACGTTTTCGCGCGGCGCCATCATCACTTCGCCGGCATTGCGGCAAATGACGAATTCGTCGACGAAACCACCATTCTTGTCGAGCTCGGCATTGGCCTGCGCGACGTGGTGCTTGGCCTCTTCCATCGCCGACAGATAGACGACCTCATTGGTCAGCTTGCCATTGACGATCTTGCGGTACGGGCTCTCGATGAAGCCGTACTTGTTGACGCGCGCGAAGGTGGCCAGCGAGTTGATCAGACCGATGTTCGGGCCTTCCGGCGTCTCGATCGGGCAGATGCGGCCGTAATGCGTCGGGTGCACGTCGCGCACCTCGAAACCGGCGCGCTCGCGGGTCAGACCACCGGGTCCAAGCGCCGAGAGACGGCGCTTGTGGGTGATCTCCGACAGCGGGTTGGTCTGGTCCATGAACTGCGACAGCTGCGAGGAACCGAAGAACTCGCGCACGGCGGCAGCCGCCGGCTTGGCGTTGATCAGGTCCTGCGGCATCACCGTGTCGATCTCGATCGAAGACATGCGTTCCTTGATCGCGCGCTCCATGCGCAAGAGGCCGACGCGGTACTGGTTCTCCATCAGCTCGCCGACCGAGCGCACGCGGCGATTGCCGAGATTGTCGATGTCGTCGATCTCGCCCTTGCCGTCGCGCAGTTCGACCAGCGTCTTGACCACGGCCAGGATGTCGTCCTTGCGCAACACGCGCACGGTATCCTCGGCCTTGAGCTCGAGGCGCATGTTCATCTTGACGCGGCCGACGGCCGACAGATCATAGCGCTCGCTGTCGAAGAACAGCGAGTTGAACATGGCTTCGGCGGTTTCGAGCGTCGGCGGCTCACCGGGGCGCATGACGCGGTAGATGTCGAACAGCGCGTCCTGGCGGCTCTCGTTCTTGTCGACGTTGAGCGTGTTGCGGATATAGGCGCCGACATTGACGTGATCGATGTCGAGAACCTTGATCTCATCATCGCCGGCGCTGAGAAGCACCTTCAGCGTCTTTTCGTCGATCTCGTCGCCGGCTTCGAGGAAAATCTCGCCGGTCGCATAGTTGACGATATCCTCGGCAAGGTAGTTGCCGAGCAGATCCTCGTCGGTCGCCTTGATCGCCTTGAGACCCTTTTCGCCGAGCTGACGGGCCTGGCGGGCAGTGATCTTCTTGCCGGCTTCGACGACGACCTCATTGGTGTCTGCATCGACCAGGTCACCAACCGCCTTGAGGCCGCGGAAACGCTCGACGTTGAACGGGATGCGCCAATGGTCGCCGGCGCGCTTGTAGGTGATCTTGTTGTAGAAGGTCGACAGGATCTCCTCGCCGTCCATGCCGAGCGCCATCAGCAGCGACGACACCGGAATCTTGCGGCGGCGGTCGATGCGGGCGTGCACAACGTCCTTCGAGTCGAACTCGATGTCGAGCCACGAGCCGCGATAGGGGATGACCCGCGCGGCAAACAGCAGCTTGCCGGACGAGTGCGACTTGCCCTTGTCATGGTCGAAGAAGACGCCCGGCGAACGGTGCATCTGCGAGACGATGACACGCTCGGTGCCATTGACGATGAAGGTGCCGTTCAAGGTCATGAGCGGCATGTCGCCCATGTAGACGTCCTGCTCCTTGATGTCCTTGATCGACTTGGCGCCGGTATCCTCGTCGATATCGAACACGATGAGGCGCAGCGTCACCTTGAGTGGCGCGGCATAGGTCAGGTCGCGCTGACGGCATTCGTCAACATCGAATTTCGGTGCTTCGAACTCGTACTTCACGAATTCCAGCATCGAGGAGCCGGAAAAGTCGGAAATCGGGAACACCGATTTGAAAACCGCCTGCAGTCCCTCGTCAGGACGCCCGCCCTTGGGCTCCTCGACCATCAGGAACTGGTCATAGGATGCCTTCTGAACCTCGATCAGGTTCGGCATCTCCGCAACTTCCGGAATCTTTCCGAAGAATTTGCGTACGCGTCTGCGGCCATTGAAAGTTTGTGTCTGGGCCATCGTCGCTCCTTAGCTCGATTCTCGGGGCGAGCCTCGCCGCGGCTCGCCTTGCATTCTCGGCCACCTCGGCGGCGGCCTTTATTTGTTCACCCGCCACCTGTCGGTGGCCGGCCAAAACGGGAGAAAACCCGTTTCCTGAAGGCCGGTTCACGGCCCTCAGGAAAGAGGTTTTCGTACTCTTCGCGTTACGCAGCCTCCCTTCGCGCCAAGGGAGTGGCGGACGGCGCGAAGCCGCCCGCCGATATCAAACGCTTACTTCAGTTCGACCTTGGCGCCGGCTGCTTCCAGCTGGGCCTTGAACTTGTCCGCGTCGGCCTTGGAAACAGCTTCCTTGACCGGCTTCGGAGCCGCCTCGACCAGATCCTTGGCTTCCTTGAGGCCAAGACCGGTGATGGCGCGAACTTCCTTGATGACGTTGATCTTCTGAGCGCCCGCCTCGGTGAGGACGACGTCGAATTCCGTCTTTTCCTCGACCGGAGCAGCAGCAGCCGCGGCACCGCCAGCGGCGGCAACCGCCACCGGAGCAGCAGCGGAAACGCCCCACTTTTCTTCCAGAAGCTTCGACAGCTCGGCCGCCTCGAGGACGGTCAGCTTCGAAAGGTCGTCTACGATCTTTGCCAGATCAGCCATTGCAATATTCCTTCATAGGGTTCGAACGTGTGTTTGTGATAGCGAGGAACGGCCTCATGCCGCCTCGTCCTTCCGGGCGTAAGCGCCGATGACACGCGCGACCGAAGCCGCAGGCGCATTGACGATCTGGGCGATCCGGGTTGCCGGCGTGGCGATCATGCCAACCAGCCTGCCGCGCAGCTCATCGAGCGACGGAAGTGTGGCGAGTGCCTTCACACCGTCGGCGTTGAGCGAGGTGGTGCCCATTGCGCCGCCGAGAATGACGAGCTTGTCATTTCCCTTGGCGAAATCGGACGCGACCTTCGGCGCCGCAATCGGATCCTCCGAATAGGCGATCAGCGTCTGTCCCTTGAACAGGTCGATGATCGATGCGGAGTCCGTGCCCTGAAGAGCGATTTTGGCGAGACGGTTCTTCGCGACTTTGACGGTGCCACCGGCGACACGCATTTTCGACCGAAGGTCGTTCATTTGCGCGACGGTGATACCGGCGTAGTGGGCCACGACGACTGAACCAGCGCCCGAAAACGCTTCATTCAGGCCCGTGACGAGTTCGCGTTTTTCCGCTCTGTCCACTGCCTATCTCCAGTTGACCCCTGCCCCATTACGAGAACAGGCGTCGGGTTGCCTTTTTGCCGGTCGGGCCATCCAGTAACGGATCTCCCGAACGACGCTCGAGGATCCTGCCCCCTTTCGCCACACCAGCCGGCAAGCCGAATGGTGCGCAGACAAAAGGCAAACACGGTTCGAACCTTTCATTGGAGCAGTCGCTCCGTTGTCCGGTCTTCACCCGTCTCATGCAGGCCCACATGAATTAAGGCCCCCCTTGAACTAAGGCTTGGGGCCGCCCGCAATCTCGGACAGGATGTCCGGAAGCCTTCCGACTTCCGGTACCGGGCCGCCAAGATAAGTCGGAGGCCCGGAATTCTGTTTGCGGATCAGCCCTTTAGCGGCCGATCCAAATAGTTCGTATCAGGACGCCGCCAGCGTCGAGACGTCGAGCTTGAGGCCCGGGCCCATCGTCGAGGTGACCGACACCTTCTTGACGTAGTTGCCCTTGGCACCAGCCGGCTTGGCCCTGTTCACCGCGTCGGCGAAGGCGCGGACATTCTCCTCCAGCGCCTTGACGTCGAACGAGATCTTGCCGACGCCGCCATGAACGATGCCGGCCTTCTCGACGCGGAACTCGACCGCGCCGCCCTTCGATGCCTTGACGGCGGCGGTAACGTCGGTGGTGACAGTGCCGACCTTCGGGTTCGGCATCATGCCGCGCGGGCCGAGCACCTTACCCAGACGGCCGACCAGCGGCATCATATCCGGCGTGGCGATGCAGCGATCGAAGTCGATCGTGCCCTTCTGGACGATGTCGACCAGATCCTCGGCGCCAACGATATCGGCGCCGGCCGCCTTGGCTTCCTCGGCCTTGTCGCCACGCGCGAAAACGGCGACGCGGACGGTACGGCCGGTGCCGTTCGGCAGATTGACCACGCCACGGACCATCTGGTCGGCATGGCGCGGGTCGACACCCAGGTTCATCGCGATTTCAACGGTCTCGTCGAACTTCACCGAGGACCGGTCCTTGAGCAGCTTCAGCGCATCACCCAAGGCATAGGCCTTGTTGGGATCGATGCCTTCGCGGGTCTTCGATACACGCTTTGCAATCTTTGCCATGATCTCAGCCCACCACTTCCAGACCCATCGAGCGGGCGGAGCCCTCGACCATGCGCATGGCCCCCTCGATATCGGTCGCGTTCAGATCCTTCATCTTCTGCTCGGCGATGGCGCGCACCTTGTCGCGGCCAATCGTGCCGGCCTTGACCTTCCCCGGTTCCTTCGAGCCCGACTTCAGGTTCGCGGCCTTCTTCAGGAAGTAGCTCACCGGTGGCGTCTTCATGACGAAGGTGAACGACTTGTCCTGGTAGTAGGTGATGACGACCGGAATCGGCGATCCCTTTTCCATTTCCTGGGTCTGCGCGTTGAACGCCTTGCAGAACTCCATGATGTTGATGCCGCGCTGACCAAGCGCCGGTCCGATCGGGGGCGACGGCGTCGCCGAGCCCGCGGAAACCTGGAGCTTGAGCTGGCCTGCAATTTTCTTAGCCATCTCTTTCCTGCCTTTATCTCATGCCGGCCCCACTATCTGGGCAACACCGGCGGTTGCAGTCTGGTGGTGCGGTTCCTGCGGCCGGCTAAAGCCGCATTCGCCTCCCACCCGTTTGGCCGCGATTTCCACGCCGCCTCTCCTCACCGCCGCATGGGCGACAAGGATTTCGGATCAGCCTTTTTCGACCTGTCCGAATTCGAGATCGACCGGCACGGCGCGCCCGAAGATCGAAACTTCCACCTTGAGCCGCGCCCGCTCCTCGTCCACTTCCTGGACGAAACCGTTGAACGACGCGAACGGACCGTCCGAGACGCGGATCGCCTCGCCGATCTCGAAAGTGACCGACGGCTTCGGCCGCTCGACGCCTTCCTGCACCTGGTTCAGGATGCGCTGGGCCTCGGCCTCGGTGATCGGCACCGGCTTCGAGTCACCCAGGAAGCCGGTGACCTTCGGCGTGTTCTTCACGAGCGAGAACACCGCGTCGGTCAGGTTGGCCTTCAGGAGCACGTAGCCCGGGAAGAACTTGCGCTCGGCATCGACCTTGCGGCCGCGGCGTATCTCGACGACCTTCTCGGTCGGCACCACGATCTGCTCGATGTCAGCGGACAGGCCCTTCTGCTTGGCCTTGTTCTCGATGTCCTCGGCGACCTTTTTTTCAAAGTTCGAATAGGCGTGGACGATGTACCACCGCGCAGTCATCTCAAGACTTCTCCGTAATCGCCGGACTTAGCGTCCAATGCCCAGAATCTGCTCGACCGCGAGGCCCATGAGCTGATCGGCAGTAAAGAAAAAGATCATCGCGATCACAGCGAACGCCAGAACCATCACCGTCGAGATCATCGTTTCGCGCCGCGACGGCCAAGTCACCTTGGCGGTCTCCGCGCGAACCTGCTGGAGAAAGACGAAAGGATTTGTGGTTTTCGAAGCCATGTGCCGCCTGTCTGCGAGACCCGTTGACCGGATCTCCTGGATGATCCCGCTGGCCGGGATGTGCCGCCTGAGCCTGTGTTCGCGCCGAATCAGCGCAATCATTTCGCCCATGCAAATCGGACGCGTAAAGCCGGATTCCCAGCTCCACGCGTCGCGTGTCTGTTTCGTCTACATAAAACCGATTCTTGATCCACGCAAGTGGCAAGTGTCCGCTTTATGACAAACGCCGCATCGGAACCATCCAGTCGTCCCGTCCCGGCTATGGCGCTCTTATGCCTCAAAACAGCCTATATGGCAAGCCACCGTGCGATTTTCAAAAGGCCGATGCGTGGAAGATCAGACATTTTCATGAATTGGCCATTTCGAAAAATGGCACGGGCAGCAGGGCTCGAACCTACGACCTGCGGTTTTGGAGACCGCCGCTCTACCAACTGAGCTATGCCCGTATCGCGCGCTGCTATTTCATAAAGCGGACAAGAACTCAAGTCGAGTTTTTAGGCGTGGCCGCGACGAACTGCGATCGTCGAAATCCGAGGGCCAGCGCCCAGGCGCATATGAGAAGTTCGAGAGCAAAAGTCCAATTCAGCATGAAGCTCATGACCCAATTGCGTACATGGCCGGAACCGTGACGAGTTCGAGCGCATGCCCGTCGAACGGCATTAGCCACATTATAGGCGAGGCCACGCTGTCCAGGATCATATGCATCATTGCGGCGGCAAAGAAGGCGCCGACTGGGGCCAGATATCGCTGACCACGCCATTTCGCGACCGACAATGCCACAAGGCCGGTCGCTGCCCAGAAGAGCGGCCAATGCGTGATGTAAGCGTGGTGATGGGTCTGGCGGCCATCGACAAAATGGAAGTAGAGCATGTCGATATCCGGGAAGACGCTGCCTAGCATAGCCGCCGCCATGATCCCCGATCTGCCGGGCCAACGGTTTCGCGCGAAAGTACCGAGTATGTAGCCAGCCGGAAGATGAGCGATCAGCATCGCCAAACCTTGTTCACTACCGAGTTGGTCGAACATCGCGGCATATTGTGGCGCATTCAGGAAGGATTACCCCGCTTCGCCCCATGCGGGCTAGGGAGAGGGCTATTTCGCGCTCGGCGGCTTGTACGGTCCGCCGGGCACGCCCCAGCCCCAGGCCGGCATCGGTTCCGTCTCCGGGTCGCAGGTCTCGCCAAGGTTGGAGTTCATCTTAGCCAGCCGCGACCCCCACTCGACATAGGCCATGAAAGCCGAGCGGAATTCCGGATCGTCCGGCAGCCCGACTTCATCGGCGGCGTTGGCAAGCAGATTGATCCAGCGGCGGCGCTGTTCCTCGCTCAGATGCTTGCCGAGATGGTGCATCACCATCTCGCGGTGGCCGCCATGCTCTTCGCTGTAGGTCTTCGGTCCGCCAAAGACCTCGCCGATGAAGGCCGCGACATGGGCAGGATGGTCCGGCGACATGTTTTTGAACACCGGGCCGACGATCGGATCCTGAAACACCTTGCCGTAGAAGGTTTGGGTCAGGCGGTTGAGCGCTTCGGTGCCGCCGGCCCATTCGAACAATGTCGGGACGTCCTCGTTCATCACCGATCCTCGATTGCAACTGACAGCGACGGTAGCGGAACGATCGTGCGGAGCTCAACCTGCCTCGATGGCCAGTTTGGGCCGGCTGCGGTGTCTGCACCTTACAACTTGACCGACGCGTCGGCCTGAACCTCGGACGTCGACACCACGCGGCAATTCTCCGGCATTGGCTCCGATTTGCAGATGGTCGGACCGGTAAATTCATCGACCGATTCAAGCCCGGTCGTCAGCCCGACTTTCAACATCATGTCGGGTTCGAGCTGCCGATGGCGCGAGGCCGGCACCGACAGCATCGCCACCAGCAGACCGGGTCCGACCGACATGTCTTTGAGATAGGTTTTGACCCGCTGCTCCAACCCCATCGAATGCACGGTCAACTGCGCGCGAGGACCGACAAGGCGCCTGACACCGCCGGCAAGCATGATCGGACAGGCCGCGCCACATTCGCCGCTCGCATCGATCGTGAGCCCGACATAGACGCCATCTTCGGCGGTGCAATCCGCCTTGTCCGGCTCGCATCCAATGAAGTCCGTCCGCGCAACCGCCACGTCGAGCTTGCGTTCTCGAATCAGCCTTCCGGCGGCCAGAGCACCGAGCACGTCACCTCCCGGCGAGTTGATCACCACGGGCAGTCGCCGATCACCGATAGTGTCCAGCAGTTGGCGCAGCCGTTCCGGCGTTTGAGCGCTAATCATGCCTTCAGCGGAGATCCATTCGGGACAGTTGGGATCGCAGAGAAAACTTCTGCCGCGAACCAGAACGAAGCGCATATCGCCAACATCGGCCCGCTGCACGGTTTCGGGTTCGACCGACGCGGGAGCGGGCTTGGCGTACGCCACCACGTCGCCGGCCGGTGCCGGTATTTCTCTACAGTTCGCGGCCACCGGATCGGTGTTGCACAGGGTTGCCGCGGTCAGCAGGTCGACGGCATCCAGGCTGGTAACCAGCTTCGTCTGCAGCATGTCATAGGGAGCCAGCTGCTGGATGCTGCTGGCCGGCGTGTTCTTCATCGTCTCGAGCACGGCCTGGCCGACGCCCATTTCGTTCAGATAGGCCGCCAGTCTTTTCTCCACCGACTTGCTCATCTCGTAGGTCTTGTAGCTGCCGGCGTTCTTGCGGCCGACGACCTTCTTGCTGAGGATCTTCTTCTTGCCTCTCACCACGCGATAGGTGGTCCGGTACTGCAATTTCGTCCGGATATAGGTCGTGGTGATCTGATGGACGCCGAGATAGGCCCATTGACCGACGACGCGCCTGATGCCGCCGGCAAACATCAGCGGACAAGCGGAATTGCAAATCGCGCCGTCGGCATAGGCATTGCCGAAATAGCGAGCACCCTTGCCGTCTTTTTCCTTGCACACCTTGGCGTCGGGCTGGCAACCGGTGAACCCGGTTTTGCCGACCGCAATATCGAGCTTGTTCTTGCGGATCAGCCGGCCAAGCGACAGCGCGGCTTCGACGTTGCCGCCGGGAGAATCCACGACAACAGGCAGTTTTCGGCCGCCGAGTGCCTTGAGCGTGCGTTTGAACAGGGCCGGCGTGCCGGCTTCTATCGAGCCTTCAGCCGATATCCATTCCGGGCAAGTGGGCTCGCAACCAGGCGCATTGCTGCGGACGACGACGAACCGCATCGTCGGACCAAGATCCGGCGTGGATTTTTTGGTGTTCGCCGCAAAGGCAGCGTGTCCCATGACAAGGAACGACGCCAGGCAGATCACCCCAAGCATCCACCATGTCTGGCCATTCAGACGGTGCCATGGAACCATTCGGGCAAGCCCCCCGCAATGCAAGCTATACTAGTTCAGCTTTGAAGGCTTGCAACAGGGTTTTGCGACGCCGCAGGCGCCGGCTGTACCCAAAAAAGCAAGATGGGCGGCTCGAAGACCGCCCCTTCGCATCGGATATCGGCCGGCAACGCCGGCGCCGATTATTGGCCGGCGCGAAGCTACAGCTTCGGGGGCGCCGCGGCCTCGGCGTTGGCTGACGGCGTGACCCTGCAATTGTCGGGCTTCGGCAGCGACTTGCAGATGGTGGCGCCGGTCAGTTCGTCCACCGATTGAGGACCCGTCGTCAGCCCAAGCTTCAGCATCATGTCAGGTTCGAGTTGGTGCTCGACCGGAATGCGCTGAAGCGCCATGAACAGATCAGGGTTGATTGCCATCTCGTCAAGGTAAGCCTTGATCAGCTGGTTTTGGCCCATCAGGCCTAGGCTGAGCCGCGCCCATGAACCGACAAGCCGCCTGACGCCGCCTGCCAGCATCAGCGCTCAGGCCGAATCGCAGTCGCCTTTCGCATCGCTGGTCACTCCGGCATACGCACCGTCTTTGGCCAGGCAACTCCACTCTCTCGGGTCGGCGACGTCGAGCTTCCTCTCATGGATAATCCTTCCCGCCGCCAAAGCGCCAAATAAGTCGCCACCTCGCGAGCTAACCACTATAGGCAGCAGCCGGCTGCCGAGCGTGGTGAGGAACTGGCCCAGCTTCTGCGGGGTCTGGCTCGTGATTACGCCTTGGGCCGATATCCATTCCGGGCAGTCGGGATTGCAGGACGAATTGCTGCCCCGAACCACGACGAAGCTCATCTCGGGTGCCTCGTTCCCCGGCGCCGCCCCGAGCGGCAGAGCCCACATCCATTCCGGGCAGTGGGCCAGCAAATCGGATCGCTGCCGCGAACGAGTATGAAGCCCTTATCCAGGCGCCTCGTTCCCTGGCGCTGCCTCGACCGGCTGAGTAGGTGCCTCCTTGGCCGGCTGAGAAAGTGGGACTTGAGCCGGTTGAGAATGTCCGGCCTTCGCCTCGATCGCTGCCGCCTTCTTGGCATTCGCAGGGATCTCCCTGCAGTTCGCCGGCGCAGGACTCCGCCGGCATATGCCCGCCTGCGTAAATATGTCGAGAGAGTCCGTGCTGGTGACCAGCTTCATCGTCAGCATTTCGTGGAGGGCCATCTGCCGGATGTCACTGGCGGGCGTGGCCTTCATTCTGTCCAGCACGCCCCGCCCGACACCCATCTCCCTGAGATAAGCCGAGAGCCTCCTCTCAAGCGCCTTGCTCATCTCATAGGTCTTGTATCCGACATTGTCTTGAGTGACGGTTTCTGTGGTGATCTTATATTTTTTGCCCCGCACAACTCGATAGGTGGTTCGATATTGCCGTGTTGTGCGGAAATGAGTCGTAGTGATCTGATGGACGCCTAGATGGGCCCAACCGCCGACCACGCGTCCGACGCCTCCGGCAAACATCAGCGGACATGCGGAGTTGCACATGGCACCCCCGTCAGACGCAATGCCGAAATATGCGGCGCCCTTGCCGTCATTGGCCCGGCAATCCTTCATCCCGGGCCAACAATCGGAAAACTTGGTTATACCGACGGCGATATCGAGCTTGTTTTTGCGGATTATTCGACCAAGCTGGAGCGCAGCATCGACATTGCCGCCCGGGGAATTAACGATGATCGGCAGTTTGCGGCGGCCGAGCGTCTTCAATATGCGCTTGAGTTGCGCTGGCGTGCCCGCTTCGATGGCGCCTTCAGCCGATATCCATTCCGGGCAGCTGGGCTCACAGCCCGGCGCGCTGCTGCGAACGACGGCGAACCGCATCGGCGAAATATCATCGGACCAGATCTGCGGCTCGGTCCACGTCGTCAGATCGGACCATTTCGGGAAGACATCCTCGGCTTTCGCCGCAAAGGCAGCCATCACCATTGCGACCACCGGCGCCAGGCGAACCAGCCCGCGCCACCACCTGGCCCTACTGTCTGAACGGCATCCCGGAACCACGCTTGGCAAAAGCCCCCTTGATGCAACCTATAATAGTTGCGGCGGTGGTGCTTGCAATAGCTTTGAAACGACCGCGCAAGATTGTTCTGCGTGGAGCCAGTAAACGAAGAAAGGGCGGCCCGAAGACCGCCCTTCCCTGTCGATCCCGACAAATGCCGGCGTCGATTACTCTTTGATGGTGACGACGATGCCGGCACCGACGGTGCGGCCGCCTTCACGGATGGCGAAGCGCAGCTTCTCTTCCATGGCGATCGGCACGATCAGCTCGACATCGACGGTGATGTTGTCGCCCGGCATCACCATCTCGGTGCCTTCCGGCAGTGACACGATGCCGGTCACGTCGGTCGTGCGGAAATAGAACTGCGGACGGTAGTTGGTGAAGAACGGCGTGTGACGGCCACCCTCGTCCTTGGTCAGGATGTAGGCTTCGGCGACGAACTTCTTGTGCGGCTTGACCGTGCCGGGCTTGGCCAGAACCTGGCCGCGCTCGACACCTTCGCGGTCGACACCGCGCAGCAGCGCGCCGATGTTGTCGCCGGCCTGGCCCTGGTCGAGCAGCTTGCGGAACATCTCGACGCCCGTGCAGGTCGTCTTGGTGGTCGGACGGATGCCGACGATCTCGAGCTCCTCGCCGACCTTGACCACGCCGCGCTCGACGCGGCCGGTCACCACCGTGCCACGGCCCGAGATCGAGAACACGTCCTCGATCGGCATCAGGAACGGCTTGTCCAGCGGACGAACCGGCGTCGGGATGTAGTCGTCGACCGCAGCCATCAATTCGCGGATCGAATCCTCGCCGATCTTCTTGTCGGAGTCTTCAAGCGCGGCAAGCGCCGAACCCTTGACGATCGGAATGTCGTCGCCGGGGAACTCGTTCTTGGTCAGCAGCTCGCGCACCTCGAGCTCGACCAGCTCGAGCAGCTCGGCGTCGTCGACCTGGTCGACCTTGTTCAAAAACACCACGATCGACGGCACGCCGACCTGACGGGCCAGCAGGATGTGCTCGCGGGTCTGCGGCATCGGGCCGTCGGCGGCCGACACGACCAGGATCGCGCCGTCCATCTGCGCGGCACCGGTGATCATGTTCTTCACATAGTCGGCGTGGCCGGGGCAGTCGACATGGGCGTAGTGGCGGGCGGCCGTCTCGTATTCGACATGCGCCGTCGAGATGGTGATGCCGCGCGCCTTCTCTTCGGGCGCCGCATCGATCTGGTCGTAGCGCTTGTATTCGCCAAAATACTTGGTGATCGCCGCCGTCAGCGACGTCTTGCCATGATCGACGTGGCCAATCGTGCCGATGTTCACATGAGGCTTTGTACGCTCGAATTTACCTTTTGCCATAGTCTCTTTCCTTGGACGGCCTGGACCTTCAGTTCAGTCGAATGCGGGGCGATTAGCGACTGCGGCCGAAAAACACAAGTGCCTTGTGGCCGGGGCTTCTCACCCGGTCTGAACCCATGATCCGGTTTTCGGGGATGTGGCGCGGATATAGGAACGAACAAGAAGGAATGGAATGGCCGAAGATAGGTTCCGCGGGTACCGGCATTCAGCGGGTGGACATCGCCGCTCCCGCCTGTCCGCTTGCCGGATTTACAGCCGGATCTGGCCCATTGCCGGTGTGACGCCGGTCTGATTTCCTGATCCGATGCATTTCATTCCGATCGCCATCCGCGGCCCGCTGTTCATGATCCTCTCGACCGGGTCCTATGTCGCCAACGACACCATGTTGAAGCTCGCCACTGTGGGGCTGCCGCCCTATGAAGTGCTGTTTCTGCGCGGGATCGCGGCAACTCTTTGGGGCATCCCGTTGCTACTTGCACTGGGCTACGCCAAGCAGATCCCGCTGATCCTCGAGCGGAGAGTGTTGCAAAGAAACCTGCTCGAGCTGGCGGCAATTCTTTGCTACGTGGTGGCGCTCGCCAACATGCAAATCGCCGATTCGACCGCCCTGGGGCAGATCACTCCCCTGCTCATGCTGATTGGCTCCTCTGTCCTGTTCGGCGAACGCATCGGCGGGCTGCGCATGGCGCTGATCGGGCTCGGCTTCATCGGCGCGGTGATGGTGGCGCAGCCGACCATGCAGGGAATCTCGGTCTACGCCTTGCTGGCGCTCGGCAATGCGGCATTCGCCGCCGCGCGCGATCTCGCCGGGCGGCGGGTCGCCGCCGATGTGCCTGGCATGATCGTCGCAATTTCCGCGGTGGTGGTGGTGCTAGTCGGCTCAGGCGTCGCGCATCTGATGTCCGAGCGTTGGGTGATGCCGGAGACGCATCATTTGCTGCTTATGGCTGGGGCCGGATTGTTCCTGATCTTCGGCCACTTCTTCATCTTCATGGCCTATCGCGTCGGGCCGACCGGGGTGGTGGCGCCCTTCTACTACTGCTTCACCGTCTGGGCGGTCGTTTCGGGGCTGGTGGTGTTCCAGCAATTGCCGAACGCGCTGGCGATCAGCGGCATCCTGCTGGTGGTGGCCAGCGGGCTGACCATCGTGTCGCTCGACGAGCGTAGGCGCCGACTGACCGTCGTCGCATAATTTGGGGAGTGGTGACCAAAACAACGGTTACACCACAAATTTCAACTTGGCCGCTGCCCGCAAAAAATGGAGAAACCTGTGACAAGCCAGGAGAATGCCGGCAACCGCATGCTTGCCGGAAAATGCCTGTGCGGCGCCGTGCAATACGCGGTGGCCGACGAGTTCATCTACGCCGCCAACTGCCACTGCTCGAACTGCCGGCGCACCACCGGTTCGGCCTTCAAGCCGTTTGCCGGCATCGAGCGTGAGAGACTGAGCCTGACCAAGGGCGAGGACAACCTCCTGATCTTTGGCGAGGAGACCGGCCATGACACGCGCTGCAAGACCTGCGGCTCATTGCTCTATTCGGTCGTCCGCGACGGTGCTTTCGTGCACGTCGCCATGGGGACCCTCGTCGACGAGCCGACCATCCGCGCGACGCAGCACATCTTTGTCGGCTCCAAAGCGAAGTGGTTCACGATCGCCGACGACCTGCCTCAATATGAAGAGCATGTCGCCGGAGGTGCCGACTGAAGACCTGGCGATGTGGATGACGGCATTGACGCTCAGGCACTACAGAACCGCCACAGACCAGTGACACAGCGCATTTTCAAGGAAGTTATTTTCGATAATGACTTCAACAGCATGCTTGGAGCGGGTAGCGGGAATCGAACCCGCATATTCAGCTTGGAAGGCTGCTGCTCTACCACTGAGCTATACCCGCGCCTCTCGCCCGAAAACCGCCATGCACTTTTCGGTCCGATGCATTGCGTTCAGGGCTTCCGGGCCGGCAGTGGTGGAGAGGGTTGGATTTGAACCAACGTAGGCATAGCCAACGGATTTACAGTCCGTCCCCTTTAACCACTCGGGCACCTCTCCAGTCTGCCGCCGGAGCCATGCAACGAGGCATCGACGCGTCGCGACCGCGTGAGCAGCCCTTCGCGAAGCGCCTTATGGCGGCAGCGCCCAAAACTGTCAACCGCAACATCCCGGCAAAACGCGCTGAATTTCTTGACGACCCGCCGAGCAGGGTATCCGGCTGTATCCATAGACAGACGACACGGCTATAGAACCGGCCATGAGCAACGATAACAAGCCCAAGACCCCGAAAGACACCCACTACGCCAAGCTGCGGCGTGCGCATCGCGACGAGAAAAGCGGCGGCGCGCCGGCGTTCAGGCCGCGCCAGCCGTTGCCGCCAGGAGAGACCGCCGCAGACGGCCTGGTGCGGCTTTACGGCCTGCACACGGTGCGGGCGGCACTCGACAATCCGCGCCGGCGGATCAAGAAGATGCTGGTGACGCGCAACGCCGCCGAGCGGCTGGCGATCGCCGACCTCGCCGCCCTGCCCTTTGAGACAGAGATGGTCGAACCGAAAGACATCGACAAGGTCACCGGCTCCGATGCCGTGCATCAGGGCGTGCTGATCGAAGCCGAGCCACTGAAGCCGAAGCGCCTCGATGCGCTCGGCGATACAACGTTGGTGCTGGTCCTCGACCAGGTTACCGACCCTCACAATGTCGGCGCGATCCTGCGCTCGGCGGTCGCCTTCGGCGCCGGCGCGCTGATCACCACGGCGCGCCACAGCCCGCATGAATCCGGCGTGCTGGCGAAATCGGCCTCCGGCGCGCTGGAGCATATCGACCAGATCGAGGTGAAGAACCTCGCCGACGCGGTCGGCCAGCTGCACGAGGCCGGTTTCCAGACCATCGGCCTCGATTCCGACGGACCGGCGGAACTCGAGAAGAGTTTTTCGGGAGAAAAGATCGCATTGGTGCTGGGCGCCGAGGGCAAGGGCCTCCGCCAGAAGACCCGCGAGACGGTGACGACGCTCGCCCGGCTCGACATGCCCGGCGCCATCCGCTCGCTGAACGTGTCGAACGCCGCGGCGGTGAGCCTTTATGCAGCGAGGAAATTTTTGGGGTAAGGGAGTAGGGGAGTAGGGGAGTAGGGGAGTAGGGGAGTAGGGGAGTAGGGACGTGCAAGTTTGCCGCATGCCGTGAATAGACATTTCCTACTGCCCTACTGCCCTATTCCCCTATTCCCCTATTCCCCTAACCCATGTCCCGCCATTCGCTCCAGCGCCCTGACCAGCGCCGAGTGATCCTCCTTGGCGCCGTCATTGGCCGCGCAGGAGTTGAACAATTGCTGCGTCGTCGAGGTGTTGGGCAGCGAAACGCCAAGCGCTTTTGCCCCTTCAAGCGCCAGGTTGAGATCCTTCTGGTGCAGTTCGATGCGAAAGCCCGGCGCGAAGCTGCGTTTGATCATGCGCTCGCCATGCACTTCGAGGATGCGCGAGGCCGCCAGCCCGCCCATCAGCGCTTGTCGCACCTTGGCCGGATCGGCGCCGGCTTTCGATGCGAAAACAAGGGCTTCGGCGACCGCTTCAATGGTCAACGCAACGACGATCTGGTTGGCGACCTTGGTGGTCTGGCCGACACCGTTGGGGCCAACCAGCGTGATGTTCTTTCCCATCTTCTCGAACACCGGCCTGGCGCGCTCGAAGGCCTTTTCCTCGCCGCCGACCATGATGGTCAGCGACGCGGCCTTGGCGCCGACCTCGCCGCCCGATACCGGCGCATCGAGATAGTCGCAGCCGAGGTCGTTGACCTTCTTGGCAAAAGCCTTGGTCTCGATCGGCGAGATCGAGCTCATGTCGATGACCAGCTTGCCCTCGGTCAGGCCAGACGCGACACCGTTGTCGCCGAAGAGTACATCGGCCACCTCAGGCGTGTCGGGAACCATGGTGATGATGATGTCGGCGGCACGTGCCACGGCGTGATGGCCGGAGACGGTCTTCAGACCCTTGGCGACGAGATCGGCCGGCGGTTTCGAGCGGTGGTCGCTGGCGACAACGGTGTAGCCCGCATCGAGCAGATGCCCCGCCATCGGCGCGCCCATGATGCCGAGGCCTATGAAACCGATGGTGTCCATTGATTATCTCCCTGGTATTTTCTTTGTTAAGGCCGCGTTCCTTCGCGCCCCCCTCTGGCCTGCCGGCCATCTCCCCCACGGGTGGGGAGATCGGCAGTTTCGGCGCCGGCTTGTAACTTTCTCGACCTCGGAAGTTAGCGAAAGCGGCGGTGACATCCAATCTCCCCACTTGTGCAGGGCTGTCCGGGGAAAGTTATTCATATATGAAGGCCATCTGATTGGGAGAGGCTCGGTCTTTTGGTCGGCTTTGATTGACCGGTGGCGGCTTGTGGATGGTGTGCATTTTCCGCCGCCCGAACAAGTATTGAGCGACCAGTTCTGTGAACCTCAAGATTGGAATAGGGACGCGGCGGGTGCGCGCGACAATGCGCAGCAGCGCATAGGCGATCATTGCGGCAAAGAGTTGCAGGCGAATGGCATTGCCGTTGTTGCCGAGGAACTTGCGGATCTTGAGGTGCTGCTTGATCCATCGGAACAGAAGCTCGATTTGCCAGCGGCCTTTGTAGAGCCGTCCAATCTCGATGGCGGAGCGCTCCAGATCGTTGGTCAAAAGCGTGATGGTGTCGCCCTCTTCGCGCTGAACGCGCAGGCGACGCAGGCGCATCGGCAGCTTGCAAACGCCCTTGCTGACCAGGCTTACCTCACTGTCTTCCACAACCAGGAAGCCGTCGCCCTGCGGCTCGGCTATAGGGCGATCGCACACCAGCGCCAGCCCCATGTTGGCCTTGGGCCGCGTCACGAAGATCGATCCGGCTTCGGCGATCGCCGTCCACCAGCCATAATGGCAGTAGCCCTTGTCGAACACGTAGGTCGCTCCAGCTTCGATCGTGATCTGGCGGCCGACCTGGGCGTCGTTGACGTTGGCGTCGGTGATGTCGAGGACGCGCGGACAGTCGGCCTTCGGGTCATAGACGACATGCACCTTCATGCCGCGGATGCGCCCGTTCGACTTGGCCCAATCGCACAGTTTGCCGAGCGGAATGGGGGTCGAGTCGATCAGCCGCAGCATTTCTGTGCCCTCGCGCCGCGTCTGCCGGTCAAGCAGACCCGCCACCAGACCGAACGCCTCGGCAAAGATGGCGACCGGACGCCGTCTGTTGGCGTCCGACAAGGTCGAACGCATCAAGGGACCGCTGCCCAGGTGATAATGATGCTGGCTGTTGGCGTTCCAGCCGGCTTCCAGGCCACGCAAGCCGCTGCTGCCGCAGAACTGGGCATAGATCAGCGCCACCAGATGATCCCAGCTTCTGAACGATTTGTCGTACGCATCCCCGTCGTGGCGATCCACAATTGCTTGGAATTGACGCCGATCGATGGGTTCAAGAAGCTGCCCGAAGATGCTAGGTGCAAAGCGCATGCCCCGTTCCTTTTCTGAGTCTCGACAACCAGAGAGAAGACGGACAAAACCCGTTTTACGGGGCATGCACATGTGGCATTTCGATTCACTCAAAACTTTCCCCGGACAGCCCTGCCACTTGTGGGGGAGATGGCCGGCAGGCCAGAGGGGGGCGCCAAGGAACTCGACTTCAATAATCCTTGACCCCTACGCCGCCGCACTGCCCTGCCCGGCAAACTCCCGGAACCATCCCAGTCCGGCTTCCGTCCCGCCCTTCGGCTTGTACTCCGCCCCGATCCAACCGGTATAGCCGATGCGGTCGATGTGGTTGTACAGAAAAGGAAAATTGATCTCGCCCGTCCCCGGCTCATGACGGCCGGGATTGTCCGCAAGCTGGATATGCGCGATGCGGTCGAGGTTTGCCTCGATGGTGCGGGCGAGATCCCCCTCCATGATCTGCATGTGATAGATGTCGTATTGCAGGAACAGGTTCTTCGAGCCGACGCGGTCGATGAGCGCCAGGGCCTGGTCCGAATAGTTCAGGAAGAAGCCCGGAATATCGCGCGTGTTGATCGGCTCGATCAACAGCCTGATGCCGGCCTGCGCCAGCTTCTCCGCTGCGAAAGCCAGGTTTTCGGCGAAGACATCTTCCAGCACTGAACGCTCGACGCCTCGCGGCGCGATGCCTGCGAGGCAGTTGACCTGTTCGCAACCCAGCGCATGCGCGTAGGTGATCGCCTTGGCGACGCCTTGCCGGAACTCGGGAACACGATCCGGCAACACCGCAATGCCGCGCTCGCCCTTGCCCCAGTCTCCGGCCGGCAGGTTGAACAGCACCTGCGCCAGGCCATTCTTCTTCAGCCTCGCCGCAACCACCTCCGGCGCATGGTCATAAGGCCCGATATATTCGACACCCTTGAAACCGGCGCGGGCGGCGGCATCGAAGCGGTCGAGGAAATCGTGCTCGCCAAAGAGCATCGAGAGATTGGCTGAAAAACGCGGCATCTTTTTTCTCCTTGTTTTCGCCCGGCCCAAGCTGTGGTGAGATTCAGGTCAGGCCGAGCAGAAAATGGTGGGTTCCAAGAAGCGGAGCGGAGCGTACTTTTGGTACGTGAGCACCGGAAGCGCAGGAAACCGCCGTTTGCAGGCCGGCATCACCTGAATATCAACACAGCTTAATCCAGCATGACGATCGCCGTGGGGGCGTCTTCATGGTGTTCGGCAAGCTCCTCGAATTCGGTGATCTTGTCGATTTCGGTGCCCATCGAAATGTTGGTGACGCGCTCTAAGATGAATTCAAGCACGACGGGAACCTGGTGCTCCTTCATCAGGCGCTGCGCCTGCTTGAACGCGCCGGCGAATTCCTCCGGCCTGCGCACCCGGATCGCCTTGCAGCCCATGGCCTCGGCAACAGCAACGTGGTCGACGCCATAGCCAGCCTCGGGACCGTCTTTTCGGTTGACGTTCTCGAAGGCGAGGCTGACCTCGAAATCCATCGAAAAGCCGCGCTGCGCCTGGCGGATCAGGCCGAGATAGGCATTGTTCACCACGACATGGATATAGGGCAATTTGTGCTGCGCGCCGGCCGCCAGTTCCTCGATCATGAACTGGAAATCATAGTCGCCAGACAGCGCCACGATATTGCGCTGCGGGTCGGCGGCGCGAACGCCAAGCGCTGCCGGCAGCGTCCAGCCGAGCGGGCCGGCCTGGCCGCAATTGATCCAGTTGCGCGGCTTGTAGACATGCAGGAACTGCGCGCCGGCGATCTGCGAAAGGCCGATCGTGGTGACATAGGTGGTGTCGCGGCCGAATGCCTTGTTCATCTCCTCGTAGACGCGCTGCGGCTTCAGCGGCACCTGGTCGAAATGCGTCTTGCGCTTCATCGTCTTCTTGCGGCCCTGGCATTCCCTGGCCCAGCCCGACCAGTCGCGCAGTTTCCGCGCCGTCTTCCATTCGGTGGCGACGTCGAGCAGCATTTTCAGTGCCGCACCGGCATCCGAGACGACACCGAGATCCGGCGCGAAGACCCGGCCGATCTGGGTCGGCTCGATGTCGACATGGATGAATTTTTTGCCCCTCGTGTAGACGTCGACTGAGCCGGTATGGCGGTTGGCCCAGCGGTTGCCGATGCCGAAGACGAAGTCGGCTTCGAGCATCGTCGCATTGCCGTAGAGATGCGACGTCTGCAGCCCGCACATGCCGGCCATCAGCCGATGGTCGTCGGGGATCGCGCCCCAGCCCATCAGCGTCGGAATGACGGGTACGCCGGTGACTTCGGCGAACTCGATCAGCAGATCCGAGGCATCGGCATTGATGATGCCGCCGCCGGCGACGATGACAGGTTTTTCGGCCGCGTTGAGCATTTTCAGCGCCTTCTCGGCCTGGCCCCGCGACATTGCCGGCTTGAACGGCACCAGCGGCTCATAGGCATCGATATCGAACTCGATCTCGGCCAGTTGCACGTCGACCGGCAGATCGACGAGGACCGGCCCCGGCCGCGACGAGCGCATCAGGTGGAACGCCTTCTGCAGCGCCATCGGCACGAGGTAGGGTTCCATGACGGTGACCGCCCATTTGGCGACGGGTGCGGCAATGGCGGCGATGTCGACGGCCTGGAAATCCTCCTTGTTGAGACGCGCCCGCGGCGCCTGGCCGGTGATGCAGAGGATCGGGATGGAATCGGCCGCGGCCGAATAGAGACCGGTGATCATGTCGGTGCCGGCCGGGCCCGAAGTGCCGATGCACAGGCCAATATTGCCTGACTTGGCGCGGGTATACCCTTCGGCCATGTGCGAGGCCGCCTCGACATGGCGCGCGAGGATGTGACGGATCGTACCCCTCGCCTTTACCGCCGAATAGAACGGGTTGATCGCCGCACCCGGCACGCCGAAGGCGCAGGAAATGCCTTCCTTTTCGAGAACGAGAACCGCTGCGTCAACCGCGCGCATCCTGGCCATGTCAGCCTCCATGGAATTGTTGCTGGCCGAGAATGCCAGTGCGCCGACTATTTTTCAATTTTTTCAAAATATTTTTTCACTTCTAAGAAACGACGACTACATACTGATTTCATTGTGTTTTCAGTTTTCCATAAAACTGGCGTGGCAAATTAGTGAAAAACTTTTTCATTGTGCATTTGGGGAAATCGGCAAGAATGCCGCCATGGAAACGACTGAAAAACGCCAGCGCGGGCGGCCGCGTGCCTTCCACGGTCCGTCCGACGCCGCTTCGGTGCAGTCGCTCGACCGGGCGCTGCGCATCCTGGCCATCGTCGCCGACGGCAGCGGTCTGTCGCTGAGCGAGATCGCCGCGCAGAGCGGCCTCCCCGCCTCCACCGCCTACCGCATGCTGACGACGCTGGAAAACCACGGCATGGTCGAGTTCGACAGCACCGACCAGCTCTGGTCGATCGGCGTCGAGACTTATCGCATGGGCGCGGCGTTCCTGCGCCGCCGCAAACTGGTCGACCGCGCCCGCACCGTTATGCAGGAACTGATGGAGAAGACCGGCGAGACCGCCAATCTCGGCGTCGCCGAGGACGATTGCGTCGTCTTCGTCAGCCAGGTCGAGACGCATCAGGCGATCCGCGCCTTCTTCCGGCCGGGCACGCGCAGTTCCTTCCATGCGTCGGGCATCGGCAAGGCGGTGCTGGCGCATCTCGAGCCGGAGCGCGTCGGCGCCATCCTGCGTCGGGCCGGGCTGGAGCGCTTCACCGAAAAGACGCTGTCCGACATCTCGGCGCTGGCCCGTGATCTGGTGACGATCAAGCTGCGCGGCTGGTCGGTCGACGACGAGGAGCGGCACCCCGGCATGCGCTGCGTGGCCGCCGCGATCTTCAACGAGTTCGGCGAGCCGATCGGCGGGGTTTCGGTTTCGGGACCGACAGTGCGGGTGACGCCGGAGCGGCTGGCCGAGATCGGCCCCCTGGTGCGCGAAGCCGCAACGGAAATAACCAGGATGATTGGTGGTCTGCCGCCCCCTTCTTCACCAAGCCGCGCCGCCGAACCGGGTTCACTCTTCGAGATTGGCGCTGCGCGCTCACCTTGACAGCCGCCCGGCTACGGCCAAGTTTGCGTCCACCTTCCGCCAGCCGACGCCCGAAAGACGCATGAGCCTCCAATCCGTCAAAGCCTTCTTCGCCGAATATGCCCCCGACATCGAGGTGATCGAAACGCCGACAAGCTCGGCGACCGTCGCGCTCGCGGCCGAGGCGCACGGCGTCGAGCCGGGGCAGATCGCCAAGACCATCTGCCTGCGCGTCGGTGACCGGGTCATGCTGGTCGTCGCCCGCGGCGACGCGCGCATCGACAATCGCAAATCGCGCGATGCATTCGGCGGCAAGCCGCGCATGCTCGATGCCGAGCAGGTGGCCGAAATCACTGGCCATCCGATTGGCGGCGTCTGCCCCTTCGGCCTCGCCTCGCCGTTGCCGGTCTATTGCGACGTATCGCTGCGCGCCTACGATCAGGTCGTGCCAGCGGCCGGCGCAACCAATGCAGCGGTGAAAATAGGCGTCGAGCGCATGGCAGCGCTGACCGGCGCCGAATGGTGCGACATCTGTCAGGATGAGCTAGGCCCCGGGCACCGCGCTCTTGGTCGATAGGTCGTAGAAATCAAGCAGCATCGCCAGCCCAACTCCGCAGGCGGTGAAGATGAGGCCGGCGATGAAGATGCGGGTGGCGCGTTCATAGACGCGTCGCTGTAGAGACGTTGTGTCGAGCAGCAACCGCAGCGCTCGTATCTGCAAGGCAATGCCTATCAAAATCGGCACGACGGCTGCCAGGTGATAGATTTCCCAAGGGAGCGGGTTGGCGGCCCAATGCGTGATGAAACCCAGCGAGAAAGCCAGTAGAATGCCGACGGTGGTGATCGTGCCGTTGCGGAAATCCGTCTCAATCTGCTCTTCCTTGGGTTCGTGCTCGTCCAAGCGTCCCTCTCCCTCTGGTGCCTTCACCGCCAGACTAAGCTGTCGAAAAATCCCTGTACATCCCTCGCTGGAACCGGTTGCGGTGCCGGGTTCAATTTTGCAACCCAGACAGCTGAAAAAGGGGCAGTGGGTGCCCCTTTTTCCCTTGCCTGAACGGTTCACCTCCCCTCAAAGCCGGCAATAGTGGCGATAGCCGTCGTAGCCGACATAGGTGTCGGTGTAGGGATCGTAGCTCTGGTAGCGATCGAGGCAGCGCCGGACGTGCCACGAACCGCCGTGGTCCTCGATGTAGACGGTGCGCGGCTGGGCGAGCGCGCTGCCGAGCAGGAAGCCGCCGACGCCGGCGGCGATGCCGATGCCAAGATGCTTGTTGTGATGGTGCTTGTGATGGGCGGCCGAAGGCTGGACGGAGCCGGCGAGCATGGCGGCGGCGACAGTGGTGGCGATGAGGCCGGAAACGATGGTGCGCTTGAACATGACGATCTCCTTGCTGCGTTGTGAGAGGCGATCCATCCGCCTCTTGACCATCAGTCGTTGCAGCAAGGAAAAAGGTTCGACGGTTTTTTTGGATCTTTTCGAAATCGCAAAAGCCGCCGGTCTGAACAGGGTTTGCAGTCAGGTGCGCAATTTACGACTGGCGAGGAGCGCCGGTCGACAGTCCACCGGCGGGAGGCCTCAGCCCATTCCGGTAATGTGGCGCAGCCAGAAGGCGAGCGCGATGAAGCCGATGATGGTGGTGATGCCGGTCCAGTCGACGTTGGCGCTCTTCACTTGCTTGACGAGCTTCACCAGGAGAATCCAGGCCGCGACGACGACCAGGGCAATGACGACAAGTCTGATCATGCGACACCCTCGCCCAAGCGATTGCACCTGCGGCCAATATAGGAAGCGAATTGGCCGTTTTCAGGATGTCCGCGCCGGCCGTTCCGGCGCGTTCGCCAGCAAAACAGAGTTTTGTCCTTACTGGCGCAACAAATATGCTAACCGGAGCGCCGTGCCCTTGTAGCTCAGCTGGTAGAGCAGCGGTTCTGTAAACCGAAGGTCGGCGGTTCTATTCCGTCCTGGGGCGCCAGCAAAATCAAATACTTAATAGAAATAATCCGGCCATTTGTCTTGTTCTTCCACAGTAAGGGTAACGACACGGGGTAACCAGACGTACATGCTAATCAAGCTCCAAAAAGATATATGTCCCTGATGAAGGAGAGGTGCTAGAGGCAAGTGTAGCAGTGACGAGCCGTGATCGGCCCCACCGAGTGGTCCAGTTTGGGTGTTATTATTTAGTGCATTGATGTCTCCGCCGCCATTGCCGGATGGAGGTGGAGCGAAGCGGAACCGAAGTGTTACCCCGTGATACTTCAGGTGACCGCTATCTGAATCCCACGCCCCCCGAATAGGAGGGCCCGCCTGCGAGCAGGTTGGCCAGATATCACTGGCGTCTTTGCGGATGCTTTCGGATTGCAACAAGCACCGCGCCGTCATCCAAGCTACATTCAACAGACCCTACCGCGGCCAGCGCGTCAGTGGCATCCACCGCATCCCCACCCGGTCCAGGCCCTCTGATAACGAAATGTCCTTTCTCACATGTGAAGTCCCACTTGTGCAGCTGCTTGTACGATTCCGTCTTTCCTTCGTTTTCAGCATGATAAAGCACGACGAAACCATCATGTTTTGTGACCGAGAGCATCTGTTGTATTGCCTTGAGTGGACTAGCCGTGTGGTCTATACAATTCTGTCCATGCACGATGTCGAAACTGTAATCGCCAAATTGAGTGCTAAGATTTTCGGCGTCACCAAAGACTGTTCGCACAAAAGGTTGGATCCCAAAATCTCTCAGAACTTGATCATATTCTGATGCCAGCAGGTCAGTTGCAGTAATCATGATCTCTTTCGAGGCATGCACTTTGCCGAGCTTCGTCAAGGGGCCAGCGCCCACATCGAGTATGCAAACTGGGTTGGTCGTCAACCTGTCGACATATCGCCCAACGTGATCCTGAATTGGTAAATTGGGGTCAAGACGTTCCTTGTAGTCCTCTGGCCAGAATGATCCCTGAGTGGAGAACCAGTGTCTCCAAAACAGAACTTCGTCTCTGAGCTGTTGGGATCGGCTGTCTCCCTCCAGCCAGCGCAGGATCTTTCGTCCGAGCCGCCGAGCCCTAGTCAACACCGATGTCGATCTTCTCAAAGACCCTTCTCTAGCCATGACGGGAATCCTCGCGGTGAAGAGGGTTTACGGTCCGCTCTGGCCACGACGACGACCAGGGCAATGACGACAAGTCTGATCATGCGATACCCTCGCCCATGCGATTGCACCCTGGATCAATATAGGAAGCGAATTGGCCGTTTTCAGGATGTCCGCGCCGGCAGCGCCGGCGCACTCACTGGCAAAACAGAGTTTTGTCTTTACTGGCGCAACAAATATGCTAACCGGAGCGCCGTGCCCTTGTAGCTCAGCTGGTAGAGCAGCGGTTTTGTAAACCGAAGGTCGGCGGTTCGATTCCGTCCGGGGGCACCAGTTTACGGTGAAACAACCAACGAAATCAGCCGCTTAGTGTTTTTAGCGAAAAGCTTATCCCCCTGCCTATCCACCCTTTGAAATGGAGCGCCCGCCACCGTGAGCCAGCGGGCCAAAGTCGCTCAACTATCTTACGCCGCGCGCGCCGTTCGGGCTGGCGATCTGGTGTAAGAGACCGGCGTGTCTCTAGGAAATTCGCGTGGAGCACCGACGACGCGACCTAGAACGTTGACGGATTGTCCAATGTCGGCCTTAGAATAGCTGATGCATCCGACGCGAAACGCTTCGGTATCGGCGCCCCGGCGCACGAACCTACCGTCCTGGTCCTTCCCCGTTTTGGACCAGCGAGCCAACTGCGGCGTCCCGCCCAACAGTTGCCAGACGATCAAACAGTCGTCTTCGAGTTCGGCGAATGGATCTATGCTCAACAGTTCCTTGGCGTACTTGGTGTCCATGACGTTGCCGCCGATTACGTCGGTATAGGCCATAATCTCGAAGGAGAACTTCCCCGCCTTCGCAGGGTCAATTACCTTCGCCAGTTTGACGGGCGCGCTCATGCGTCACGCCTCCCCTGCAAGGCGCTTGATGTCGGCTGCGATCGAGGTGAAGGCGTAGTCGTCCAGATACATTTCCTCTTTCTCGATCTCGCCCCCAGATCTGACATGCGCGCGCACCTTCACCGCCATGCCCTCGAAGGTGTGAGCCGGGATCGAGCAGATACGCTTGGTGAACTCGTCAACCTCGCTGACGCATGCGTTGAATTCGTCCTCTCTGGCATCGTATCCGAGCCCTTTGAGCTTGGCCCAATATTCATCCCAGGCGGCCTGGATCTGGGCTTTTTCTCTATCAACCGCATCGCGCCATGCGCGCACCGGTGCCGGCTCCCAGTCAGTGCTTAGAAAGTTGACGAAAAGCACGCTCTTAAGCGCCGTCTGACGCATTTCGCTCAGATGCCCCGGCATTTTCGGCCCTTCCTTTTCCCATTCCCGTGGATGAATCGGCTGTGGTCCAACAGCTTTCCGAGCCTTTCTGTCGGCCCTGCTCGACGCCCGTTCGACCCGTCTCATCCGAGCTTGGGCTTCCTCCATTTCTTGTTCGAGCCGGAACAGCTCGGCGTCAGGATGCTCGGCAAGAGCGGCGAGCGGCGTGGCTGAAGCATTGCGAACGCTGGCAGCGGTGGCGGCGAGAGCCAGGCCTGCCCCGGTCAGGTTGAGCAGGCGGCGGCGGTTGACATCGGGCATGCCTTCGGCGGCTGCCCGAACAAGTGTGTTCGACATGGTATTTCTCCGTTGCGGAAAATTGCTTACAGGTGTAGCTATAGCTACGAGCGTAGTCGATTGTCAACGCTTTATCGCTACAGCTATAGTCAATCTGGAGACCGATCCTTTATGGCCGACCTTACACCCGAGGCAAATCGCGCTGCTCGTGCTATCTTGAAATGGTCGGTTCGTGACGTCGCCGCCCTGGCCGGCATCGCCTTTTCCACCGTCCATCGCTTCGAACAGACTGGCATTGCGACCGAGACGACCAAGGCAAAGATTGTTGCGGCCTACGCGTTGCACAATGTCGATATAACGAATGGCGAAGGCACCGGCGCGAGGCTGCGGAAGCCGGCGGCGCCTGGCCACAACCTTCCCGACGGCGAAGCAGGCATCATCGAAAACAACGAGATGTAGGCGCGTCAGCGGAGTGTATCATTTTGATACAACCCCCAATTGGTAGACTCGCGCGATGCACCGGCAGTTAGTTTCAGCGTTAGGCTAAAGGGGGAAAAGGCCGCGAAGGGAGGTGAAACGATGTCTGTGCATAAAGAAGATCATCGAACGAACAGAGCCGACTATGCGATTGCCGCGAAGCATGGCCGAGCGGCCGCTGATGGCGATCGCGATGAACTGCTGGCAAGAAAAAAGAAGTCCCTGTGGCTAAGAGATCGGCGGTCCGCCAAATTGGCCGCAAACCCGTCGGAAAGCTCTTCAGAACCCAGACCGCGCGGTTAGCGCGTCCGGCGCCAGCCACTTCCTACTGCTCAAATCGTCAAGGGCGCCCTTGCGGGGGCGAAGCTTGCGTTTGTCTACGGCCGGCTGCCCCCTCAATAAAGAAGCCGGCCTCTCCTCGGAGAAGCCGGCTCTGCGCCGTATGTGCCGTGTCCATATCCATCCCGCTTTCGCGGGCAGAAACACCCGGCGTTCTATTAACGCGCGGCGCTGATGATGGTTCCTCGATCGCGTCCGGGCGTAAGGTTGCCAGCCGTAGACTGTAGCCGCGACAAGGCGCATAGTTCGCTCATGTCGCTGCCTCAACGCACCGATCTAGCGAACGACAATGGCAAACCGGAAGACCATCTGGCGGCGGCTACTGCAGCCCTTCACGCTGCCGTCAAGGGGCTAGATGCGCCCGTTGAATTGCTGGCCAGCAAAATCAAAGCGCCTGTAGAGGGAGCGTGCAGCGGTGGCCTACACGGTGATTTGGTACGGGAAAAAGGGCATCTTGGAGAAGACGCCATTTGATGCCGAGAAAGCGGCACGGGACTACGCGCTGTCGACCTTTCCAGATCGAAAGTCCGGTATCGTGGCGGTGGAAGTTCGCAAAGACGACGGCACGGTTGTATTCAGCAAAGCAGGGGGCAGCTAAAATCTCAGCGCTTCGCCATCGCTGGCGCATCCGGACCGAACCGATCGCGGAGCTTCACCAGATCCAGCTTTTGGCTATGGTTGCATGGCGAATGATGGCAGTGAGCCGTCACCGTCATCTTCGCATCGATCAGAGATTGGAACGTCCAGCCTTTTGCCATCGGATTGGCTTTATGGAGGGAGTGGTGGTCTAGGGTTTTCTGCTCAGAAAGCGGGCTTCTCGTATAAGCGACGCCCAGCTATACCCCAACACGGCGATAAGGTCGCGAGCCTGCTCTTCGGTGATACCCGCCTCTTTAACCAAGCGCTGAACGATAGAGTTGTCAGGGAGCCCGCTGGGTGTTCTGTCCTGTTCGTCTTCCATTGGCAGAATTCCCTTATCGGGCGTAACGCAAACATCTAGGTCCGGTTCCGTAGCAGGAATGATTCGCTAACTGATTGTCGAAAGCGTACAGTTGTCAGGTCGTCCGCCTCTTACGGCACACGGACGCTTGGTAGCCAACTCAGGTGCTCCCGCCTCTAATGAGGGAGACTGACATGGCAGAAGTCCATTCAGCTTGTTCGATATCGGCCTTTGATGGCGATGTGCTTCGCAGTGCCTTTAAGAAATCGGTCATCGAAGAGAGAATTCCCGAAGACCGCTGGCCGGCCATCGCCTCGCATTTGGTGCGCGACTTGACCGGCTACGAGCACGTTGCTCCGGAATTGCTCGCTTGGATTATGCGAAAGTAGATGGCGCGACGTGCGGGGCACCGGTGTGGTCAGTTCGCCAGGCCTTCGTCATGGTGGACGATCGCATCGAGGATCACTTCGTAGACACTCCCTATGTCTTCCTCGATCTCGACTTCGCCGATGCCTACAGCTTTTGCATCAGCGAGCAGCTTCTGGACCGCTTCGCTGACTGAAATCACGTCCGCGCTCAGGAGGCCATCGAGGTGGTTGCTCAGCCATTTGTGCAAGAAGTTCGTACCGCGTGTGCTCATTCCGTCACAAGCCGGCGGAGCGCATTATGTTCCTTCGTCCCAGAAATCCGGGGTGAGGTTGAGGAAAAGATAAGTCGCGCTGGCCGGTTGACCCGAGTTCATCGCGACGGGGGTTTGCGACAGGGGCCAGTCTGGACCGAATGTCAGAATGACTTAGGCGGCACGTACAGGCAGATCGTAATGTCAGGGTTGCCAGATGGGAATTCATGATGCCGGCCTACCGTTGCTTTCTGGGCATGGCACCAATGGAAACGCATGTCATGTGACTGACGCACCCTGCCGTCCGCGTAAGGCAGCAATTCGCCGGACGGCACCTTGAAGCCCTTGCTTGTTTCCTGAACGGTGCCATTTGCGATCGGCTCGCAATGCTCGTCCTCGCAGCACTGTTTTTCATACCAGCTATTATCATGTGCCGATGCCAACGGCATTCCGAAAGCGCAGGCTGCGGCGATGCTAGCGCCCAACCCGAATGCGCCGCCGCGCCCCCTCAATGGCCAGATCATGATTTTACATTAGGCTTGTCTGATATGATGGCGCAAGCGCAGCTTG
This sequence comes from Mesorhizobium onobrychidis, assembly GCF_024707545.1. NCBI lineage: Bacteria > Pseudomonadati > Pseudomonadota > Alphaproteobacteria > Hyphomicrobiales > Phyllobacteriaceae > Mesorhizobium > Mesorhizobium onobrychidis. The sequence continues at coordinate 4,600,317 of NZ_CP062229.1, forward strand.
CAGCCGGGAAACGGCGCGTAGAGCCTCACCAGCGAGCGTTTCGGCTGGCGGCAGTCCTACGGCGGGGCGCTGCCGTGCGGCCTGGCGGGCCTTTGGCACATGATGGCAGTGAGCCGTCACCGTCATCTTCGCATCGATCAGAGATTGGAAGGTCCAGCCCTTTGCCATCCAACCGCTAGTGGTTGTCCAACAGGATGGCCAGATGTCTGGTTGCGGCGCTTCCTAAAATCAGCTCCTCCAGCCCACTGTCGCTAATCGGCAAACCGTTGATGCGGCGCCTGATTACGCGGAGCGCTTCGGATACCGAAACTGCTGTAGTTTTTGCGTGATCATCCAGGTAACGGCCGACTTCAATCACGGCTTTTGCATCGACGTTGGACGGCAATTCTCGCATGGCACACCCTCCCGCTCAGATGGGCGGAAGCGCTGTCATCTTCCAAGCGCCCGCAATGCCGCTATTGGGTACGGGCGACTTGGGGATTGTACGCTCTATTGCGCAATTCGCGAGTCCGCAGATAGCCTCGCCAGCGTGCGTTCCCGCTGGCCGCTGTCCTACACCGCCGAAGCGGCTCGCGCGTCCTGGCGGCCCCCTTGTGCCTGCGGCGCCGGCCACTTTCAGCCCCTTCGTTCGAAAGTTGGCTTCCAGTCGCGATTGCGCGCCCGCTGCTGGCCTTCGTAGTCAGGAATGCATGTGAAGAACACCTGCCGGCGGTCACGGCCGGCAGCCTTGCAATTTGAGCAGACAAAGAGCCCGACCAGGTCGTCACCGACGCGAATATCGAAGTGCGCGGAGCAAGTTAATGAGCTGTGCTCCGAGCCCGCCGAGTTGCCCTCCGAACAATAGCGCAGATGCCCATTTTATGCTATGTCTCGACTACGCTGGCTCGAGGCGAGGAACGTGCCTGAGGCAACCTTACCATGACTTCAGATTCTGTGCCCTGCGTCGGCTTCTGGCGGAGGCTCGCTGCCTTTATCGTCGATGGGTTCGTGGTGATTGTGCCGCTGCAGCTCGCGACAGTAGTTCTCTTTTCGCTAACCGACGCCAAGGTGCAGGGAAGCTTCCTTGGCACGAAGCAGTGCGAGCAAGTCACCCACTTACCACAAGGGCTCGATCCGCCACCATTTGCCGGCGCGAACTGGGCAGAGATCTGCAAATTTAGCTTCTTCGGATTCCAAACCGCGCATGTGCTGACGGTTTCTACTGTGACGCAGAACGGTTCGACAACCAAGATCATATCCCGCAGCTACACCCTTGACGGCGAAGGGCGACCCAATTCAGCTTTCGTAGCCGACTGGCTCGCAATCTTGCTCCTGTTCGCCTACGTCATCCCGTTTGAGACGCTACGCGGTGCGACATTCGGTAAGTCGCTTGTGCGCATTCGCACCGTGGTGAAGAAGACCCCGGAGCGGATTGGGTTGCCGCTCAAGACCACATTGGGACGGGAAGGCGCCAAGCTTCTAGGCTTCATCCCTGGGCTTATGTTTCCCCTCATGTTTCTTGCCGGTTATGGGCCGGACAATCCGCAGTGGGACGAGGTTTTTTGGCCGCTCTCCTTGTGCGTGTTGGCGGTCAGTTTTGCCTGGGCAGTTTGGAACATCGCCGATGTCGTGCGCAAGCGTGACCCGATCTATGATCGTCTCGCTGGTACTGCGGTTTTGAGGAAACAATAGACACGGCCGTTTCAAGGAGTGACGTAAACGGGGATTAAGGGTCGACTTGCGACTGGATTGCGCGTCCGAAACTGCCATCAACGGCAGCGGTCTTGCGGCCGTGACAGCCGGCGCACATGCTGGCGAAGTTGGTAGGATCGAGCCGCCTATAGGGCGCCCTGCGGATGCTAACGATATGGTCGACCAGCGTGGCAGCCTCGCCGCAATCGACGCACTGTGGATGGCTGGCCAAGTGCTTGGCGCGGGCTGTTTGCCAGTCGCCGTCATATCCTCGTGCGCGGGCCGATGGGCGGGCTGCATCGCTTGCCGCCTTCCTAGCTTTGGCGCAAACGCACATTTGGCCTGGCGGCACGACACGGCCGCACGCGCACAGGCGCGGGCCTTTTGATGGCATGGTGATCTCCTGATGTGCGAACGGGCCGGCAGCGTCTTGCGTGCCGACCCGTTGCTTGTGCAGCCCGGCAGGACTGCGACCCTTGGCCCGAAAGGAGTGAGGGCTGGTATCTGGACTACATAGCCTTGACCCGATCATTGAACTTGTGCGGTGGGCGGGAGGCTACTTTTCGTTGTACGGCAAGCCCGTAAGCCATGCGCAACGCGTGGCGGTGCCGGCAATGTCCCCCACCTAATTAGGAAACGGGCTTAACCTGAGGGTTGCCCTTGACGATCACAGCGCCAGCCGTGAAAGGGGTTCGCCGCAATGGAGATTATATTCCTAAAATTTGATGTCGCTGGCAAGCGGGTTGGTCGCAGCTCGGAGCGAAACAGCCCGCGACAGTCGCGCTAGTGGTTTCCGCCTAACATAAGAGTCCGATTTGGGATTCCCTTTCGGGAGTGCGCATGCGAGACGAATGGGCTTGTCAGACATGCGTTAAGAGGGGGAAGGGCCACCTCAGTTGGCGCCCCCCCAAGGAGAAACGCTTAGGCAGGTATCAGAACGGAGATCCGGTGGATCCCGACTTCCTTGCTTATGTTCGTGGCCTGGTCCGTTTTGCCTTTGCCGCAGGTATAGTACTCACCTTTCTTAACGTTAAATTTCTTATCGGGGTTCGTCTTCTTGATGGTGAACTCACCGGCGGTGATAAAACAGACCATGTCGTTGTCCATGACGGATTCTTTGTCGGCAGCCCCAGGTTGGAATACTACATCGAGCACTAGAATGCTTTTGATGCCTGTCATATCCGAGTCCCAAGTGCCTACTTCCACTATGCGAACGCCGGGGGCAAGCTCCTTACCGTCATTTGGGCCATATGTCGGGACGATCTCTGCGGCTCCCGCGGGCGTCGCTAAAGCGAATAGAGGCGTCGCGGCGGCTGTCGCTAGACCGATCGTCAATGCAGACCGACGATTGATCTCTTCCATGGGGTTTCCTCCTAGTCGAAATGTGCGCGCATGCGCACAAACGCACAAAAAAGACTCGGCGCTTGGGATGGCCTACTGTCAAATCAATTTTGGCCCAAGCTACCCTGTGGTTTCCGCCGCCGACCCCGACAAGGTCTTCTTTGCCGTCAGACGCGGGCACCAAGTGTTAGACTCTATCCACTAGGTTCTCTTAGGTTGAGCGGCAGGCCATTTTAGGCCGCCTAGGGAGGGAACAGGATGAACCGGGAAATCATAATTGCCGCCGTTACTGCCTTCACACTGGTCGGGTTTTTGTCCGACGCTACCGCCGATGCGGCCTCTGTAGAGGCAGTCATCGGCAAAACCTGGAATTTCAAGCAAGGCAAAATCACGGGCACAATAAGCTACACCACGTCAACGGTGGCGGCGACCTTCGGGGGCAAGACCTACGAGGGTACATTGAGAATCGAAGGAGATCAGACCTGCACCAAATACCCTAAAATTAAGAAAGGTGCGGAGACCTGTTTCGGTATCTCGAAAACCGCCAAGGGATACAAAACAACGCACGGTGCAACGCTCTGGCCATAACCGCGGCCCGGCAGTCCGTCTTCAATCCTCGTCCCAGAAATCCTGCAGCGAGGCGTGCCGAAGGTCTTCCTCGCCCCTTAAATGCTTCACGCGTGCCTTGATCCCCGGTTTGACCCACTGCGTCGCTGGCCGCTTTGGCATGTCTTTGGGTGGTGGGCCGGCATGTTCCTGGACGCGCTTCCACAGCCGTTCCCGCATGATCTCGTAGCCATAACCAGCTTGACGTACCCGGATCGGATTGATGAGGCCGACTTGGTCGATGCTATCGGCCAGGGCGGCGAGGACGTCGTCATTCAGGGCGCGCGCCTTTGAATGCCGATGAAGTTCTTCGATCGGCAAAACCGTGATGAGATTGTTCAAGCAGCGCTCCCGTAGCGCAGCGCCTTCGCGTTCTCGATAACGGCAACTATCTCAGAATGCGGCCAGCGGGAGAGCGCGCCGATTTTAACCGGCGGCGGCACCGTGCCATCGGCGACACGTCGCCAGAAGGTCGGGATGCTGACTTGCAGTACCTTTGCGCCCTCGCGAGCGGTCAGGAGTGGGTCTGTGGGTTCCATTGGTCGGCCTCGTATTCGATTGATACGAGGTGACTTTGGATGGCGCAGTCGATAGCATCAAGGAAAGGCCGGCCAGTAAATCGATGTTTCTAGCCGGATATTCAAAGGGGATTATGCCGACAATTTCCGGCGGGAATTTCCGGCATTCTGCAAAAGCGGATCGATATAACTCTGCACAGTGCTGCGGCCAATGGGCATGTTAAATTCGCTTTTCACAAAGCCGATGAATTCTTCAATGAGCGCTTCTTGTTTGTCGAGCACGTCACCGCGCATAAGGCGATATCGCAGGATGCGTTGAATGGTGGCCTTGATGTCGCCTCCTGCCTTGGCTGGTCTTCCCCGAGTACGAGAACCGGACATTTGTGTTACGTTTGATCCATCCTCACTAAGGATGACCACCCCAGGATAGACCAGGGCAGACACACGCACAGCGTCGATGTCGGGAGCGGGGAAAACCCTAAACATGTCAGCCGTGCGCACTTGGACGGCGCGGTACACAATTTCAGAGGTAGTCAGTTCGCTGTTTTTCCAATCGAAATGCCTATATGTCCATGCTTCCTTGGGTATATCGAGGAATGTCCCAAGTTCCGATGCCTCAGAGGCTTTGATTTTCACCTCATCGCTGATCGGAAAGTCATGCCAGCCGGTTGCCCTCAGAGCGCCCGAGGAAAGTGCCTGAAAGACGGAGGACCTAGCCTTGTCGACTGCCGGAGAAAACTCGTCCTCCACGCCTTCCGCCCACTTCATCTCGCCAGCATCATAGATTCTTTGCTCATGAAGTTTTTTGAATTCCCGTCTGACCTCTTCCGCCTCGTCTTCGGTCAAGTGGTCAACTCGCGCCGGGTTTGCAAATCGCTCAGCTTCGGCCAATATTTCATCGGAGGACCTTCCGTAAGCCTCGGTGAGCGCTCTTTCGTAGCGCTTGAAATCAACTTCGACGCCTAGAAACCGGAACTCGGCATCCGAAAAGCCTCGATCGTAATCGCTGATCCCCCCGATATCGAGTAGCCGCTCCCCGCTTTGCCGCGCATCGTGTGGACCGTCTTCATCGTCTCCATCCCAAAAAAAGGCGGGCAATCTAGATAATGCGATCCAATAGGCCACCTCCTCCACGTAGCAGGTATCTGGCAAATTAATTGGCTCGAACATCTGCATCGATTCACGCTTCCTTGATCATCTTCAGCAACTGACCACCCTGACCGGTGACGTATTGCGCCCAGCGGGCCATCAGCTTCCGCCGCTGCTCAATAAAATCGGTCCGCCTGTAGGACCGCTCGACCGCGCCGCCGACCGTGTGGCCCAAAACCGTTTCGGCAATATCGTGCGGGGTGCTGGTGGTTTCTGCGATCCAGTCTCGGAGGCTCGATCGAAAGCCGTGAGGTCGCGCAGCCATTTCGGCACGCTCCATCAACCGGGCCATGGTGGCATCGGAGATTACCCCTTTCTTCACACTGGGGAACAAAAACCCGCCGCGGGCATGACGGCGGGCTTGCTTAACCACAGCGAGAGCTTCCTTGGACAAGGGCACCCGGAAATCAACGGTCGCATCCTTCCGGCCCTTCATTGCCGTGCCGGGGATCGTCCAGATGTCGCCTTCGATTTGCTCCTCTCGCAGGAAACGAAGAGGACCGGAACGAACGCCGGTCAGGATTAGCAGCCGGAGTGCGAGGTGCGTGACGGTCCCATCTGCCAAGGACAGGTAAAACGCCGGCACTTCTTGCCACGGTAATGCCGGGATATTGGTCGCCTTGTGCCGCTGCTTTCCCAGTAAGGCGCGCGCCTTTTCGGTAGCCTGCAGATCGACTTCCAAACCAAGGGCGGCTGCGTGTTTCATGCAGATTCCCAGGCGGTTCATCGCTTTTCGGGCGGTGTCCGCCTTGTCGTGCCAGATCGGTGCCAGCGTGTCCCGGATATCCTTTTGGTCGATATCAATCACGGGCACCTTCCCGAGCTTGGGCAGAACGTGAAGTTCAAGCGGGCTGAACCAACGGCCCGCGACACCATCGCCCTTGAGCTCCGCCTTGCGGCTCTCGAATGCATCCAGGGCAATATCTTTGAGCAGATGAAGGCTACTTGCCGCTTCGCGCCTTTTCCGCTCCCGCTCTTTGATCGGATCCAGATTCGACCGTACGATGGAGCGCGACCGTTCGGCTTCTTCCCGAGCATCCTTCAGAGGGACTTGCGAAACCGAACCTAACCCCATTTCCCGGCGTCGGCCGTGCACTGTAAACCGGAAGACCCATTGCCCTCCGCCATCCGTGCGCTTGTGCAGCCAGAGACCGCCGCCATCGGAATATTTTCCCTCGGGCGCAGTCCTGACCTTAACGGCGGAAAGCTTGTTCAGCGAACGTGTATTCCTATCCACCGTTTGATCCACCTTTGGCGGTAGTATGACATGATGCATCTTGATACATGATGAGATTGAACGAAACAAGAACTTCCTTAGTTATCAACTACTTTGATGGGCGCTGGTATGCCCTGAGTTGCAGAAGTTCTAGATTTCAATGCCGTCCGGGGGCACCAATAAAATCAAAGCGTTATAAACAATTCCGCTGGTTTACACTTGCTTTGCGAGGCATCCGGGAAGCCATGGGGGAACAATTCCAATGCGTCGTATGTTGCGGCACGTCTGGTTCGAGGAGCGGATTTCACGCCCAGCGATCGGCCCGCCTATTCGCAGATGCGCCAAGGGACGCTCACCGGCGTACGCTGGCATACACTTTCGTTGTGGCGGGTCGGGCCGATTAGCAGCTGTTCGCGGTGCTACTTCATTTCAGCCAGTTCGAGAAGGCGCACAAACCTCCGATCGCGGGTAAAGCGAGAATTCTTTTCCTCTATTAGATCAAGGATTTGCGCTAGTTCATTGGGAGCAGCGTCCGGATTGTTGGGGATGATGGCGTCCAGCATCTCCAGAACTGCTTCAGGGTGTTTGACCGTCAGAGGCTCTTCGCCTCCGACCTCTCTGGCGAATTGATACAACCAGTGAATGTCGCGCTCCACCGGGACCAAAAAGCGCCAACGCTTTTCTAGGGTTGGTTTTCACGAGTCCTGTGAACGGGCGTTTCTCCGTGAAGCTCCCGAAGTCGCGTTGAAGAGCGGCCTCAGCCCGTTCCACAATTTCGCTGACCGGCATGTCCATTAGGGCGTCCGGCGCCTCGTCAGTGCCGACCCACCCGACATGCATCCCGTTTTCGATCACAATGCTCGATGCAGCCCCTTCGCGCCATTCAGGCAATGCCAAGATCATGTCATCAAGGCGCTCTTGCTGTCCCGCGGCCAGTCGTCGCCCTTGCAGGGTCAGCCACCTAGCGTAGCGGGCGGCAAATTCATCTCTAAACTTTGGGTACTCTTCATCAGACCAGTGTGCCACCTTACTCGGTCCTGCGAGCAGGCGGTCGGCCAAAGCTAGCCGGTTCGCCTCAGAGAAATCCTCCCATCGGTCATGGATCAGGAACAGGAGCTCCCGACGAACGTCGAAGTCCCAGAAGCAGTCCTGTTCTAACCCGAGCACTACCTCGGCAGCCTCATCTGCACCGAAAAGGTCAACATGGTTCAACGCGAACAGTTTGAGCTTTCGAAAGTGGTATTCGTCGTTAGCTGGCCACGTGATGGCGCGTGTGCTCGAAGCAGGGCCGGCCTGTATTCAACCATTCGAGCAAATAGGCCTAGAAACTGGCGGAAGTTTGCGTCGCCGTCTCGGTCCCGGTCTTCGCCATCAATCTCCCGGCCAGGGTAACATGTCAGAGTGGTGAAAAAGGTCCGATTGAGTTCTTCTAGCAGCCCGGAAGCTCGGCGGAGGTGGCTTTCAGCGATCCGAAATACAGACTCTAGAACCTCGTCCGGTACTTTGATCTTCTCCCCATGCGTGTCGGCAAACTTGACCGCCCAACTTGCCAGTTCCTTTGAACCTAGTTCATCCCAACTACCAAATGGGGGCATCGATGCATCGATGCCAAGAGGCAAGTTACGGGACAGGATCGGTGCGGATAGTGCCTCGAATTGCCGCAATACGCTTGTGCTCCAGCCCTCGCTGTTGATCCGATCTTTTAGTTCAAACCAGCCGTGATCCCATTTGAAGTTTCGATGATCGGATTGAAATTCTAGTATGAGGTTCCAGTTGCGCCGCGCTTGTTGATGAAGGTCCGACCGTCGTCTCAGCTCTCGGCGAACTCCCTCGGTCAAACTTGGGTGTAGACCGTTTTGGCGCAATGCCCACCACGCGGTAACGGGACTATGCAAGAGCTTTATGATCCATCGCACGAGATGGAATAGCCTCGGAGGAATGTCCTCGAACCCTTCTGGCTGTCGCCCCGCAAGCCGATGGAAAGTTGGCGGGTTCGTATCACCACGACGCCATTCCAGGAGGTGATCATGTAACCGCTGAGTCTGTCGATCTGACTCGGGCGGTCGCGGTGGATCATCATCCAGCCCATACGTTTCGAGCGGGTCAAAGGTCTCCGCATCCTCGCCGTAACCACTGCTCTTCTTCGATGCGCGACAGAAAGCGTCGAAAACGCAGAGCCACTCTGCTGGCGGAGAGGGATCGGCATTGGCGAATAGGCGGGCACCTGGCGTGGTTCGGACCAGATGGGCGACTTGACCGCGTTCGTAGGCAGCAACGTTTCTCGGTCCTCTTCTTGCCAGATCAACCAGCTTAGAACGCCACGCTCTGGGGTCGTTGGCCCGTTCGGCCCAGGCTTCAAGACATTGCCAGAGATCGGAGTGATCGTTGTAAGCAATCGCACTAACGCCCCGGTCCCGCCATTTCGCTTCGATCTCCTCGGCTAAACCTTTATCGAATGCGTACAGGTTGGAACGGTCGGACATACCATCGTGGTTCAGTCCTTGAAGTAGATACTTCACCGGCGGGTCCTCGGCCTGGTAACCGACGAGAACGACGGTGTAGCTTTCGAGCAGGGAGCGGATGAAACTCGTCGCCCACCCTTCCGATAGGTATGCCCTCCCGAAATCGGCGCTGCTCAAGATGTAGGGATGATGCGCAGCGCCTGGTTCCTGAAGCCGCCCATGGAGGTAGGTCACACCCGTGACCGGGACGCCCATGCGGATGTCGGGGAAGGCCGGAGGTTCGTAGACTTTTCCAACCTCGACACCCACAGCATGTTCGAAAAGCCGGTCAAAATTGGTTGTCACTATCTGTGGATTGCCTTCCTGATCGGATGAAATCCGAGCAATCAGCTTGTGTTCTAGACTTTCGACTTCCCCAGGCGCTCCCTGTCGAAGACGTTCAGCCACCAAAGCATTGACGTCCTCCCGGCCATATTCTTGGTGGAGGAGATGAAATATCTGATCGAGCGGAGTCTTCGAGCCGTGGTATTCGGCATCCTCCCAGGGCCCGAAAGAACTCGCTATAGCGGAGCCCTTAGGAGGATCAAATGAATGGATTACGTGTTTAGTTAGCCCGACAAATGTCGGCATCCCGGCATTGAAAGAAACGCCGGCGCCACAGAGAAATACGACGCGCCCTTGGTCACGACGTTCAAGGAGCAGATCTGGGATATTAGGTCCATTTTCAACAAAGCGCATTGGGTCCAGAACTTCAGGAGGTGACCCCTAGATACTGCACTCTTCCGAAGACAGAAAGGAGCAATGAGAAGACGGCTGGCTCGCCTAGACGCTCGATTATCGGAGGGCGAAGCTCGACGTTGAGCATATAGGCCTTGGCGTGACCAGAGTTCGAAAAAGGAACTGCTTCCTATTGTGGTGTCTTGCTCGCTGGGGTGGCGGCGGTATTTCAGGCCCTAACAGCCTTTGTTTCGCGTGAAGCCGTATGCCTAACCGACCCGGCTATTTCTCTCTCTCGGGGGCTTTTAGAAGTTCCCAAGGCTCGATCTGGAGCACCGACGCAAGCTTTTCAATGATCTTGAGGCTTGCGTAATATTTGCCCTTCTCGATCTGACTGAGGTAGCTCCGGCTGACTTCCGCCTCATAAGCGAGATCGTCTTGAGACAGCCCTTTTGCGTGTCTCAGGCGGCGCAGATTTGCAGCAAGAACATCCCGCAGGTCCATGCGGGAAACGAGCCCAGTTGCTCAAAATATACACCTCGATATACTGAACAAAATGGGAGCGTCTCGCCCCGATCACAGGAAGCTAATTCGAATGCCCACCGAGAGATCGTTTGGCCAAACGGATGAATTCGCGGAGAAAATCCAGTCTACCGACTTCAAGGGCGCCATTGCCGCAAGCGGCATCGCCAAGCAGACGCCAGACCAAAAGGCAGCAATTGAGGCAATGATGTTTGCCCTCTGGGCTCAGGGGCAAAGCGAAAGATGGGGCGAAAGCACCGCCCTCCTGGTCCTGTTTAACCGGATGGTAGGCTTAGTGATTGACGTCTTGAAACTCCCCGTAGTGCTAATAGGGCACTTGCCTGGAATACTAATCGCTGTCGCCCTTGTGCTCGTCGCCTCCTACACTTTCGAATGGTCCCCCTCCCGCGAGGCCAAGGTTGGGTTGTTTCTTGTAGCCGTTTTGGTTCTGTTCAAAGATGAGATTTTACGATGGGTACGAGCTGTCCTGTTTGACATCGGCGACGTTTTTTCAAATGGCGCTCTTACGCGGCGCTATATCACCCGACACTTTCTTTACGGGCCAATTACGGTGCTTGAAGACCCTGATGGATTGAAGCTGCACCTGGCTACCAGCCGCCTCCTGACGTCAGGGCCGTATCTGGAAGAGACCGAAGCATTCCAAGAGATCGTCGCACGCCAAATCGACCAATGGCCATCTTTGCGGACTGCAATTGATGGCTTTTGGAGAGAGTTCCCAAGCAATCCACACTACTGGCGTAGCCTGAGGAACAAGCTTCTAGAAACCATTGAGCACGGACAGATGACTGCTTGAAACCTCAACGCCTCCCAGTTTTGGTGCTGTGCCGGTAAACGGGTCTTTTGGTTCCGAAATCAAAGGCTTAATCAGGCAGAAATAGCGGCGCCTCAGCGCTCATTTCAGAGTCATTTTGTTCGGCATTTTGACCTAATTAGGCGAAGGAAAGCCCTTCCCCTGTCATGCCAAATCCACGGGACCATGCCACAAGGGCCTGCCCTATTGGCACTAACAGCATGGCCAACGTAGGCAACTGGTTGCGTGCCGATGTTCGCCCGTGGGAATGCCGAGGCATGATCGAGACCAATGTTCAGTTCTAAGAAGTCAAAGGGTCTGTGCTGCGGTGGAATGAAGGGGGCACGGGGGGTCCTCGCGCGAGCCAGTTATCCGATCAGGCGCTCAGAAATTTCTGCCAAACATTCGCCCCCTTTCCCATACGAAATCGTCGTTGATTTTTTCCAGGAAAATGCAACAAATATGGCTACTTGGGGTAATGGCTCGGGGAACCCTCGGGTGAACGTTAAGACGAACTGCGGACGCACAGTCGAGGACCTTGTTCAGGAGGTCATCGAGGCGGCCCCATGCTGCGGCATCGTCTCTGTGAAGGCCACGATAGCAGCGGTGCGCGAAGATGGCCCCCATTGGGAAGTGACCGACGATGATCTGATCGAGTTTCTCGTGGAAGCGGCTCCAGCATTTGGGCGCGCGTTAGCCTTCGACCAACGCGAATGATCCTCTGATGATAGGTTGGTCAGCCGGTTCTTCCCGCCCTAAGTTACCCTTATGGCAACGCTTTGGTTTGTCCCTCCGGTGTTCGTTAAGAGTGAAACGGACGGTGCCAGGCATGGTTGCAACAATACGAGGGTAGCCCTTGAGCAGCTCAAGACGTGGACCCGGAGAGGACCTAGTTGGCACAAGGCGGTGACCCTATGCCTGTCAGCCTTGGACGGCGATCCGATTGACCCTCATGTGATACGAAAGGCTTTTGAGGCGGCTGCCAAGGAGGCCAAGATGTATCTCTCCCCTGAGTAGGAGGTATCATGGCTCTCAACTGGTTTCACCCTCCGGTATACGTCGAGACCGACCGCCCTTGGCAAAGTGAGGCTGTCTAGGCGTTGCTGAGGGGTGGTGTGTGCTTGCGTCAGAGGGGCACGGGGTGGTCGTACTGGGGCGACCTACGAACCCGAGAGGCAAATGGTCCGCCCGAAGTTTTGCCTCGCTGGTAGGGGAGCCCTGTTCATCGCTCCCCTATCGTACAGCCAAACGGTCACCTTTCGATGATGTGCACGACCTTGCGGGTTTGGGGGTCGATCAGCACGGTGCGACCGTCAATTACGACGTACTGATACCTGGTCGGCAATGTGTTTTCGGCAAGTTCGCCCGGCTTGAATATATCCGGTATGATCGCTCCGACTAACAGTTCAAAGTTGGACGGACGCTCGACTACGACTGGATTGGTTTTCACGTATTCTCGGACTACGATTTCCTGTTCGGGCGTGACCACGACAGTCTGGGCAGTCGCGAGAGCGGTTCCAGCGAGAAAGATGGTAGCGGCAATCGTGCTTCGAAAAGTCATATCTGCCTCCTGGGTTTGACATAATAACCACTGTAGAACCGCTGTCGGTCGAAACGGTTCCGCAATTGTCCAGCCCTCCCGACCCCCGCCATGCAACGAGGCAGGACCTCAGTCTTCCCCTGTCAGCCACTCATCGATCACGCCTCAGGGTCGCCCAGCAATCACCGTATGGAAGACCTAAGGACTTGTTGCGGGCTGGACCTAAGGGGTGCCGGGGTCGCCGCGCGTGCCTGTTATCCGATCACCCGCTCAGAAATTTATACTTCCCGGCCTCCCTTAAGCTCCCCGGTACAATCCACCATGCGGAACCTCCCGCGCTTCCACCATGCAAACAGATCAAATTGAGCGGATCATACACTGCCGTCACGACGCGAGGAAATCAGGATCACAACCACGCGCAAAGACCCGGTTCCGGTCCTGTGTCGGGAATTGGTTAAGCGAGGAGTCAACCCTAGCGATTCTGTCAGGGTCACCATCGGCACCGTGCCAATGTGGAAGGCAGATCGGACCATTGGCGCATGGGCGGGGATTGATGTCACGGAATACGACCGGGATGGACTTCGGACTGAGAAGCACCGGCCATTCCAGTCGGTCGGATGAGGTCATAACACCAGCGTTGACTGGGTTAGTGCATTCTTGCCAAGGACGTGCTTGCCTCGCTAGAGTAGCGTCCCATGGTTGTAGAAGCGTCAGCCGTTTGATCTAAAATTCTAACATCTTTCTTACTGCGTCACCGATGTCATGAACCAAGAAAATTCGGTAATTATTGTGCCGGAAAATCCGGAAGGGGAAACCATTAGAGTCCCTGTTCTGAAAATATTTGACGGTGATGGATTTCTAACAAGAATTAAGGCCAGCGAACTCACGGGCAGCCCAAGCGATCAATCAGAGCTTCAAGTTGCAGTCCGATTTGCGTTCATAGACGCACCTGAATTGGAACAGCCCGGAGGGCGCGAGGCCAAAGAGTTTCTTGCCACTTTGATTGGTGACAGATGGGTGGAACTTGAAGTTCGAATGAAGATGGATACTGGTCAGATAGTGGACAGACACAAACGTATTGTCGGTGTGCCGTTTCTGACGCAAGATTACTCGGTTGCCCAATTCAGAACATCGTCTAACCACCTCCACAACGCAATGACATTTAGGGGACCACTGCTCGTCACTAGGAACATTGAGCTAGAGATGGTTTTAAATGGATGGGCATGGGTTCTCGAACGATATGGACCCGATGAACGGTATTTAGAGGCATTGGACGATGCGCAACGTCACAAAAGAGGAATATGGGCTGCTCTAGGAAACTACATTCCACCATGGGAGTTTAAGCAGCAGAAACACCGTGAAAAGCGCCTCGCGGACAAGACGGGCACAAGATGTCCGATGGAGGGGTGTGGTGGCGACTTGGTGAAACGTATTGGTAAGTTTGGAGCGTTCTTTGGTTGCTCAACTTTCCCTGCCTGCAAATACTCTTGCTCTGCTGCGATCTGAAAACATGGCCCTTGGCGGTGCTGCATCAAGTTGACCGGGAACGGCAGGGGCAACGCTAAATCCCTGCTGTTGACAGAAGGTACACCGCTCGGGCACAAAGAGGTACACCGAGCTTAACCGCTTCGGGGGAAGAGAGCCTTCTACCCCCTTGATTTTTTACGGTAAATTCGGGTGGAACGCCTCAGTGGGATTTGGCCTTTAGCGCCGTCCGGGGGCACCAGCAAACAACAGCTTCTTGTGAGAACTTCCCACGGGCGGGCGATATCTGCTCATCCCCGATTTCCACAGGCCGGGGTCGTCAGGATGGCTAGCACATCAGCTTCAATGCATATATTCACCGGCGGAACCCCACAGGTATTCCCTGGTGGAAACCATAGGAGTCGCCGTTGGAGCAGAAACGCACGATCGCACCCTTTATTGGTGGCATGTATGGCAGCCTTGCTGCCCTCGCGTTGGCGTTCGGTTTCCGCTTCCTGACAATTCCTGATCCCGATCCGACCTCGCAGGCAACGATAGTCCTTTCAGGACTGGCCTTTTCGATTTGTTTCAGCCTGACCTTCCTTCGCGAGCATCGACGCCAAATCGCTGCCGCGAGAGAATTTCTCGGCCGTCCAAGATCGTATCGGGACTAATCTCCCGCGTTCTGCAACGCAAAGCGCCCATGCCCTCCCCCATGTCCTCCGGGTCGTGCCCGGGGCATCAGAAAAATTCAGCAATCGAACCAACGGATGCAACAGTGGATGCGGACCGGCCGGTATCTCCCGCTCGCCGGCCACTCTAATGCCATTCGATTAAAATGCGCCTGCGTATATTAGCACTCGCTCAATTTAGCGCGCCGACAATGTCTGTGCGGCGGGCTAAACAACGGGTGGTGTTATGCGAAGCGACTTCGCTGCAGCGCGCGAGCTCTTGGAGTGTGCCCAAAACCGGCTCTGCGGCATGGACGAAACGAGCCAACGCGTCAGCGAGGCACTCGACTCCCTGATCGAGGAAATAGCCATCGCGGAATTCCGCAAGGCGCCATTGACCATCGTGCCGTTTCCACGCGCGCGGCCACCCAGGCACGCCCGTTGAAGCGCCGATCGCGCCGATATGGGAAATCAGCAACGGGAGTGCTCCACGCGCCACCAGCTGAATTGAACCTGCGCGAAATCCCATCGGGAGATCCCGCGCTCACACCGCGATCGCCGCCACCAAAATCCGGTTCTGCCTTCGTATCGCCGTCCGCAGTTCCGCGATCCTCGCCCCGTCGCGCTTCACGAACTCGATGAACATCATGTTCATGTTGTTGAACACCAGTTCGCCCAAGGCCTGCCCGTCGATATCCCGGCGCACCAGGCCGAGCCCCTGCAGCCGGGCGATCAGCGCGCGGATCTGTTCGGTCAGCGCCCGGTCGAGCGCGGTATAGGCCTGACCGAACGGGCTGTCGGGCAGTTGCGTTGAGATCGCCATCGCCTGCCGCCACATCTCCTTGCTGAGGTAATGCAGCGAATGCTCGATATAGATGCCGAGCAGCGTATCGAGCGCATCGCCGACATTGGCCGGCGGATTGGCGACGACGCCCTGCCCGGCGTTGAGCACCTCGTTGACCTCCATCGAAACGATGGCACCGAGGATGTCGCCTTTGTTCTGGTAATAGTTGTAGATCGTGCCGACCGACACCTCGGCCTGCGCCGCGATCGTCTCGATCTTGGCGCCTTCATAGCCGGCATCGCGAAAAAGCTCCGCCGCCGCCTCGATGATGCGGCGATGCCGATCCGCCTTTTGCCTTGCCCGCAATCCACTCATATCGGCTATTTGCCATAAAAACAGAATTGACTCAATTTTAGAATTGGTTCAATTTTTGTCACAAGCCAAAAAGGCAAGGGAGAACACTCGATGCGCATTAATCTGAAGACCCCGATTCCAACTACCAAGGATCCGCTTTCCATTCTGAAGTGCCATCTCCACGCCGCGTGTGCTGCGACAGCACTGCTGCTGGCGACGGGCAATCTCGCTCAGGCTGCTGATCTCAACGCTTTGATCTGGTGCGATCACGCCGATCCGGCGCTGCTGCAGCCTTTCGAGGAGGCCAATGGCGTCAAGGTCAACGTCAAGGAGTTCGAGGGCACCGGCGCCGGTATGGCGATTGTCGAACAGTCGCAACCCGGCGACTGGGATGTGATGGTGATCGACAGCATCGACATACCGCGTGGCGTCGAAAAGGGCCTGTTCGAGCCGCTGCCGGATGACAAACTGCCGCTCGCCGACCTCTTTCCCCAAGTGAAGATGGACAGTTCCACCGTGGTCGACGGCAAGCGCTACGGCATCACCGAAAAATTCGGCTACAACACCATCGGCTACAACAAGACCAAGGTCGATCCGGCCGACATGCAGTCGATGGCCGCGCTGACCGGCGACAAGTACAAGGGCAAGATCGCCATCTATGACTACTATCTGCCGGTCATCGGCATGGCAGCACTGGCGATCGGCAAGAAGACCGCCGAACTGACCGAGGCCGACCTTCCCGCCATCAAGGAAGAGCTGCTCAAGATGAAGGCCAACGCCAAGCTGGTCGGCGAGGTGACCGCCAGCCAGACGGCGCTGGCGACCGGCGAGGTCGACATTCTGGTCGGCGGCGGCGAGTGGGTGACGGCCGGGCTGGCCAAGGAGAACCCTGCCCTCGACTTCTCCATCCCGAAAGAAGGTGCTGTGCTGTGGTCGCAGTCGCTGGCGATGTTCAAGGATTCCAAAAACAAGGACATGGCGCTGAAGTTCATCCGGTACATCATGAGCCCTGAAGGCCAGGCGCGGCTCGCCACCTCGGCCTGCTATTGGGGCATGCCGGCGAATACCAAGGCGGCTCTGACCGACGAACAGAAGAAGATCCTGCGCTTCGACGAGCAGCCGGATTTCCTCGCCCGCGCCCAGCCCTACCCGACGCCGAACGCCGATCTCGACAAGAGAATGCAGGACGTCTGGACCGAAATGCTGCAGGCGCAGTGACCGGTCGCCGGTCGTGAACGCTACTGGAAACACCGGGCGTGCCCTGCCCTGGGCGCTGGTCACGCCGGCGCTCGGCTGGACGCTGCTGTTCTTCGTGCTGCCTTTTCTGGCCATGGCGTTTTCCAGCCTGACGGCGCATGACGGCGGCGGCTTCACCCTGTCCAACTACAGCCAGTTTTTCAATAATCCGGCCTATTGGCAGGCGATGGTGAACTCGCTGCAGGTCACCGCCATTGTCACAGTGGTTTCGGTGCTGCTCGCCTACCCCTTCGCCTGGATCCTGGCCGAACAGGTGCCGGAGCGCTGGCAGCGGCTGGCGCTGATGCTGGCCGTGCTGCCGTTCTGGACCTCCTATGTCGTGCGCTCCTATTCCTGGCTTCTGGTGCTGGCGCAGAACGGCGTGATCAACCGTGCGCTGACCGGCTCCGGCCTGTTCAGCGAGCCGCTGCAGCTCGCCAACACACGGCTGGCCACGATCACTGGCTTCGTCCATTTCTTCGTCATGCTGTTGACGCTGACGATCTTCGCCAATCTGAAGCAGCTCAGCCCGAGCTACCGCAAAGCCGCCGCCGATCTCGGCGCCGGGCCGGTGCGCACGTTCTTGCATGTCGTCCTGCCGCTGACCTTGCCCGGCATCATGGTCGGCGCCTTTCTCACCTTCGTGCTGTGCATCGGCGACTACATCACGCCGCAGATCCTGGGCGGCAACAACGAGCTTTTGATGCCGCAGCTGGTGATGATGCAGATGGGTCGGCGCGGCGATTTTCCGCTCGCCTCGGCGCTGTCGATTATCCTGATGGCGGTTGTCACTGTCGCCTATCTCGCCTGCGCCCGCTGGCTCAAGATCGAGCGGGCCTGACCATGCGCGCTCTTGTCCGTATCACCTCCTGGATCTATGCCGTAGCCATCTATGGCTTCATCTTTCTGCCGGTGGTCGTGCTGGTGCTGTTTTCGCTGCAGGCGACGTCGTTTCCGATCCCGCCCTTCACCGGGCCGTCGCTGCGCTGGTACGACGCCGTGCTCGCCGACACGCGGCTGACCTCGGCACTGGTCAATTCGCTTGGTGTGGCGGCTCTCTCCTCAGCTGCAGCCGTTGCGCTGGGTTTCCTCTCTGCCTGGGGTTTTGCACGCTTCGTCCTGCCAGGCTCAGGCCTGATGCGCGGGCTGATCACGCTGCCCCTGACAGTCAGCTATCTCATCATCGGCATGGGATTGCTGGTGCTGTTCAACTGGGCCGGCATACCGAAGTCGCTATTTGCCGCCGGCATCGGCCATGTCGTGATCAACCTGCCGCTGTGCTTTGCCATCATCTACAGCCAGATGGGCGACCATCAGATCAACATCGAGCGCGCCGCGCGCGACCTCGGCGCGCCCGAATGGAAGGTGCTGCTGCTGATCACCGTGCCTGTCATGGCGCCGGCAATCTTCGCCGGTTTCTTCCTGTCGATGACCTTCTCCTGGGACGAATTCGTGATCTCGTTCCTGCTGACGCGCTTCGACACGACGCTGCCGGTCGAGATCTGGAACCTGCTGCGCTCAGGCCTCAATCCCAAGACCAACGCCGTCGGCTCGCTGGTCTTCGCCGTCTCCATCGTGCTGGTGGTGTTTTTTGAACTGATGCTGTTGCGGAGGAAGCCGGCATGATCGCGCCACTGGTCGATATAAGCTCTGTCTCGCACCGCTTCGGCCAGCATACCGTACTGAAGAATGTCTCGCTGACGATCGAACCGGGCAGCTACACGATCCTGCTCGGCCCGTCGGGCTCCGGCAAGACGACGCTGCTGTCCATTCTCGGCGGCTTCGTCACGCCGAGCGAAGGCAAGGTGCTGATCCGCGGCGAGGACTGCACCGCCGTGCCACCGGCGAAGCGGCCGACGACCACGGTGTTCCAGGACTATGCGCTGTTTCCGCATATGAGCGTCGGCAGCAATGTCGGCTTCGGCCTGCGCATGCAAGGCGTCGATGCCGCGGCACGGACCGCGCGGGCGCGCGAGGCACTGGCGCTGGTCGGGCTGGCCAACGCCTTCGACAAGAAGCCGCACCAGCTTTCCGGCGGCCAGCGCCAGCGCGTGGCGCTGGCCCGCGCCCTTGTCGTCGAACCTGCGGTGCTGTTGCTCGATGAACCGCTCGGAGCGCTCGACCTAAAGTTGCGCCGGCAGATGCAGGACGAGCTGAAGGCGATCCAGAAACGCGTCGGCACCGCCTTCATCCATGTCACCCACGACCAGGAAGAGGCGATGGCGCTGGCCGACCATTGCGTGGTGATGAATGACGGGCGCATCGAGGACGAGGGACCGCCGGAGCGCGTCTATGCCCGGCCGGCGACGCGCTTTTCCGCGACCTTCATGGGTGAAAGCACGCTGATACCCGGGACGGTGACGGCGGCGAAGGACGGAACAATCACTGTCGCGACGCAGGTCGGAGCGCTTTCGCTGACCGGCACAGTGCCGGCCGGGACGACTGTCGCCCTCGCCGTCCGTCCGGAGCACCTTGTCCTCGGCGCGACCGGCGGCGCCGTAAGGCTCGGCACGACCAAGGTGAGCGACGTGGTGTTTCAAGGCAGCTTCAAGCGCGTGCTTGCTGTCTCCGAGAAGGACCCGGCGCTGCATTTCATCGCCAGGGTCCCCGCCGCTGCGGCCGTCCAGCCGGGCGACATCGTTGCGGTTTCGTGCGACGCTGGCGACATCATCTTTTTGACGAGTTGAGCCATGGGCGCGCTTCCGGTCATTGATGCAGCGAATTGGTATGAAACCATCCGCATGGGTGATGGCGTGACGCTGATCCACGAGCCGTGGATCAAGCCGTTCTTCCGCTGCAACATCTGGCATGTGCGCGGTCGCGACCACGATCTTCTGTTCGACACCGGCCTCGGCCATTTCAGCCTGCGGCGCCAGGTGCCGCTGGTGACGGAGCGAAAGCTCATTTGCGTGGCCAGCCACACGCATTTCGACCATATCGGCTGCCATCACGAATTTCCGGACCGCTGCGTGCACGCGGCCGAAGCGGAGATCCTCGCCGATCCGCGCAATGAATGGACGGTCGCCGACCGCTATGCCACCGACGCAATGTTCGACGGAATGCCGCAAGGCTGGGATGCGGCGCGCTACCGGATACCGCCGGCGCCGGCCGACCGCCTGCTCGAACAAGGCGATGTGATCGATCTCGGCGACCGCGCCTTCGAGGTGATCCACACGCCGGGCCATTCGCCCGGCGGCATTGCGCTCTACGAGAAGAAGACCGGCATCCTGCTTTCCGGCGACGTCGTCTATGACGGCCCGCTGATCGACGATGTCTATCATTCGGTCGTCGACGACTATGTCGAAACGCTGCAGCGGATGCGCGAGCTCGATGTTGCGGTCGTGCATGGCGGCCACTTCCCGAGCTTCGGCAAGGTGCGCTACCGCCAGCTTATCGACGAGTATCTCGCGCAAAAGCGGCAGGCCGGTTGTCATCTGTTGCAGGCGCGATAAGCACCGGCTTCTCGTAATCGCGGGAAGTGCCTGGCGAATTCACAGAGCCCTTTGCGGGCACGGCGCGCCGGCGGCATCGCCGCAGCGTGAAGCCGTGGGCTGAGGTCTCAAACTCGTCTCTTCGGACTGGCGCACCAGTTGGGCGAAGGCAAGAGCAAAACTTCCCAGCATCAGGACGATAATGATCAGGCGTGTTACCGGCAATAGATTGGTCCGCTGGCTGGCCCCCACGCCGCCCATCCACTGCCGGCTAACATGGTCGATCCGGCTTTACGAGAGTTTAATCCCCGTCTTAACCATCACATTCGCTTGTCACTCGACACGATGCGCGAGCACCTGACCGGCAGTTCTTCCCGGCGTCGTGTCTAGGGGCAGCACGTGCCTCTCTTTGCAGATTTCCCCGCCCATGCTAACCCGGCGCTGGCGCGGCCCAAGCAACCCGGTCGCCAACCAGCCGGTCGCCACCAACCGTCGACATTGGGGAGCCATGAACAAAGCCGCCAGCCGTTTCGCCTTCGTCTCGTCCGACACCGCCGACGCCAAGGCGGCGCTGGAGAGCCTGTCTGCGCGCTATGGCCAGGCATCCATCGAGGATGCAGAGATCGTCGTCGCCCTCGGTGGCGACGGCTTCCTGTTGCAGACCTTGCGCGACACGATGAGCACGGGGAAAAAGGTCTACGGCATGAACCGTGGCACCATCGGCTTCCTGATGAACGAGTATCGCGCCAGCGGTTTGACGGGGCGTATCGCGGCGGCCGTTGCCGAAACGATCCGTCCGCTGGAGATGCAGGCGGTGACGGCAGAGGGCGAAACGATTTCGGCGTTGGCGATCAACGAGGTTGCGCTGTGGCGCCAGTCCTACCAGACGGCCAAGATCCGTATCACCGTGGACGGGCAAGTGCGGCTGGAGGAGTTGAACTGCGACGGTGTGATGGTCGCGACGCCAGCCGGCTCGACCGCCTACAATCTGTCCGCGCACGGGCCGATCTTGCCGCTCGACGCGCCGCTGCTGGCGCTGACCCCGGTCAGTCCGTTCCGCCCGCGCCGCTGGCGCGGCGCGCTGCTCTCCAACAAGGCAACCGTTCGTTTCGACATTCTGGAGCCGGAAAAGCGGCCGGTAAACGCCGCCGCCGACCACACCGAGGTGAAGGCTGTAACCTCGGTTACGGTGCAAGAATCGCCAGCGGTGACGGCGACGCTGCTGTTCGATCCGAGCCACTCGTGGAACGAGCGCATTCTCGCCGAACAGTTCCGGTACTGAGCCGGTACGGCGATAGCCAGCTCGATTAAGCATCGCGATTAAGGATACGACTTCACATTCATGCCATTCCCCGCCCGTTTCTGTTGACAAATCGTGGGCTTGCGCCTACCTGCAATACCGATCTTGCAGGCGCGCGGCGCTTGCCGCGACTGCTTATGTTGCGCCCCCGAACCAGCCAAAGACAGCCAAACTTGTCCTCAGACGCCCAGATCGCTCAAGAAGCGTTGACCTTCACAGACCTCGGCCTGTCGCCGAAGGTCCTTTCCGCAGTCACCGATGCCGGTTACACCGAACCGACGCCGATCCAGGCCGGCGCCATTCCGCACGCCTTGCTCGGCAAGGATATTTTGGGCATCGCCCAGACCGGCACCGGCAAGACGGCCTCGTTCGTGCTGCCCATGCTGACCCGGCTCGAAAAAGGCCGGGCCCGCGCCCGCATGCCACGCACGCTGATCCTCGAGCCGACGCGCGAGCTTGCCGCGCAGGTCGAAGAAAATTTCATCAGATACGGCAAGAACCACAAGCTCAACATCGCGCTGCTGATCGGCGGCGTGTCGTTCGACGAGCAGGACAAGAAGCTGGAGCGCGGCGCCGACGTGCTGATCGCGACGCCCGGCCGCCTGCTCGACCACCGCGAGCGCGGAAAGCTTCTGCTCAACGGCGTCGAGATCCTCGTCATCGATGAGGCCGATCGCATGCTCGACATGGGCTTCATTCCCGACATCGAGCGCATCTGCGAGATGATCCCGTTCACCAGGCAGACGCTGTTCTTCTCGGCGACAATGCCGCCTGAGATCACCAAACTCACCGAGAAATTCCTGCACGCGCCGGTGCGCGTCGAGGTTTCGAAGGCTGCGTCCGCCGCCACCAACATCGTCCAGCGGCTGGTGAAATCCGGCTCGAAACCCTGGGACAAGCGCGAGACGCTGCGCAATCTGATAAGGGCCGAGGATGCGGAGCTGAAGAACGCCATCATCTTCTGCAACCGCAAGATCGAGGTCTCGGAGCTTTTCCGCTCGCTGCTGAAATATGATTTCGACGCCGGCGCGCTGCATGGCGACATGGACCAGCGCGCGCGCATGCAGATGCTGGCCAATTTCCGTGACGGCAAACTGCGCTACCTCGTTGCGTCGGACGTTGCGGCGCGCGGCCTCGACATCCCCGATGTCAGCCACGTCTTCAACTACGACGTGCCGATCCATGCCGAGGACTATGTCCACCGCATCGGCCGCACCGGCCGCGCCGGACGCTCGGGCAAATCCTTCACCATCGCCACCAAGTCCGATACCAAATACATCGACGCGATCGAACGGCTGATCGGCAACAAGATCGAGTGGCATGACGGCGATCTGTCGACGGTCGTCGCCAGCGAGGGCGGAGAGGACGACGCTCCCCGCCGTGGCCGCGGCGCCCCGCGCCGCGCCGGCCGCAAGGACGATGACCGCAAGGACAGGGGCGAACGCAAGCCACGCGAACGCCACGCCAAGCAAAGCGATGCTGCAGCACCGGACGCGGCGCGCGAGGAACAGCCAGTGGCGGCCGAGACCGCGGTCGCCGATGCCGGTGAGCGGCGCGCGCGCAAGGAAGCGATCCGCTCGGAAAATGGCGAGCGCCAAGCTTCGCCCGATCGCAACCGGAACGAACAGCGTGCGCCGGAACGTGGCGACACCAGGCCGCAGCGCGACGGCAATCGCCCTGCCCGCCATCGCCAGGAAGACAATGACGCGACCGTCGGATTCGGCGACGAGATGCCCGCCTTCATGCGCATCGTCGCCAAGGTCTGATCACAGCAGAAATTCTCAAATCCAAACAAAAATGGCCCTTTGCGGGGCCGTTTTCATGTTCGATATCTGCTTTGCTCAGCTGTGGCGCGAAAGCTGGAAACAAGAAACTCAAAGCGCGCCGCATGAATCCCTTCAGACGCGACGCGCGTTATGACCACGAGGTGGTCGACCGCGCTCTGTCGTCTCCGGTGGCTACAGGTTTTTGAATTCCAGGCGGGACGGCAACATATCCAGAAACGCGCGAACTTTGGCTGAAGATGATCTGCCTTCCGGCCACACGGCGTGCATCGGCACCGGCACCGGCTCGAATTCGCTTAAAACGACCTCTAGGCGGCCATCGTCCACCGAATGCCTTATCTGCCAAAGGGGCGAGTAGCCCAAACCCAATCCGTGAGCTGCGGCTGCATAGATCGGTGCCATCAAATTGGATCGAAAACTGCCAGCCACTTTCACCGGCCGAGGTTTCCCCTCAATCTGAAACATCCATTCACCTGGACGCTGGTCGGAGGTTCGAACAATGCAACTGTGCCTGCTCAGTTCAAAAGGATGCGTAGGTCGGCCACGGCGTTCAAAGTAGGAAGGCGAGCCGAACACGACGCGCCGCAACGCGCCCAAGCGTCTGGCTCGCAAGCTGGAATCCGGCAAGTTGCCGATCCGTATTGCCAGATCGAGGCCCTCGGCACCAAGATCAACAAATCCATCGGAAAGCTGGAGGTCAACCTCGACCCGCGGATACGTCTGCATGTAGTCGGCGATGACAGGTACAACGAAATCCGGGCCGAACAGAACTGGCGCGCTCACGCGCAGGATGCCTGATGGCTCCGATCTCTGGTTGGCGGCCTGAAGTCTTGCGTCGTTTATTTCGTCGATGGCGGGTTTGATGCGGTGGAAAAACGCCGCTCCGGCTTCGCTCGGTGTCGAGCGGCGCGTCGTTCTCTGCACAAGCTCGACCCCGACGGATTCTTCCAGCGTCGCCAAAGACCGGCTGATTGATTGCAGTGAGCGGTTCAGCCGGCGTGCGGCGGCTGTCAAACTTCCATGCTCGACAACTGCCATGAAAGCTTCAAAATCATCTATCCGGCTCATGGCTTGTCCATTTCTCTCGAAAATCGAGAGAAACTATCGCAAAGCCAAATAATTGTAACGCTGTTCGCGACCTTTTATTTCCCTGGAAGAAATCCCGAAAGGGCAAGCTTCATGGAAGGGAATTGTCATGCGAGCACCCAATCCAACCGTCCTGGTCGTGGGCGCAACAGGCCGATTTGCCGGATTGGTCGTGCCTGAACTTGTCCGCCGCAATGCCACTGTTCGAGGACTCATTCGCGACCCCGCGAGCGCCGAAAAGGCGCGGAGGCTCGGGGCACCCGAGGTCGTGATCGGCAATTTGCGCGACCCTCAGAGCCTCGAAGATGCCGTCGAGGGCGTCGACGGCGTCTTTCACATCGGACCGGCCTTTGCCCCCGATGAAGCGGCCATGGGTGTTGCCATGGTTGAGGCTGCAGCACGAGCAGGCGTTCGAAAATTCGTCTTCTCGTCGGTGATCCAGCCGACCAATACGAGGCTCAAAAACCATGCGAGCAAGGTGCCGGTCGAGGATGCTCTCTACTCAACGAACATGGAATACACCATTCTGCATCCCGCCAATTTCATGCAGAATATCGCAGCAGCCTGGCCGTCCGTCGTTAGGGATGGCGTTTTCTCGGAACCGTTTCCAAAGACAGCAAAGCTGGCGCGCGTCGATTACCGCGATGTCGCTGAAGTGGCAGCGATCGCATTGACAGAAGCGCGGTTGTCCTATGCCACCCTCGAGCTGTGCGCTGGTATGCATAGCCGGGAAGAAATCGTTTCAATGATGGGTGAAGAACTTGGCCGCCCGATCTCGGCCGGCGAGCAGACCTTTGGCGAGTGGGCAGCGAATGCCCGCCTTCCCTACGATGACCGCCAATTGCAGCTGCTGGCTAAAGTCCATGACCACTATGCCAGATATGGCCTCGGCGGAAACAGCCTGACATTGCGCTGCGCTTTGGGCCGCGAGCCGCGTTCGTTGCGAAGCTTTATTCGGGAGCTAGCCCTGCAATCGGCACAGATCGCCTGATCGCGCTCACGCATTTTCCGACTAGGAGATTTCCATGCAAGCATCACCGCAAAAGACATTGAAGCTGAGAAAGCTGCCGCCTTCCTACAGTGCAGTGGTAATGCCGTTTGTTCTTTCAATTCTCATGACCTGCATCATCTCGGCGGTTTCGACGGCGATCGGCACCGGTTGGACGAACGGTTTCGTAGCGACCTGGTCATATGCATGGGGCGTATCATGGCTCGTTGCGTTTCCGAGCCTGCTGATTGTCCTTCCGATCGTGCGCCGGATCGTTGCGGCAATTGTCGATCAGCCGGTCCGACCCTAGGGCGCTTTGCGTTTTGGTAGGCCCAAAACCGCGCTCCAGGTCTTTGTTTGACGCATTTTGCCGGACGCCAAACCCAAACAGAAACGGCCCCTTGCGGGGCCGTCTTCATGTCCGATGCCGGCTTCTTGTTTGAACATGATCTTTTCCGAACCGGAGGTTCGGGATCATGGTCTTGCTCAGGTGAGCGGTGAAAGCTGGATCTCGACGCGGCGGTTCTGGGCACGGCCGGCGGCCGTCGCATTGGAAGCGATCGGACGCGTCTTGCCGAAGCCGGTGACGGCGAAGCGGCGGGAATCGACGCCCTGCCCGGACAGATAGTTGGCGACCGCCAGCGCGCGGCGCTGCGACAGGTCGAAATTGTGTTCGTCGCCACCGGTCGAGTCGGTGTGGCCGAACACGTCGACCGTGGTCTGCCGGAACTTGTTCAGCACAAGTGCGACCGAATTCAGCACTTGATAGAAGCCGGGCTTCACCGCGTCCTGGTCGACGTTGAAGGTGATGTCGGACGGCATGTTGAGGATGATCTGGTCGCCGGTGCGGGTGACACTGACGCCGGAGCCCTGAAGCTGCCGGCGCAGTTCGGCCTCGTTCTGGTCCATCGTGGCGCCGATGGCGCCGCCGGCGAGCGCGCCGACGCCAGCGCCGATCAGCGCATTACGGCGATCGTTGCCGCCGGCAAGCAGGCCGAGCCCCGCACCCGCCAGCGCGCCGATGCCGGCGCCGGCCGCAGTGTTGGAAACCTTCTGCTCTCCGGTATACGGATCGGTTGTAGTGCAGGCACTCACGAGCACAGCCGTCGCCACGACGACGAGCACAGTCTTTTTCATTTGGTAGTCCCTCTCCAGTCCGCGGTCCCACCGGTGGCGCGCCGCATCAGCCCTTCCGTTGCATCGGCCCGA
The DNA here is from genome assembly GCF_024707545.1 of Mesorhizobium onobrychidis. Lineage (NCBI taxonomy): Bacteria > Pseudomonadati > Pseudomonadota > Alphaproteobacteria > Hyphomicrobiales > Phyllobacteriaceae > Mesorhizobium > Mesorhizobium onobrychidis. Next base: position 4,627,177 of record NZ_CP062229.1, read on the forward strand.
AAATCATCGATTTTCGGAAAGCACGATGCATAAATTCAAAGTCTTAGAGCGTACTTTGTGCGTCCAAGTGGACGCACGTCGCTCTAATGTCTTGTAACATGAAATGCGGCGAAAAACGGAACGGGAAAAGCGGCTGGCTATGGCTTTTCCCGGTCAATTGCACGGCCGCGGTATTGCGCAATTCTGATCGGCTACCAGAGATTATCGGCTACCAGAGATTCTTGCCGTCGATGACGACGAGCTCGACCTGATCGAGGTCGAAATCGTCGAACAGGCGCGAATTAACGCTGATTTTCGGATTGTCGAAATCCGGCTTGCCGGTCGACCAGTCCGGCGTTTCGGTGAAGGTGCCGCAGCCGCAGGTGGCGCAGAAACCGTGTTTGATCGTTTTCGAGCCCCACCGGTAGAAGGAGACATTCTTGAGCGGGCTGGTGAGCTTGAATTGCGACGGGGTGTAGTAGGCCCACAACGAGCCGCGTTTCGAGCAGAAGGAGCAGGTGCATTGCGTCACGGTTAGCGGCGCTTCCGAAACTTCGAACGTCGTAGCCCTGCAATGGCAGCTTGCCTTTATGGTCATGAACGCCTCCTCACGATTGCCTGCCGCCCGCGCGGCAAGGCAACATAAGGAGACACTCCTGACAACCGTCTATCAGCAGACTCGCTTGCCTGCGTCGGACGCGTGGCGCGCTTCAATCTTTTTGATGCATGTCGTTATCCCAAAACCGCTGCGCACCATCGGGCCAGGCTCTGGGTCAAGCCCTTGGGGCAAGCTTTTGGGCGAGATGCATTAAAACGACGACGGTGGCACGAACAGGCAGATGGTCTTTCCATCATTGGCGCCGGCGACCGAGCACCAGTGATATTCGCCATCGGGCGAATTCTTGATCCGCGCATCGCTGTAGGACACGACCTCGCCTGTCCCCTTGATGACATAGCCCTCCGGACGCTCGCTGATCGACGTCTGCGAGACCGCGCGGCAATCATAGCCAGAACAACAGGAGAATGGGTAACTCCACCCTTGCGGCCTCGCCGCAGTCGGCGTGGCGTCGTGCGCCAAAGCGGGTGCTGCAAATAGAATGGTGGCGGCCGTCAGAGCCACCACCGCAATGATTGAATTCAGGAGGCGGCGCGCCGTGTTGACGGCTGAGGCCGGTCGGGCTGTGAAAGCAGGCATGGGCGCAATTCCTATCACCGAGTTATCAAGCGTTTCGCTTGCCCGTTCTTGGAACGTATCTTCCCAGTGGCCGGCTCGTCAGGTCGCAGATACGCCGCGTCCGGCCATAAATGCTTTTTCCCCCAGTCTTCGGATGCTGGGCTGATTCCTTTGTTGGCGCAAGAAATTGCTGTGCAAACCGAGCGCCGACATCTGCAGCCGGAACCAGCCTGCCGGGGCTAACGAGAGTGACTTCATCAACCCCGGCAGATGGGATCGCAGATAACGAGATTTGGCTCGCAGTGGTTCCGGGCCAAGCGCCGGCAGGCCTGCAACATCTAGCCCGAAGTTAGAAGTCGTTGTGGAAAATTTGATGAAAAAACAAAGCCATAAAGCGACCGCTCAATTAGAGTGAGAGCCTGTTACTCTAGCGTGATGTTCCTGCTGCTTTGTTGTAGGGCTTCAGTCGATATCGGCGACCACTTCGCCGGCGCCACCCTCGATGCGCTGCGACAGCGAGGCCTCCATGAAATCGTCGAGGTCGCCGTCCAGCACGCTCGACGGGCTTGTACTCTCGACGCCAGTGCGCAGATCCTTCACCAGCTGATAGGGCTGCAGAACGTAGGAGCGGATCTGGTGGCCCCAGCCGATATCGCTCTTCGACGCTTCAGTGGCGTTCGCCACCGCCTCGCGCTTCTTCAGCTCTTCCTCGTAGAGCCGCGAGCGCAGCATCTCCCAGGCCTTCGCCTTGTTCTTGTGCTGGGAGCGCTCGGCCTGACAGGCGACCGCGATGCCGGTGGCGAGATGGGTGATGCGGACCGCCGAATCGGTGGTGTTGACGTGCTGGCCGCCCGATCCGGACGAACGATAGGTGTCGATGCGGACATCCGATTCGGAAACGTCGATCTCGATCGTATCGTCGATCACCGGATAGACCCAGACGCTGGCGAAGGACGTGTGGCGGCGCGCATTGCTGTCATAGGGCGAAATACGCACGAGACGGTGAACGCCGGATTCCGTCTTCAGCCAACCATAGGCATTGTGGCCCTTGATCAGCAGCGTAGCGGACTTGATGCCGGCCTCTTCGCCGTCATGCACTTCCAGCACCTCGACCTTGAAGCGCCGCCGCTCGGCCCAACGCGTGTACATGCGCAGAAGCATCGAGGCCCAGTCCTGGCTTTCGGTGCCGCCGGCGCCGGCATGGACTTCGAGATAACTGTCGTTGGCGTCCGCCTCGCCCGAAAGCAGCGTCTCGATCTGGCGGGCCTTTGCTTCGCCGCGCATCGAGCGGATCGCCGCTTCCGCCTCGGCGATGACGCTCTCGTCGCCCTCTTCCTCGCCAAGCTCGATCAGGCCGATATTGTCTTCCAGCGCCTGGGTGAGGCCTTTGACCGCGGTGATGCCTTCCTCGAGGCCCTGGCGCTCACGCATCAGCTTCTGCGCCTCCAGCGGTTCGTTCCAGAGACTCGAATCCTCGGCACGCACATTCAGGTATTCAAGCCGCTTTATGGCTTGATCCCAGTCAAAGATGCCTCCTCAGCAGGGTTATCGCCTGCCTGATTTCGTCGACAATGTTCTGCGTTTCCGCGCGCATGGCTGGTCGTTCTGTCCTGTGCTGAAATGGTGCCCTGTTGCTTGAACAGAGCTGGGTTGGCGCGATACATAGGGACGGCACCGCCGCCTGTAAAGCGAAATGGGCCGGCTCGAAAGCCGGCCCAGAACACCATGTCCTATGTCAATAGAGCCCGCCGCCGCCGGACTGGATGGCTTGGTTGGCCTGTGGCGACAGCGCGCCGCCGGAGGCGTTGGAGCCGTCCGCACCCATGCCGATCACCCAATAGCTGTCGGCGGGGCCGGTGCCCGGCTTGAAGGCTTCGATAAAGGCGCCAGCGTCGCCTGGGTTGGCAGCCATGCCGGTCTTGCGATTGATGGCGATCAGCTTCATGCCTTCGGGAACCTGGAAATCGACATTGGGCGTGCCGTCCAGCGCCACGCGCATGAAGTCCTTGAAGATCGGCGCTGCGAGACCGCCGCCGGTCGCGCCCTTGCCAAGACCTTTCGGCTGATCGTAGCCCATATAAAGGCCGACAACGAGATTGGGCGTGTAGCCGATGAACCAGGTATCCTTCTCGTCGTTTGTCGTTCCGGTCTTGCCGGCGATGTGGCGGCCGAGTTCGGCGACGGTGGCGCCGGTACCGCGCTCGACGACGCCCTCCATCATCGAGGTGATCTGATAGGCGGTCATCGGATCGAGCACCTGCTCGGAATTGTCGACCAGTTCCGGCTCAGGCTGGTTCTGCCATTCGGCGGCGTTGCAATTTTCGCAGCCGCGTTCGTCCTGCCTGTACACCGTCTTGCCGTAGCGATCCTGGATGCGGTCGATCAGCGTCGGCTTGATCGACTTGCCGCCGTTGGCCATGATCGAATAAGCCGACACCATGCGCATCACGGTGGTCTCGCCCGAACCCAGCGCCATCGGCAGGTACTGCGCCAGACGGTCATAGACGCCGAAGCGCTCGGCATATTCGGCGACCAGCTTCATGCCCATGTCGTTGGCAAGGCGCACAGTCATCAGATTGCGCGACCTCTCGATGCCGGACCGCAAGGTCGCCGGGCCAGCTGTCCTTCCATCGTAGTTCTTCGGCGTCCAGGTCGTGTTGCCGCTCTTGATGGTGATCGGGCCGTCCATGATCACCGAAGCCGGCGTATAGCCATTGTCGAGGGCGGCCGAATAGACGATCGGCTTGAACGACGAACCCGGCTGCCGCATGGCCTGCGTGGCACGGTTGAATTCGGATTGCGAGTAGGAGAACCCGCCGACCATGGCCAGAACGCGGCCGGTATGCGGATCCATGGCGATCATGCCGCCTTCCACTTCGGGGGCCTGGCGCAGGATATAAGCCCCATCCGTACCCTCTTTCTTCTGCACGAAGATGACATCGCCCGGCTTCAGCACGTCCGCCGGCGACTTGGCCTTGACGGTCTTGCCGCCGACCACATGACGCATGGCGAAGCTCATGTCCTCGCGGCTGACGGTGCCTTCGATGCGATCCTTGACGAGTTCGCCCGAGATCTTCCGGGTCGGCCGAAGGCCGATCGACAGGCCGCTCTCCGAGCTGTCGAGCACGACGGCGAGCGACCATTCCGGCACGTCGTCCAGTCCCTTGACTTCGCTCAAAGGCACGCCCCAGTCGCCGGATACGCTGATGGTCTTCACCGGCCCGCGATAGCCGCGCAGCGTATCGAACTTCATCAGGCCGTTCTGCATGGCTTTGCGGGCGATGAGCTGCATCTTGGGATCGAGCGTCGTACGGACGGACAGGCCGCCCTCGTAGAGCGCATTCTCGCCGTAGCGCGCGCTGATCTGGCGACGCACTTCCTCGGTGAAGTATTCGCCGGCGAACAGATAGGTGCCGGAGCGGCGTGGCTTGACGCCGAGCGGCTCGGCCTTGGCCTTGGCGCCTTCCTCTTGCGTGACGTAGCCGTTGCCGACCATCTGGTCGATCACCCAGTTGCGGCGCTCGATGGCGCGGTCGGCATATTTGAAGGGGTGATAGTTGGAGGGCCCCTTCGGCAAAGCCGCCAGATAGGCCGCCTCCGCCACGGTGAGTTCATTCACCGCCTTGTCGAAATAAGTGAGCGCTGCCCCGGCGACGCCATAGGCGCCGAGCCCGAAGAAAATCTCGTTAAGGTAGAGTTCGAGAATGCGGTCCTTCGAATAGGCCTGCTCGATGCGGAAGGCGAGGATCATCTCCTTGATCTTGCGCTCGTAGGTCTGGTCCGAGGACAACAGGAAGTTTTTCGCCACCTGCTGGGTGATCGTCGAGGCGCCGACCTGGCGCTTGCCCGAGCCGAAATTCTGTAGATTGACCATGACTGCGCGGCCAAGGCCGGTCATGTCGATGCCGGGGTGATTGTAGAAATTCTTGTCCTCGGCAGACAGGAAGGCCGCCTTGACACGGTCCGGCACCGCCTGGATCGGCAAATACAGGCGCCGCTCGCGCGCATATTCGGCCATCAGCGCACCGTCGGACGCATGGATGCGGGTCGTCACCGGCGGTTCATACTTGGCAAGCACCTCGTAGTCGGGCAAATCCTTCGACAGATGGCTGATATAGATCGCCACGCCCGCCGCGACCAAAAGGGCCAGCGCCGTGCCGATGCCGAAGAAATAGCCAATGAGACGAATCATGCCCGCTCCAGTCCTTGGTTCGGGAATTTCCTAAACGAAGCCGCCTTTCGCGCAAGCTTTCGAGACGATCCCGACCGGTAATCGAAAACCCATGTCGCCACCATGTGGGCAAAATGCGGCAGCTTGGAATTTCGCCTTCGAATGGCGGAAATAAGTGCAGGGTGTTGTCGTCGTGCAACGCTGCCTCTGGTTGTAGCGCGGCTGGCACCTCAGCCTCCGGTTCCGGCTCCGGCCCGGGCTGAGGCGAACAGGGCGATGGCATTGGTTATGCTCTGGGCAGCCTTGCCGCGCCAATCGGCGCTGAGCAGTTGCGCCTCGTCCTTCGCGTTCGACAGATAGCCGAGTTCGACCAGCACGGAGGGGACATCCGGTGCCTTTAACACCTTGAAGCTGGCCGAACGCTGCGGATTGTTGATGAGGCCTACGCTGGTGGAAAGCTGGCCGACCAAAGTTTGGGCAAAACGCATCGAGAAACCGTGCGTCTCGCGGCGGATCAGGTCGATCAGGATGTCGGTCACTTCCTTGTCGTCGTCCTTGATTTCCATGCCGGCGAATTGATCGGAAAGGTTTTCACGGTCGGCGAGCGCCTGCGCTTCGGGATCGGAAGCCTTGTCGGAGACGGTGTAGACGGTTGCGCCGCGAAGGCCCTTGACCCTGATCGTGTCGGCGTGGATCGAAATGAGCAGATCGGCCTCGTGCTGTCGGGCAATGCGCACGCGGTCGTCCAGCCGCAGGAATTGATCCGTCTCGCGCGTCATGAACACGTCGTATTTGCCGACTGCGGCAAGTCTTTCCCGCAATTCGGTGGCGAAAGCGAGCGTGACGTTCTTTTCGACCGTGCCGTTCAGGCCCTCGGCGCCGCCGTCGATGCCGCCATGGCCTGGATCGATGACGACGGTGAAGCGATGGCCTGGATTGGAGACCGGGCCGGTGCCGACCCTGCCGCCCTTGTCGGAGGAGACCGTCGAGCCGGTGGTCAGCGCCTGATTGGCAAGAGCGGCGTCGAACTCCCGCACGGACGCCGCAGACATGTCGATTGCGATGCGGTAGCCGCTGCCGTCGTCATTCTTGAGCACGTCGAGCCTGTCGACGGCGAACGGGCCCTTGCCGGTGAGAATCAGCCGCGACACCCCCTCGCCGAGATCGCCGTAGCGCACGCTCCTGACCAGGCCGCGCGCCTTCACATCCTTGGCATTGATGGCGAATTTCGTGCTTGGCAGGTCGACGACCAGACGGTGGGGGCCGCGCAGCAGGAACCATTTGACGTCGGGTTCGCGGTCGAAATTCATGACGATGCGCATCTTGGTGGCGTCACCCGCCATTTTGTAGCTCGTCACGGCCAGCGGCGCGGCGGCGGCAAAGGAAACCGGCGAAAAGGCCAGGCAAGCGACAACCAGCGACAGCAGACAAGCAGCGCGGAAGTAGGCAGCGTAAAAAAAAATGCCTCCGGCGCGACCACTCTTGTGCGTGAAGACTGCCAGTCCCATCTCTTTCCAGTCGCTCCGGTTTGGCGCCAGGCGCCCAATCTTGTTTGTCGGAGTGTCGTCGTTTTTGTCGAAGTGCCGGTTAGGCCGCGAACTCGATTAACGATTGGTATCCAGAGAAGGTTAACCAAGCCTTTTCATGCAACGCTCAAAGCCGTGCTTCCGTTGCGGAACTGCTTTTTGCCGGCATCGGAAATCGGGGTTGCCTTCCAACCCGCCAAATCATAAAAGCGATGGTGGATCACTGCAATCCTGGAACCGTCCTCCTCCGCAGCTTCCTGCTACAGGTCAGATGAACGACGGCTCCTTTCGCTTCAGGCGAAGAAGGTATCAAGTGATCGCGACGAATTTCGCAGGTGCGAGCCCGTGGCGGGGGAAGCGCCTGCGTGAGGAAAACGGCCGGGATTGTCCCGCGCCGGCTCTGTATGAGCAAACACGCTGGTCCGGTTTTCCCCGGGCTTTGGTTCAAAAAGGTTCTGCTGGTTACGATGGCTTCAAGCGCAATCATGGAAAGGTCCGCAGCAAACCGCGCCATTATGGCTGCGGGCGGCACCGCCATGGCGCTCAGGCAGCGGCCGGCGGACATTCAATTGCCCGGCACCCATGTTCATCCACACTCACAGCGGCGGGCTTCGCCCCGCAAGCTGCGGCTGACGGCTGCCGGGGGGAAACGAAATAATGCCCAACAAGATGCTGATAGACGCCTCCCACCCGGAGGAAACACGTGTTGTCGTCGTTCGCGGTAACCGTATTGAAGAATTCGACTTTGAATCCCAGGACAAAAAGCAGCTCAAAGGAAATATCTACCTCGCCCGCGTAACGCGCGTCGAACCCTCGCTTCAGGCAGCCTTTGTCGAATATGGCGGCAACCGTCACGGTTTCCTCGCCTTCAGTGAAATTCATCCCGACTACTACCAGATTCCGGTCGCCGACCGTCAGGCGCTGCTGCGCGCGGAAGCGCAGGAGGCTGAAGACGAGGACGATGAGGACGGCGAAGGCGACGACCGCCAGAGCCGCGATCGCGGCCGGCGCGGACGCCGGCGCGGCGGCAAGAGCCGCGACCGAGGCGAGCACAAGCGTGATGCAGGTGCGGACGATTCTGTCGAGTCCAACGATAGCGGCTCCAACGAGGGCGGCGAACACGGCAAGGATGCGGTCGCGGAGAACGTCGATGCCGTTTCCGAAAATGTCGACACGCCGTCTGATACTTCGGAACATAGCGAGGATGCCGCCGGTCATGTTGACGCGAGTCATAATGAGACGAGCCATGATGAGACGAGCCATGATGAGACTGGGCCTTCCGAAGGCGGACCCAATTCCATCGCCGCCAGCATTGAAGCGGATGTGATTTCCGAAGCCGTGGCGCAGCAGGACTCGGCCGGCGAAGCCACGTCCACCGACAATGATCGCGGCATGCTGGAAGAGGTGCAGTCCTCGCATCCGGACGACCATGAGGTCGAATCGGTCGGCGCCGAGGATGCGCTGGAAGAAGCGCGCAACCGCCGCAAGCCGGTGCGCCGCCAGTACAAGATCCAGGAAGTGATCAAGCGCCGGCAGATCCTCCTGGTGCAGGTCGTGAAGGAAGAGCGCGGCAACAAGGGCGCGGCGCTCACCACCTACCTGTCGCTTGCCGGCCGCTATTCGGTGCTGATGCCGAACACGGCGCGTGGCGGCGGCATCTCGCGCAAGATCACCAACGCGCAGGACCGCAAGCGGCTGAAGGAGGTCGTCGCCGATCTCGAAGTGCCGCAGGGCATGGGCGTCATCCTGCGCACAGCCGGCGAAAGCCGCACCAAGGCCGAGATCAAGCGCGACTACGAATATCTGATGCGGCTTTGGGAAAACGTCCGCAATCTGACGCTGCAGTCCACGGCCCCTGCCCTGGTCTACGAGGAAGGCAGCCTGATCAAGCGCTCGGTACGCGATCTCTACAACAAGGACATCGACGAGATCCTGGTTTCCGGCGAAGAGGGTTATCGCGAGGCCAAGGACTTCATGCGCATGCTGATGCCGAGCCACGCCAAGGTCGTGCAGCCGTTCCGCGACACGACGCCGATATTCGTACGCAATGGCATCGAGGCGCAGCTCGACCGCATGCTGCAGCCGCAGGTGACCCTAAAGAGCGGCGGCTACATCATCATCAACCAGACCGAAGCGCTGGTCGCCATCGACGTCAATTCGGGCCGCTCCACCAAGGAGCACTCGATCGAGGACACGGCGCTTCACACCAATCTGGAAGCGGCCGAGGAAGTCGCACGGCAGCTGAGGCTGCGCGATCTTGCCGGCCTGATCGTCATCGACTTCATCGACATGGAGGAGAACCGCAACAACCGCTCCGTCGAAAAGCGGCTGAAGGATCACCTCAAGAACGATCGCGCCCGCATCCAGGTCGGCCGCATCTCGCATTTCGGCCTGATGGAGATGTCGCGCCAGCGCATCCGAGCCAGCGTGCTGGAATCGACGATGAAGCCTTGCCCGCATTGCGGCGGCACCGGCCATGTGCGGTCCGATTCGTCTGTCGCGCTGATGGTGGTGCGGGCGATCGAGGAATTCCTGCTCAAGGATTCGCGCAGCCACATCACGGTGCGGACGCCGGCGGCGACCGCACTCTATGTGCTCAACCACAAGCGCGGCACGCTGGTGGAGCTCGAAAGCCGCTTCGGCCTGACCATCACCGTCGAAGCCGACGACACGGTCGGCGCCCAGCACTATGCGATCTTCCGCGGCGCGCTGGCTGAAAAGCCTGAAGGCTTCGTCGAGGTGCGCACCTTGCCCGCCTATGTCGAGCCGGAAGAGCCCGCCGACGAAATCGTCATCGAGGAGGAGGAAGACGAGGCCGTTGCACCGGCGGAGCAACCGCGCCAAGCCCAGCAGCCGCAGCAGCCAAGGCCAAGCGAGGATGGCGAAGGCCGCGACCGCAAGCGCCGCAAGCGCCGCAGACGGCGCGGCGGCAAGGATCGCGACCGCGAGAATGGCGCCCCAATGGAAGGCGCGTCCCTCCCGGCCACTGCCGAAGGCGTATCCGAGGCCTTAAGCGATGAAGGCGTCGAAGCAGACCACGAGGACCAGGTCGGCGTCACTGAGGCGGTGGAAGCGTCGGATGACGGTCAAGTGGTGGATGAAGGTCAGGGCAAGAAGCGCCGGCGCGGCAAGCGCGGCGGCAAGCGCAATCGCCGTGAAGACGAAGGCGAGGTCGATGCGGGCACTGCAGAATTTGCTGACAGCCCCGAAGGCGAAGTCCTGGAGGGCATAGCCGTCTCCAGCGAGCCGGTAGCAGCAACGCCGGTCGAAGAGCCTGTAGACCTTGCTCCGGCCAATGACGACATGCCGAGCGCCGAAAAGCCGAAGAAGCCGCGCCGCGCCGCCAAGCCGAAGAAGGCTGCGGCGGACGTCGTCGTCGAGACGCCGGTAGCCGAGCCGGAAACCTCTGCCGAGGCTCCCGCACCTGTTCCGGAGGAAACAGCCGTGGCCACCGTCGACGAAAAACCGAAGGTCCGCCCATCGCGACGCAAGCCTGTACCGGTGGATGCTCCGGTTGAGCCGATCGTGTCTTCGACTGTTGCCGAAGAGGAAAAGACCGAGGAAAAGCCGAAGCGTGCCGGCTGGTGGCAGCGGAAAGGCTTTTTCTAAGCTTTTCGGTGGTTTAGCCTGATTTTTTGACCAAAAGAATCCCGCGCTGTCCTGTCGACAGCGCGGGATTTTTCTTGTCTGAAGCTTCACAATCTCTATGGCGCGAAGACCGACCAGTTCATCATCTTCGCCAGCCTTTCCAGCGCAATCGACCCCAGCCTGGAATTGCCGTTGGCGTTGAGGCCGGGCGACCAGACGGCGAGCGAAGCCACGCCCGGCACGATCGCCAAAATGCCGCCGCCAACGCCGCTCTTGCCGGGGATGCCGACGCGAAAGGCGAAATCGCCGGAGCCGTCATAATGACCGCAGGTCAGCATCATCGCGCCAATGCGGCGGGCGCGCTCGGCCGAAACAACGGAATGGCCGGTCGCCGGGTTCTTGCCGCCATTGGCAAGGAAGCGGCCGGCCAAAGCCAGTTGCCGGCAGCTCATGGCGACGGCGCAATGGTGGAAATAGACGCCCAGCGCCAGGTCCGGCGCGTGGTTGAGATTGCCGAAGGACTTCATGTAGTTGGCAAGCGCCAAGTTGCGAAAACCGGTGGCCCGTTCCGAAGCCGCTACCTCGCGGTCGATGATAATGGTTTCGTCGTCGGCCAGGAACTGGATGAAGCGCAGGATCTCGCCGATCGCCTCGCGCGGCTGGTGGCCGGCGAGCAGAATGTCGGAAATGACGATGGCGCCGGCATTGATGAACGGATTGCGCGGAATGCCGTTCTCATGCTCGAGCTGGACGATCGAGTTGAACGGGTTGCCCGAAGGCTCGCGACCGACACGCTGCCACAACGCGTCGCCGACATTGCCGAGCGCCAATGTCAGCGTGAACACCTTCGAAATGCTCTGGATCGAAAACGGCTCATCGGCGTCGCCCGCCATCAGCACGCGACCGTCATTGGTCACGGCGGCGATACCGAACTTTTTCGGATCGACCTTGCCGAGTTGCGGAATGTAGGTCGCGACTTCGCCGCGATCCGTGCGCTCCGCCATTTCGGCGGCAATTTCGGTCAAAGCCTGTTCGAGTTCCGGCATTCGCGCTACTTCAGCCAGCGTTCGAGGCGCATCATCGCCTCGACCATCTCATCGTGGCTGCCGGCGTAGGAAAAGCGCATGGTTCGATGGCCTTGAAGCGGATCGAAATCGCGGCCGGGCGTCGCCGCCACATGCGCCTCGGCCAGCATCTTGCGCGCGAAGGCCATACTGTCGTTGGTGTGCCTGGTGACATCGCAGAAGGCGTAGAACGCCCCGTCCATCGGTGCCGCCAGCGCAAAGCCGAGTTCGGGCAGGCGTGTCATCAAAAGCTCGCGATTCCAGGCGTAGCGCGCCTTCACCGCCTCCAATTCCCCGGTCGCCTTGAACGCCTCGATCGCGGCGATCTGGGACAGTTCCGGCGGAGAGATGTAGAGACTCTGGGCGATGCGCTCGACCGGCCGCACCAATGCTTCCGGCAGCACCATCCAGCCGATACGCCAACCGGTCATGCAGTAATATTTCGAGAAGGAATTGATCACCGTCACGTCCTGGCCGTAGGCAAGCGCCGTCGTGTCCGGCGCAGCGTAAGCCAGCCGGTGATAGATCTCGTCGGAGATCACGGCGATGCCGAGCTCTTCCGCCGTCGTCACCAGCGCCGACAGCTCGTCGGCGGGGATAATTGCCCCGGTCGGATTGGCCGGGCTGGCAAACAACACGCCCTTCAGCTTCTTTTCGCGATGCGCGGCCTTGAGGTGTTCGGCGTGGAGATAGGCATCACCGTGGAGCTCGATCTCGACGATCCCGATGCCGAGCGCTGCCATGATGTTGCGATAGGCCGGATAGCCGGGTGCGGCGATGGCGACACGATCGCCTGGATCGAACATCGCCAGAAAGGCCAGGTTGAAGGCGGCTGACGATCCGGTGGTGACGGCGATCCGGCCGGGTGAAACGGCAAGCCCGTAGTGGTCGGCATAGTGCTGCGCGATCGCCTCGCGCAGGCCGGAAAGACCCAATGCGTCGGTGTAGCCGATACGCCCCATCTTCAATGCGTTCGTCGCCGCTTGCCTGACCCCGGCCGGCGCCGGGTCGGACGGCTGGCCAACGGCCATGGAAACAACCGGCACGCCCTTTGCCTTCAGCCGATTCGCTTCCGCCAGAATGTCCATGGCGTGGAACGGCTCGACTTCGCCGCGACGCGAAAGCGATACAACCATTTGACCTCATTCCTTTGTCGGCCCCTTGGGTCGGCCCGGCGCCGAGCTTTGGCGTCCCGCGCCGCACAAATGCCCGATTGATGTGAGGATCACAAGTTCGGTAAAGTTTCAGTGCCGACTTTTCATCCTTCGCCCGCTCGTCTACCAGTGGACCTGCCATGTTTAACCGACCCAAATCGACGATAGCCAGGGCAGCGCGCGCCTTCGCGACGCTTTCGCTTGCCGCGACGGTCGCTGTGACCGGCACCATCAGCGCCTTAGCGCAAAACGTGCCGGTGGTGCGCGATGCCGAGATCGAGGCGCTGGTACGCGATTATGCGCGGCCGATCTTCCGGGCCGCGGGCCTGCCGGAAGACGGCGTCGACATCGTGCTGGTCAACGACCAGAGTTTCAACGCCTTCGTTGCCGGGTCCCGTCTGTTCATCAACACCGGCGCCCTGATGTCGGCGGAGACGCCCAACGAGATCATCGGCGTCATCGCACACGAAGCCGGCCACATTGCCGGTGGGCACCAGCAAAAATTGCGCAACCAGCTCGAACGCGCCAAGACGATGGCCATCATCGCGACGCTGCTTGGCGCCGGCGCCATCGTCGCCGGCGCCACCACCAAAAGCCGGGGCCTCGCCGGCGCCGGCATGGGGGTCGCGGCTGGCGGCGGTGAGATGGCGCAGCGCAGTATCCTCGCTTATCAGCGCACCGAAGAGATGACCGCCGACCGCTCGGCGATTACCTATCTCAATGCCACCGGTCAGTCCGGCCTGGGCATGCTGAAGACCTTCGGCCGCTTTCAGAGCGCGCTCTCGCTGTCAGGGGCGCAGGTCGATCCCTACCGGATCAGCCATCCTCTGCCGCGGGAACGCATCGCCAATCTCGAAGTCCTGGTCAAGCAGAGCCCCTATGTCGACAAGGTCGATACGCCGGCACTGCAGCAGCGGCACGACATGATGCGCATCAAGATCGCCGCCTATATGGGAGGCAAGGCCGCCGCATCGCGGCTGATGCGCAAGAACCCGGCCAGCCTTGCCTCGCAATATGGCGACGCGCAGACGAGCTACCTTTTCGGCGATCTGGCCGGGGCGCTCGCCAAGACCAACGCGCTGATCAAGGCACAGCCGAAAAACCCCTATTTCCAGGAATTGCGCGGCGACATCCTGATGAAGGCGAACAGACCCAAGCCAGCCGCCGAAGCCTATGCCAAGGCGGTCAGCCTCGATCCGGCGCGATCCGGGTTGCTGTCGGTCTCCTACGGCCAGGCGCTGATGGCCATCGGCACGCCCGATTCCCTGGAGAAAGCGGTGGTGCAGATCAACAAGGGCCTCGGGCGCGACCGGGAAAATGCCGTCGGTTACCGCCATCTGGCGCAGGCCTATGGCGAGCTCGGCAACATTCCGGCCGCCGATCTTGCAACCGCCGAAGGCCATTTCTATTCCGGCGCCTACAAGGATGCCAAGATCTTCGCAATGCGCGCGCAGATGAAAATGAAGCGCGGCGAGCCGGGCTGGATCCGCGCGCAGGACATCATAAACTACGCACCATCAGGCAAGAAAAAGTGAACCTTCCGGCCGTGCGCGGCGACATGTAGTCGGACCAATCGAGGTCAGACCAATCGGGCCGGAAACCAGGCAAGAGGATTAGGGACGATGAACAAGGCAATTCTGCTGGGCACCACGGGCGTGGCGGTCGCTCTCGCCATGCTGGGTTTCGGGTTCGTGACCGGAAGTCCGCAGACGGCAAAGGCCGATGCCGTGCAGATCGCCCAGGCGGCGCCCGCCGACACCAAGATCGACCGGGCCGAAGTCGAAGGCATCATCCGCGACTATCTCCTGAAGAACCCCGAAGTGCTGCTGGAGGCTCAGGAAGCGCTCGAGGCCAAGCAGAAGGAGGCGCAGCGCGTCGCCAGTCTCGCCATCATCAAAAATGCCAAGGACCAGATCTTCAACTCGGCCTTCGACGGCGTCGTCGGCAATCCGAACGGCAAGGTCACCATCGTCGAGTTCTACGATTACAATTGCGGCTACTGCAAACGCGCCATGGAGGACATGCAGACGCTGACGACAGCCGATCCGGACCTGCGCTTCGTGCTCAAGGAGTTCCCGATCCTCGGCCCGGATTCGCAGAAGGCGAGCGTCGTCTCGATGGCCTTCCACCTGATGATGCCGGAGAAATACGGCGAGTTCCACAACGCGCTGCTCGGCGCCCAGGGACGCGCCACCGAAGCGGCGGCCATCAAGGTAGCGCTTTCGCTCGGCGCCGACGAAGCGACGCTGCGCGAGAAGATGAAGGATCCGTCGATCGCCGAGGCCCTCTCCAAGACCTATGACATTGCCAACAAGCTGGCCATAACCGGAACGCCCTCCTATGTGGTCGGCAACGAGGTGGTGTTCGGGGCGCTTGGCCAGGAAGTGCTGGCGGAGAAGATCGAGGCGGCCAAGGCCGCACTCTGATCGGTTTCGGCGCAAGCCATTTTCCGCCTGTTGTGGACAGCGAAAGAACCCACTTGCGCTCTTTTCGCAGGCGTCTAAGCCCATTATAGAGGTCCGGCGCGCCGACTGATGCCGGCGCTGATGTGGTGGATTTGAAGTTCCTGCTACTTTGGTGGCATCAGCGTTCAGGAACTTCAAATCCACCACATCAGAAATGTATAAATTGCCAGTGTGGCTTTGAATCCGAAATTCGTTCAAAGCGCTGCTCCAAGGTATTGCGAATTTCGGATTCAAAACCACACTGGGAAAAAGGTCGGCATTTTGAAAACTGTTTTCGTCCTGAACGGTCCCAACCTCAACGCGCTCGGCAAGCGCGAGCCGGGCATCTATGGCGGCAAGACGCTTGCCGCGATCGCCGACGATTGCAAGCAGGCAGGTGCGGCGCTTGGGCTCGAGATCGATTTCCGTCAGTCGAACCATGAGGGCGACCTCGTCGACTGGATACAGGAAGCCGCCGACAAGGCTGTCGGCATCGTCATCAATCCGGGCGCCTACAGCCACACCTCGATCGCCATTCACGACGCCATCCGCTCAGTCGCGCCATTGCCCGTCGCCGAAGTTCATCTTTCCAACATCCACGCGCGGGAATCATTCCGCCACGTCTCCATGGTCTCGCCGGTCGCCGTCGGCGTGATCTGCGGGTTCGGGTCGCTCGGCTACACACTGGCGCTGCAGGCGCTGGCCGCACGTCTATGACCGGCCAACAAACAGAAGGCTCGAAAATGTCGATAAAGAAGAATGGTGTTGACCAGCAGCTTATCCGCGATCTGGCGGGCATACTGAACGACACCAACCTCACCGAGATCGAGGTCGAGCTGGGCGACTTGAAGGTGCGCGTGTCGCGACAGGCGCCGGCCGTCCATGCGGTCGCCGTACCGCAGCCCGCCTATGCGCCGCCGGCAGCGCAGCCGTCGGCCGCAGCCGCCCCGGCAGCGGCCGACGTGTCCAAGAATGCGGTGGCCTCGCCCATGGTCGGCACCGCCTACCTGGCGCCGTCGCCCGACGCCAAGGCGTTCATCGAAGTCGGCCAGCAGGTCAAGGAAGGCCAGACGCTGCTGATCATCGAGGCGATGAAGACGATGAACCAGATCCCCTCGCCCCGTGCCGGCACGGTGACGGCGATCCTGTTCGAGGATGCGCAGCCGGTCGAATATGGCATGCCGCTCGTCGTGATCGAGTAGAGCCGGGAACAGCCGAAAAATGTTCCAGAAAATCCTCATCGCCAATCGCGGCGAAATCGCTCTGAGAGTGCTGCGCGCCTGCAAGGAGCTCGGCATCCAGACGGTGGTGGTGCATTCGACCGCCGACGCCGACGCCATGCATGTGCGGCTCGCCGACGAGAGCGTCTGCATCGGCCCGCCGCCGTCGCGCGACAGCTATCTCAACATCCACCAGATCGTCGCGGCCTGCGAGATCACCGGCGCCGACGCGGTGCATCCGGGCTACGGATTCCTGTCGGAGAATGCCAAATTCGCCGATATCCTCGCCGCACACAACATCACCTTCATCGGCCCGTCCGGCGATCACATCCGCATCATGGGCGACAAGATCGAGGCCAAGCGCACCGCAAAGCGTCTTGGCATTCCGGTGGTGCCAGGGTCCGACGGCGCGGTCACCGAGGAAAAGGAAGCCAGGCGCATCGCCGCCGAGATCGGCTATCCTGTAATCATCAAGGCGTCGGCCGGCGGCGGCGGACGCGGCATGAAAGTGGCGCGCAGCGAAGCCGATCTTGTCGTCGCGCTGCAGACGGCGCGCTCGGAAGCCGGTGCCGCCTTCGGCGACGACGCCGTCTACATCGAGAAGTATCTCGAAAAGCCGCGCCACATCGAGGTGCAGGTGTTCGGTGACGGTGCCGGCCGCGGCGTGCATTTCGGCGAACGCGACTGCTCGCTGCAGCGCCGCCACCAGAAGGTCTGGGAAGAGGCGCCCTCGCCGGCGCTCAATGCCGAGGAGCGCGCGCATATCGGCGGCGTCTGTGCCAGGGCGATCGCCGATCTCGGCTACTCCGGCGCCGGCACCATCGAATTCCTCTATGAGAACGGCGAGTTCTATTTCATCGAGATGAACACGCGCCTGCAGGTCGAGCATCCGGTGACGGAGGCGATCACCGGCATCGACCTCGTGCATGAGCAGATCCGCGTCGCCTCGGGCGGCGGGCTTTCGGTGCGCCAGGAAGAGATCCGCTTCCAGGGCCATGCCATCGAATGCCGCATCAATGCCGAGGATCCGCGCACCTTCACGCCCTCGCCCGGCACGATCACCCACTTCCACACGCCGGGCGGCCTCGGCATCCGTGTCGATTCCGGCGTCTATTCCGGCTACAAGATCCCGCCCTACTACGACAGCCTGATCGGCAAGCTGATCGTGCACGGCCGCAACCGCGTCGAATGCATGATGCGGCTGCGGCGGGCGCTCGACGAATTCGTCGTCGACGGCATCAAGACGACGCTGCCGCTGTTTCGCGATCTCGTCGGCAATGCCGATATCGCCAATGGCGAGTATGACATCCACTGGCTGGAAAAATATCTGGCCAAAGAGGATTAGGTCGTGAACTTATAGAATATAATGTCGCGATGACCCGTCCCTACGCGCCAGGCTATCGCATCCCGACCGACCTGTTGCTCAAGGCCTACGCCTCGGGCGTCTTTCCGATGGCCGAAAGCGCCACAGATCCCGAAGTGTTCTGGGTACGGCCGGAGACGCGCGGCATCATCCCTCTCGATGGTTTTCACACGCCCAAAAGCCTGAGGAAGGCGATCCGAAAAAACCTGTTCGACATCCGTTTCGATTTCGACTTCGAGGCGACGATCGATGGCTGCGCTGAGAGGCGCGAGGATCGCCGGTCGACCTGGATCAATGCGCCGATCCGCGAGGCCTATGTCGAACTCCATCGGATGAGCCATTGCCATTCGGTCGAAGCCTGGCGTGAGGGTCGGCTGGTTGGCGGCCTCTACGGCGTGTCGCTCGGCCGGGTGTTCTTCGGCGAAAGCATGTTCGCCAGGGAAACGGACGCGTCGAAGGTCTGCCTGGTGCATCTGGTCGAGCGCCTGAAGGAACGGCGCTTTGCGCTGCTCGACACGCAGTTCACCACCGAGCACCTCAAACGTTTCGGCGCGGTTGACGTGCCAAGGGGCAAATACGAAAAGATGCTGGCTGACGCGCTGAAGGGCGAAGCGGTCTTTTTCCCGTGATCTGCGCCAGGTCAGTTTTTTGCGGCAGGCTCAAGAGGCGTCTGCGCGTGGAACATCATCTTCCAGCCATTGACGCGATGGACATAGCCGGTGCTGACCAGCGCCGCATAAGGCTCGCCATTCTCGCGAGTGGCATGGGCCTCATAGGTCAGCACGACGATGTCGCTGCCCGGCTCGATGATGCCCTTGAGATCGATATCGAGATCGCGCCAGCGGTTCGGATCCGTCGCGGTTTCGGCCAGATCGGCGTTGCTCATCGTTTGCGCCATCTGCGGGAAAGCCACCAGGCATTCGGTGTCGGCATTGGCTTTGAAATAGGCAGCGTCGCCGGTCCAGAACCCTCTTTCGAGGTCGAGGAGTTCGTCCTTGTTGGCCATCATGGGAACATCTCCGTACCGCCAGCCATGACCAACGCACGGAGAATAAGGCGGTTCCGGAAGCTCAGTATGTGATCCCGAACAGGGGATCCCTCGCGCCTGGCGCTCTAATTGGATTTAGCAGCGTCGGGTGCCGGCACCTCCGACTTCTGCTTGCAGCCCTTCAGCCAGACATCGTAGACCGCGTGCTCGACGGCGTTGAGGCCGGGGCTTTCGGCAAACATCCAGCCGGTGAAGATGCGGCGGATCTTGCGATCCAGCGTGATCTCGTCGACCTCGACGAAGGAATCGGTCTTCGGCTCTTCGGTTTGCGGCCGCGAATAGCAGATGCGCGGCGTCACCTGCAAAGCACCGAACTGCACCGTCTCGTCGATATAGACATCGAAGGTGATGATGCGGCCGGTGATCTTGTCGATGCCGGCGAATTCGGCGACGGGATTGGTGATGCGTTCCGGCGCCGCCGGTGCCGCCGGCGCCGTTAACGCCTCCGGTTCCATTGGCGCCTCCGGTGTCGCTGGCGCCTCCGGCGTCGCTGGCGCTTCTTCCCAGGCCTCCGGTTCGATTGGCGCCTCCAGCGTCTGTGCAGCGGCCATGGCGCAAGCGACCAAAGCAGCGGCCGCCGTCAGTCCGCCCATCGAGATTCGGCTGAAAATGCTCATGCAAGAGTCCGGTGGTTTGCGCCCGGGGTGATTCTGTCGCGCCCAAGGCTAGTCGCTGCTGTCAGATCGGCAAGCAGCTAAACGCCAATTGTGGCGATAAAGGACCGATCCGCGTCGACGATCGGTTACGACCCCGGCGTCCAGGCATCGTAATCGCCCGTCACCTGCGGGCGGTGCTGATTGGTGAGCACGGAGCCCTTGGGGCGATAGGCGGCGGCACTTCCGGTAAGGTTCGGCTGATGCGGCTTCTGCCAGTCGCGTGGCTTGTAGTTTTCGCTCGGCGGCGCGGTATCGACGCGGTGATGCATCCAGCCATGCCAGCCGGGCGGAATCGTCGAGGCTTCCGAATAGTCGCGATAGATGACCCAGCGGCGGGTGCGGCCTTCCGAATCGACACCACCTTCGTAGTAGACGTTGCCAGCCTCGTCCTGCCCGACTTTCTTGCCATGCCGCCAGGTGTGGAAGCGCGTGCCCAGCGTCTGGCTGTTCCACCAGGTGAAAAACTGCAGAAGGAAAGTCTTCATCCAAATCCTCGCGGCGGCGCCTGTTTCCTGCTTATGGCGTCAGGCCATCGCCAACGCAAGGGTTTTGCCGCAAAAGCCGCGGACATGGCCGTCGAAAACCGATGCAAAACCAGGCAGGCTTTTCGCGTGTGTCGAAGCATGCCTTGCCAAGCCTGCCTGGTCTTTCTAAAGCTCTGCGCGTCCCATGCAGGTACCCAGCCTGATTGACGGTTGAGGGAGGTAAAGATGGCCCCGGATGCATCCGACCCTGAACTGCGGATCAGTGCCGGCGCCATTCGTCTGCGCAAGGGCGGCGTGCCGGTCGTCTGCCTCACCGCCTATACCTACCCCGTCGCTCGCCTGCTCGACGGCCATGTCGACCTGCTTCTGGTCGGCGACAGCGTCGCCATGGTTCTCCATGGCCACAAGACCACGCTGGGCGCCTCGCTGGAGATGATGATCGCCCACGGACAAGCGGTGATGCGAGGGTCAGCCAAGGCCTGCGTGGTGGTCGACATGCCGGCCGGAAGCTATGAGGCAACGCCGGCGCAGGCCGTCGCCTCGGCGCGGCGGATCGTCGGCGAAACCGGTTGCCAGGCCGTCAAGCTGGAGGGCGGCGTTACCGTTGCCGGGCAGATCGCGGCGATCGTCGCTGCCGGCATTCCGGTCATGGGACATATCGGCTTGCAGCCGCAATCGGTGGAAAGCGACGGCGGCTACAGGATCAAGGGCCGTACCGAGGAGAATGTGGCGGCCCTTTATCGCGACGCCGACGCGGTCGAGAAGGCCGGCGCGTTTTCGGTGGTCATCGAAGGCACCGTCGAGACCGTCGCCGCCGACCTCACCCGGCACATTTCCATTCCAACCATCGGCATCGGCGCCAGCGGCGAATGCGACGGCCAGATCCTGGTCATCGACGACATGGTCGGCCTGACCGTCGACCGGGTGCCGAAATTCGTCAAGCAATATGCCGACCTGCGCAGCGTGATATCGCAGGCGGCAGCCAGCTATGCAGCGGAGGTGCGAAGCCGGACGTTCCCCGGCCCGGGACATGTCTTTTCGGCCGCAGCCGACAAAGACAAAGAATGAGTGGGGACAAAGAATGAGTGGGGACAAAGCATGAGCCGGGACAAAGCATGAGCCGGCCTCTCGTCATCGACAGCGTCGCCGCTCTTCGCGCGCAAATCCGCGACTGGCGTTGCGATGGTCTCAGCGTTGCCATGGTGCCGACCATGGGTGCGCTGCATGACGGCCATATCTCGCTGGTCAGGATCGCGCTGGAAAAGGCCGAACGCTGCGTTGTTTCGATCTTCGTCAACCCGACGCAGTTCGCGCCGAGCGAAGACCTCGACAAATATCCGCGCCAGCTCGCCCGCGACCTCGACCGGCTGGCCGGGGCCGGCGCGCACCTCGCCTTTATCCCTGATGTCGCGGAGATGTACCCGGCCGGCTTCGCCACCAGGATCTCCGTCGACGGGCCAGCCGCCGGGCTGGAATCCGATTTCCGGCCGACCTTCTTCGACGGCGTCGCGACGGTCGTGGCAAAGCTCTTCCTGCAGACGTTGCCCGATTATGCGGTCTTCGGTGAAAAGGACTACCAGCAGCTTTGCGTCGTCAGGCAGCTCTGCCGCGACCTCGATCTGCCGGTGGAAATCATCGGCGCACCAACGGTACGCGACGCACATGGCCTCGCCATGTCGTCACGCAATGCCTATCTGAGCGAAGCCGAGCTCGGGGTGGCGCGCCAGCTCAACGCCATATTGCGCCGGACGGCAGCGGCACTAGCGGCAGGCGCGGATGAAGGCAGCGCGACCGCCGAGGCCAGCCGCGCGCTCGTCAAGGCTGGCTTCGACAAAGTCGACTATGTCGCGGCGCGCGAGAGCCTGGCGCTCGCGCCATGGCGACGAAACCGTGACGGACGCCTGCTCGCAGCCGCCTGGCTGGGCAAAACCCGGCTCATCGACAATGTGGAAGTTCCCTCCGCCTAGGCCAATCAGGCGACCTTGAGATCCTTTATCGCCTTCTCGTAGACATCTTTGATCGGCTTGGATACGTCTTCGGCGGCTTTCGTTGCCGCAGCCTGAAACTCCTTGCCCTGCTCGACGGTCTTTTCCACCTGCTTGCGCAAGAAGTCAGTCTGCAGTTCGATGAACTCGGAGGGCGATTTCACGGCAACCAGGGCTTCGAGGTGAGAAAAGCTGGCCTCAGCATTCGCGCGCAGCGCGGCGATCGTCTTCAGCGACAGCTCATTGCTGGCGGTCTTGGCTGTTTCGAAGGATGACTCGAGAGCCTTTTGGGTCGCCTCGGCGCCGGTCGCCAATTTCGATAATGCTTCTTTCGACTGCTCGACGCCCTTTTCGGCGACAGCGCGGAACTGATCGGTTGCCTCGGTCGGGACTTCTGCGTTCTCGGTGATTTCAGCAGTTTTATCGGCGGTCTTGGTCATAGTTTCCATCCTTTGCGGTGGGCGGCCTTTTAGAAAAGCCGCCTCGTTCATTCAGGAGCCTGACGTTACGGCATCTGTAGTGCATTGCAATATTTTTGTGCGTCGCACCATGCCTTTTTTTGCCTCAGCGTGGCCACTGCCGAATTCTTACCTGCGGCGTGTTTTGCGGACTTCCCGTAATTCCCGTAAGTCTAGTTCAGGCAATCCGCATATTTTTCAGAGCTTTGTAGACGACATCTTCAGAATCCAAGCTACCGGGCCGGCTCGGCTACAATTCGGCCAGAAATCATGGTGCGGTCCTGCGCGCTCCAGGAGCGCAGCATCGATGCTCGGCTGGAATGAGAACGATTCCTGGCGCGGATCCCAATCTTGATACCGGCACATGTCGAGCGGCTGCTCCCCTATCTGTTCCTGCTTGCGTTGATCTGCATCGCGGTCGCTTTCCGGCCGCTCCTGCCTGTCGATGAAACGCGATATCTCAGCGTCACCTGGGAGATGTATTCGAGCGGACAGATCTTCGTTCCGACGATGAATTTCGCGCCCTATCTGCAAAAGCCGCCGCTGCTGTTCTGGCTTATCGATCTGGCCTGGGACATTTTCGGCGCAAGCCGGGTTGCCGCGATGCTCGTCATCTTCGTCGCATCGTCGCTCGTCATCTGGCTGACGACGCGTCTGGCAAAAACCCTCTTTCCCGGACGCGACGACATCGCAAGCCGTGTCCCCTGGCTCGTCGCCGGAAGCACCATCTTCGTCATTTATTCGACGCTGATCCTGTTCGACATGCTGCTGACGGTCTTCGTGCTCGCGGCGCTTTTGTCGTTGCTTGCCTTTGCCAGGAGCGGCAACCATTGGCACGCCGTGCTGGCGGGCCTGTTCATCGGACTGGGTATTTTGACGAAAGGTCCGGTGGTGCTCATCCATGTCGGCGCACCCATCCTGCTCTATCCGTTCTGGCGTGATCGGCAGGGCGGGCTGGCGACGCCGAAATTCTTCGCCGGGGCGGGCCTGGCAATTCTCGCCGCATTGATCCCGGTGGCGATCTGGCTGATGCCTGCGACCATCCTGACGAAAGGCGATTTCGTCTACGACCTCGTCTGGAACCAGTCGGCAGGGCGCGTCACCGGCAAACTGCACAACTCCCACGGCCGGCCGTTCTATTTCTATGTCGTGATGCTGCCGCTTTTGTTCATCCCGTGGATTTTCGTGCCGCATGTCTGGCGGTTGCACCTGCCGGCGCGGATACGCGGCTTGATACAAACACGGTCAAGAGATCTTTCGGCACTGCGTCTGCTGACGATGTCGTTCGTGGCCGTCGTGCTGGTCTTCAGCGCTATATCCGGCAAACAGCCACATTACCTCGTTCCGGTGCTGCCTCTGGCGACGATCGCGTTCGGGTATTTCATGGCCGAGGTGCCGCCCGCCAGGATCAAGGCCGCCGCCTTTTGCATGCTTGCCATGTTCGGCATCGGACATGCAATCGCGTCCGATACGGCCTTCAAACTTTACGATCTCACGCCGCTGGCGAATTTCATCGACGAACGGAAGGACGCGGCCTGGGCTGTCGACTTCGACTATCAGGACGAAGTCGGCTTCCTTGCCCGGTTGCAGAAGCCGTTCGAAAGCACCGACAATCCCGAGGGATGGCTACGCTCCCATCCCGGCGGCTATGTCATCGACAAATCTTTCAAAGACCCTGAGACGTCGGGGCAAGTCGCTTTTCGCCTTCACGTCGAACGAGGCTATCTTGTCGTCCTCAAGGGACAACATTGAGGGCGCCGCAACCGACCGGCGCAGCCCGTAAAACGCAACCGACTGCGACATATCCGGGCAGGCAAATCTAGCCGATCGTCTTCTCGAAAATCAGCGCCGGCAGCCCTGAACCACCGCCACAGTCGGCGGTGTTGCCGGCCGGCAAAAACCCTTTCGAGCGGTAGAAGGCGACGGCCTGAGCGTTTGCCTCTTCAACTTCGACACGCAGCGTCCGCGCCTCCGGAAAGCTGGCTTCGACCTCTTCCAGCAACGCCTGGCCGATCCCCTGCCTCTGGCAGGCCGGATGCACGTAGAGCTGGTTCAGCATGACGATCTTCGCATCGGTGGTCGCTGCCGCGAAAGCCATGCCGCCGATGCGCTTGCCGTCGTCTGCGACCAGGAATTCGGAATTCGGCCGTGTCAGCCGCGCCTTGAGCGAGGCGATCGAATGCCATTCACCAGTGATCTCGGTGACTTTGGCAGCACCATAGATGCCGTCGTAGGTGGCGTGCCAGGTTTCGACCAGCAGCGCGCGGACCGCGGCAAGGTCGCGCTCGCCGGCGGTGCGAACGAACATCATCCTATTCGATCCCGAGCTTGGCCTTGACGAGGTCGTTGACCGCTTGCGGGTTGGCCTTGCCGCCTGTCGCCTTCATCACCTGGCCGACGAACCAGCCGGCCATGCTCGGCTTGGCGCGCGCCTGCTCGACCTTGTCCGGATTGGCTGATATCACCTCGTCGACCGCCGTTTCGATGGCGCCGGTGTCGGTGACCTGCTTCATGCCGCGGCTTTCGACCAGTTGGCGCGGATCGCCGCCCTCGTTCCAGACGATCTCGAACAGATCCTTGGCGATCTTGCCGGAGATGGTGCCCTCCTTGATCAGGTCGATGACCGCGCCGAGCTGATCGGGCGAAACCGGAGCATTTTCAATACCCTTTCCGGCTCTGTTCAACGCACCCAGCAGATCGTTGATGACCCAATTGGCGGCGAGCTTGCCGTCGCGACCAGCGGCCAACTTCTCGAAATAGTCGGCGACCGCCTTTTCCGACACCAGGATCGAGGCGTCGTAAGTCGACAGGCCGAGCGAGGAGATCAGCCGCGCCTTCTTGGCGTCGGGCAGTTCAGGCAGATCCTTTGCCAGCGCATCGACATAGGCCTGGTCGAATTCCAGCGGCAGAAGATCGGGATCCGGGAAATAGCGGTAGTCGTGCGCTTCTTCCTTGGAACGCATCGAGCGCGTCTCGCCCTTGTTGGGGTCGAACAGCCGCGTTTCCTGGTCGATCTTGCCGCCGTCCTCGAGGATAGCGATCTGGCGGCGCGCCTCGTAGTCGATCGCCTGGCCGATGAAGCGGATCGAGTTGACGTTCTTGATCTCGCAACGCGTGCCGAATTCACCGCCGGGCCGGCGCACCGAGACGTTGACGTCGGCGCGCAGCGAGCCTTCGTCCATATTGCCGTCGCAAGTGCCGAGATAGCGCACGATGGTGCGCAGCTTGGTGACATAGGCCTTGGCCTCGTCGGCGGAGCGCATGTCGGGCTTGGAGACGATCTCCATCAGCGCCACGCCGGAGCGGTTGAGGTCGACATAGGACATGGTCGCATGCTGGTCGTGCATCGACTTGCCGGCATCCTGCTCCAGGTGCAGGCGCTCGATGCCGACCTCGATATCCTCGAACTCGCCCTGCCGGTCCGGGCCGACGGAGACGATCACCTTGCCCTCGCCGACGATCGGCTGCTTGAACTGCGAGATCTGGTAGCCCTGCGGCAGGTCGGGATAAAAATAATTTTTCCGGTCGAAGACCGACTTGTGGTTGATCTCGGCCTTCAGTCCGAGGCCGGTGCGGATCGCCTGCTTGACGCATTCCTCGTTGATGACCGGCAGCATGCCCGGCATCGCCGCATCGACGAGGCTGACATTGGCGTTTGGCGGCGCGCCGAAAGCCGTCGAGGCGCCGGAGAACAGCTTTGCTTGCGAGGTCACCTGCGCGTGCACCTCAAGGCCGATGATGATCTCCCAGTCGCCGGTGGCGCCTGATATCAGGCGTTTGGCGTCGGGCGTGCGGGTGTCGATGAGGGTCATAGTGGCCTGCGAGTTATCGGTGACGGAATTCACTTCTCAACATGAATTCCGTCACGTCGGACGTGAAAGTCACTCGCTAGTGCAAACCACAAAAAGAGACAAGCGCAAAGCCAAAGCTGGCGCTTCACATCGAATCCAGCCGGCCGGCCGGCTGAAGAAATAAGGCATCACGCCGTCGCGATGTAGGCCCTGATCTCCGCGGCCTCGCGCTCGACATCCTCGATGCGCCGCTTGACCACGTCGCCTATCGATACGATGCCGTTGAGCAGGCCGTCCTTTTCCACCGGCAGATGGCGGAAACGGCCACTGGTCATGATCTCCATGACCTCGTTGACGGTGTGATTCTCATTACAGATCTTCACCTTGGGCGTCATGGCCGAGCGCACCGCGATATCCAGTGCGGCGGCTCCTTCCCTGGCGAGGACCCGCACGACGTCGCGCTCGGAAAGAATGCCGACGATCTTGTGATCGCCATTGGTGATGACCAGCGCACCGATCCTGTGTTCGGCCAGGATGCGAATGGCCTCGCTCAGCTTTTCGTTCGGCCCGAGCGTCAACACGTCGTGGCCCTTCTGCTCGAGAATTGCCTTAACAGTCATGGCGTCCTCCTCAGTTTTACTTGCCGGTTTCCTGCCCTGACCGGCTTTCGATAGTGCCAGACATCGTGCGCCGCGATCGATTGCTTTTCAAGTGCGGCGAGGCTCAGACCATGAACTCATCCACCTGCTGCCGCCGATCGAAAGCGCGCAGGCCGAAGAAGCCGGCGACGAAACCGCCGATATGAGCCTCCCAGGCGATCTGGCTGTCGATACCGGGCGCGAAGGCAACGAGGCCGGTGGCGAGATTGATCACCATCCAGATGGCAAGAAAAGTCACAACGCCGCGCGAGCGGAACACCGCCGCCATCGGCAGCGGCGCGCCGGCGAAGGCGGCTTTGCCGGACGAGCGGTCAGTGCGGAAGCCAAAGCGGGCGGCGGCGCCCATCATGCCGGAAATCGCCCCCGATGCGCCGACCAGCGGCGCCTCGCCGAGCGGATGCACGGCCCAGAACAGCACCACCGCCGCCAGCCCCGTCGCCGCGAAGAACAGGCTGAAACGAAGCGCGCCGAAGCGGTTCGCCAGCGGTGAGCCGAAAGCCGCCAGCCACACCATGTTGACGGCAAGATGAGCAAAGCCGCCATGCAGGAAGGCATAGGTGAAGGGCCGGGAAAACAGGAACCAGTCGAAGCCATATTGGCCAGTATAAAGAACGGGAATGAAGGCCGCATCGTACAACAATGTCAGCAGCTGGCTTTGGCTAAGCACGTACTCCTGCATGAGATAGAGGCCGACGCAGATGCCGATCAGTGCCAGCACAACGGGCGGCATGTTGAATACCGGCTCGCGGCGCGGCTCCGGCTCGCGGCCGACAGGTCCGCCCTCGCCCTGTTCGATTTCCGATGGGCTTGCTGGTTCGCTCATATGGCTCGCACTCAGTCGCTGGATTCGACTTCGCGAGCATGTAGATCACGGTCACCCGATTCACAAAGGGGCGAATCGCCCCACGCAAATCAAACTGGGGCGAATCAAAATTGGCGCGAATCAAAAAGAAGCCGTCCAAGGTTGCCCTTGAACGGCTGGTCGAGCCCCCATGCTCCCCCAAACTCTTGACTGAACTGCTGCCGATCGCTGCGAAACGACCGCTTCTGAAGTGGTTTTAGCGTGCCACGGGCGTGGGCGGGGCGCAACGTAAACCACTTGTTAACCTTAACGACCCCGACCCGTGAACAAGTGTTAACGATGCTGGCACGCATCCTGCTCCGCAACGCATGTAGGTCCTCGGAGGGCGCCCTTCTGTTCACCGATGGGACATCAGACGACAGATTGCGCGGAGCAGCATAGCATGAACCAGATCGGATCGATCACGCTGTTCCATTATTGGAACCGGCTGCGTGACGGGCGCCCTGCCCCGAAGCGTTCGGAAGTCGAGCCAGCCGACATCAAGTCGCTGCTGGCCGACACCTTCATCCTGGAAAAGGATACGCGCGGCGAAGCGGTATTCCGGCTCGCCGGCACCAGGCTGTGCGCGGTCTATGGCCGTGAGCTCAAGGGGTTTTCCTTTCCCTCGCTATGGCGCGAGAAGGACCAGCGGCTTGTCTCAAAACTGATCCACGGCGTCTTCGATCAGAAATCCGTGGTGCTCATCACCTATGAAGGTTTCAGCCGCACCGACCGCTCCAGCAAGTTCGAGCTGCTCGCCCTGCCGCTCGACGGCGGCGTCGAAAATCCGCGCTGCCTCGGCGTGATAAGCGCTGCTGAAAAACCCTTCTGGCTGGGCGCGGATCCGATCGCCGACGCCCTGATCGATTCAATCCGTGTCGTCGATCCGGAGAAGGAACCGAAATTCCCCAGGAACCGGCCGGCCATCGACGTTCCTTCGCTTGTCCCGTCGGAACTCGATCCGCCCCAGACGATTTCGGCGCTCGGCCAGGCGCGCCGCATCCGCCATCTGGTCGTGTTCGACGGCGGGCGCGGTGAATAGTCCAGAACGCTAAAGTAGCGGGGTCAGGCTTTCCCCTTTGTTAACCTGCTTTGCTGTAGCTTTCCGACGAAATTCCTCGCATCAACGCGCGGAATGCCAAACGGGGTGTAGGCAGTCATGAGGTCAGCGGCGGTCGACACCGCGCCGTCCCGAGCTGAAAGGCGTAACTTTCAGCGCGTCCGCGTGAAGATCTACGGACGCTTCATGCTGGAGGATCGCACCGAACATCCGTGCCAGGTGGTCGACATGTCGCCGGGCAATGTAGCGCTTCGCACCGAGCGCATCGGCATGCCGGGCGAGAAAGTCATCGCCTATATCGATCACATCGGCCGCATCGAGGGCGTCGTCACCCGCATTTTGCAGGACGGTTTCGCGATGACGGTCATCGCGTCGGAACGCAAGAAGGACAAGCTTGCCGCGCAATTGACCTGGCTTGCCAACAAGCACGAGCTCGACCTGCCGGAAGACCGTCGTCACGAACGCGTGGCGCCGCGCAATCCGACCAGCGTGCTTCAGCTCAGTGACGGGCGCCAGTACCAGTGCCGCATCATCGATCTGTCGCTTTCGGGCGCCGCGGTCGAGATCGACGTCAAGCCGGCGATCGGCATCCAGGTCATGCTCGGCACCATGCGCGGCCAGGTGGTGCGCCATTTCGAGGACGGCGTCGCCATCGAGTTCGCGGTCATCCAGCGGCCCGAAACACTCGATTCCGAATTCAACGCATCCGGCACCTGACAAACAGCGCGCACATTACCGCAATCGACCGGCCCATTTCGGCCGGTTTTTTTGTTGACCCGCGCCGGCCGTCGCGGGCTGCCAACCGATGCCGCGCCAAGGCGCCGCGCCGCGCCGATGCGATCCCCGCGAAAAACGCCTCAACAATTTTATACTGAAATGATTCAAATTTTATGTTTATTCTATAGGCGTTTTACTTAATGTCTACTTCGAGCCTTTGCGTCGAATAAATCCAATCGTGTCATTGTCTCCTCAAACGGGGAGACTGGACGATGAAGAAGACGAGGGGCAAGCTGTTGCTCTTGGCAATGGCGACGCAGCTTACCGCCTGGGGAACAGCGTATGCAGCGGGACCTACCTTCATGCACACCGGCAGCCGCACCACACAGCCGGTCGGCCATTACGAGTTCTGCCAGAAGATTCCGCAGGAATGCAATCAGCGGACGCCGAAGCGGGCGCCGATCGAGCTGACCCGCAAGCTGTGGGCGAAGATCGTGAGCATCAACAATTCCATCAACAGCAAGATCGCGCCACGCACCGATATGGAACTGTCGGGCAAGGAAGAAATCTGGTCCTATCCCAACAGCGGCTTCGGCGACTGCGAGGACTATGCGCTGGAAAAGCGCCGCGCGTTGATGAACATCGGCGTTCCGGCCGGCGACCTGCTGATGACGGTTGCGCGCCAGCCGAACGGAGACGGTCACGCGGTGCTGACCGTGCGCACCAGCCTCGGAGAGTTCATCCTCGACAATCTCGAAACCAGGGTGCTGTCCTGGACCGCCACCGAGTACACCTACCTGAAGCGCCAATCGAGCCAGAATTCGGGCGCTTGGGTAACGATCAACGACGGCCGCTCCGACGCGGTCGCCAGCGTCCGCTAAGGACGCGACGCAAAAACCCGGTCGAGACCCCACACTCCCCGTCCCCAACGACCGGGTTTTAGGAGCCGGCCCCGTCCCCGGGCCGGCTCCACCTTTTCAAGCGGTACTGGACTTCTGGTGATGACGATCCGACTTGCGCGTTGGGAATGGCGGGAGACGACCGGTGCGGACATTGGTCCGATTGCGACAAATTCAGCGGCGCAATAAGCTTCGGCCGTGAGCTACCGGGCGATGAAAATTCGAGTGATCTGTGATCAGAGGACTGTTCGGGAATGTTTCCTAGACGCTTGGTCTCATTGAGAGGTTTCCGGGCACCGTCAGGACAGAAGGAATCTGAATACAACTGAGCGCAAACCGAACCCCAATTGAGACACAACTGAAACACATCGACGCGCCGGGCGACATGCATGCGAAACGTTTTGGGCGGATGGTCGAGCCGCACGCAGGCCAGGAGCGCAGGAGCGTCGCCAATGACACCCGACCAGATTCGACTTGTCCAGGATAGTTTCCACGAGGTCCTCCCGATACGCGTGGCAGCCGCGGCTCTGTTCTATGAACGCCTGTTCGCGATCGACTCGGATCTTCGCGCACTGTTTCTGGCGAGCGACATGCCCAAGCAAGGCGCAGAGCTGATGGCGAGCCTGGGCTCCGTCGTGCGCGGACTGGATCGTGCCAACACCGTCCTTCCGACCGTACGCGAGCTCGCCAAGCGTCATGTGGCCTGCGGTTTCAAGGAGCATCATTACCCGATCGTCGGGCAAGCGCTTATCGACACGATGGCGGCCGGCCTCGGCACGGCCTTCACGCCGGCGGTCCGCGAGGCTTGGGAGGCAGCCTATGCGTTGCTCGCAAGTGTGATGATC
The DNA here is from genome assembly GCF_024707545.1 of Mesorhizobium onobrychidis. Classification (NCBI taxonomy): domain Bacteria; kingdom Pseudomonadati; phylum Pseudomonadota; class Alphaproteobacteria; order Hyphomicrobiales; family Phyllobacteriaceae; genus Mesorhizobium; species Mesorhizobium onobrychidis. The sequence continues at coordinate 4,658,304 of NZ_CP062229.1, forward strand.
GCGGCTGCCCGCGAGGATCAGCTCGCAGCGTGAGGCATCCGATGCCGGAACAATCGGCACTTAAGTTAGCGATGTTCACGCTTTGAAACCAAACGCGCCCGTGGCCCAGCCCGGCGGCCGGGATTGACAGTGGCTGTCGATTCCCGTGGTTGCATACGCAGTTTAACGGATCCATTCCCTCGAATTCGACCATAATTCGACGGAGGCTCAAACGCTCACTCCCCTGGTCTTATCGCAACCTCCTCTAATCGACGGCGCGAATGGTCGCGTCGCGAGTCGCGCTACATTCAATGCCCGACTATCTGCTCAACGACATGGGCATCGGCCGCTCGGAGATCGATCACGTCACGTCCATGCGGTTTACAATTGCCAACAGCGCTCAACGCGGTCGCTTGAACGCGAAATGATGCTGATCCACATTGACCCGGCCTGCTGAACAGGCTCGGCTCGACGGGCGCGAGAGGTTGCCCCGAAGTCGGGCCAGGCCTTCAACACAAGAATTACTCAACCGCGCAGTCCCTGGCGATCACCTCGCCGGGGTTTTGGCGCTTTGAACAAGGCCCACGTCTCGCAGATCGTTTCGTAGCGTGGAAGCATGTGGATCAAGCAATTCCATGGCAAATTCCACGAACGCAACCACCCTCGTTCAAACGCAGCGCCGTCACAAGGAAGCGGTCCGGCAAATTCGCCGCACTATTCACTTGGAGAAGACGATGCAACACACCACCAAGGCCTCAAGGCCACCGTTGAACGGCGTCGACACGCCGAACCTTCTGGCAACGATCAACTTTGTCGCCGGCCAGCCTGAACTGGCCAAGTTCCAGTTCCGCGCCCACAACGAGTGGGTCGAAGGCACCCACAGCAAGAGCGTCATGCTCGGCTTCCACGGCGCCGGCCAGGAACAGAAGCATGCCAAAGCCTATTACGCCGACAGCGACCACCCGGCCGTGCTGTGCGGCGCCGATCACGGCCCCACCCCGGTCGAATGGCTGCTGCATGCGCTCGCCAGCTGCCTGATGGCGGGCGTCGCCAACATCGCCGCGGCTCGCGGCATCAAGCTGACCAAGGTGCAGTGCTCGGTCGATGGCGACATCGATCTGCGCGGCATCCTCGGGATTTCCGACGAGGTCCGAAACGGCTTTCAGAACATCACGGTGGCGTTCGAAATCGAGGGCGATGCGCCGTCCGAGAAGCTCCAGCAACTGGTCGAGCAGGCACGGGCACGGTCCGCGGTCTTCGACGTGCTGACGAACGGTGTTTCCGTTTCGGTCGGTGTCAAAACCATCCAGTGATCCACCCGGAAAGGCGGTTCGGACGGGTGTCTGAACCGTCGCCCTCCAAAACTGATGGAAACAATATGGAACAGGCTGACGTTGTCATCGTCGGCGCTGGCCAGGCGGGCATCGCCTTGAGCCATTGCCTTCGAAAACGCGGGATCTCGCATGTCGTTCTGGAACGCGGGCGCATTGGCGAACGGTGGCGGTCCTCGACATGGCGTTCGCTCCGCCTTTTGACGCCCAATTGGCTGAACGCGCTGCCAGGCTCCCCATATTGTGGCTCCGAACCCGACGGCTACATGAGCCGCGACGCGTTTGTGGAAACCCTGGTTGGCTATGCCCATCGATCGCAAGCGCCTGTGCGCTCGTACGTCGATGTCTTGTCGTGCGAACAGGATGGGCAAGGCTTCAGGCTGCGGACGACTGCCGGCGACTGGTCGGCGAAAGTCGTCGTTGTGGCCACCGGTCATTGCGACGTGCCGAGCATGCCCTTCCCGCTGCATACCAGCGCGGACCAACCGGTCAGCATCCACGCTTCGCAGTACCGAAGTCCCGACCAGCTTGCGTCGGGCGGCGTGCTGGTTGTCGGCGCATCGTCGTCGGGCGTCCAGATTGCCGACGAGCTGCGACGCAGTGGCAGACGCGTAATCCTGTCCGTCGGCAAGCACACGCGTTTGCCGCGCATCTGGCGAGACAAGGATATCTTCTGGTGGCTCTACCATATGGGATTCATGTCCCAGCGGCTGGACGATTTGACAGATCCCGACAGCGCCAGACGACAGCCTTCACTTCAACTTGCCGGTCGGGCGGATCGCTCCAATGTCGATCTGGCGACCCTTCAGGGCATCGGAGTCGAACTCACCGGGCGGTTGAAAGGCATCTCGAACGGGACAATTGGCTTTGCCGATGATCTCAAAGATAGCATCACGGCGGCGGACGCCAAGCAGGACCGGCTCCTTCGCCAGGTCGACCAGTTCGCGGGTCACAAATCCATGGCCGGCGCCCCCGCCCCTATCGAGGTGCCGACGAATTGCCTCAAGCGCCTGTCGTTCGCGAACGACGACATCGGCACCATCATATGGGCGACCGGCTACAGCCGCTCGTTTTCATGGCTGAAACTGCCCGTCATCACCGCCGATGGCGAACTGGCCCACAAGGGCGGGATAACGACCGTCGCCGGCCTCTATGCGCTTGGCTTTCGCTTTCTGCGCAAGCGCGATTCCAATTTCATTGGAGGCGTTGGGCCGGACGCGCAAGCGATCGCCGACCATGTCTCACACTATCTCGGTCAGAGCGGCCTCAAGGCAGCATAAGGACATTCCGATGCTTTCCAATGTCGTCCCCGCACATTCTCACTACGACGCCATCATCGTCGGCGCGCGCTGCGCCGGAGCCTCGACGGCAATGCTGCTCTCCCGGGCAGGATTGCGGGTGCTGGCAGTCGACCGCCAGTCCTATGGATCTGACACGCTGTCTACACACGCGCTGATGCGACCAGCCGTCATGCAGCTTTCGCGTTGGGGCCTGCTCCAACCGTTGATCCAAAGCGGTGCGCCGGTGATCAGGTCTACCACTTTTCACTATGGCGAGCAGGAGGTCACGGTGCCCATTCGGCCCGAGCCAGATATTCCGGGCCTGATCGCTCCACGCCGCACGGTGCTTGATCGCATGTTGGTCGATGCAGCACGAGCCGCTGGAGCCACGATTATGCACGACACTCCGGTCCATGATCTCATGTTCGACGCACATCGCCGTGTTCGCGGCGTCACATTGAGAGACGCCGGCGGCCAAACTCGCGAGATAAGCGCCGATATCGTGGTTGGAGCAGACGGGCTCGGCTCGTTTATCGCTCGCAAGGTCGAGGCACGGACGCTGGTGCAGGGGCGGTGCTCGGTGGCACATGTCTTCGGCTACGCCCCCGCGCCGGCGTTCTCGGGATACCACTGGTATTTCGGCCGGAACTTATCCGGCGGCGTGATACCGACGAATGACGGGCTTGCCTGTATCGTCGCATCCGTTCCGACCGAGCGGTTTGACGCGGAGTTCCGTTTCGATCTTTCCGCCGCACAGCTTGCCCTGGCAGCGCTGGCACCCGGATTGGGATCGCGGGTCTTCGGCAATGGTGGCGAACGTCTGAAGGCCTTCCGCGGCACGCCCGGCCGATTGCGGCAGGCATACGGCCCTGGCTGGATGCTGGTCGGCGATGCCGGCTTCTTCCGCGATCCGCTGACCTCGCATGGTATTTCCGACGCCCTGCGTGATGCCGAAGGGGCCGCGACGGCAATACTTTCCTGTCGCGAGTCCGCATTGCGGGAGTTCCAGGAAGTACGCGACAGCCTCGCGCTACCCATCCTTGAGACCACGGACGCCATCAGTGCCTTCGACTGGTCCCTCGAAGAGCTACCTGAACGCCACAAGCGCTTCAGCGAGGCGATGAAATCCGAAGTCGCTGTGCTCTTGGCCCGGGCGGCGCGCGATCGCGAGGTTCCGCCTCTCCCGCAAGGGCTAGTGACGTCGCAGCTAGAGGCAATCTGAAACACAAAACAAGGAGCAAGGCTATGCAAACGACCATACGATCCGGATGGTCCGGAGTCCGGTTCGGACAACCGGAAGTCGGGGCCAGTGCAGAGCGAAGGCGCATCACTCGGGCTAGCGACATCATTGCGTTCAGCGACATGACCGGCGACAGAAACCCACTCCACTACGATGATGTCCTATCCGCCCGAACCGTATTCGGCCGTCTCATAGTTCAGGGCGGTGTCACTTCCGGCCTTCTCAATGCTGTGGTGGCCGAGGACTTACCGGGACCCGGCAGCGTCTTTCTTGGCGTCGAGTGGAAGTTCCTCAAGGCCGTCGGTATCGGCGAGGAGATCGTCGCACGCGCGGAGGTGCTTAGCGTGCGGGAAGACAAGCCGATCTGCACGCTGTCAACCACCGTCGCAAACTCGGCAGGCGAGATTTGCCTGTCCGGCACGGCAACAACCTACACTGTGCCGCTCGATTAGCCGCCATAGGCTGCCGGGCGGCTCCGCATTTCCATGCTCTCCCACACGCTGTCTCCAACGGGCAGAACGCATGTTCGAGGAACTTAGCGGAATGGTCCGCTGCAAACCAAGGAGCCAACTTTATGAACATCTCATTCGGTATCTATGCAACCCCGACATCCACTCTGTGGAAAGACATCCGCAAAGGTCCGCCGCTCGAGGCAGTCCGGGAGCACCTCGACCGGGTGGTTAACTTCAGACGCCTTTGCGAGATCGCTCGCAGGGCTGAGGTCCGGTGACGGAGTACGGGTCAAATGCGATGGCGGGCGTGGAGACACGTCCGCCATCGGTTTGGGTGTTGCGAACCCAAATGCTTCGTCGCTAATGTAAGGCCGACCATACGGTTAGGACAACCGGATTGAGCTCGGCCTTCGAAGTAAGGGTCTTTGGCGACCTCACGGTTCGCCGTGACGGCGAGCCTGTGGCCCTAACGCAATCGCGCAAGACGCGGGCGTTACTCGCCTATCTGGCCGTGCAGCAAAAGCAGCAGCGCCGCGAGTGGCTTTGTGAGATGTTCTGGGACGTCCCTGATGATCCTCGGGGCGCGCTGCGTTGGAGCCTTTCGAAGCTGCGCCAGATCTTAAACGCCGACGGCGAGACCCGGCTTGCGGCCGATCGCAACGTGGTCCAACTGAAGCCGGGATCGATCTGGCTCGACTACGATCTGATCAGGGGCCTGTCGGCCGATGCGGTTGGTTCGCTGCCTACAGAGCGTCTGGAAGCGATCGCTGCGGCTTTCGCCGGCCCGTTCTTGTCGGACCTCTATCTGCCGCGCTGCCAGGCGTTCGAGGCTTGGCGCGTCTATTGTTCGAACGAGACCGAGATTCTGCACCTGAAGGCGCTACGCGCCCTGATCGATCGCCTGGGCGACGAGCCTGAGCGGGCGCTTCCCCACCTGCACACGCTACAGTCACTTCTTCCGGACAATGATCTAGCAGACGAGATCGCCCGCATTAACGATCAGGCTCGACTGACCGTCGCCGCTGCCCCGATCCGAAGTGGCACGACGGCTGGACCTGTTAGCCGGCCGGCCCCCGAACCTCCGCTGACGGGGCCTGTGCCCGAACCCGTCCCGTCGCCTTCGACGAAGGTTTCGTCAGGTAAGCAGCAGATACGCTACGTCAATGCCCGCGATGGCACCCGGATCGCCTATGTCATCAGCGGATCCGGGCCAGCGATCGTGCGTGCCTCGCACTGGATGTCCCATCTCGACTTCGATTGGGAAAGCCCGGTTTGGGGACATTGGATCGACGGCCTGTCCAGCGGCTTCACGCTTGTACGCTACGACGGGCGCCTGAACGGCCTTTCCGACACAGTCTGTGAGGATGTGTCTTTCGATGCATTCGTCGACGATCTCGAATGCGTCGTAGAGGCCGTGGGCCTCGACCGTTTCGTCCTCCTTGGAATATCGCAAGGCTGTGCTCTCTCGGTCGAATACGCCATTCGCCATCCCGAGAAGGTCGCGGGTCTCTTGATTTGGGGGGGATATGTTCGTGGATGGCGAGCGCGCGGAAATGCGGCGGAGATCGTCAGACGCGAAGCAATCTCGGCGTTGATGCGCCAGGGCTGGGGTCAGGATGACCCATTGTTCCGCCAAATGTTCACCAACCTGTTTATACCGGGCGCCAATCGCGTGCAGATGGATTGGTTCAATGAGCTGCAGCGCCGGACACTCACGCCGGAAAACGCGATGCGGTTGAGCTATGTCTTTGCCGACATTGACATATCGCGATCGCTTGAACGGCTGCATGTGCCAGCGCTCGTCCTGCATGCCAACGGCGACCGGGTCGCGCCTTTCTCGGAAGGTTTGGAGCTCGCCAGATCGATAACTGGTGCCCGCTTCGTCGAACTGGAAAGCGCCAATCACATCCTTCTTGCCGAGGAACCCGCGTTCCGCAACTTCATTCTCGAGGCGTCGGCATTTGCCAACGAGGCGCTTCAGGCGCAAACGGTCGTTGCGGTCGACCCGAGGACCCGGCGACAGGCAACGATCCTGTGCGCCGATTTCCAATACGCCGAACCGGTGATGGAGAACCTGCCTCCCGATGTCGCGCTGGAGCGGGTCGATCCCTTCCTCATGCAGGCCACCGCACTCGTGCGCGACAACGGAGGAACGGTTCTGACGATTTCCGAGAACGAGCTCGTCGCGTCGTTTGGCGCGCCTGAGCCGCTCGAAGGACATGCTGCACTTGCCTGCCGGACCGCACTCGCGCTGCGCGAGCTCGCGCTGCGCCATGGCGATTGGATGACCGGCGTTCGTGCTGCCCTGGACACAGGCGTCGTGATCGTCAGCCCGGCACGTGACGGGGCTTTGGAGGTGCGCGGCGGGCCGGTGTCCGTGGCCCATACGCTGAGCCAGGCGTTGGGGCGCGATCTCGTGGTGGCAACCGCCAGGACCCGGGCATCGGCTGGCGGCTTCGTCAGTATGGAAGCGCTGGCAGCGCCACTTCTGTCGGAATACCCGAAGAACCAGCGGCTCTTTGAAGTGATCGAGATCAGGCGGGGCCGCTCGCGCTGGCAGTTGCGCGCCGAAACGCAGCTGTCGCCGTTCGTCGGCCGCGAGATGCAGCTGCAGATTCTGAACAAGGCCTGGCATGACGTATTCGACGGCGAAGGTCAGACGATTTTCGTGGTCGGCGATCCCGGTCACGGCAAGTCGCGTGTCACGCATGAATTCGTTGGGGCCATCCCTCACGATGATGCTGAGAATCTGGAGGTCGGCGCGCTCGAAACGGACCTGCGCAGCGGCTTCGTCGTAATTCGGAAGCTGCTGCAAACCCTGTTCGGCGTGGGCGACACCGAAGCGCCGCCAATCGCAATCGAAAAGGTACTGGCCGCGCAAAGCGCGCAAGGCTTCGATGAGCGGCTCCTCGATCCGATCATGGCAGTCATGGAACTGCCCGTTCAGGATCCGAACTGGGCTATCATTTCTGGCCAGGAGCGATCCCGGCGCATGCAGGAAGCAGCGGTTGGGCTTCTGCTCTTCCTTGGCCGCAGGAAGCCCGTCGTTCTCCTGGTCGAGGACCTTCATTGGATAGACGCCGAGAGTGAGGGGGTCCTGGTGCGGCTGGCGCAGGCACTGCCCACTGTCCGCTGCCTGCTTATCCTGACCTGTCGACCCGAATACGATCGCGGTGCCTTCGCCGCTGCAGGACCTTCCGAAATCCGCCTGCCGGCGTTCAATACGGCCGAAGCAGCAGCATTTCTTGACTACCTGGTTGGCAGGGACCCTGAGCTGGCGCAGCTCCGCGGTGCAGTCGGGGATGCGTGCAAAGGCAATGCATTGTTCCTGGAAGAGACCGTCCGCGCTCTCGCCGAGACCGGCAAGCTGGAAGGGCAGCCAGGCCGCTACCGGCCTTCTGGCGAGGTCGACGAGATCGTCGTTTCGGCGAGTATTCAGACGATCGTCGACGCTCGCTTCGAACGTCTCGACAAGGATTCGAAGCGGGTAGCCGAGGTCGCCTCGATCTTCGGCGGAGAGATTCCGGTGCCCTTGCTACGAAGGATGGCGACTCTGTCGAGCCTGCGCTTCGATGCCGCCCTCCAGAATTTGAAGAAGGCCGATCTCCTAGTGGAGCTTCAGGTTTTTCCCGAGGCTTTCGTCCGCTTCAAGCACGTCCTCATCCGAACTGCTGTGTCAGGACGTATCGTATCGTCGGCGCTCATTGAGCTCCACAGGACTGCGCTTGCCGAATTGAAGGCCCATTACGCGGACCGGCTTGAGGAGCACAGCGAACGCCTGGCCAGACACGCGCAACAGGCTCACCTCTGGGTCGAAGCCGTCGGCTATCTTCTGATCTCGGCTCGCAAGGCGATCAGGCGGTCGGCGCACGTCAGTGCACTTGAGCAGCTGGACCTTGGGGTCAGGCTGCTGAGGAGCAACGATGTCGCCGACGCCGATGAGCAAGAGATCGAGTTCCAGCTCGCGAGGGGCGTGGCCCTCATGGCGGCTCGTGGCTGGGGTGCGACCGAAGTGCTCGCCGCGTTCGAGCGCGCCGAGGAACTTTGCGGTAAGATCGGCGACCAGGCGCGTCTGTTCACGGCGCTGCGCGGGAGAGCCCAATACTACATGCTTAGCGGTAAGCCGGCAGCGGCGCAGGAACTGGCCTGCCGATGGGCTGGCATGGCTAAGGACGACAGCGATCCCGGTCTCGCGATCGAGACCGAGCACATGTTCTGGACAAACAATTTCTTCCTTGGGGAGACCGCGGCGGCCCAGAACCATGCGGAACGCGCCATCGGCCTCTACGACCCCGACCGCGATCATTATCTGACGTACAAGTACTCCGGTCATGACCCGGGCGTCTGCTGCCGCTGCTTCTCGGGATTGTCAGCCTGGCTGGCCGGCGAGCCGGATAAGGCAAGGCTACGGTGCGAAGACGCAACCGGGCTCGCCGGACGTTTCGAGCATCCGCTGAGCATGGCGCTTGCGTATTGGGGGACCAGCTACCTCCATATGTTCGCGGGGGAGCCTGAGGCCGCGCTTCGGGCGGCAGAAAGCGAGTTGCAGATAGCAGAGAAGTTCCAGTTGCCGCTCCTTGTCGGCCAAGCCGCGTTCCAGGTTGGATGGGGGCAATTCCGGCTTGGGGAACGGGGGGCCGGCCTGCGCGGCATGGAGGAAGCTATATCTGCCATTCGCCGGACCGGCGCTGAAATGGGGCTGCCCTATCTGATAGGCCTTTACGCCGAAGCGCTGGGCGACAGCGGCAGGCTGGACAGCGCTCGCAAGTCGGTTGAAGCTGCCCTCGAGCTCGGCCGCTACAACGGAACCTATTTCCAGCTCGCCGAAGTACTTAGGATCGAAGCCTGTATCCGCGAAAAGAGCGGTGGCGGACCTGACGAGATCGAGAAGATGCTCCACAAGGCTGCGAACGTCGCTACCTTGCAGCGTTCCGCGATTGGCCAACTGCGTATCGCTGTGGAACTCGCTCGCTGTCTTCGAAGCCTTGGAGACGTCGAGAAAGCGCGTGAATTTATCGCGCCTCACGGCGAGCTTGTCGGTAAGCTCGACGACAGCCAGGATGCGCGGGCGGCGCGTGAGTTCTTCTAGTCTAGCCAACGTGGCTACGTGACGCGTGCCCAGCAACCGCGCCGCCGCCACTGCGGCTGAATAAGCATCCGGCTACGCTAGGTTTTCGAAATCCAGTATGCGTCGGTGAAGCCGACATGCCTCGCTTCACGGTGATACCGCGTTAGTCCGGCAGGCCCGCCTTGCGAAGGCCTTCGATATATCTGCTGCGATCATCCGTTCGATAAAACGGCGGCAGCACCTCGGCGAGATTCGAAAGCCGCAACGTAGGATCGAGTTCGCGCAGGCGAGCCATCATCTTCTCGGCTTCCGAAAGCCGACCGGCCAAGACGTAACTTGCCGTCGCCACACGCGTCGCACTCGCGTAGTTTGGTTGCGAGCGCAAAGACCTTTTCGCCCACTCAGCAGCATCGTTGTAGCGCCCGGCACAAAAGTGAGCGAGCGCGGTGCAAAATTCCCAAACAAAAAAGCGAGGATCGAACGGACTGAGGCGCATTGCCTGCGCGGCGCGCTCGACGGCTTTCTCCGGCTCACCTAAGCACGCTTGAACCCAGGCGCTGTAACCCCACGCCGCAGCCAAGTTCGGGTTCAGGCCAAGCGCACGTTCGATGCAAGCCGCGCTTTCCTCCACATCGCCGCCTACATAGCCGAGCACGTATCCGCCGTACGAAAGGGCAATTGCATCGTCCCATCCAAGTTCGATCGCTCTCTTTGCCAGTCGGGTCGCCTCGGCAGTCTCTTCTAAGCGATCGATCATCCAGCGGTTGCTCTTTCGCGCCGCATAGCAGCGCGCCGCCCGGGCATAGGCGGCAGCGAACACCGGGTCACAGCCGATCGCCTTCATGAAGAACCGCAGAGCGTCATCCATGGTTTCCTTGGTGTTGACCGCTCGGTCGTGGGACGCCAACCCGCGCAGATAATAGTCGTAGGCGTCGAGGCTTTCCGTCGGCTTGCGCTTGGCACGCTCGATCTCAGCCTCCTCCACCTTCGGGGTGATTGCGCCGACTATGCTCGAGGCGACCTGGTCCTGCAGATCGAACACTTCGGCGGGCGTTCCGTCAAAACGATCGGCCCAGAGGTAGGCCCCCGTCGAGGTGTCGATGAGCTGCCCGGCGATGCGCAGGCGGTCACCCGCCCGGCGCACACTTCCCTCGACCACATAGCGCACGCCCAGCTCACGCCCGACCTGCTTTATGTCTATGGACCGTCCCTTGTAGGTGAAGCTCGAATTCCGTGCGACCACGAACAGGTGGCGGAAGTGAGCCAGGGCGGTGACGATGTCTTCCACCATTCCGTCGGCAAAATATTCCTGCTCGATATCACCGCTTAGATTCTGAAACGGCAGCACCGCAATTGATGGCTGATCGTCGTGTCTCGTCGGGACTGACAGCACCCGCGCCGGCGCCGCGACGCCAGAGCTTAGTCCGGGTCGCTGATGTCCAGTTCGTTCGCGGGACTGCAAAGAAGCCGCCAGTGAGCTTGTCTGCGCCTCGGGCTGCGCATCCAGCTGCTTTTTCAGGGCCGTCCGACAGAGCTCGAACTGGCGCAAGGCGGCGTTTTCGTGACCGCGATGAGCATGGATCCGGATCAGCGCCCGATGGGCTGCCTCCGCGGTAGGGTCTGAGGCGAGCAGTCTCTCCGCCAGTCCTTCGCAGGCTGCCTCTTCCGCAGAGCCGGGTATGGGCAGCGCGAGGCTCAGCCGATCCACCAACTGCAGCGCCTTGCGCTGATACCTGTTCAGATAGGGTCCAAACCACTCATCCAGTTCCTCAGGAATGGCTTCCCCTACGAGCACCCCACCGCGGTAGAGGTCCGCGGCGAAGGCGAGATCGGTCGCTCGGCCCTCCTCCAGTTTCCGGTCGAAGATCGAAATGTCCGCGTCATCCGGGCCGGTAATCAGCGCGACGGCTTCCTGATCGCCGTCGATGTAGACGGAGGCATCCTTGCTGGTCGGGAACCAGCGCCGGATGTCGACCAGCGCTTGCCGCAAACTATTGCGGGCCTGGCCATTGCTTCGTCCCGGCCAAAAGGCTTCGGAAAGCTGCTCGCGACGATGGCCCCGACGGCCCGCCAGCACCAGGGCAGCAAAAAGCAGCGAAGTCTTGCGCGTGGCGAAACGGACGGGCCGGAGCTCCGGCGAAGTAACCTCGAGGCCGCCCAGCAACCTGATGCGCACAGATCCGTCTCCAGACTTTGACCGCCGCCGCAGAATAGCATTCCGGTAGATGGATTTAACACCGATTTAACGGCAGCTCGTCGGGCTTTTCCGTTTCTTTTCACGCTCAGCCGAACAGCCCAAAAACACCCGCGTGGCACGCTCCCGCCCGCAAATCTCGAAATGGGAGACTAGAAATGGCTCATACGGAAACTCGCATCGGCCGCAGCGCGTCGAAAAAACGCCTGTTTGGATCTAGCAGGAAAAGCATAGCAATAATGATCGCCGCCTTCAGGGGGTGGCGGCGAACCGCCGCAAGACGCAGGGCACTAGCCGACTTGACGCCCGATCAGCTGAACGACATCGGTCATCCGGAGGCCCCTCGACCCGCACTCGACATCAAGGCAGGTCTGATGGCGAATTTGATGTCGATGCGGTAAGATCGACGTACCAACTGACCGCATCGTGGAACTCGGCACCCATAACGAGCTGCTTTGAAAATTGGGCTGTATTCGCAGCTTTGGGCGCGCCAGTCCGGGGGATTTCTCGGCAGCTTACGAGACTAAGGCGGATGAGATTCTAACAACGCAGCCGCAAGAACTGCTCTCCAATCGAACCGCCATAAGGCTTTCAGGCAACTGCGGATGGGAGCAATATGGCAGCCAAGCCAATTCAACCTTCGGATCGCTGCGATGTTGGAAATCCCGGAAGATCGATGCGAGCGCCACCGCCTGTTCAAGGCCATCGACGACGCGTTCAAGGCGGGCGACTTCGAGTCCCTCGGTGTGGCTCTCGGCGGCTCACCTTGCTGGTTCGACGAGCAGATGCCCTTTGAACTCGGCCTTGGGCATCCACTGGAGTATGCGATCTATTGGAGCCCCGCCGCTTTCATCTCGATCTTACTGGATGCGGGCTCGGACCCGAACTATCAACACCACGGCGGTTTTCCGGCAATCATTGCGGCACTCTCCACCGACCGGGCTGACAGACTGGAAATCGTCCGAATTCTGATCGATCGAGGCGCAGACCTCAACATGCGGGGCGTAAACGACTGGACGCCGCTTCACTATGCGGTCGCCATCCGTAGCGTCGATGCCATCCGCCTGCTGTTGGCGGCGGGCGCCGACCCATCGCTCGAAACCCGCATCGACGACTATGCGACAGCCCTCGAGGACGCCGACAATGCCGGCTTTGAAGCCGGCGCTTCGTTGCTGCGCGATGCGATGACCAGGCGCGGCTCCAATGGACGGTGAGGCGGGCGACGATGCCGGTGAACCATATAGCCGAAGATTTGAGCAAGGCTGGCCTCAGGTCTTCGTCAGTCCCGCTTTGAAGCGTTTGCCGTTGGCGACGTAGTGCGCGGCCGAATCGCGCAATCTTGCGACCGCGGCATCGTCCAGCACTCGCACCAAACGCGCGGGCGAGCCGATGATCAGCGAATTGTCGGGGAATTCCTTGCCTTCGGTGACCAGCGCGCCGGCGCCGACCAGCGAGTTCTTGCCTATTTTTGCGCCGTTCAGCACGATGGCGCCCATGCCGATCAGGCTGTTATCGCCGATCGTGCAGCCATGCAGCAAGGCCCGGTGGCCGATCGTGCAGCTTTGCCCGATGGTCAGGGGAAAACCGACGTCGGTATGCATGACCGTGTGCTCCTGCACATTGGTATCAGCGCCGATAACGATCGGCTCGTTGTCGCCGCGGATGACGACACCGAACCAGAAGCCCGCGTTGCGGCCGACCCTGACATCGCCGATCAATGTCGCGTCGGGCGCGATCCAGTTGCTGTCCGCGTCCTCGAAACCGGGCGCCTTTCCGTCGATCGCATAGAGCGGCATTTTTCGCCTCCGAATCGTCTCACGCTGAAAAATCAGCCAAACCTAGGAGAATGCCCGCTCGGGATGCAATGTCGATCAGCACGACGCCCAACGCCAACGCCCAGACCGTAGCGGTGCAACCGCAAGAGATCAGCGCCGATGCGGAAATGCGGCTTTGCCACCAGGCGTCGAGGGCTTCGTTGGCGAACATCAGGGGCCCGGCGCAGGCCGTCGCGAAGAGCGAGCGCAGCACATGCGCCGGCGACACATAGGGCTCGACGAAGGCAAGCCGGCGGCCTGAAATCAGCTCCATCACCGATCCAGCCAGGCCGCACGCCGTCAGCCCAACCATAAAAGCAAAGAGTGTATGTTCGACCGCACCCATGTTTACCTTCCATTTACCATGAAATCGCACAGTCGTGTTCGACAGCCGCCGTTGCAAGAGCCGTGCCGCGCCACATGTGCCGCCTAAGGACACCCAAGAAGGACGTCCCCAGGGGACATCTTGGGACAGGCGGCCGAAATTGGGGATCGCGATGAAGCAGACAGCCACCGCCAACGGTCCGCAACTCACCGTCGTCGATTCCAAGCTGATGAAGCGGGTGTTCTACGTGTTCGCGGGGCTGGCAATGCTTTCGGTGGCGATCAGCCTTGGCGGCAAATGGCTTGGCCGCTCGATCGCCATGGCCGGATACACCGACGACACGACAATCCACGAGGTGGTGATCGGCAACAACGTCATCGCCGTGCCGGCCAATGTCATCCGCTTCGACCAGGCCCGTCGCGACGGCATCGCCTCGCGGTTCGACCTCTATCTGCGCTATCCCGAGATGGACGGCTACAGCGAGGCCGCACGCGACGATTTCAACCACACCGGATCGAGCAAGAGGATTATCTTTCTGTCGTTCGAACGACAGGTCATGTCGCGTGACATGAGCGGGCGCTTCGCGCCGATCTACAGCGCACTGATTGTCCAGCCCGGCACGCCCGGCCCGGGCGGCACGACGCTCTACGGCTTCGCCGAAAAATCAGGCTATTTCAACGAGGTGCTGGCGGTTGCCAATCGCCGGGGCAAGGCCCCGTTTGTGGCCCGCTGCCTGAGCGGCCCGAGTGCCGCGCAATCGCTGGCGCCCTGCGAACGCGACATTCTGGTCGGCGACAATCTCAGCCTCACCTACCGCTTTCCCATGGAATTTCTGGGCGACTGGCAGGCGCTCGACGCAGCCATCGCCGCCGAGGCTGCGCGTTTGCTGAAGACAGGGCGCTAACGCATTGTGTCTGAAGGGATTATGCGACGCGCTTTGGGGGCAACTCGCAACGGCGGAGCCCCCTTCTCCGCCCAGGGATGACGGGCGCCTGCCGGTAACCGCGAATCCCCAGCTCAGGCCAGATCGATGTCGAGGATCGCCATGGAGAAATTATAGTCGCCGTCGTCCTCGTCCTTGAAGACGATGCCGAGGAATTCGTCGCCGACATAGACCTCGGCCGAATCGTCCTTGCGCGGCCGCGCCTTCACTTCAAGCTTGGGGTTCTGGAAGACGCGCTTGAAATAGGCGTCCAGCTTTCTGATTTCGTCCGGCTTCAAAAGTCTTCTCCGATCGTCGGTCTTGCTCGTTTGAGCGCGCTTCTGGCACGTCGACAATGGCGATGTAAAGGCAAGCCGACCGGATATGCGAGAACCGACAGGCGGCGGAGCCGGCAAACGGAGTTCGGTTGCCGGCCCGCGGACTTGAAATCAGATATCGAAGCTGACGACGTGGTCCATCGTCTGCGACGGCAAAAGCTGGTCCATCTGCCGCGAAGGCTGGTCGCAGCCGGTCTCACCGACCACACGGGCCGGCACGCCGGCAACCGTCTTGTTGTGCGGCACCGGCGACAGCACCACCGAGCCTGCCGCGATCTTCGAGCAATGGCCGACTTCGATGTTGCCGAGGATCTTGGCGCCGGCGCCGATCAGCACGCCGTAGCGGATTTTTGGATGGCGGTCGCCGCCGGCCTTGCCGGTGCCGCCCAGCGTCACCCCGTGCAGGATCGACACGTCGTCCTCGATCACCGCCGTCTGGCCGACGACGAGGCCGGTGGCGTGGTCGAGGAAGATGCCCTTGCCGATGCGGGCGGCCGGATTGATGTCGGTCTGGAACACCGAGGACGACCGGCTCTGCAGGTAGAGCGCGAAATCCTGGCGGCCCTGGTTCCACAGCCAATGCGCGAGCCGGTGGGTCTGGATGGCATGAAAGCCTTTGAAATAGAGCACCGGCATGATGAAGCGGTCGCAGGCCGGATCGCGATCGTAATAGGCCTGGATGTCGACACGCACTGTCGACGACCAGTCCACGTCGTCGGCTGCCATCGCCTTGAATGTCTGGCGGATGAGATCGGAACCGATATCCTGATGGGCGAGCCGCTCGGCCAGCCGATGGATGACCGCTTCCTCCAGGCTTTCCTGGTTGAGAATGGTCGAATAGAGGAATGCCGCCAGCAGCGGATCGCGGTTGACCGCCTCCATCGCTTCGTCGCGGATCGAGCGCCAGATCGGGTCGATCGGCTTCACCATGGTCGGGCGGGCAATCGTAACGCTGTTCATCAATGGTCTCCGGCCGTCCAATGTCTCCGGCTTGGCGGCTTGCCTATTCTCCGGCCGAATAATGCGAATCGCGATCAAAGTGATTCAGGCGATGCGCATTAAGTGCCTGTTTTGAGCATGTCGTTGTCCCAAAACCGCTGCGCACTTTTGCGCGACATGCTC